>NZ_JBHMBS010000012.1:0-319587 GCF_042428775.1 Streptosporangium vulgare | reverse complement strand
CCACGATCGGACGACTGCGCGAACGCTACGGGGTGCGCTGGCTCTTCGTCGACGAGCGCCGCACCGGCCGGACCTCCAGGATCGGGGACTTCGCCGAGCTCCGGTTCCGCTCCGGCGACTGCGCCGTCTACCGAATCCCGGACGGACCGGTGTGACCTAAGGCTTGCGTAATGGATCGCCAAGTAACGACGGCGCGACGCGTGTCTGACGGTCCTTTCGTTGTTCACTTCGGCCGTGAACGCAACCGATCTGAAGACGATCCCCTTCAACCGGACGCACATCTCGGTGAACGAGCTGGATTACCTGGGGGAGGCCGTGCGCCGACGATCCACCTGCGGAGACGGGCCGTTCACCCGGCGGGCCGCCGAGATCCTCGAAAAGATCACCGGGGCGGGCCAGGCGCTGCTGACCACCTCCTGCACGCACGCGCTGGAGATGTCGGCGATCCTCCTGGATCTCCAGGCCGACGATGAGGTGATCATGCCGTCGTTCACCTTCATGTCGACGGCCAACGCCTACGCGCTGCGCGGGGCCGTCCCGGTCTTCGTCGACTGCAGGCCCGACACCCTCAACCTGGACGAGCGGCTGATCGAAGCGGCGATCACCGATCGCACGCGGGCCGTCGTGGTCGTCCACTACGCGGGCATCGCGTGCGCGATGGAGGAGATCGCCGAACTCTGTGACCGGCACGGCCTCACCCTCATCGAGGACAACGCCCACGGCCTGGGCGGGTCCTACCGGGGCCGGCCACTCGGATCGTTCGGCAGCATGGCCGCGCAGAGCTTCCACGAGACGAAGAACGTGCAGTGCGGGGAGGGCGGCGCGCTGCTACTGAACGATGCGGGCCTCGTCGCGCGTGCCGAGGTCATCCGGGAGAAGGGCAGCGACCGCAGCCGGTTCTTCCGCGGCCAGGTCGACAAGTACCGATGGGTCGACATCGGCTCCAGCTACCTGCTGTCCGACGTCCTGGCCTCACAGCTGACCTCGCAGCTGGAGTCGTTCCACGACATCCAGTCCCGGCGCCACGCCGTCTGGTACCGGTACCACGAGGGCCTGGCGGACTGGGCGATCGAAAACGGGGTCTCCCGGCCGGCGATCCCGGACGGCTGCGCGCATCCGGCGCACCTGTACTACCTGCTCCTCCCGGATCTGGAGAACCGCCAGGCCTTCATCGGCCATCTCCGGAGGGAAGGCGTGCAGGCGACGTTCCACTACCAGCCCCTGCACACCGCGCCCGCGGGGGCGAGGTTCGGCCGCGTGGCCCCGGGGGGTTGCCCGGTCGCCGAGAGGGTCGCCGACCGCCTCGTACGGCTGCCGCTCTTCGCCGACCTGGACGAGACCGGCGTGGCGCGGGTCATCGACGCCGTCCAGTCCTACGAGGTGAGTTGATGGCCTGGCGCGACGTGATCGAGGCCCGGGCCGTGGGGGCCGTGGAGTCGCCGCTGGAATCGGCCCGGTTCGGATGTTCGGTGGAGCGCCTCACCGTCCCCGTCGAGTCCGAGGCGCCGTTCTCCGTAGTCCGCGAGGCGATCCTGGGGTCGGTCGCGGACGTCGTCGTGCTCCGGTATCCGGCTGAACACGTCGGCTGGTTCGCGAAGCTGACCACGCTCGGCCGAACCGCCGTGTTCGCGGACTCCCTCGCGTACTGGCGCCTGCGCGCGGGAGAGGGACGCGGGCCTGCTCCGTCGCCAGAGCTGCGGACGGCGGAGCCGGTCGGTCCCGCCGCGGTGAAGGCACTGGTCTCCGACATCTTCGGCGCCTACGGGAACCACTATCTGGCCAATCCGCTGTTCGACGCCGCCGAGGCCCTGGCGGGCTACCAGGAATGGGCACTGAGGTCGTCGACGGAGGGGGAGTGCCTGGTACTGGAGGATCGAGGCGCGAAAGCGGAGGGGCCCCGCCTGCTCGGGCTGGCCACGTTGGAGGAGGACGGTTCCCGGACGGAGATCCTCCTGGCCGGGGTGATCTCCGGATCACAGGGGCGTGGTCTCTACGCCCATCTGCTCAGGGCCGTCGAGGACCGCGCGCTGGCGCGTGGCGCGACAGAGGTCGTCATCTCCACCCAAGGACACAACACGCGGGTGCAGCGGGCATGGGCGAGGTACGGATTCGAGCCTGTCCAGACCTTCCTCACCGTTCATCTGGTCCGGAGCCGGCTCCTGCGTGTGCGGGAACGCCAGGGCCGCCGGGCCGCCGGGGAAGGCCGGCGGCGGGCGATCCGGCGCGCTCGCGCACCACGTACGTCGGGCGGCCCATGCCGTTTCCGTGAATGCGGCCGATGTACTCGCCGAGGAGTCCGATGGACACCAACTGGGCGGACGAGAAGAGCGCGACCATCGAGGCGACGGTGGTGAATCCGGCCACCGTGGTGTCGCCCGCGGCGAAACGCCACAGGACCGCGCCCCCCAGCAGCAGGCCGATCATGCCGATCAGGAAGCCGAGATAGCTCGCCGCGCGGAGCGGAGCCGTGCTGTAGCCGAGGAGCATGTTCATCGCATGCCCGATCAGCAGGCGCGGCGTGTAGTTCGATCGCCCGTGGTCGCGCTCGTTCATGTGCACGCCGACGGAGCCCACCCGTGTGGTGGCCCACGACAGGGCCACGTCGATCGACGCGTGCGGCCCGGACAGGTCGGTGAAACCGTCGCGGGTATGCGTGCGCAGGGCACGAAAGGCGCTGATCGTACGCGCGGTGCGGACGCCCAGTGCGCCGGCCATGGCGGCCTTGACGGACCGGGACGCGAGACTCCGCAGGAACCCGTGCTCCTCGCGGTGCGGGACGCCGTACACGAGGTCGAGGCGGTCGCCTTCGAGGGCGGCGAGCAGGAGGGGGATCTGCTCGGGCGGATGCTGCAGGTCGTCGTCCATGGTGACGATGACCTCGAAGACCGCCTCCCTGATGCCGGCGACCAGCGCGTTGTGCTGCCCGTAGTTTCTGGACAGCCGAAGCGCCCGGACGGCGTCGAACCGGTGGGTCAGCTCGACGGCGGTCTCCCAGGTGTCGTCCGGGCTTCCGTCGACGACGAGGATCACCTCGTACTGGACGGACAGGCCCCGAAGGACGGGCACGAGCCTGTCCACCAGCGCCGGAAGGGTTCGCGCTGAGCGGTAACACGGAATAACCACCGACACCGACATTAATCCCCTGATTATTTCTCGTCGCCTACTACAATCCTGTTTCATCGCAATGTCAGATCATGATCCGGAGCGGCTGTCGTATGGTTGAAGTCGAAAGTGGAACCGCTCATGACAATAACTCGCATTTCGGGCGGCCGGCTGCGATCTCGGCCTTTGGTGGCCACCGCATCACATATCTGATCGCCGGCGCCATGACGGCTATGGTCTATTACGCTCTTCTTGGCCTAGGATTGCTGGTCGTTGAAGATGGCGTTCCTTATCTTTTCCTGGTCGTGGTCGGTCACTTGATGACCGTGGTGATCGTCTACCCCTGGTACAGGCTGGTGGTCTTCCGTGACTCCGGGTATTCCTGGCTGGTCGGCTACCTGCGGTTCTACGTGGTCGGGCTGAGCTTCCTCGTGGCGTCCGTCATCGGGGTCCCGCTTCTGGTGGAGCTCGCCGGGATCCCGATCCTGGTGGCTCAGGGGATGGTGATAGTGGCGAGCCCGCCGCTGAGTTATGCGATAAACCGGAGGTGGGTGTTCCGCGAGCGAGGAAAAGTGTGAAATCGGCAACACGACGTACGCTCTTCAGTAAAGGCGCGAGCCGGTGAGGAGGCATTGATTTCGGCTCCCTGTAAAATCTGGCGGGCATGTGGCCGTACGGTCACGTGTTCTTCGCGGAAGGACTCAGAGAGCGTTGAAGGCACTCGTTCTGGCGGGCGGCAGGGGAACGAGGCTGCGCCCGCTGACCCATACCTCGGCGAAACAACTGGTCCCGGTCGCCAACAAGCCGGTGCTCTACTACGGGCTTGAGGCGATCCGGCAGGCCGGCATCACCAGCGTGGGCATCGTCATCGGCGACACGGGCCACGAGATCCGGGACGCCGTGGGCGACGGCTCACGGTTCGGGCTGGACGTCACGTACATCCCCCAGGAGGCTCCCCTCGGGCTGGCGCACTGCGTCCTGATCGCCAGGGAGTTCCTCGCCGACGAACCGTTCGTGATGTATCTGGGGGACAACTTCCTGGTGGACGGCATCACCGACCTGGTGGACGCCTTCCGCCTGGCCGACCACGACGCGCAGATCCTGCTCACCAGGGTCGCCGAACCGCAGTTCTACGGAGTGGCCGAGATCGGGCCGGGAGGGGAGATCCTCGGGCTGGAGGAGAAGCCGGAGCACCCGCGCAGCGATCTCGCGATCGTCGGGGTCTACATCTTCTCCCCGGCGATCCACGGGGCGGTGCGGGCGATCACCCCGTCGGCGCGCGGCGAGCTGGAGATCACCGATGCCGTCACGTGGCTTGTCGCCAACGGCTTCCGGGTCCACTCGCACCTCGTCAGCGGCTACTGGAAGGACACCGGACGCCTCCAGGACATGCTGGAGTGCAACCGCATCGTCCTCGAACGCGTCGAACCCGCCAACAGGGGCACCGTGGACGACCTGAGCGAGATCACCGGGCGGGTGGTCGTCGAGCCGGGCGCGGTGGTGGAGAACTCGATCCTCCGCGGGCCGATCGTGATCGGCGCGGACACCAAGATCCTCTCCTCCTACGTCGGCCCCTTCACCTCGATCGGCTCCGGCTGCCTGGTCTGCGGCGCCGAGATCGAATACTCCATCGTGCTCGACGGTTCCTCCGTGCAGGGCGTCTCGCGGGTCGCGCACTCCCTGATCGGGCGCAACGTCGAGGTCAGCCGCGCGGCCGGCGTGTCCAACACCCACGAGCTCATGGTGGGCGACCACAGCAGGATCCAGGTGCGCGCATGAGAGTCCTCGTCACCGGCGGAGCCGGGTTCATCGGGTCCCACTACGCCAGGTCCCTGCTGCTCGGCTCCTGGCCCGGCTGCGAGGACACGCGGGTCACCGTCCTGGACAAGCTCACCTACGCGGGCAACCTCGCCAACCTCGCCCCCCTCGACGGTCACCCCGGTTACGCGTTCGTGCGGGGCGACATCACCGACGCGCGGCTCCTCGCGGACGTCGTCCCCGGCCACGACGTGGTCGTGAACTTCGCGGCGGAGAGCCACGTCGACCGGTCCATCGCGGGCGCGGGCGACTTCGTGACGGCGAACGTGCTGGGGACCCAGAGACTTCTCCAGGCCGCGCTGGAGGGCGGAGTCCGCACGGTCCTCCAGGTCTCCACCGACGAGGTGTACGGCTCGATCGAGGAGGGGTCCTGGAGCGAGAGCGAACCGCCGCTGCCGAACTCGCCCTACTCGGCGGCCAAAGCGGGGGGCGACCTGCTTTGCCGCGCCTACCACCGCACCCACGGGCTCGATGTCCGGGTGACCCGCTGTTCCAACAACTACGGCCCCTACCAGCATCCCGAGAAGCTGATCCCGCTCTTCGTCACCAACCTCCTCGACGGCGAGAAGGTCCCGCTCTACGGTGACGGGCTCAACGTGCGCGACTGGCTGCACGTCGACGACCACTGCAGGGGCATCCAGACGGTGCTGGAGAAGGGGGCGCCCGGCGAGGTCTACAACATCGGGGGCGGTGTCGAGCTGACCAACCGGGAGCTGACCGGGCGGCTGCTGGCCGCGCTCGGCGCGGGATGGGAGGCGGTCGAGCCCGTGGCCGACCGGCTCGGGCACGACCGCCGCTACTCCGTCGACTGGACGAAGATCCGGGCCATCGGCTACGAGCCTCGCAAGGACTTCGGCGACGGCCTGGCCGAGGTGATCCGATGGTATCGGGACAACCCGCGGTGGTGGCGCCCGCTCAAGGAGCGGACGCCCTGACTCCTGACCGGTGCCGCGAAGGCGCCGGTCAGGAGAGCCCCGCGTCAGCTGTGGAAGATCGGGTCGACCCAGTAGTTCGTCGCCTGGTAGGAGTTCGTCGGGAAGATGTTGCTCGCGCTGTAGGTGTAGACGCCGTTGCCGCCCGAGGCGCCGTCGGCCAGGGCGGTGAGAGCGCCGTTGACGTACTGAGAGGTGAAGTACGGGCGGTCCGTCGAGTAGTTGCCGGAGGGGGTGTGGTAGGAGGCGATGTAGGTGGTGCCGCCGGTGATGGCGACGGGTTGTGAGAAGTTGACCTGCTGCCAGCCGGTGGCGGTCTCGCCGGTGAAGACGGCACTGGCCAGGAGGGCGCCGTCGCTCCCCCACAGGCTGGCGGTGTGGGTGCCGGTGTTCTGTGCCCCCTTGTAGAACCGGATCCCGCTCACCTGCCCGTCCGTCGCCGCCTGGAACTTCACGCCGAGGACGACCCCCTGCGGGTCGGGCTGCGAGGGGACGCTGGGCACCGGCACCCTGTCCCACAGGCTGTCCGTCGGGACGAACACGACGTCGACCCAGTAGTTCGTCGCCTGGTAGGAGCTCGTCGGGAAGACGTTGCTCGCGCTGTAGGCGTAGACGCCGTTGCCGCCCGAGGCGCCGTCGGCCAGGGCGGTGAGCAGGCCGTTGACGTACTGAGAGGTGAAGTAGGGGCGGGTCGTCGCGTAGTTGCCGGCCGGAGCGTAGTACGAGACGACGTAGGTGGTTCCGGCAGTGAGCACCACCGGTGTCGAGAAGCCGACCTGTTGCCAGCCGCTGGCGGTCTCGTCGGTGAAGGTGGCGCTGGCCAGGAGGGTGCCGCCGCTCGTCCACAGGCTGCCGACGTGGGTGCCGGTGTTCTGCGCCCCCTTGTAGAACCGGACGCCGATCGCGGTCCCGCTCTTGGCCGCCTTGAACTTGACGCCGAGGACGACCCCGCGAGGATCGGACTGCGCGGGGACCGTGGGGACTCCCGCACTGTTCCACAGGCTGTCGGACATGCTCTGGTTGACGGTCGGTGACGTGCTCGGTGCGAAGTGGATCAGAGCTTCGTTGTCGAAGGTGTCACCGCCGAGATAGACGGCGACGATCGGGTGATTTCCCCCGGAGAGGTCGGAGACCGTGATGGTGGCGGGGACGCCGTTGGTCTGGAAGGCCGAGCCGAGGACCGTCGAGCCGTCCTTGAAGACCACCTCGCCGGCGGGCACGACGGTGCCGCTGACCGCGTTCACCGTCGCGGTCAGGACGACCGGGTCCCCTCTCCACGCGGGGTTGATCGAGGAGGTGAGGGTGGTGGTGGTCGGCGGATCGTTCGGCACGGTGAGACGGGTGTACGGCAGGCTGTTGGTGCCCTGGATGGCGACCGTGTTGTTGAGCGCGAAGACTCGGCCGTTGACGTTGGCGCCGCTACCGACCGTGACCGAGTTCTGCGCGAGGAGATTGCCGCGGAAGGTGCAGTACGTGCCCAGGGTCGCAGAGCCGCTGATCTGCCAGAAGAGGTTGTTGGCCTGGGCTCCGCGCAGGAGGCTGATGTTGCCGATGTTCGCCACGTCGAGAGTGGACGCCTGGAAGATGAAGACGGCGTTCGGGTCGCCCTGCGCGTCGAGGGTGAGGGTTCCGCTGATCGAGAACCCCCCGCTGACGGAGTTGTAGACACCCGGCCCCTTGGTCGTCCCGCCCAACTGGGCGGCCACCGTGGCGTCGGGCGTGCGCCCGGCGGCGTCGTTGTAGGCGCTGACCGCGTCGGCGATGGCCTGCGCCGCGGCGGCGTTCCCTATCTGCTTGGAACCGGAGACCGTGCCGGGCGGAAAGCCGGTCACCGTGCTTCCCGGGCTCACTCCCAGGTTGCCGGTGACCGTCGTGAGGTTCACGTTGGTGACCGCGGCCCCGGCCAGCACTCCGAACGGCGCGGCGTTGCCGATGTTCACCGGAGCGGCCGCGCTCGCGCCGCCGGGGGTGCCGATGAGCGCTCCCATCGTGAGGACGGCCGCCATGGCGGTCTTCAGCAGGACACGCCCGACGGCACCTCGCGGGCGGGGCCGGCGGAGCCGGAAGAGCGGCCGGCTCCGGGTCCCTCTGGTGTCGATCATGGTCACGGTCGTTTCGGCCATCTGGTCGAGCGCGTCGCGAACAGGTTTGGACATGCGACACAACTCCTCACTGGTCTCGTGATGCGTCAGACGTCCGGGGTGGTCCGTCGCCTGTGATCTGTCATGAATGAAATTCAATTCCTTTATCGGCCTTCTGTGCGATTTGTCGTGTTAAGCGCAAGGGGCGAATAAAGGTGGATGGTGAGAGAAAATATTGGGATGTCATCACGTCACTGAAAGGCGTCACGTGACACGCCGATGACTTTGCCGTGGACGTTGGCATTCCGGGCCCACGTGCGGCCAGGAAGAGCACATGTTGACGCTCGACTGATGGAAAATTTACTTAATAATACTTCCGGATATTACTTGCTTTTTGGTGCTAAAACGGCGCCGATCCTGATCGAATGGATGTCCGTGTGTGGGTGGAGGCTGGCCGGTTTTCTTCCGTGGGCCCGCTGGTCCGCCTGCCGACCGTCCGCGATGTGAACATAAAAGGTATAAATGCATATTTGAAATGATTGTTTGGCGTTTCAGGGTTTTGTTTCTGGTATCGATGGCCGATCCGGTCTCGTGCGCCGTGCTTGAGCAGCCCTGGACTCCAAGCGACACGCCCGGACAGCGGTGGGATCGGTGGTGCGGGGAAGCGGGACTCCTACAGTCGAGGTCGTGTCTCATCCCGAGTCGACAGGGGTTCTGCCGTGAGAGAGAAGCTGGTTGTGATCGGCCAGGGGTACGTCGGCCTGCCACTCGCGATGGGGGCCGTCACAGCAGGCTTCGACGTCGTGGGAATCGATCTGGACGAGTGGCGGGTCAAGCGCCTCAACGCCGCCGAGTCCTACGTCGAGGACGTCGGTGACGAGACGCTGTCCCTGGCTCACCGGTCCGGCCGATACCTGGCCAGCACCGACTACGCCGCAGCCGAGGGGTTCGACGTCTGCGTGATAACCGTGCCGACACCGTTGCGCGAGGGCGTTCCCGACCTGCGCCACATCGGCGCGGCGGGGGAGTCGCTCGCCCCGCTGCTGCGGCCGGGCGTCACGGTGGTTCTGGAGTCCACCACCTATCCGGGGACCACCGAGGAGTATCTGCTGCCGCTGCTGGAGGAGGGCTCCGGACTGTGCGCGCCACGAGACTTCCATCTGGGCTACAGTCCGGAGAGGATCGACCCGGGCAACGCGCGCTGGCGCCTGGAGAACACGCCGAAGGTCGTCTCCGGGATCGACGGGGTGTCCCTGGAGAGGGTCAGGGCGTTCTACGCGCGGATAGTGGACGAGGTGGTTCCGGTCTCCTCGCCGCGGGTGGCCGAGTTGTGCAAGCTTCTGGAGAACACCTTCAGGCACGTCAACATCGCCCTCGTGAACGAGCTGTCGATCTTCGCGCAGCAGCTCGGCATCGACGCCTGGGAGGCCATCGACGCCGCCTCCACCAAGCCGTTCGGCTACCTGCGCTTCACCCCGGGACCCGGCGTCGGCGGGCACTGCCTGCCGATCGACCCGTCATACCTGTCGTGGAAGGTCAAGCGCAGCCTGGGGCACAACTTCCGGTTCGTGGAGCTGGCCAACGACATCAACGACCACATGCCGGACCACGTCGTGCACCGGATCGGTCTCGCGCTGAACCGGTCGCACAAGTCGATCAACGGCAGCCGGGTGCTCGCCCTCGGCCTCGCGTACAAGAAGAACGCCGGAGACTGCCGTGAGTCGCCGGCGATCGACGTGGTCAGGGGCCTCGGCAAGCTGGGCGCGGACGTGCGGGCCGCCGACCCGCACGTGGACTGCTTCCTGTTGCCGCAGGGCGTCGAGGTCGTCGCGTTCTCGGAGCGGGAGCTGGCGGCGGCGGACGCGGTGGTGGTCCTCACCGACCACGACTGCTTCGACTACGAGCTCGTCCAGCGGGCGAGCGCCCTCGTCTTCGACACCCGCAACCGCTGCCGGGGGCCGAACGTCGAGAGGTTGTGATCTCAGAAGACCGTGATCTCGCGGGCGTCAGGACCTCATGACGCGGGCGATCAGCTCCTCGACCTGGCTGTTGAGTCTGCCGCCCCGGGGCCATCCCGCGTAGTGGGTGAGAAAGACGACGATCTCGCGAAGCTCGTCGGGGGTGAGGTCTCCGGTCCGCAGCGCCGCGTCCAGTTGGAGGCCGACGTCCTCGTTCATGCCCTGGCCGACGAGCAGACCGATCAGCAGCATGCGCCGGTCGCGGTTCGAGATCCCCTCCCGGGACCACACCTCGGCGAACAGGTTCTCGAAGGTCACCCCGAAGAGGTCGCCGGGCTCGTTCTCGCCGTGTTCCCAGCCGTAGACCTGTCTCATCGAATACCTCCGTGTGGAAGCCCCCCGGCAGTCGTTCCCCGGCGGGAGCGGCCAGTGGAGTCCTTACCCCGCCTACCCCACCGCTTCCGGCGTCAGGGAAAGATCTTTTTTCCCTGAAGTTCCGATATGTAGATGTATTTCGTATCAGAGATCATCCTGCGTTACACACGCGGGCTCCGATCGGCGGTGAGCCGGCGACGGCCGGCGGCCCCGTGTCCTGACCGCCGACGGTCCGGCAAAGCCTCGTCGCGGAGGCGCCCGGGCCCGACCTCGCCGACGCCTGCCGGAACGCCTCCGTCGCCACCCGCGCGAAGATCCCCGTCATCTGGGGCACCGACGCCGTCCACGGCGACAACAACGTCTACGACACCACCGTCTTCCCGCACGACATCGGGCTGGGCGCCGTCCAGGACCCGTGTCTCGTACGCGACATCGGGGCGGCGACCGCCCGGCAGACGCGCGCCACCGGCCAGGACCGGGCGTTCGCGCCCAGCGTCTCCGTACCCCTCGACGACCGGTGGGGCCGCACGTACGAGGGCTTCTCCGAGGCCCCCCGGATCACCCGGGCGTACGGGTACGAGCCGCGCCCACCGGACGCGGCGGGTGTCAATCGGTGGGCAGGAGGGTTCCGAGCGGTCCGAGGTCGAGGTTGAGATCGGACGGCGAGAGCTCGAAGCGCTCACACAGCTCGGTCATGGCCTCCTCAAGGCGCATCAGTGTCACGCCCAGCACCTCCACCTGCTCGTCCGAGAGGTCCCCCTGCTCCATCCGGCGCACACACTGGCGTTCCACCAGTTGCCGTATCAGCTCCACGAGGGTGAGCACGAGGCGGGACAGGTCCCGTCCGACGGCCTCGGGGTCGGTGTTCACCTTCCAGCGGACGGTCCGCGCCGGTCCTCGCGCGTTCCCGGCCGTGCCCACGGGGGTGGTTCGCGTGACCTTGAACCGCCTCCTCGCGGTGGGGCGGAGTCGCTCCCGGGTGACACGGGGATCCTCCGTGCCGCTGAGGTCCTCCCCTCGGAGGTCGCCGGGGAGACGGTTCGCGTCGCTCGCCCGAGGGTCGCGGGGGAGGCGGTTCACAGCGCTCCCCCCTTGTCGCCGGAGTCCCACGGGAGTGCGACCGCGCCGGGTGGGTGGGCGGACGGGATCGGCTCTGAGGCCCTTACGGAGGTGATGAGGGCGCGCAGGGAGATGCGGACGAGGTCGATGTCGGCGATGGACAGCACGAGGTCCCCGCTCACGACCACCCCGCCGGCCAGCAGCCGGTCGAGCAGGTCCACGAGTGCCACGCGCTCAGGGGGGAGGCGTCCCTGGGCGGCGAGTTCGGCGCCTCTCGGATGGTGGTCACGGGTCATCGAGTGTCTCCGCTGTCTCCGCGTGGGTCGGGCCGAGGTCCACCGAGGTGAAGGAGTACGGTGCCCAGGGGCCGGTGAGCTGCATCTCGATCCCCTCGTCCCGCAGCGCGTCGACGGCCGCGACGAACTGCTCACGGCGGTCCTCGGCGACGAGGTAGGCGCCGTTGAGCAACATCGTCTCCTCGCGGCCGGACAGTCGCGGGTCCTGCGGCCGATGGCGGTGGCCGGCGACCGAGACGGACAGCAGGGTGGCGTGGATGTCCTCGGCACGCCGCGCCGCCAGGCGCCAGGCGTCCTCCTTGCCGCGCAGGCTCGCCTGGCGGCGCTTCAGGTACGCCGTTCCCGGGCTCTTGGTCTCGGCGGGGACCTCCTCGGCGGGAGGGGCGTCCTCGCTCGGCTTCGCATACGCCTTCACACCCCACTCCCTGCATCCGGTGACATGGGCAAGCACTTCGGTGAAGTCATCGTGTCTGCAGCGGAGCAGGTCACGGACCTGGTCCTCGCTGCTGTAGACCGTCACCAGCCGGACCGGGGCCGTGGGAGCCTCCTTCGCCACGGCCTCCACGACACGATTGTGAGCGCGGGCCGTCCCTTCGACCCAGTCCAGGTCCTCCAGGGAACGCCGCAGCGGCTCCTCGCCGAACTCCTCCAGGGGCACCGGGCTCACGTACGCGACCAGGCCCTCGTGGGTGATCGCGCGCACCGGAGCTCCGGTCACGCCCGCCACATCCTCCGGGAGAGCGTGACCCACATCCTGGGCGATCGCGTAGAGATACGTGCCCGCCTCAGCCATCGCGCCCCTCTCTGAACCTTCCGGCCGATCGAGGCTCCTGGGCGTCACCGGGCGAGCCTCTGTCGAGGGAGCGGCGCCGGGTGCCCTCCATCTCCTTGCCGCCCTCCACGGTGGACAGCCGGTCGCGGAGGACACGGTTCTCCTCGACCAGGTCGCGGTCACGGGAGGTGAGCCACGGATCGTGTTCCCACCAGTCGATCCCCAGCTCCCGCGCCGTGTCGACCGAGGCGATGAGCAGGCGCAGCTTGATGGTGAGCAGCTCGATGTCCAGTAGGTTCACGCGGATGTCGCCCACGATCACCACGCCCCTGTCGAGCACCCGCTCCAGGATGTCGGCGAGGTTGGCGGAGGACCCCCCTCCGCCCGAGGAGCGCGGGAAGGCCTCACCGGAGGAGCGCATCACATCGGCCACGTCAGCCCCCCTCACCACCGTCTGCCCGGCCGCGCCTGTAGCGCTTCACCCTGCGGTACGACAGCAGGTCGCCGGTGGCGTCCAGCTCGATCTGGTAGAGCGACAGCATGTCGCCAGAGGAGGGGATGTGACGGCTCTCGACGGTCTCGACCTCGACCAGCCAGCCGTCCTCCGTCCGTCGTACCAGCGTCACCCCCTCCACATCCTTCGAGGTCAGGTTGACGATGTGCCGCAACCCGGCCGCTCCGGCGGTCGCCGCGGACAGGGCGGGGGAACGCCGTCGCGGCTTCTTCGCGGGCTCGTCCTCCTCGTCCTCCTCCTCGTCCTCGTCCTCGTCGAGGTCCTCATAGGGCTCCTCGTCCTCGTCCAGGGCTTCGTCGAAGGTCTCGTCGCCGGCGGTTTCGTAGGAATCGTCGGCGGAGCGTTTCTCACGGGTTCCGCGCCTGACAGGCATGGGATCATTCCCCTCGTCGTCTCCGTACCGATGCGGTCCTACCGGCTAGGCGAGCAGATCTCCGAGGATCCGCTCCGTCTCCGCGGCTTCCTCCTCCTCGGAGATCTCGCCAGAAGCCCTGGCCTCCTCCAGTTCCTCCAGGCGGCGCCTGATCGCCGTGGGGCTCCGGAGTTCCTGCTCGGCCTGCTCTTGAAGCAGCTCCGCGAGCCGGACCAGCCCGCGCAGCGGCGCGAGCGGCAGGCCGAAGATGAACCCCAGTGGGTCCACGATCGATCACCTCCCTTCACGTCCTGCCTCTACGTCCTGCCTCTACGTCCTGACGAAGTCGTACGGTGCCAGCGGGCCGAGCAGGCGCAGTTCGACACGGCCGGCCCACCGGGTCCCGAACTCGTCCACGACCTTCCTGATCTCCGGCCCCCGGTCGGTGTCCGCGAGCAGGGCCACGTGGACGGCGTCCCGCTCGTGAGTGGGCTCGCGCACGAGGGCGGAGACGCAGAGCGGGTCGAAGGCTTCGACCAACGCGTTGGTGTCGGCCTCACGCTTGGCCGCGATCGACATGTTGATCAACTCTCCGAGCCGTATCCTCGTGTCCCACGTCGCCTCCTCGGGGCGTCCGTGGATCGCGTCACGCAGCCGCGCGATCTCCGGATCCTCGTCGAGCACCTCCCGCAGGATGGCCCGTTCGACGTAGCGTCCCTTCAAGACGTACTCCGCGCGTCCTTCCAGTTTGTTCAGCGTGGCGAGGAACTCGTCATGGTGGGGGGCGAGCAGTTCGTCGACGACCGCCCGAGGGTCCGTCACCACCGCTCCGAAACGCAGGGGGAGCACGGGCACCTCCGCGGCGGTGGTGTCCAGCAGTCGCTGGTGGGCCGTGAGGTCGTCCGGCCTGCCGAGGGGGCGGTCGGTGGAGATGTCGCTCACCAGGGCGGCGATCTCTCCGTGACGCACCAACTCGACCACGTTCGGCGGATCTCCCACGCCCCGGGTACCCGGGGTCAGCTCGACGTCGGACGGAATGATCCCGTACACGTAGGTGCCGGTCACGCTCCCGGGGGCGTCGTGTCCTTTGGGCCGGGGTTCTTCGGATCGGGCCGTGGCGGCCCGTTCGGTGCGACCGGTGTCGTGCCGTCCGGCCGTCCTGCGGGTGTCGGTCCCAGGGCTGTCTGATCGGACCGTCTCGCGCTTTTCGGTGGAACCGTGCATCTCACTCCTCCCTGCGCCGTTTGCGGCGGGGCGCCGGCTCACGCTCCTCGTCGGCCTGCTCGAACTCGCCTTCGTCCTCGTCCTCGCCGACCGTCAGGCCTTTGAGCTTCTCCCCTGCCGCGTCCAGCACTCCCTGCGTCGCGCCCTTGACCTTCGTCTTGCTACCGCTCTCCGTCATGCTCTCCACCAGCTCCGGCAGCCCCTTCTGGTTGCCGGTCTGGGAGAGGTCGAGGCGGTTGACGGCCTCGGCGAAGCGCAGGTAGGTGTCGACGCTGGCCACCACGACGCGGGCGTCGATCGTCAGCAGCTCGATCCCGACCAGGGAGACCCTGACGTAGGCGTCGATCACGAGTCCCTTGTCGAGGATCGTGTCGATGACGTCGGCCAGTCCCGACGAGGACCCGTGACCGCTCCCACCGGCGCCCGAAGGTTGAAGGACGGTCATGGCGTCTCCTCCCTGGTGTTCCCGAGACCTCTCAGGTCACGTACGACTGGCTGCCCTGCGGCGGGCGGGGCGCTTGGGCTGCTCCTCCGCGCTCTTGGAAGCGGCGGACCTGCGACGCTGCGGGCGCCTGGGCGGCTCTTCCTCTTCTTCTTCTTCCTCCTCTCCCTCGTCCTCCTCGGCCGCGCGTTCCTCCTCGGGCTCCTCTTCCTCCTCCTCGGGCTCTTCTTCCTCTTCCTCTTCCTCCTCCTCCTCGGGCTCCTCTTCTTCCTCCTCCTCTTCCTCGGGCTCCTCGGGCTCCTCTGCCTCGCCGGTCTCGGCGCGACCCTCCTCAGAGCCCTTCTCGGCCTTCTCCTTCTTCTTCTCCTCCTCCTCCTCCTCGCGGAGCGCCGTCTCCTGGTCCTTGACGACCTTGCTGTCGCGGATCTCGCCGCGCCACCCCTCCAGGTCGTCGGGATGTAGGAGCACCCGGCTCATGACATGCCGCCGGAAGTGCTTGAGTTCGAGGCGCGCGCGTCTGCCCTGGGCGCGCCACAGGTTGCCGGTGCGCTCGAAGAGGCCCTGCGGGTAGTACTCCAGGACGAGCAGGACCCGGGTGAGGTCGGGAGTGATCTCGTGGAAGGTGACGGCGCCGTCGACGTGCCCCTTCTGTCCCTTCGACCGCCAGATGATCCGCTTGTCTGGCACCTGTTCGAGGATCGTCGACTCCCAGGTCCGGTGGGACAGGAAGATCTGCGCCTTCCACTCGAGCTTCTCGTCGGACTTCTGGTCGACGCCCTCGACCTTCTTCATGAAGCTCGGGAAGTCGCCGAACTGGGTCCACTGGTTGTAGACGATGCGTACGGGGGCGCCGACATCGATCGTCTCGATGATGTTGATCATTCGCAGCTTCCCGCCCTTTCCACCTCCCGAGAACTTCTTGGCCAGGCCGCCGATCGCCATCTTGCCCAGGCCCTTCACCATGCTTCCGGCGATCGCCGTTTTAGGGTTTTTGGAGCCGGTCAGCGCGCTGAGCAAGCCGGACGAGCCGCCTCCGGCGTAGTCGGTCAGCCGACCGGTCACACCCTCGACCTTTCCGCTCACCGACGACAAAGCCCGTTCCCCGAGGGCCGACACGAGGTTCTGGAACTCCTGTTTGAGCTGATCGGTGACTGGCTCCTTGCCGCCCTCACTCTCGGGACGCTTCTTCGAGGTCTCAGCCATCTAGGTCACCTCCGTGCCTTGGCGGGCGTCGGCTTGGTGCGGGAAGAGGCCGATCCACTCCGGGAGGGTGGGCGGCGCTTGGACTTGGCCTGTGGCTCCTCTTCCTCCTCGTCTCCGGAGTCCCGCGGCGCCTGCCGGGTGGGCTTGGCCGCCGGCTTACGGCGCTCGGAGGAGACGGGGCGCCTGCGGACGGGCGGGGCTTCCTCCTCTTCTTCCTCTTCCTCCTCTTCCTCGTCCGTCTCCGGCTCGTACTCCTCTTCTTCCTCCTCTTCCTGCTCCTCGTCTGCCTCCGATTCGTACTCGTCCTCCTCCTCGTCCCGTCGCCGGGCCTTCCTGCGGGACAGGATGCCCTTTATGCGTCCGCGGTGTTCCTTGGGCTCCTCGCCCTCGCCCTCTTCCGGTTCTTCGCCCTGGTCCTTCAGCGGGTTGCGCAGGGACTCCGCCCGGTCGTGGAGCCTGCCGCTCAGCGAGTCGATCTGCTTGCTCACCGCGGCCTTGGCAGCGGCCTTGCTCGCATCCACGAGATCGCCCCGGATGCTTTCGGTGATCTTGGCCAGTTCGGGGGAGGAGCTGAGCACCTTCAACCCCTGCTGCAGAAGGTCGCTCTGACCGGCGCTCAACCGGCCGGTCGCTCCGGCGACGGCCATCGCCATCGCCAGTCGCAGCTTCTGGCGTCGCCCCAGGAGGTAGCCGCCGGCTACGGCGAGGGCTATCCGTACTTCGTTGTTCACGATCATCACTCCTTGTCGGCCGTTTCGTCGTGCGCTCCACTCCCCGAGGGGTTTTCACAGGCACGTCACCGAGGAAGGCGGAATTTATGGCGTTTTGTGCCCTTCTCGCTGAGGACATAAAACGCCACATTTTATGAATTATATGCTTTGTACCCCGAAAGAGCTGGTTAAAGGTACATATGGGTAAAAAGGCAACAAAAGGGGCATTGCTCTACCCGGAAGCGTTCCGTGAGCCCTTTCGCATCCTCCGTTGGGGACGGCCGTGGCTTCGGCCGGAGCCCGCCCGTGGGCGATCGGAATCCACGGGGTGGCCGGAGTGTCTTGCGCCGGTGCCGGCCCTCTCTCGGTGCGGCACGGCACGGTTCGGCGTGTGGTGCGGTTCAGGGATCATCCGGTCCGGAGAAAAGGCAGAGCGGGTCCGTTCGCCCTCTGTTCTGGGGCGGAGGTTGGAGGTTCAATGATGTCGGGAATCCAACAGCGGCATTGTGTAACGAGTGAGGCCGAGATCCCGGAAAGATTTGGTCAAGATTTTCGGAGTTCGGTGAGCCAGGACAGGAGAGAGTCGCTCGAAAAACGGGCACAACCACCTCGTTAACCCGTAAAGCGGAGGTATAGCCCTGGTGAAAAGATCAAGGGCCGGGTTCGCCGTGGTTGCTGTGGCGGTCGTCTCCGCCATGGTCGGCGGGCTCACGGGATGCGCACGTGCCGAGTTCACCTACGTCCGCCACGACGACGGGCAGACGTACTTCAAGGTTCCGGCGGCCTGGCGGAAGGTCGACCAGGCCGCGCTGGACAAGGCGACCATCGGGGCCGATCCCGAATCGGCCACCGCACGGTTGCGCAGGCAACTTATCTGGTCGGCCGCCTATGACGCCCACGCCCAGCCCTCTCCAGACCACCTTCTCGGCTACGGCACCGGAGACGAGCCGTTCGTCTTCGCCCGGATCGCCAAGCTCCTCCCCGAGGAGCAGGACTCGCTGTCCCTGAACACCATGCGCAACTCCGTCCTGCCCGTCACCGAGACGGTGCGCAAGGAGTACGCGGAGATCCCCGGTTATCCGTTGCGGGACTTCGAGCTGCTCGCCGACGAGGTGCTCCAGCCGGGAGACGGCCTGCGCGGGGTGCACGTGCGGTTCAACTACGCGATCCAGGGGGCCGGAACCGAGACCTTCGACCTCACCTCCTACCTGGCCGAGGACGGCAAGCAGATCTCCACCCTGCTGATCCGCTGCTCGGCCGCCTGTTACCGGAAGCGCGCCGGGGAACTCGAGAAGATCGCGCAATCCTTCAAGGTCAAGCGACTCACCGGGTGAGGAGAAGCCCGTCCATGAAGTCACCTCCACCGCCCCCCAACTTCGAAGGACTCCGGGCTCCCGGTTCCGGTCCGACGGATCCGCACCCCGACAAGCGTAAGAAGATGCCGTTCTGGGACCGGATTAAATTCCTGCTCATTCTTACGATCATCTATTTCATTCTGGTGTGGAGTGAGATGGCCTCATATGAGGGCATCATCACGTTCCAGGATGCGATGATCATCACCGCGGTCGCGGCGCCGTGGATCTTCTGGCTCCTCGGGGCCGAGTTCCTGCGGCAACTCCACTTCTTCGTCAGCGAGCGTTCCGCCGGATACAACCGGTTCTGGACGCGCGGCGTTTTCGGTGGTTTCGAGCGCTGGACCCATCGCCGCTTCTCCGACTGGAACCGTTTCAGGATGGCGCGCGCCATCAAGTGGGTGTTCTGGATCGCGGTGCTCGCCCTCATTCTCGGCGAGGTGCTGGAGACCTCCCCGGCACTCGCGCTCTTCCAGGCGCCCGCGCTGCTCTGGCAGGCGCTGCCGTACGTGGCGCAGCTCGCCTTCGCGTTCTTCTTCATCGCCTTCCAGTTCATCGGCCTGTTCTGGCTGCTGTCGCGGGGCGGCGTGGAGACGTACTTCCCCGACGACATCAAGACCCGCTTCACCGACGTCTGGGGCCAGGACCACGTCGTCGAGCGGGTCAAGGAGAACATCGTCTTCCTGGAGAGGCCGGACGCGATCGAGGAGCGCGGCGGCTACGTGCCCAGCGGCCTGCTGTTGTGGGGCCCGCCGGGCACCGGCAAGACCCTGATGGCCGAGGCCGTGGCCGGGGAGACCGGCAAGCCGTACGTGTTCGTCGACCCCGGCGCGTTCGTCAACATGTTCATGGGCATCGGCATCCTGAAGGTGAAGTCGCTGTTCAGGAAGCTCCGCAAGCTCTCGCTGCGGTACGGCGGCGTGATCGTCTTCTTCGACGAGGCCGACTCCCTCGGCAAGCGCGGCTCGCTGGCGCAGCAGGGGCCCAGGGGCGGTCCCGGGTTCTCCCCGCACACCGCCGGATGCCACGGCTTCGGCTACCTCAGCGAGGACACCCGGTGGTTGCTCACCCGCAAGGGCGCGGCCGAGCAGAAGGAACCCGACACCGGCCGCAGCCGCTTCATGATGGGCGGCATGGGCGGGGGCGGCGGCGACCCGGGCACGCTGCAGGCGCTGCTCACCGAGCTGTCCGGCCTGAAGAAGCCGAGGGGCATCGTCAACCGGCACGTGCGAAGGCTCTTCGGCATGCGGCCCAAGCCGCCGCCGAAGTACCGGATCCTGGTCATGATGGCCACCAACATGCCCAACTCGCTGGACGAGGCGCTGTTGCGGCCGGGCCGTATCGACCGCATCTACAAGGTGGGCTACCCGTCGAAGGCGGGCCGGGTCCGCACCTACCGCGGCTACTTCGACAAGGTCGACCACGAGCTGACCGACGCGCAGCTGGACAAGCTGGCGACGATCACGCCCTACGCCACCGGCGCCACGATCAAGGACCTGGTGAACGAGTCGCTGATCACCGCGATCCGCGACGGCCGGGAGGTCATCACCTGGTCGGACGTGACCCGCGCCAAGCGGCTCAAGCAGCTCGGGCCGCCCGAGGACGTGGAGTACATCGAGCGCGAGCGGCACGCGGTGGCCGTGCACGAGGCCTGCCACGCCGTGGCGGCGTACCGCACCCGCTACCACCTCGAGATCGACATCGCCACGATCGAGAAGGGGGCCGACTACCTCGGCATGGTCGCGAGCATCAAGCCCGAGGACCAGTTCACCCGCTGGAAGTCCGAGCACGAGGCCGACATCATGGTCTCGCTCGCCTCCCTGGCGGGGGAGCGGATGTTCTTCGGCGAGGACAACTCCTCCGGTGTCTCCGGCGACCTGTTCTCCGCGACGTACCTCACCGCGCTGATGGAGGCGCACTGGGGCATGGGCCGCGGGGTGACCTCGGTGCCCGCGCTCCAGGAGCTGGAGATCTTGGGCGGCAAGTCGATGCCCAAGCCCGGTGGCGGGGGCATCGGGTTCACCAAGGCGCCGGGCGGTAGCCAGCCGCTCGCTCCCGACGTGCTGGGCGAGCGCATCGAGTTCAACCTGGTGGGCCTGCTCGACCGGACCGAGGAACTGCTGCGCGAGCACCGGCGGGACGTCCTGTGCCTGGCGCACGCGCTGGAGGCGCACAAGACGCTTAACGGTGACGACGTGGTCGCGATCCTGGAACGCAGGCGGGGGCCGCTGATCGACGGCTCCGTCTACGCCTCGGAGGGCTTCTACGAGGAGATCGAGGAGTATCACCTGGAGGCGGCGCGGGCGCACCGCGAGCACAGCCACGTGGCGCGCGCCCTGCCCGTCCCGCCTGCGCTGCCCCGGCTCGAACCCGCCGCGGTCATCCACGGCGCGGTGCTCACGGGCAACGGCAACGGTTCCGCGGTGCCCGGCACGATGCCGAACACGCTGGCGGGCACGGTGCCGGCCGCCGCGTTCCCGGTGGCCGGGAGCGAACCCGACTTCGTGCCCTGGGGCGACGACGCCCCGGCGCGCCGCCCGTCACCACCGCCCCCACCGCCGCCCGCCCCCGCGGCGCGCGGCGGGAAACTGCGGACGGTGTTCGTGATCGCGGCCAGCCTGGCCGCGCTGGCGGCCTTCACGGCGCTGGGCACCTACGTGTTCAACGGCGGGACGGTCACGATGAGCGGGGCGGGCTCTCCGGATTCCGGCACGCTCGCGGTGGTGTTCGTCGCCGTGCTGGCGGCGATCGTGGGGGCGGCCATCGTGGCGGCGGTCACCCGGGGGGCGCAGGCGGCCAAGGCCAGGGCCGAGGCCCAGCGGGACAGCGCCGTGGAACGAGCCCAGCTGCTCGCCGCGGCGATGGACCCCGAGGTCGCGATGCGGATCCTCGGCTACAACGGCAACGACGAACGCCCCCCGCGCTGAGGTCCCCCTGCGGGCGCGAGGCGCCGAGAGACGAGATGGATGACTGATGACTGATACGAGTAACGCACGACGAGTGACGGGCGGATGACGGATGACGAGTGACGGGCGACGAGTAGCGCACGACGAGTGACGGACGGATGACGAGCACAGCCCGCCGGGCCGGGGCCGCGGGCGGGCTGTGGTCGGAGGTTCCGGGGAGACCGTGAGGCTGGTCTCCCCGGAGGTCCGTCAGTCGAACTCGCCGTCCTTCACGCCGCCGACGAAGGCGTCCCACTCGCTCCGGGTGAACGCCAGCGCCGGGCCTGCCGGATCCTTGGAGTCGCGGACGAGATACAGCTGGTCGGCGTCCGCCTTGTGCCCGGCGACCACAGGGTCACCGGGGACGACCGCCACCTCCACGCAGTTGCCTCCGTTGGTGCTGCGGCCGCTCTTGCGCCACTGGGCGCCGGACAGATCCATCGTGGACCCTCGCACTTTTTCTTCCTTCTACAGCTAGGGGGAGGAAAACCTTCTCGCCATCTGGGCGATGAAGGCCGCCGACGCCTCCTGGCTGAGAGCCATGGCGCAGAGGCTCTCGAACATGGAGGCGTATCGGCTGACTTGCTCGGGGTCGTCCGGCACGTTCCCGCTCGCGGCCTGCTCCAGGTAGAGCAGGTCGGGAGCCTCGGGCTCGGGGAAGCTGAGCAGGCAGAACTGGCCGTCCATCGCGGGGTGGGCACCCGCGGAGAACGGGACGACCCGTATCTCCACGTTGGGCAGCCCGCCGAGGTGGACGAGGTGCTCCAGCTGCTCCGACATGATGTCGCGTCCGCCGATCCGGCGCCGGATCACCGCTTCGTCGAGCACGGCGACGAGGTGGATCGGGTCACCGGGCCCGTGCAGCAACCGCTGACGCGAGATGCGCACGGAGACCGTCTCCTCGACCTTGGAGGGGATCTGCACTACTGAGGTCGCCTTGGTCACCGCACGTGCGTACGGTTCGGTCTGCATCAGGCCGGGGACGACGAGCGGCTCGTACGAGCGCACGAGCGACGCCTCCGCCTCGAGCCCGATGTAGGAGTCGAAACCGGGTTTCAGGGTCTCGCGGTGGGGGTGCCACCAGCCCCGCCTCCTGGCTTCGACGGCCATCTGGATCAGGGAGTCTCGAGCCTCCCCGGTCACGCCGTACACATCGGTGAGGGCCGACACGTCCGAGGGGCGAGGCCGGGACAGGCCCGTCTCGTACCTCCAGACGGTGGTGTCGGTGGAGCCGATCCGCTCGGCCACCTCCAGCCGGGTCAGCCCGCTGTCCTTTCGCAGACGGCTCAGCTCAGCCATCAGACGGCGATGACGGGCCGTGGGGCTGCGTCGAGAAGCCACGCATCTACCTCCCTCCGTCCTTTGATAGCAAATCTGCGGAATCCCAACATGAGGTATTGCAGTCCTTGATAGAACAGTTCACCGTGAGTGAGTGTGCCATCTCACAGGGCGATGTGCATGGAATATGCGTGTCAGGGAGTGAGGTCAATCATGACGACCGGACGGCGGGCCGTCTCACCTCGATCAACGGTGACCCTCAAAGGGGTTCCGGAGTCGGTGTCGGTGGCGCGGAGCCGGGTCAGGGAGCTCCTCGGTGAGGGGCATCCCGCGTCCGACGACGTCGTCCTCCTGGTGAGCGAGGTGGTGACGAACTCGGTGCTCCACTCCGGTTCCGGAGAGGGCGGCGAGGTCGCGATGACGGTGGCGGTGGGATCGGCCGCGGTGCTGGTCGAGGTCTGCGACGCCGGGTCCGGAGCGTCGGCGCCGCACGTGCGCAACGACCCGGAGGCGGAGGGCGGGCGGGGCATGTTCCTGGTGGACCTGCTCGCCGACAGCTGGGGCATCCAGGACGACGCCCCCGAGGGATCCAGGACGCTCTGGTTCGAGATCGGTTTCTGAATCCGGTCCCGCTGCCGCCCCGCTTCCGTCCGGCCGCCGAACCGACTCCTCGCGCCCGCAAAATTTGGGCCTTTGCTAATCAACGCCGTTGTTTGACTCTCGGTGGAGGCACGCGACAAAACCCTAGAGTGCGTGTCTGAGGAGGACGCAGGTGAGACGCCGTCTGATCGTGGTGTTCGCCGCCCTGGCGCTGTTGTGTCTCGGCGTGACCGGGGCGGGAGCCTCGGCCGAGCCACAGCCGAACAGCCAGTACAAGGTCCAGGGACCGAGCACCGCCCAGCAGCGAAGCGCGGTGGCCGCCACCGGCGCCGCGATCGACCAGGTCGACCCCGACTCGGTCGTGATCACCGCCAGCGAGACGGAGGTCGCCGAGATCAAGAAACTCGGCTACACCGTCACGAGGATCCCCAGGTCGTTATTCCCGACCGGGCCGGAGCGGCGCTCCGACTTCCCGTCGGCGGACTCCGGCTACCACAACTACGCCGAGATGACCGCCGCGGTGAACCAGATCGTCGCCGACCACCCGACGATCGCCCGCAAGATCAGCTACGGCACCTCGTACGAGGGACGCGACCTGATCGCCGTCAAGATCAGTGACAACGTCGCCACGGACGAGAACGAACCCGAGGTGCTGTTCACCCACCACCAGCACGCCCGCGAGCACCTGACCGTCGAGATGGCGATCTATCTGCTCAACCTGTTCACCGACGGGTACGCCACCGACAGCCGCATCGCCAACCTGGTCAACGGCCGCGAGATCTGGATCATGCCGGATCTCAACCCCGACGGCGGCGAGTACGACATCGCCACGGGCTCCTACCGTTCCTGGCGCAAGAACCGCCAGCCCAACTCCGGCTCCTCGGCCGTGGGCACCGACCTCAACCGCAACTGGGGCTACAACTGGGGCTGCTGCGGCGGCTCCTCCGGCACCACCTCCAGCGAGACCTACCGGGGTTCGGCCGCCGAGTCGGCCCCCGAGGTGAGGGCGGTGTCCAACTGGGTGCGCAGCCGGGTCGTCGGCGGCGTGCAGCAGATCAAGGCGCACATCGACTGGCACACCTACGGCGAGCTGATCCTGTGGCCGTACGGCTACACCTTCAACGACACCGGCCCCGGCCTGACCCAGGACGACCGCGACGCCCACGCGACCCTGGGCCAGAACATGGCCTCCACCAACAACTACACCCCCCAGCAGGCCAGCGACCTCTACATCACCGACGGCACGATCGACGACTGGCTGTGGGGCGTCTACAAGATCTTCAGCTACACCATCGAGATGTACCCGGTCGGCTCCTCGCCGGGCTTCTACCCCCCTGACGAGCAGATCGTCCCGCAGACCACCCGCAACCGGGAGGCGACGCTGCGCTTCCTGGAGTACTCCGACTGCGTCTACCGGATCATCGGCAAGGAGTCGCAGTACTGCGGCACCGGCACCCCGCCGGTGACGGTCTACTCCGACACCTTCGAGACGGCGACCGGCTGGACGACCAACCCGTCCGGCACCGACACCGCCACCTCCGGCCTGTGGGAGCGCGGTGACCCCGAGGCCACCACCTCCAGCGGCGCCAAGCAGCTCGGCACCACCGTGAGCGGCAGCAACGACCTGGTCACCGGCAGGCTCGCGGGCGCCGCGGCGGGCGACTACGACATCGACGGAGGCATCACCAGCATCCGGTCACCGGCCATCACCCTGCCGTCGACCGGGACGCTGAACCTGTCGCTGTCGTGGTATCTGGCGCACGGCTCCAACGCCTCCAGCGCCGACTTCTTCCGGGTGAAGGTCGTCGGCTCCACCACCACCCAGGTGTTCCAGCAGCTCGGCGCGGCCTCCAACCGCAACGGGGCCTGGGCCGTGGCCACGGCCGACCTCTCCGCCTTCGCGGGACAGAGCGTCCGCATCCTGATCGAGGCCGGTGACGCCTCCGGCGCCTCCCTGGTCGAGGCCGGGGTCGACGACGTCAAGATCACCCAGCAACCCTGACCCTCCCTCGGGGCGCCTCCGCCGGAGGCGCCCCGAGCCGTTCCCGTGTCCTTCCCCTCAAGGCGTGGAGGCCCGGAGGCTCCGGAGTTCTGTGGAGGTCCTGGGATTCGCCCGACCCTCAGGCGTGGCAGACCAGCTCGCCGTGGAGCAGCGACAGCCAGCCGTCCGGCTCCCCGGCCCAGGCCCGCCAGCCCTCCGAGACGCGGCGCAGGTCCTCCGGGACGGCGGCGCCCGAGGCGAGCGCCTGGCCGGCCATGTCGGACTTCAGGATCCGCTCGGCCCACATGCCGCCCCACCACGCGCGGTCGTCGGGGGTGGCGAAGCACCAGGTCGAGGAGGTGGCCGAGACGTCGGTGAACCCCGCCGCGTGCGCCCACGACAGCAGCCGCCGCCCCGCGTCGGGCTCGCCGCCGTTGGCCCTCGCCACCTTCTGGTACAGGTCCATCCACTCGTCCAGCTCGGGCCTCTCGGGGAACCAGGCGAACGCGGAGTAGTCGCTGTCGCGCACCGCGACGATCCCGCCCGGCCTGCAGACCCGCCGCATCTCGCGCAGCGCCCGGACCGGGTCGCCGACGTGCTGCAGCACCTGGTGGGCGTGGACGACGTCGAAGGTGTCGTCGGGGAACTCCAGCGCGTGCACGTCCGCCACGGCGAACGTGATGTCGGAGCGCCCGCGCCGCGCCGCCTCCGCGCGGGCCAGCCCCAGCGCCTCCTCGGTGATCTCGACCGCGGTGACCGCGCCGGGCGCGATCCGCTCCGCCAGGTCGGCGGTGATGGTGCCCGGCCCGCAGCCCACGTCCAGCAGCGTCATGCCCGGCCTCAGGTGCGGCAGCAGGTGGGCCGCCGAGTTCTCCGCCGTACGCCATCTGTGGGATCTGAGCACGGACTCGTGGTGCCCGTGCGTGTATACGGCGTCCTTGCCGGTCATGAGGTCCTCCTCGTTGTCGTCACGCTGGTCGGACCATAACACGAGTCTCATATTTCAAGAAGAATCGTCTCACTATATGGTCGTAACAGATTTCGCACCTTTCCATCGCTTGTTGTGACGGGTAGGGCGGGTTCACACTCAGGTCGGATATTCGTTGACACGATGGGGGTGGTCCTCGTGCGCGAGGAGTTCAGTGCTCACGAGACCTGGCCGCTGGGGTGCGCGCACTGCGGGCACCTGTGGCAGGAGGAATACCTCGTCCGCCACCTGACCGACGGGCACGGGCACGACGTCGTGCTCTGGCTGCGGGCCGGTGTCATGGTCCAGCCGCCCTGGTCGGGGACGAACTGCCCCGCCTGCGGCTGCGACGGCGTCCGCGTCTTCCCCCCGAGCGCGCGGCCCCGCCTCACCTCCGCCCAGCTCCCGGTGTTCCCCGAGGTCTCCCCGGTGATTTCCTCCGGTGCCGGACTCCCCCTCGTTCCCGACGCGGAGTCCGGATCCTCACCCGCCGAGCCCCGGCCGCGGCGCCACGCACCGCAGTCCGTCCTGCTTTACGCCCTCCTCGCGGTCGCGTTCGTGCTCTTCACCAGCTTCGAGGTCTTCGAGTACGTGGCGACGCACCACTGAACCGGTGAGCCCGTGAGGACGTCCGGCGCGGATGACTCCCGGGGCGGCCGTGCTCCCGGGAGTTCGTTCCAGAGAGCACGGCCGCCCGGACGTGACCGCCGGGCCCCGGTCGCTACCTCGGCGTCATGGACGTCCGGACGCCGGAGACACCGGGGGCGTCTCGGATGTCGGAGACCTCTTGGGTGTCAGAGGCGGAAGTCCAGGTCGGGGACGATCTCGGCGACGTCCATCTGGGCCTTCTGGAGCCTGCCCGAGTGGTCCCAGTTCATCGCCTGCCAGCGGGTGAACTGGTCGAGGACCCACATCCCCGACTGGCGGCTGCCGTTGCCCGACTTGCCGTTGCCGCCGAAGGGCAGGTGCGCCTCCGCGCCGGAGGTGGAGTTGTTGACGCTGACCATGCCCGCGCCGATGCCCTCGCGAAAGCGGAAGGCCGACGCCGGGTCGGTGGTGTAGATGGACGAGGAGAGCCCGTAACTGGGGAGGTTGGCCAGGTCGACGGCCTCGTCCAGCGTGCCGAAGGACGTCACGCCGACGATGGGGCCGAAGGTCTCCTCCAGGAAGAGCCGGTCGCCGGGGCGGACGCCGTCCACGACCACCGGGTGGTAGTACAGGCCGCCCTCCCCGGTGAAGTCGCCGCGCGGGTTGTCCGGGGTGATGCGGCCGGTGGGACCGGAGACGACCGTGTGGTGCGGCTGGATCCAGCCCAGATACTCCTCGTAGCGCTCGGCGAACCTGCGGTCGAGCAGCGGCCCGCACAGCACGTCCCCCGCGGGGTCTCCGATCGCGGCCCCGGCCACGGCGCGTTCGTACCGGCGGAGGAACTCGTCGTGGACGCTCTCGTGCACGATCACCGTGCCGAGCGACGTGCACCGCTGCCCGGCGGTGCCGAAGCCCGCGAACAGCGCGCCCTCCACGGCGAGGTCGAGGTCGGCGTCGGGCATGACCACCATCGGGTTCTTGCCGCCCAGCTCCAGGCAGGGCGACTGCAGGTGCCGCCCGCACAGCTCGCCGACGCGGCGGCCCACCTCGGTGGACCCGGTGAACCCGACCTTGTGCAGCGTGCCCTCGGCCAGCGCCGCCTCCAGGCCCTCGAACGTCGCGGGGCCGTCGGCGAGTACCAGGTTCAGCACGCCGTCGGGCAGCCCGGCCGCGACGAACAGCCGGTAGAGCGCGTGCGCGGAGGCCGCCGCGTACTCGGCGGGCTTCCACACCACCGCGTTGCCGCACAGCAGCGCCGGTACGAGGTACCACGACGGCACCGCGACCGGGAAGTTGCCCGCGGTGATCACCGCGGCCACCCCCACGGGGACCCGGAAGGTGAACAGGTTCTTGTCCGGCATCTCCGAGGGGACCGTCTGCCCGTACAGCCGCCTGCCCTCGCCGAGGAAGAAGTCGCAGGTGTCGACGATCTCGCGCACCTCACCCAGCGCCTCGGCGTACGGCTTGCCGATCTCGCGGGTGACCAGGCGGGCCAGTTCCTCGGCGTTCGCCTCCACCAGGCGGCCGATCGAGGCGATCACCCGCCCCCTGACGGGCGCGGGGACCCGCGACCACTCCCGCTGCGCGCCGGCGGCCGTGCGGCACGCGGAGGAGAACGCCCTCGCGTCCGCGAGCCGGACCCGCGCGACCACCTCGTCCACGCGAGCCGGGTTGACCGACTCGTAGGCCGCGCCGTTGGACGTTTCTTTTCCGCCGATGACGGAGACGATCTCGCTGGTCACCTTCGACCTCCCGATGTGGACCTGTGCCCGCATTCTCCCCGCGCCGGGGGAGGCCGTCACATCGTCGGTGAGGGCTTTGGCGCCGTCTTCCCCGGTAGCCGTACTTTTCCAGCGGTCCGTACTTTTCCGGCGGCCCGTTCTCCTCCGGTGGCCCGTCCTGCACGCCGTCCGTCAGACCATCACGCCGTCCGTCAGACCATGCGGAAGTCGGCGAAGTCGAAACCGGGGGACACGACGCAGCTCACCAGCACGCCCTCGTCCCCGGCGGGACGGGCGGCCTGCCAGGTGCCGCCGGGCACCAGTGCCTGGAGGAGCTGGCCCTCCTCCACCAGCGGCCCCAGGGTCACGGTGGTCGAGGACTGGCCCTCGTGACCGCCGAGGACCAGCGTCAGCGGGCCGCCCCGGTGCCAGAACCACACCTCGTCGGAGGCGACCACGTGCGGGCGCGACTCCTCGCCGGGCTCCAGCAGGAAGTGGATCCCGGTGGCGGTGGCCCGCGTACCGGCGTACCCGGGCGGGGTGAGGTCGACGGAGGTCCGCCAGGTCTCGCGGAACCAGCCGCCCTCGGGGTGCGGCAGCAGGTCGAGGGCCTCGGCGAGCGGAGGACGCGAAGGAGTCGTCATCGCACCGATTCTAGAGACTTCCGAGGACGCGGCTCCCGGGGGACGTGCCGTGGGACGGCCGTTGCGGACGGGCCCGGATTTGTCGGAGGGGTTGGCTAGGTTCGGGTCCGTGATCGAACGGTGGAACCGGGATCAGGTGCTGGCGCTCGCGCCCGACGCCTCGTCCCAGAAAGCGGCCAAGGGCGTCTCCTCCCCCGGCAAGTGGTCGGGCTCCGGAGCCACCGCCGACGCGGTGTGGGGCGAGTGCGCGGGCAGCGGCTCCAAGCCCTACCGGGCGTGTGTCGACCTGTCCGAGCCCGCCTACCGGTGCAGCTGCCCCAGCAGGAAGTTCCCCTGC
The DNA here is from genome assembly GCF_042428775.1 of Streptosporangium vulgare. NCBI lineage: Bacteria > Bacillati > Actinomycetota > Actinomycetes > Streptosporangiales > Streptosporangiaceae > Streptosporangium > Streptosporangium vulgare. Next base: position 290,336 of record NZ_JBHMBS010000012.1, on the reverse strand, counting down.
AAACACGCTCTGGGCCTGCTGCTCCTGTGGTCGGCCGACGGTGTTCCCGCCGCCGAGGAGCCCGCCGACTGGGTGGGCGAGTGGCTCGACGGGCGGCGCGGCCGCGCGGCCAAGGCCGCGCAGGCGGGGGCGGCCCGCGCGGCCGGAGCCGCCGAGCCCGGCGCCGCCGACGGCCGCAGGGCCGCGCTGCGCGAGCGGCGGGTGACCGCGGGGCTGTCGGACCTGGAGCGCTGGCTCGCCGACCAGGTCAGGCAGGGCATCGCCGGGTCACGGCGCCACGACCAGTGGGACGACCTGGTCAAACGCCTGGTCGACGCCCAGGCGCCCGCCGTCGCGGGCTCGCTGTCGCGCCTCGGCGCCGTGCTGGACGGCGACGACTGGCCCGCCCGCCTGCTCGGCGAGTACGCCCTGCTGCACCTGCTCTGCGTGGCCCACCGCCGTCTTTCCGTCCCGGACGGTGCCGGAGACGGCGGGAGTGCCGGTGCCGGCGACCCCGTCGGCCCCGGCGGCGTGGGAGAGGCGGCGGAGGCCGCCGGGGGTGCCGGTCTCCCGGCGGGAGGCCGGGAGGCGCCTGACGAGGGGGTGTTCCGGGAAACGGCTCCCGCCGGGCTTCTCGAAAGGGTGCGCGACCGGATCGGTTTCCCGGTGACGAAGGAGGAGGTGCTCGCCCGTGACGGCGTTCGCGACCTGTGGGACGTGCTGGGACGCCGCGACGAGGAGCACGACCGGCTGATCGCGCGCCGGGTCTGGCTTCGCGGGCGCGCGACGGGCCGGGCGGCCCTGGTGCTCTCGTTCGCCCCGGTCGGGCAGGCTCTCGACGCCTCGCTCGTCACCGGCACGACCATCGACGCCGACCTGGCGTTCTATCCCGGCTCGGCTCCGCTGCGCGCGGTGGTCGCCGCCCGTCACGATTCCGCTCGCGGCGGTGCGGTCCAGCCCGGTGCCGCTCCTCACGACCCCGTTCCCGGCGATCCCGCCGGGGACGAACGCCTCGGCGACGACCCCCTCGACCCCCTCGACCCCCTCGACCCCCTCGATGCCGTCGACGACGTCCGTGGCGAGCGTGCCGGCGCCGTTCGGGACGAACGCGCCGACGACGACGTCGCCCGTCCCCGTGTCGCCCCGGCCGGTCCGCCGCCCGGTTCGACCGTCGAGCAGGCCCTCGACGAGATCGCCGAGGCCCTGGCGGGTGACCCCTGGCTCGACTCCTGGCCGCTCGTGCTGGAGGGGGTGACCCCCGCGGGGAGCGGTTCGCGGCTCCTGGCCGGGCCCTCCGGCGGGCTGCCGCTCCACCCGTCGGTGGGCACCCCGTGGCGGCTGGTCGCCACCTCGGGGGGCCACCCGCTGACCGTGGCCGCCGAATGGACCCCGAGGGGGCTGCGTCCCCTCACGACCTGGGACGAGGAAGGCAGGGTGATCGTCCTGTGAGCACCTCCGCCGAATGGGAGGACCTGGTGTCCACCGCGCTCGTCGGGACCGACCGGCGCCCCCTGCCCGGTCAGGGGGCGAGCGAGGTCGAGCTGCTCGGGCGCGCGGCCGTGCACACGCTGCGGATGCGCGCGGGGCGGCGGCCGGTCGGCCCGGGTGAGCCGACGGCCGCCGCCCCGCCCGAGGAGCAGCCCGCGGTCTCGCGCGCCGCGGGCGACCGGCTCGCCCGCATCCTCGGTGGCGAGCAGCCGAGACTGCTCGCCGAGTGGCTGGAGACCGCGGCCGCGCGCGGATACCGCCTCTCGCCGCACCTGCTGCCCGAGCTTCTCGACCACGCGGCCAAGGACCGGTCGATCCGCCCGCACCTCGGAGTCCTCGCCGGAAACCGGGGACGCTGGCTCGCCGGTCTGAACCCGGCGTGGGGCTTCCTGCTGGAGGAGGTCACCGGGGTCGCCGCCACCGGCTCCGGCGGGACCTCCCAGGTCTGGGAGTTCGGCACCTCCGGCGACCGCCGCGTCCACCTGGGGGCGCTGCGGGCGGCCGACCCGGCCAGGGCGAGGGAGCTGCTCGCCGCCACCTGGGAGAAGGAGACCCCCGACGACAGGGCGGCGTTCCTGGAGGTTCTCGGCACCGGGCTCTCACCCGGCGACGAGCCGTTCCTGGAGGCCGCGCTCGACGACCGCCGCCGCGAGGTCCGCCACCAGGCCGCCGACCTGCTCACCCGGCTCCCCGGATCGCGCCTGGCCCTGCGCATGGCCGAGCGGGCCGCCCGGTACGTCACCGTCGTCGACGGCGAGATCCACGTCGACCCGCCGGTGGCCTGCGACAGCGCCATGGAGCGCGACGGCGTCCGGGCCAAGGCGCCCCGGGGGATCGGCGAGCGGAGCTGGTGGCTGCAGCAGATCGTGGCCCGCACCCCGCTCGGCGTCTGGCCCCGGCTGCTCGGACGGCCGCCCCGCGACCTGGTCCGGATGAAGATCGTCGACTGGAGCCGCGAGATCATGTCCGGCTGGGTGAGGGCCTCCGTCCTCCAGGGCGACCCGGAGTGGGCGCTGGAGCTCTTCGCCTGGGATCCGCTCGCCGACCTGCTCGCCGCGCTGCCCCGCGACAAGCAGGAGATCGTCGCGGCCGACTTCGTCCGGCGGCACGGCCTGGACGGTCAGCTGATCATGGTTCTCGGCGGGGCCGCGGCCCCCTGGGGGCCCACCCTCGCCAGGGCCGTCCTCCAGAAGATCATCGACGTCTCCGGCACCCAGCCGTGGAACCTCGGGGAGCTGGCCAGGCTCGCCGGTGAACGCATCGACCCCACCCTGCACGGCATGGCCGGCCGGCTCTCGCCGGAGCCGTCCATCCAGGAGGTCGCCGCCCTCCTGCGTTTCCGTGACGACATGTTGAAGGAGCTCACGTAGTGACAACGGTTCTGCGGGCCCACGCCGAAGACCAGTACGCCGAGGAGCTGGCGATCCTGGCCAAGGGCGACGACCGCGCCCGCCCGCCGGGCTGGAAGCTGTCGCCCTGGGCGGTGACGACCTACGTCCTCGGCGACGGTGACCAGATCACCCCCAAGTACATCGGGCCGCGGCGCATCGTCGAGGTGGCCGTGGCGACGCTCGCCACCGACCGCGCGCTGCTGCTGCTCGGGGTGCCCGGCACCGCGAAGACCTGGCTGTCCGAGCACCTGGCCGCCGCGATCAGCGGTGACTCCACCCTCCTGGTGCAGGGAACGGCCGGCACCGCGGAGGAGGCCGTCCGCTACGGCTGGAACTACGCCAGGCTGCTGGCCGAGGGCCCGTCCATGGAGGCGCTCACGCCGAGCCCGGTGATGCGGGCGATGGCCGAGGGGCGGCTCGCCCGCGTGGAGGAGCTGACCCGCATGCCCTCCGACGTCCAGGACGCGCTGATCACCGTGCTGTCGGAGAAGACGCTGCCGATCCCCGAGCTCAACCGGGAGGTCCAGGCCGCCCGCGGTTTCAACATCATCGCCACCGCGAACGACCGCGACCGCGGCGTCAACGACCTGTCGAGCGCGCTGCGCCGCCGGTTCAACACCGTCGTGCTGCCGGTCCCCGCCACCGCGGAGGAGGAGGTCGACATCGTCTCCCGGCGGGTCGGCCAGCTCGGCCGCTCCCTGGAGCTGCCCGAGACCCTCACCGGCCTGGAGGAGATCCGCCGCGTCGTCACGGTCTTCAGGGAGCTGCGCACCGGCGTCACCGAGGACGGCCGCACCAAGGTCAAGTCCCCCAGCGGGACGCTCAGCACCGCCGAGGCCATCTCCGTCCTCACCAACGGCATCGCCCTGGCCGCGCACTTCGGCGACGGGGTGCTCCGCCCCTCCGACGTGGCGGCCGGCATCGCCGGCGCCGTGATCCAGGACCCGGTCTCCGACCGCGTCGTCTGGCGCGAATACCTGGAGACCGTGGTGCGCGAGCGCCAGGACTGGCGCGACTTCTACCGGGCCTGCCGTGACGCGGGCTGAGGCGGCGCTCCCCGGGACGGGCACGTTCCCGGCTCCCGTGCTCGCGGCTCCCGCGTTCCCGGCCCCCGCGCTCCCGGTTTCCGCGCTCCGGGTCCCCGTGCCCGCGCCCCCCGCGCTCTCGGTGCCCGCGCTCCCGGTCTCTCCTTTTCCGGCCCCCGCGCTCCCGGTTTCCGCGTTCCCGGCTCTCGCCTCCCCGCCGGGCGGGGGGCTCGGATGAGCGTCTCCGTGCTGGGCATCCGGCACCACGGCCCGGGGTCGGCGCGGTCCCTGCGCGACGAGCTCGACCGTCTCAAGCCGGACGTCGTGCTCATCGAGGGCCCGCCCGAGGCCGACGAGCTGGTCACGCTGGCCCGTGACCCCGACCTCCAGCCGCCGGTCGCGTTGCTCGCCCACGTGCCGGGCGAGCCGTCCACGGCCGCGTTCTGGCCGTTCGCGGTGTTCTCGCCCGAGTGGCAGGCGATCCGCCACGCCGTCGCGGCGGGCGTCCCGGTCCGGTTCTGTGACCTGCCGGCCGTGCACAGCCTCGCCGTCCGGCCCGGCGCGAGCGGTCACGCCGAGCCGGGGGAGACCGGTGACACCGGACCCGCGGGCCCCCGCGAGGGGGAGGCGCCGCAGGGCGCCGGGGAGCGGGGGCCGGACGCGAAGGCCCCCGGCTCCCCGGGTGGGGCGACCGACGGTGAGAGAGCCGACGGTCAGGAGGACGGCGAGCCGGACGATGCCGCTCCGGAGGCCGTACGGATCGATCCGATCGGGGCTCTCGCCCGCGCCGCCGGATACGACGACCCGGAGCGGTGGTGGGAGGACGCGGTCGAGCACCGGGGCGACACCCCGTTCCACATGATCGCCCAGGCGATGGAGGCCGTCCGCGAGGGGCACGTCGCCGACGAGTACGAGGCGCGGCGCGAGGCGTTCATGCGGCGCACGATCCGCAGGGCGGTCAAGGACGGGTTCGAGCGGATCGTCGTGGTCTGCGGGGCCTGGCACGTCCCCGCGCTGGCGGGCACGGCGCGCGAGGGCGCGCCGTGGGGGGCCGGGCTGCCCACCGTGAAGGCCGACGACGCGCTGCTCAGAGGGCTGCCCAAGGTCAAGGCCGAGATCACCTGGGTGCCGTGGACGTATGGGCGGCTCGCGGCCTGGAGCGGGTACGGCGCGGGAGTGACCTCCCCGGGCTGGTACCACCACCTGTTCGCCTCCCCCGACCGGCCGGTCGAGCGGTGGCTGACCGGGGCGGCCGGGGTGCTCCGCGAGGAGGACCTGCCGGTCTCCTCCGCGCACGTCATCGAGGCGGTACGGCTCGCGGAGAGTCTGGCCGTGCTCAGGGGACGGCCGCTGGCCGGGCTGGCGGAGGTCACCGAGGCGGTCAGGGCGGTGCTGTGCGAGGGCGACGACCTGCCGGTGGAGCTGATCCAGCGACGCATGGTCGTGGGGGAGCGGCTCGGCCAGGTGCCCGACGCCACCCCGATGGTCCCTCTCCAGCGCCACCTGCGCGAGGAGCAGCGGCGGGTGAAGCTCAAACCCGAGGCGCTCGACCGGGAGTACGACCTCGACCTGCGCAAACCTCTCGACCTGGAGCGCAGCAGGCTGCTGCACCGGCTGCGCCTGCTCGGCGTCTCCTGGGGCACGCCCCAGGAGAGCCGGGGCAAGGGCACCTTCCGCGAGTCGTGGTCGCTCGCCTGGCGGCCCGAGTTCGACATCGACCTGATCGAGGCGAGCGCCTGGGGCACGACCGTCCCCGCGGCGGCCGCCGCCCGCGTCCGCGACCTCGCCGACGGGGGAGGGGCGCCCGATCAGACCGCCCGGGGCCGGGCGTCCGGTCCCGGAGGAGGACCGGGGGCGTCCGGTCCCGGAGGGAGCGGGCCGGGCGGGGCCGGTGGACCCGGCGGCATGTCCGGTGGCGGTGCGTCCGGTGGTGTCACGCTGGCCGGGCTCACCGGCCTGGTGGAGCGCTGCCTGCTCGCCGACCTGCCGGAGGCGCTGCCGCACGTGCTCGACGCCCTGTCGGAGCGGGCCGCGCTCGACGGTGACGTCACGCACCTGATGGCCGCGCTCCCCGCGATGGTCCGCGCCCAGCGCTACGGCGACGTGCGCGGCACCCCCGCCACCGGCCTGGCCACCATCGTCGAGGCCATGCTCACCAGGATCTGCGTCGGCCTCGGCGGGGCCGTCACCGGTCTCGACGACGACGCCGCCCGCGACCTGAACCGCCACGTCGACGCCGTCCACGCGGCCGTCGCCCTGCTCGACACCGGGCCCGCCCGTCCTGACGGTTCCCGTGCCCCCGGAGGCTCCGGGAAGGACGACGGGTCCGAGGGAGCGGGCGCCGACGACTCGCGGGCCCCGGCCGGTCCGGCAGGTCCGGCCGGTTCCGGGGAGGAGACGCCGCAGGGGCGGTGGCTGGTGGCGCTGCGCGGGGCCTCCGGCCGTGCCGACCTGCACGGGCTCATCGAGGGACGGCTCACCAGGATCCTGCTGGACGCCGCCGACCTCGACACGGCCGAGGTGGGACGGCGGATGTCGCGGGCGATGTCGGCGGGGCACCCACCGGCGAGGGCGGCCGCCTGGATCGAGGGGTTCCTGTCCGGGGGCGGGCTGCTGCTCGTGCACGACCCCCGGCTGCTCGGGCTGGTCGACGAGTGGCTCACCGGGCTCGCCCCGGAGACCTTCGTCGACGTGCTGCCCCTGCTCCGCAGGACGTTCGGCGCCTTCGCCGCGCCGGAGCGGCGTTCGATCGGCGCCCGTGTCCGTTCCCTGGGGGCGGGCACCGGCGGCCCGGCGCCGGACGCGGAGGACTTCGACGACGAGCGCGCGGCGGCGGCCGTACGGACCGTGCTGACGATTCTGGGGCCGACGATCGCGGAGCCGACGATTCACGGAAGGACGGGCAGCGCCGATGGATGAGAGACTCCGCCGCTGGCGGATGGTCCTGGGCGGAGACGCCGACGGCACCGGGTGCTCGCTCACCGGGACCGACGCCCAGATGGACGCCGCGCTGGCCGCGCTGTACAACGGCCGCGAGGGCTCCGCCGAGCGGAACGCGGGCCTGGGCGCCTCCGCGCCCAGGGTGGCGCGCTGGCTGGGCGACATCCGCTCCTATTTCCCCTCGACCGTCGTCCAGGTCATGCAGAAGGACGCCGTCGAGCGGCTGAACCTGACCCGGTTGCTGATGGAGCCGGAGATGCTGGACGCGGTCGAGCCGGACGTCCACATGGTCGGCACGCTCCTGTCGCTCAACCGGGTGATGCCCGAGAAGGCGCGCGAGTCGGCCCGGGCGCTGGTGCGCAAGGTCGTCTCCGAGCTGGAGCGCAAACTCGTGCAGAAGACGAAGGCCGCCGTGACCGGTGCCCTGGACCGCTCGGCCAGGACCCACCGGCCCAAGCGGGTCGCCGACATCGACTGGGACCGCACGATCCGGGCCAACCTGAAGAACTACCTGCCCGAGCGCAACACGGTGATCCCGTCCAGGCTGGTCGGATACGGCAGGCGGCAGCGGGCGGTCCAGCGCGAGGTCGTGCTCTGCATCGACCAGAGCGGGTCGATGGCCGCCTCCGTCGTCTACTCCAGCGTCTTCGGCGCGGTGCTCGCCTCGATGAGCTCGCTGAGGACCTCGCTGGTCGTCTTCGACACGGCGGTCGTCGACCTCACCGACCAGCTCCACGACCCGGTGGAGCTGCTGTTCGGCACCCAGCTCGGCGGCGGCACCGACATCAACCGGGCCATCGCCTACAGCCAGGGCCTCATCACCCGCCCCAACGACTCGATCTTCATCCTGATCAGCGACCTCTACGAGGGCGGTGTGCGGGAGGAGATGCTCCGCAGGGTCGCCCAGATGACCGCGGCCGGTGTCCAGGTGATCGTGCTGCTCGCGCTCTCCGACGAGGGCGCGCCCTTCTACGACCACGACAACGCCGCGGCGCTCGCGGCCATGGGGGTGCCCGCCTTCGCCTGCACTCCCGACGCCTTCCCCGACCTGATGGCCGCGGCGATCGAGCGCCGTGACATCGGCCAGTGGGCCGAGCGCAGGCTGGAGCGCACCGCCACCTGATCCCGTCCCGGCGAGGGCGGCAGGGCCACGGGGGCCCGCCCTCGCCGGGACGCCGGTGATCGCATCCTCAGGGTGCTCGCCGATGCCGTCAGAGTCCGGCCGCGTGTCACGACGGCCCGGCGGCGGCTCGTGGCGGCTTGTGGCGGTTCGCGATGGCTTGTGGCGCGCTCAGAGGGTGACGGCCAGCAGTTGTCTGAGGGAGTCACGCAGGGGTTCGCTCATCGGGCTCGGCCGGAGTGTGGCCGGGTCGAGCCTGACCTGGACCCGGCGTCCCTCGGCGTGCACGACGGTGTGGTCGGCCGACAGCACGCGGAAGCCGTACACCACGCTGGTGGTGCCCATGTGGTCCAGCCAGAAGTGCACCGCGGCCTCGCCCACGGTGCTGATCGGCACGTGGTACGTGATGGAGAACTCGCGTACGACGAAGAAGATGTCGGCGAAGTGTGGCAGGGCGGGGTCGAAGGGCCAGCCCCGCTCGGCCCAGTAGCCGGACAGGGCTCGTTCGAGAAGCAGGACGTACCGGGCGTTGTGGACGACACCCATCGCGTCGAGGTCGTCGAAGTGGATCTGGACGGGCTGGATGTGCCCGCTTCGCAGGGTGGTCGTCAAGTCATTCCTCCGGGAGGATGCCGGGATCGGTCGCGAGGAAGCGGAGCTGTTCGAGGATGGCGGTGCGGGCGAACCGGTAGCTCTGATCGCGTTTGAGCAGGTGGGTGTGGACGACCACGGCCGAGCCGATCGCCTCGATCTCGAAGGCGAGCTGGGCGGGGTCGGTGCCGGGCCGCAGGTCGCCCAGCTCGACGGCGAGCTCGCTGAGCCGGTCCAGCAGGTCCATCCAGCTGCCGATGGCGTCGGCGATGGCGTCGTGGACCGGGCCGGGGCGGTCGTCGAACTCGCCGTCGACGGCACGGAAGAAGCAGCCGCCGGGCAGCCGCCCCGACCGGTAGAAGGCGAGGCGGTGCTCGTGCAGGGCCCACAGCCTGCGCACCCCGCGGGGGGCACGCAGGGCCGGCGCGATGATGTGCTCGATCCACTGCCGCCGGGCGTGCTCCACGATCGCGAGTTGGAGCGCTTGTTTGTCAGGCCAATGAGTGAAAAGTCCGGACTTGCTCACGCTGAGTGTCGCGGTCAGCCGGGCGAGCGACAGGCCGTCGAGCCCCTCGACCGAGGCGAGCCGGACGGCGGCGTCGAGCACCGCCTGACGAGTGCGCTCTCCGCGCTGGAGCCGTCCGTCGATCATGTCTGGAAACTCTAGCAAACAATATGAACGATCGGTCGTTAATATTTTTTCCCGCGCGGCCCGGGACGCCGTGAGAGGGCGGCCCGTGACGGGCCGCCCTCTCACCGGTGGGTGTCAGGGTGCGGCCTCCTGATCGGCCATGTCCGCCGGGGAGCAGGTCAGCGGGCGGCCTCCTGATCGGCCCGCGCCCGCCGGGGAGCAGGTCAGTGTGCGATTTCCTGCTCGGCCCGTGCCCGCCGGGGGAGCAGGAAGGCGGTCGCGAAGGTGACGGCGAGCAGGCCCACCTCGACCCAGATCGTGAGCAGCATCGCGTCCTCCAGGCTCCGGCCCTGCTTGACGAGGCCGAAGAAGAGTGTCCCGATCGCCGCCGTACCCAGGGCGCCGCCGAGTTGCTGGACGGCGGTGAGGGTGCCGGAGGCCGAGCCGGACTCGTGGGGCTCCACCCCGGCCAGCACGATGTCGAAGAACGGCGCCATGATCAGGCTCATCCCGGCACCGGTGAGCAGCAGGGCGGGGGCGAGCTGCCACGGGGTGACGCCCATGCCGGCGATGTTCAGGGTGAGGGCGACCCCCGTGACGCCCCCGGCCATCGCGACCGCGCCGATGTGGATCAGCCTGCGCCCCACCTTCCGCGCCAGTCCCGAGGCGTTGACGAGGACGAAGCCGATCAGGGTGCCGATGGCGTTCGGCAGGCCCGCGAGCCCCGCCTTCAGCGGGTCGTAGCCCAGGGCGATCTGGGTGTAGAGCCCGAACACCAGGGAGAAGCCGACCATCCCGGAGAAGAAGACGAGGCCGGTGATCAGACCGCCGGTGAAGGAGCGCTTGCGGAACAGGCTCATCACCACCAGCGGGTCGCCACCCGCGCGCTCCTTGCGGTACTGGTGCAGGCAGAAGAGCGCGAAGACCGGGATCGAGGCGGCCATCAGGGCGAAGGTCCACGCGGGCCAGTCGAGGTCGCGGCCCTGCACCAGGGGGAAGATCAGCAGGAAGGAGGCGGCCGAGACGAGCCCGGTGCCGGTCAGGTCCAGGCGCGAGGCGTGCGAGGTCTTCGACGCGGGCAGGTAGCGGAGCGCGCCGAGGAGGGCGATCAGGCCGATCGGCAGGTTGATCAGGAAGATCATGCGCCATCCGGTGCCGAAGAGGTCGCCGTCGACGAGCCAGCCCGCGAGGACGGGACCCCCCACCGTCGACAGCGCCATGACCGGGCCGAACGCGCCGAACGCGGCGGCCAGCTCCTTGGGCGGGAAGACCTCCTTGATGATGCCGAGGCCCTGCGGCACCATCACCGCCCCGGCCAGGCCCTGCAGCACCCGCGCGCCGATCAGCATCTCGGGGGAGGTGGCCAGGCCGCACAGCAGGGAGAACAGGGTGAAGCCGAAGGCGCCGACGACGAACATGCGCCTGCGCCCGTAGAGGTCGCCGAGGCGGCCCCCGGTGACGAGGCCGATGGCCATCGCCAGGGTGTACCCGGCGCTGAGCCACTGGATCATGCTCGACGAGCCGCCCAGCTCCTTCTGGATGGACGGCGCCGCGATGATCGTGATCATGGCGTCCATCAGGTCCATCACCTCGGCGGCGAGGACCACGAAGAGGGCGACCCAGCGCCATCGGTACGGCTCCGCACCGGTGGGGGAGGAATCGGTCTCGACCGTGTGTGTCATGGGGGATCCGATCTGAAACTTCGATGGCTGAAGAACACTGTTCGTTGGCCGCGAACACTGTTTTATAAACGAACATCGTTCGCGTCAAGTACGCCGTTCGTGATTTACGAACGATGTTCGCGGAAAGTACAGTGTTCGCGACCCTGATCCGCCGCGGTATAGGATCGGCGCGTGACCGAGATCCCCGCCCCGCCATGGCGCAAGACCCGCAAGGTGAGCGCTCCGCGAACGGTCCTGAGCAGGGATCTCATCGTCACCACCGGGCTGCGCGTCGTCGACGCCGAGGGGCTGGAGGCGCTGAGCATGCGCCGTGTCGCCCAGGAGCTCGGCACCGGTCCCGCCTCGCTCTACGCCCACGTGGCGAACAAGGAGGAGCTGCTCGACCTGATCTACGACAGGGTCATGAGCGAGATCCACGTGCCCGAGCCCGAGCCTGAGCGCTGGCTGGAGCAGATCAGGGAGCTCATCCTCGACGCCTACCGGGTGTTCTCCTCCCACGCCGACATCGCCAGGGTCGGCCTCGCCAGCATCCCGACCGGTTTCAACGCGCTGCGGGTCGCCGAGGGGCAGCTGGCCATCATGCTCGCGGGGGGCGTGCCGCCCAGGATGGCCGCCCTGATGATCGACCGCCTCGGCCTGTACGTCTGCTCGGACGCCTACGAGAACTCCCTGTACATCAACCGGCAGCGTGAGAGCGGCATGGAGCCGGAGAGGTTCGCGAGCGACTTCTTCGGCCAGATCGGTGCGTTCTACCGCAGCCTGCCCGCCGACCGGTTCCCCAACATCGTCGCCCAGGTCGACAACCTGATGGACGGCGACGGGACGGACCGGTTCGAGTTCGGGCTCGCCCTGCTCCTGCGGGGCCTGGCCTCCCATGTCCTGGACGCCGGTCCTACGACCAAGGGCTGATCCGAAAGCCCGATGCGCACCACCGCGCGCCGGCCGTACCGTCGACCCATGACTACCGTGATGACCGACGAGCCTCCTGCCGGGATATTCGCCCGGAGTCACCGTGCCCTGACGGTCGGGATGGTGGCCCTCATCTCCCTGGCCGCCTTCGAATACCTCGCGGTGGCCACCGCGATGCCGGTCGTGGCCGACGAACTGGACGGTCACGCGCTGTACGGGCTGGCGTTCAGCGGGGCGCTGGCGGCCGGGGTGGTCGCGACGGTGCTGGGCGGGTGGTGGGGCGACCTCAGGGGGCCGGTCGCGCCGCTCTGGACAGGAGTGGCGGTCTTCGCCGCCGGGCTGGTCGTCGCCGGGGCGGCGCCCACGATGGACGTGTTCGTCGCGGGCCGGTTCGTCCAGGGCTTCGGCGCGGGCATCCTGCAGGTCTCGATGTACGTGCTGGTCTCGCGGTCCTACCCGGCGGAGCTTCATCCCCGGGTGTTCTCGATCTTCGCGACCGCCTGGGTGGTGCCCTCGATGGTGGGACCCGCCATCACCGGCGTCGTGGTGGAGAACGCGGGCTGGCGCTGGGTCTTCATCGGGGTGACGGCGATCCTCCTCCCGGCGGCGCTGCTGCTCTGGCGCGGGCTGGCCTCGGCGCCGATGACGCAGCCGATGACGGAGCCGGTATCGGGCGCGGTTCCGGAGGGGGCGCCGGTGCCGGGGCGGTCGCCCGGCGCCCGTTCCCCGATCGCGCGCCGGCTGGGCTGGGCGCTGCTCGTCGCGGCCGGGGCGGCGCTCATGCAGTACGGCGCGTCGGCACTCACACAGTCCGGCGGTACGGCGTCCGGCACCGGGTTCGTCCTGCTCGCCGCCGGTCTGGCCATGCTGGTCGCGGCGCTGCCCCGGCTGCTCCCCCCGGGAACCCTGCGCGCGGCCCGCGGCCTGCCCTCGGTGATCTCCCTGCGAGGGATCGCCGCGGGCGCGGCCATCGGCGGCGAGGCGTTCCTGCCGCTGATGCTCAACGAGGAGCGCGGCCTGTCGCTGACCATGGCGGGGCTCACCCTGACCGGCGGCGCGCTGAGCTGGTCGTTCGGCTCCTGGGTGGTGGGTCGATGGCGGTTCGACCGGGTCCTGGTACTGCGCTCGGGCTCGGTGCTGATCGCCGTGGGCCTCGCGCTGATGGGGCTGACCGTCTTCGCCGTCGTCCCGGTCGCCACCGCCTTCCTCGGTGAGATGGCCCTGGGGCTCGGCATGGGCATCGTGTACCCGACGCTGTCGGTGCTCATCCTGGAGCTGTCGCCCCCGGGTGAGGAGGGGGAGAACAGCGCGTCGCTCGGTGTCGCCGAGTCGGTCTACACGGTCGTCGCGGTGGCGATCACCGGAGCGCTCCTGGCGGCCCTCGGCGCCTCCGTCTTCGTCTACGTGCTCTGCTTCGGGCTGGCGGCGCTGATGGCGGCCACCGGAGCCCTCGTCGCCGGACGTGTCCTCCCCGGCGTCATTCCCAGCGTCCTCCCCCGGGGCTGAGCCTTCCCGGTCCTCCCGGTCCTTCCACCCCCCGCCTCCACCCCCGCCCCCAAGCCCCCCGAGCCGGAAAAGCCGGAAGCACCGGGAGCGCCGGAAGCATCGGGAGCACAGGGAACGCCGGGAGCACAGGGAACGCCGGACCAGGTTCCCCCTCCGCGCCGGAGGCGTTCACCGGCCACCGTGGCACCATGGGAAGAACGCCGTTCTTCGCGGTGTTGAGGGGGAGTCCCGCCTCCGGGCGGGATTCGTGTTTCCAGAGCCCGGGTCCTCCGAGCCTGGGAAGTCGTCGGGGCCCGGGATCCTCCGGGCTCGGAGAGGTCCAGGGGGGTCCATGCCGCGCGTCCGTGAGCTTGAGGTGTTCCGGCTGATCCTGCCGTACGGCAGGCGGCCGGAGAGCATCCTCGTCCGGCTCACCGACTACGGCGGCATGACCGGGTGGGGAGAGGTCGTCGACGCCGACCCCAAGACCTGGGTCGCGCTGGAGGAAGGGCTCGGGCAGGCGCTGATCGGCGTCGACTGGGAGCACCCCGACGAGCTGGGAGCCGTCCCCGGAGGGTCCGCCGCCGACATGGCCTGCTGGGACCTGTGGACGAAGATGCGCGGGGTGCCGCTGGCCCACGCGCTCGGCGGCACCCGCACCTCCCTCATGGCCACCGTCAGGATCGGCGCCGACCGCAACCTGGAGAGCCTGGTCGCGCGGGTGAACCGGCACGTCTGCGCCGGATACGCCCACGTCACCCTGGACGTCCACCCCGGCTGGGACATCGAGCCGTTGCGCGCCGTCCGCCAGGCGTACCCGGCGCTGGGCATCGGCGTGGACGCCCGCGGCGCCTACACCGACATCGACGCCCTCGAGGCGCTGGACGCCTACACGCTCTCCGTCATCGAACGCCCCTTCACCGGTCTCGCGAGTCTCGGCGACCACGCCGACCTGCAGGAGCGCGTCGCCGCCCCGGTGTTGCTCGAGGTCGCCTCGGCCGCCGAGCTGGACGAGGCGATCACCGTGAGGGCGGGCCGGGCGCTGCTGCTCCGTCCCGCGGCCCTGGGCTCACTGCGCGAGGTGCGGCGGGTGCACGACCGCGCGGTACGCGCCGGATGGGAGATCGCCTGCGCCGGGGGTATCGGCACCGGGCTGGCCCGCGCGGCCACCGTCGCCGCGGCGAGCCTGCCCGGCTGCGGCCTGCCCTGCGACGTGGCCGAGCCGCCGCGCAGCGCGCAGATCGTCGACCCGCCGGTCGGCGCCTCGGGCGGCGTGGTGGCCGTGCCGCTCACCCAGGCGGGCCTTGGCCACCGCATCGACGAGGACCGGGTCCGCCGCCTGTCCAGGGAGTCGTACTCGCTCTAGCTCCACCGGCCGCGCGCGCCGACGACCTCGTCGCCGTGGAGGTGTCAGCAGCCGTCGGTGATGCCCTTGGGAGCGCCGGGGTCCGGCGTCCGGGATCCGGCTGTGGCCCTGGGAGTGGCGGGGGCGGCTTTGGGGGTGGCCTTGGGAGTGAGGCTGGGGGCCGCGGTGGCGGTGAGGGGGCGCCGGGTGACGGCCGAGGCGCGCAGGGCCTTGGCGGTGACCGTGCGGATCTTGCTCCAGTCGGGGTAGCCGGTGTTGATCAGCGGCGGGACGAACTGGACGCTGGTCACCTTCGCGTTCTTCACCTTCAGCGCCAGCGGGACCAGGTGCTCCAGCATCGGGCGCGGGATGTCGGTCCGCAGCAGCTCCTTGGTGGCCAGCGCGACCTGGTTGAACCGGGACAGCACGGTCGCCGGGTCCGACTGGGAGAGCAGGGCGCCCAGCACGCAGCGCTGGCGTCCCATCCGGGTGTAGTCGTCGCTGTTGGTGCGCGAGCGGGCGAACCACATCGCGTCGGCGCCGCGCAGCTTGCGGGTCCCTGCCTTGACCAGGCCCTCGTCGTACTTGCCGAAGACCACGTCCTGGGGAACCGTCAGCGTCACGCCCCCGATCGCGTCGATCAGCCGGGCGAAGCCCCACATGTTGACCAGGGCGTACCAGTCGATCTTCAGGCCCAGCGTGTAGCCGACCGTGTCGACGAGCGTCTTGGTGCCCTGGCCCTTGCGGCCCCCGAAGATCTCCGGGTGCGAGTCGGCGTACTCCCAGACCGCGAAGAGCAGGTCCTCGCGCGAGCCGTCGGGGTTGGCGGGGAGCCGGAACCCGGTGGGGAAGCGCTTCGCCATCGGGGAGCCGGGGACGAAGCGGACATTCTCCAGGTTGCGCGGCAGGCTCAGCAGCACGGTGTTGCCGGTCTTGACGTCCACGCTGGCCACGTTGATGCTGTCGGTCCGCACGCCCACCCGGTGGGTGTCGGCGTCGCCGCCGAGCAGCAGGATGTTCACCCGGCCGCGGCCCGCCCACGGGTCCTCCTCGCCGCCCCCGCCCGTGCCGTTCGCGGGGCGCGGGGTGGACGGGGCGCTGAAGACGTCGTTCAGTGCCGACTGCGAGACCGCCGCGTACTGCCCGGCCAGGCCGAACGGCAGGAGCACGGCCACCGCGAGCGTTCCCGCCACCCCTCCGGCGAGCGCCTGTGCCGCACCGGGCAGCGTGCCGGGGTTCATCACCACGAACGAGTGCACGATCAGTGCGAACCAGGCGACGCCGAGCACGAGGGAGGCCGCCACCGTGACACCGGTCAGCTCGGAGGAGGCGACCAGCCGTCCGGCGAGGGCGGCGAGGTCGGAGGTGAGCCCGACCCAGAGCAGGGCCAGCAGCAGCGCCGTGTACGAGCACAGGAGCACCAGCCCCGTCCTGCGCCATCCGGCACGCAGGTGCGCGGCGCCCGGGGCGATGGCGGCCAGTGCCGTCCAGCCGATGACCGCACCGACGCCGGGCGGCTTTGATCTGTCCCGCAACTGCTCCCCGTTTCCTCGCGCTTGACCGCCGCAGGGAGATGGTAGGCGGGCGAAACCAGGTCGCGGGCGACAAGTCGGTGAACAACTCGGGAAGCTAATGCTCCTATATCGCGTCATTTCTACAGCAATAAGAATCGATCATGGTTTTCGCTGGGATCGAATCACGGCGCCGCCGCGCCGATTCCCGGCCGGGCGTCCCGGCTCGACCCCGCGGTGAGCGTCACGGCTTTTCTGGAGAAACGCCCCCGTGGTCTCCCTCGCGGGATTTTCCCTCGCCCTCCCCAAGGGGCCCGCTGTAGTCGGACAATCCGTACGAACTACCCTGACCGTCATGCCCGACGTTCTCGGTCCCGACTACGAGCTCACCGTCCTGCCGATGGCCGATGACGACGAGGGGGCGGTGGTGGCCTCGCTGGTGCGTCGGCGTGCCGCCGAGCCCGCCCGCGGGGCCGTGCTCTACCTGCACGGCTTCACCGACTACTTCTTCCAGACCCACCTGGCCGACCACTTCGTCGCCAGGGGCTTCGACTTCTACGGGCTCGACCTGCGCAAGTACGGCCGCTCGCTGCTGCCGCACCAGACCCGCGGGTTCGTGCGCAGCGTCACCGAGTACTTCCCGGAGATCGACGAGGCGGTGCGGATCATCCGCGAGCGCGACGGGCACGGGTACGTCGTCCTCAACGCCCACTCCACCGGGGGCCTGGTCGCGCCGCTCTGGGCCGACCGGGTCCGCGGCCGGGGACTGGTCCAGGCGCTGGTGCTCAACAGCCCCTTCCTCGACCTCAACGTCCCGGCCCCCGTACGGGCCGCCGCGGACCTGCTGCGGGGGCAGCTGTCCAGGCTGCCCACCCGCGCCGTCCTGCCCATGGTGACCGCCACCGCGTACGGCACGAGCCTGCACCGCGGCCACCACGGCGAGTGGGACTTCGACCTGGAGTGGAAGCCCATCGGCGGGTTCCCGATCCACGCGGCCTGGATCGGGGCGATCCGCCGGGCGCAGCGCAGGCTGCACGAGGGCCTCCGGGTGGACGTGCCGGTGCTGGTGCTCTGCGCGGAGAAGGGCCTGCGGCTGCGCGCCTTCACACCCGAGGCCCGGGAGGCCGACGTCGTGCTCGATCCCGGGCGGATCGCCCGCTGGTCGACCAGCATCGGCTCGCACGTGACGTGCGTCCGGGTGCCGGGCGGCATACACGACCTGGTGCTCTCCCCCGAGCCGGTCCGCGAGCGCGTCTTCGCCGAGATGGACCGCTGGCTCGACGGCTGTCCCTGACACCGCGGACATCGGACCGCCCCACCCGGCGGTAGCGGCGCGGCCAGGGGAACGCGGCGCGGCCATGGAACACGGCCCGGCCAGGGGGCGCGGCGCGGCCTACCAGGGGAACGAGAACAGGCCGTAGTAGGCCGCGGCCACCAGCAGCAGGCCGGTGCTGCCCAGCACCCCGGCGATCGCGAAGCTCTGCGGGCGCGAGGGCTCCCAGCCCTCCCGCAGCCCCGACACGACGGCCGCCACGCCCGTGACCTCCTGCAGCAGCATCAGCAGCGCCAGGATCCTGATGACCAGCCACCCGGCGAGCACCGCGGGCCACGCCCCGGCCTGGTTGACCGAGAACAGCACGAGCAGCGTGATGAACGCCACCACCGAGACGAGCAGCCCGACCCCGGTCCACGCCATCCGGCGGAACCGCCGCCGGATGGGGGGCCAGATCAGGACACCGGCCTCCGCGACCGCCGCCCGGCCGCGCAGCCGCGCGGCCATCTCCGCCACCGGCCCGACCACGTAACCGACCACGGCCAGGCAGAGCGTCAGGCCGATCACCGTACCCCCGGCGTACCAGGGAGCGGCGGGAACGTCGCTCGCCTCCAGGCGCTGGACCGGCGTGGCACCGGCGATGTGCACCGATGGCGTGGCCGTGCCCGGCAGGCCCAGCACCCAGTTGGCCAGCGTCCGCAGGTAGTCGGGGACGAGGGGGCCGCCGTGGAAGCGCATGCCGTGGTCGGCGCGGTCGAGGTAGCGGATCGTGTAGGCGTCGTTACCGCCCTCGGCGAGCGCGTCGGTCAGCGCCTTGCTGCTCTCCACGAACGGGATCGAGGGGTCGCGCGTGCCGTACAGGGCGAGGACCGGCTGCCGCATCTCGCGCAGCGCGGGCAGGCCGTCGTAGCGCAGGAAGTCCGCGTCCACGGCGCCGATCGCGCGGATGAGCAGCTCGCGTACCCCGCTGGGAGCGTACAGCCGGTGGAGCTGCTCGCCCAGCGCCCACGTCACCTGCCGCATGGGGGAGACGTTGGGAGCCGACACCAGCACGGTGAACCCGACGGCGCCGCTCTCGTTGGCGGCGAGGGGCACCACCCAGCTGCCCTCGCTCACCCCCCACAGGCCCACCCTGGCCGGGTCGACGTCGTCGCGCGAGAGCAGCTCCCGCAGGACGCGCAGGGCGTCGCGGGCGAGGAGGCCGAAGTCGCGCTTCATGAAGTCGTAGCCCACGGTCCGCTTGTCGTAGACGAGGGTGACGATCCCGGCCCTGGCCAGCCACTCGGCCTGGGTCGTGAACTCGCCCCGCACCCCGGGACCCGCCCCCTGCACGAAGACCAGCGCCGGGTGCCGCCCTGGGGCCACCGGCGCGCGGATCGTCGCTCCCAGCGGCGTGCCGTCCTCGGCCGTGACGGTGACGTCCCGCGTGGTGATCTGCCTGTTCGAGGGGACGTACCGGAGCTCGGACGGCGGCTGGGGAGGGAGGGTCTGGAAGACCGGATCGACGCGCAGAGGGGTCGGGTCGAACGGCGGTGGCAGGGTGTAGCCCACCGTCGCGAGAACCACCAGGATCAGGCCGGAGGCGACGCTCAGGACACCGCGGCCCACCTGGACACTGACGCGATCCCCGATGGTCACTCGCCTCCGCGGTCGTCGTCGGTCCGGTATCGTGCCCTACGATCTTCAAGCGTACTCACCACCGGAAGCCCCGGCCAGAGCGGGGGATTCGCGTGACGCGAGTGGCCACATTTGTCGCTGAGTCCTGTTAGCTTCGTGCGACATGCGGGTGTTGCACACATCGGACTGGCACCTGGGCCGCTCGTTCCACCGGGAGAGTCTCCTGGCCGCCCAGGGCGTCTTCGTCGACCACCTGATCGAGACGGTCAGGTCGGAGCGGATCGACGTGGTCGCGGTCTCCGGTGACGTCTACGACCGGGCGCTGCCCTCGGTCGACGCGGTCGACCTGTGCAACCAGGCGCTGCGCCGTCTCGTCGACGCCCGGGTACGCACCGTGCTGATCAGCGGCAACCACGACTCGGCCCGCCGCCTCGGCTTCGGCGCCGACCTCATCGACGCGGCGGGCGTCCACCTGCGCACCGACCCCGGGCGGGTCGGCGAGCCGGTCGTCGTCGGCGACGTCGCCTTCTACGGCATCCCCTACCTGGAGCCCGAGCTGGTACGCGTCCCCTGGGAGCTGCCCGAGCGCACCCACACCGCCGCGATCGGGCACGCCATGTCCCTGGTCCGCGCCGACCTCGCGCGGCGCGGCCCCCGCTCGGTGGTCCTCGCCCACGCGTTCGTGACCGGGGGGCGGGGCAGCGACAGCGAGCGCGACATCAGCGTGGGAGGCGTCGCGCACGTCCCGGTGGGCGCCTTCGACGGCGTCGACTACGTGGCACTCGGCCACCTGCACGGCCGTCAGCGGATGAGCGAGACCGCCCGCTACTCCGGTTCCCCGATCGCCTACTCCTTCTCCGAGGCCGGCCAGACGAAGGGCTCCTGGGTGGTCGACATCGGTCCCGGCGGGTACGAGGGCGCCGAGTTCGTCGAGGCCCCGGTGCCCCGTCCGGTCAGCCGTCTCACCGGCCGCATCGACGACCTGCTGACCGCGCCCGAGCACGCCCGTCACGAGGAGCACTGGCTCCAGGTGACGCTCGTCGACCGGATCCGGCCCAAGGGCGCGATGGAGCGGCTCCGGGCCCGCTTCCCGCACACGCTCGCCCTGTCCTTCGAGCCCGAGGGCGGGGTCCACGAGACCGTGACCCGCGCCAGGGCGGCCGGGCGCCCCGAGATCGACGTCGCCCTCGACTTCGTCCGCGAGGTGCGTGGCGAGGCCGCCGATCCCGCCGAGACCCGGCTGCTGCGGGAGGCCGTGGAGTTCTCCCGGATGAAGGAGGCGAGGGCGTAGATGCGTCCGCACCGTCTGTGGATCACCGCTTTCGGCTCCTTCCCCGGTGAGGAGCAGGTCGACTTCGACGCCCTCGCCGAGGCGGGGCTGTTCCTGATCCACGGCCCCACCGGCGCGGGCAAGACCACCGTGCTCGACGCGCTCTGCTACGCCCTGTACGGCAGGGTGCCCGGCAGGCGCGACAGCGCCAAGAGCCTGCGCTGCGACCACGCGCCCCCGGGCCGGGGCCCCAGCGTGGCGCTGGAGGTCACGGTGAGGGGCCGCAGGCTGAAGATCACCCGGTCACCGGCCTGGCAGCGCCCCAAGCTCAGGGGCACCGGCACGACCAGGGAGAACGAGAAGGCCCTGCTCCAGGAGCTCGCGCCCTCCGGCGAGTGGGTGGGGCTGACGACCAGGGTCGACGAGGCGGGTGAGTTCGTCGGCACCCTGCTCGGCATGAACGCCGAGCAGTTCCTCCAGGTCGCGATGCTGCCCCAGGGAGACTTCGCCAAGTTCCTGCGCGCCGACGGCGAGGATCGCCGCAGGGTCCTGGAGCGCCTGTTCTCGGTGAAGGTCTACGCCACCGCCGAGTCCTGGCTCGCCGAGCAGCGCACCGAGGCGTACCGCGAGCAGCAGGCCCTCCGCAAGGAGGTCGACTTCGCCGTCAAGCGCCTGGAGGAGGCCGCGGGCCCCGCCCTCCTGACCGCGCTGGCCGACCTCCCCGAATCGCGGGGCTCGGTGGACCTCACGGACTCGACGGAATCCGTGAAGCCGGTGGAGTCCGCCGAGGACGACCCGCTGGGGTGGGCCCGGGCGCTTGAGGACCTCGCGCGCCTGGAGGCCGCGAGGCTGGGCGGGGAGGGGGCCGAGGGCGAGGCCGCCGTACGACGGGCGCGCGAGAGCCTGGAACGCGGCGCCGCGCTGGCCGACCGCCGGCGACGGCACGCCGAGGCGCTGACCAGGAGCCGGGCGCTGGAGGAGACGGCCGAGGAGCGGGCCGACCTGGAGACCATCCTGGAGGAGGCCGCGGCCGCCGACCGGGTGCTGCCGTTCGTCCAGGGCGCCGAGCAGCGCGCCGAGGCCGCGTCCAAGGCCCACCAGCTGGCCGCCGACGCCGTCGCCCGCGCCCTCCCCCTCCTGGGTGCTCCCGCCGACCCGTGGGACGTCGTCCGCGACAGCGCCGACGCCCATGGTGACATCCGTGACCACACGGATGCCGGTGCGGACCGCCGTCACGCCGTGCTCGGTCACCTGACCGCGCTGGAGCGTGACCGCCAGAGCGAGATCACCCGCCTGGGCGAGCTGCGCGCGGAGGAGTCACGCCTGGCGGGAATCGTCCGGGAGCGGGAGAGGGCCGCTCGCGAGATCGACGAGCTGGCCGCCGCGCAGGCGCAGGCCGACGCCCGCCTGGAGGTCCTGCCCGGTCTGCGCCGGGAGCTGGACGAACGCCTCACCGCCGCCCGCCTGGACGAGGCCCGCGTCCCCGCCGCCGAGTCGGCGGCAGAGAGCGCCGCCACCCGTCTCCGGGCGGCCGAGCACCGCGACCGCCTCGCCGCCGACCTGTCCGCCGCCC
The DNA here is from genome assembly GCF_042428775.1 of Streptosporangium vulgare. NCBI lineage: Bacteria > Bacillati > Actinomycetota > Actinomycetes > Streptosporangiales > Streptosporangiaceae > Streptosporangium > Streptosporangium vulgare. The sequence continues at coordinate 268,506 of NZ_JBHMBS010000012.1, read as the reverse complement.
GCGCCGACCTCGCCACCAGGCTGGCCGCCTTTCCCCCGGAGGTCCGCGAGACCCTCGACCTCGACGAGGTCCGCGAGCACCTCGACCTCGACAAGGTCCGCGAGCACCTCGCCCCCGGGGAGGTCCGCGAGGTCCTCACCGCGAGGGAGAGGGAGTGCGGGCGGGAGCTGGCCGCGCTGGAGGGACTGCGGGTCGAGGAGGCCCGGCTGGCCGAGCTCGACGGGCTGATCGCCGCACTCGACTCCGAGCTCCCCGAGGTGGTCCGGCGGGAGGCCGAGGTCCGCGAGATCCTGGAGGGGCTGCCCGCCGCGTCGGCGGAGGCGTCCGCCAGGCTCGGCGAGGCCAGGGCCGCCGCCGCGGCGATCCCGGCCGCGCGGGCGAGCGCCGAGAGCGCCGCCGCGGTGCTCGCCGCGGCACGACGCCGCGAGATACTCCGCGTCGAGCTGGAGTCCGCGCGCGCCGCGCAGACCGAGGCCACCGACCTCGCCCAGACGCTCCGCGACCGGCACCTCGACATCCGGCAGTCCAGGATCGACGGCATGGCCGCGGAACTCGCCGCCAAACTCGTCCCCGGCCACCCCTGCGCGGTCTGCGGCTCACCCGACCACCCCGCCCCCGCCGCACCGGCCGACCGGGCGCCCACCGCCGACGACGAGCGCGCCGCCCAGGGCGCCTACGAGGCGGCGATGGAACGGCGCCAGGCCGCGGGAACCACCCTCACGACACTGGCCTCCCGCCTCGACGAGGCTCTCGCCGTCGCGGGAGAGGTGACCGGGGAGGAGGCCGGGGAGACCCTCGCCGAGACGGGCCGGACGCTGGAGGCGCTGACCTCCGCGGCGAGCGCCGAGCAGGACCTCGCCGCCGAGATGGAGCGGATCGCCGCCGAGCTGGACGGCGCGAGGACCCGGGCCGCTGAGATCGCCAGGCGGCTCACCGAGGGCCACGCCCGCCGTGCGGGCTGGCAGGCCGAGCGCGAGCGCCTCACCGCCCGCCTGGACGGCGCCCGGGGCACCGACCCCACGGTGCGGGCCCGCCGCGACCGCCTGGCACGCGAGGCAGCGCACCTGTCCGCCGCGCTCACCGCCGCGACCCGCGCCATCGAGGCCGCCGCGGCCCACCGCGAGGCGAGCGACCGGACCGACCTGGCCGTACGGGACGCCGCGGGCGAGCTCGCCGAGGCGGAGCGGGCACTGGCCGCGCTCCGCGAGTCGGCGGGGGCCGAGCCGGCGCTGGCGGCCGAGGCCGGGCGGATCGCCGCCGAGTCCGATCGTCTGGGGGAGCGCTCGCGCGAGCTCGCCGTCGGGCTCGCCTCCCGCCGTACGGACGTCGAAAGGCTCGGCGCCGACGCGGAGCGGCTGGCCGCGCGCATCGACGAGGCGCGCGGCCAGGACCCGACACTGGCCGCCAGGCTGGAGCGGCTGGCCGACGAGGCGGAGCTGCTGCGGGAGGCCGCCGAGGCGGTCAGGGACGAGCGGGTCACCGCCGCCGAGCTCGTGACGGCCCGCGACCGGGCGCTGGGCGCCGTCGTCGAGGCGGGCTTCCTCGGGCTCGACGACGCCCGCGCCGCCGTCCGCTCTCCCGCCGAGCGGGAGGAGAAGGCGACCCGGCTCCGCGAGCTCGCCCAGGAGAGCGCCGCGGTCGCCGCGATGCTCGCCGACCCCGAATTGGTCGCCGCCGCGGCCGAGCCGGAGCCCGACCTCGCGGGACTGCGCGACGCGCGGGACGCGGCCGACGCCGCCCACGCCCGCCTGCTGTCCGAGCGCGACCGGGGCGAGGCACGGCTCGCCCGGCTGGCCGCGCTCCGCACCGAGCTCGCCGCCTGCCTGCGACGCTGGGAGCCCGCCGAGGAGCGGCACCGCCTGACCGAACGGCTCGCCACCCTGACCGGCGGAAACTCCACCGACAACCGGTGGAAGATGCGGCTGTCGTCCTACGTGCTCGGCGAGCGCCTCAGCCAGGTGGTCGAGTCGGCCAACGAGCGGCTCGACCACATGTCGGGCGGACGTTACCTCCTGGAGCACAACCGCGACCGCTCCGCCGGAGACCGCAGCAGGTCCGGCGGCGGGCTCGGCCTGCACATCCTGGACAGCTGGACCGGCGTGGGCCGCGACCCGGCGACCCTCTCCGGCGGCGAGAGTTTCATCACCTCGCTCGCCCTCGCCCTCGGCCTGGCCGACGTGGTGAGCGCCGAGGCCGGGGGAGTGGACATCGGCACGCTCTTCGTCGACGAGGGTTTCGGCACCCTGGACGAGGACACCCTCGACGGGGTGCTCGACATCCTCGACGGCCTGCGCGACGGCGGCCGGGCGGTCGGCATCGTCAGCCACGTCGCCGAGCTGCGCACCCGGGTGCCCGCGCAGCTGCACATCCGCAAGGAACGCCGGGGCTCGACCGTCCGCCAGTGACCCGCCCGCCGTTCCCCGGCCTCGGACGACTCCGTACGATCCCGGACCTCCTTGGTGCCGGAGGCCCCGGACGTGAACCCGATGGTCAGGGGGCGCGGCGCAGGGGCGGGCGGTGGGCCCAGGTGGCCCAGCGCCAGAGCCATTCCAGCGGGCCCTGCCGGTAGCGGCGCAGCCAGAGCGTGGACACCAGCCACTGGGGGACGAGAACGGCTCCCGCGATCAGGAGCACCGTCGCCGACGACCAGCCGTCCGGAGAGCTGCCGACGAGGCGGGCGGCGACCAGGACGAGGAGCGTGGCGGACAGGTAGTTGGTCAGCGCCATCCGGCCCAGCGGCGCGAAGACCTTCCGCAACGCCTGCCGGAGCGGCGTCCTGAGCAGGAGCAGCAGGACGCACACGTAGACGCCCGCCATCAGCAACCCGGCGAGGCCGAACCAGGTGTTGAAGTACGGGTCGCCCGCCTCCGTCTCGACCTGCAGCCACACGGCGGGCACCGCCCCCGCCGCGAAGAGCAGGGCGAGCGCGGCCGGAACCCGGACGGAGTGCTCCGTCCGGTCGATCACGCCGTACCGGGTCAGCGCCGAGCCCAGCAGGAACAGCCCCGGCACCAGCGGCACACCGTTGCTGTCGAGGATCAGCGGCGTCGCGACGAGGACGGCGGCGAGCCCCGCGACGGCCCGGCGCGGCAGCCAGGTCGAGGGCAGCAGCACCACCAGGCCGACGACGGCGTAGATGGTGAGGATGTCGCCCCGCCACAGCAGGAACATGTGAGCCAGGCCCACCGCGAGCAGGACCAGGAGCCTGCGCAGCAGGAGCACCCGCGGGCGCGGGGCGTGGCGTCCCGCGAAGTCCAGCAGCAGCGAGAAACCGACGCCGAACAGCACGGAGAAGATCGGGAAGAAGCGCTGGTCGACGAAGAGCCCCAGCCCCAGCCAGGCGTCGTCCTCACCCGCCACCACCACGGACCGCGTGACCTGGGTGGTGTGGATCATGTGGGCGATCGGCTTGACGTTGGCCAGCAGGATTCCGCACAGGGCGAACCCGCGCAGCACGTCGAGCGCGGCGACCCGCGGCCGGCCGGAGGAGGTCGTCGTAGTGTGCCCCGGCCCGGTGGCCTCCGGCGTCGGGGGGAGCGTCTCAGGTGGCATGGGACCTCATCCTGAGGACTCCGGCCCGCTCCCACATCGGCGGAAAGCAGGGGAGGAACAGTACTTTCGGCCGGTACAGGCCGGCGGGGCGCCTCCCCTAGCCTGGACGCCGTGCGTGTTCCCGAGCGGTCCGAGGTGGCGGCCGGCGCCGGGCTCGGTGCCGTGTTCCGGTCCAGGGTGGCGGCCGGCGCCGGGCTCGGTGCCGTGTTCGCGGGGGCCGTGGCCTTCCAGGCGTACCAGGTCGCCGACAGCTGGGGCGCCGGGCACTCGCCGTTCGGCGCGGTGGTCGCGGCCTCGGTGTGCGCGCTCGCCCTGGTGCGCCGCCGTGACCCGCTGTGGACCGCCGTCGCAGGTCTGGCCGTGGCCGCGTTCGCCGTCCTCGTCACCCGCCTCGTCCACCTGCCCGCCGAACCCAGCCCCGCCGCGTCCCTGGGGCTCGCGGTGCTCGCCGGCTCCGCGGTCAGGACGCTGCCCGTCCGCGCGGCCTGCGCCGTGGCCGCCGGGGGAGCGGTCGTGGTGGCGGGCGGTTTCCTCGTCAGTCCCGGCTCGGCCGTGCCGGTGCTGAGCGGTCTGCTCTGGCTCACCGCCCTGACGGCCGGAGGCGGTCTCCGGCTGCTCGCCGTCAGACGCCGTGCCGTGGCCGAGCGGGTACGGCGTGCCGAACGCCTCGAACTGGCCAGGGAGCTGCACGACGTCGTCGCCCATCACATCACCAGCATCGTGCTCCAGGCACAGGCCGCCCAGCTCGTCACCGCCAAGCACCCGGAGAGGACGGCCGGATCCCTCGCCGACATCGAAACGGCGGGCTCGGAGGCCCTGGCCGCCACCCGCCACGTGGTCGGCCTCCTGCGCGACGCCGCTCCGGCCGCCGAGGGCCACGAACGGCTCGGCGAGCTGATCGAGGGCTTCGAGAGCCCCGGCCGCCGGGCGCACCTGCGGCTGGACGCCGAACCGGCCGACTGGCCGCCCCAGGTGAGCAGCACCGTGTACCGGATCGTGCGGGAGGCGCTGACCAACGTCTCCCGGCACGCTCCGCACGCCCGCGCGGTCACCGTCCGCGTCACCCAGCACGACAGGGCCGTCACGGTCGAGGTCGAGGACGACGCCCCGCGAACACCCGCCCGCCGCTACCGCCGCGCCGGGTACGGCCTCGTCGGAATGCGCGAACGCCTCGAAGCCCTCGGCGGCACCCTGACCACCGGCCCGCGCCCCGGCTCCGGCTGGTCCGTCCGCGCCACCATTCCCGTCGGGGAACGGCGATGACGTCGCCCGCGCCTGTCAGGGAGCGTCGATGCCGGACGGTGCTGTTCGTGTCCGCCGGGGGGCGTCGCGGTCAGATGATGTCGCCCGAGCCCGGCAGGGGACGCGGATGACCATCCGGGTGCTGCTCGCCGACGACCAGGCGATGATCCGGGCCAGTCTGCGGATCATTCTCGAAGACCAGCCCGACATCACCGTGGTCGCCGAGGCGGGTGACGGTGTCGAGGCGATCGAGCAGGCCCGCAGGACGCGCCCGGACGTGTGCCTGGTGGACGTCCAGATGCCCCGCCTCGACGGGATCGAGGTCGCCCGCGCGCTGGCCGACGCCCCGACCAGGGTGGTCATGGTCACCACGTTCGACCTGGACGAGTACGTCCACGGCGCGCTGCGCTGCGGCGCGGCCGGATTCGTGCTGAAGGACGCGGGTCCCGTCCTGCTGGTCGAGGCCGTGCGGGCCGCGTACACGGGGGACGCGCTCATCTCGCCGTCCATCACGCTGCGACTGCTGCGCCACCTCAGCGGCCGTGGAGCCCGGACCGATGCCCTGACCGATGCCCTGACCGGGGCCCGCGTGCCCGCACAGCCCCTGACCGCGCGGGAGACCGAGATCGTCCAGGCGATCGGCAGGGGACGCACCAACCAGGAGATCGCCGACCAGTTGTTCATCTCGCTGAGCACGGTCAAGGGATATGTGTCGGGCATCATGACCAAGCTCGGCCTGCGCAACCGGGTCGAGATCGTGGCCTGGGCCTGGGAGAGCGGCATGACGAACACCGGGTGACGGCCCGCGACCTCAGGACTCCGGGAGGACGATCCGGTAACCGGTAGACATCAGATGCGGTGATATCGGTGACATGCAGGATCAATCATCGGGTAGGCATGCCCCATGTCTTCTTCGCGGTACGAGGGATCGTTGCTGGCCGGACGTTACCGCCTCGTGGCCGGGCTGGGCAGAGGCGGCATGGCGACGGTGTGGCGCGCCCGTGACGAGCTCCTCCGTCGCGAGGTCGCGGTCAAGGAGGTCACGATCCCGGACCACCTGCCCGGGCCGGAGCGCGAGGTCCTGCTGGAGCGCACCATGCGGGAGGCGCGCCTCGCCGCGCGGCTGAGCCATCCCAACATCGCCGCGGTGTACGACGTGGTGCGGGCCGACGACCGTCTGTGGATCGTGATGCAGCTCGTACGCTCACGCAACCTCGCCGAGGTGATCGCCGAGGAGGGGCCGCTGCCCGCGCCCGCCATCGCTCGCGTCGGGCTGGAGGTGCTGTCGGCGCTGGAGGCCGCCCACGCGGCCGGAATCATGCACCGCGACGTCAAACCCGCCAACATCCTGCTCACCGATGACGGGCACGCGATCCTGACCGACTTCGGGCTGGCCACCGCCGTCGACGAGGACGTGTCCCTCACCAGGACGGGGATGGTGGTGGGCACGCCCGCCTACATCGCCCCCGAGCGCGCCGGAGGCGTCACGTCGAGTGCCGAGAGCGACCTGTGGTCCTTCGGGGCCACCCTGTACGCCGCCGCGGAGGGCCGCTCCGCGTTCGGGCGCAGCACCGCGCTGGCCACCCTCGCCGCCGTGCTGACGGCCGACCCCGAACCGTTCCGGCACGCCGGACCCCTGGCACCCGTCATCGCCGGCCTGCTCGACAAGGATCCCGCCCGGCGCACCGACGCCGTCCGGGCCAGGAAACAACTGGGGGAGGTGGCCACGCTGTGGGAGCGGGACGCGCACAGCACCGTGGCGCCCTTCCCCGCCATTCACGTCACGGTACCGGCCGCCGACCCGGGCCCCATCGGGCTCTCCAAGGCCGACCGCCGTTCCACAGGTCGGCGCTTCCGCGAAGACGCCGACCGTCGTTTCCCGGGCCGTCTCCCTCGTGAGGGTGCCGACCGTCGTTTCCCGGGTCACCACCTTCGCGAGGAGGCCGGGCCCACCTCGACCCGTCAGTGGGTCACCAGGCGTCGGCGCCCGTCGGCCGGTATCGCGGCTCTGACCGCCGGCATTCTCGCCACCGCCATCGTCACGGTCACCGTCGCGGCCACCACTGGAGGGCGCGCCGGGGAGTCGGGCTCACCGGCGCGGGTCGCTCCTTCCGGCGCCCCCGCCGTCACGACGCCACAGCCCACCCCTGCCCCCGAGGCGATGCGGGTGACCGACGAGCCACACCTCACCGCCACACCTCACCGCGGCGGGCGGACCGATGCCGCCGCCGCGCGGACGGCCGCCGGATCCTCCGGGGCCGGTGCTTCCGGGGCCGGTGCTTCCGGGACCGGTGCTTCCGGGACCGGTGCTTCCGGGATCGGCGCGAGGGAGGCCAACCCCAACTCCAACAAGTACAAGACCAAGAACAAGAACGGGAAACACAAGTCGGCGCAGCGCGGGAACGGTCAGGGAAACGGCAAGGGTCATTAGGTCCTGCTTGCTGGATCAGGTGGCCGCGTACCGCGAACATGGGTCTCGACGAGGTCAGGTGATTGTTCCACCGTGCTCGAACCGGAGCCGGGGGCCGGACCTCGTGCCCGCGCCCGCGAGCAGGGCCCGGCCCCGGCGGCTCGAACGGTCAGCCGAATTCGCCGTTCTTGACGCCGTTGATGAAGGTGGTCCATTCGGTGGCGGTGAAGACGAGTGCGGGGCCGGTGGTGTCCTTGCTGTCGCGGACGGCGCGGCGTCCGCCGGACAGTCCGGCGACCTCGACGCACTCGCCGCCGTTGCTCGCCGAGCGGGTGGACTTGGTCCACGTCGCCTCTGCCAGTTCCCGGTTCAGGTCCATTTCCTGGTCGTCTCCTTGATCAGCTTCAGGGACTCGCGCTGGGACAGCGCCTCGACGCGGATCGCCTCGTACCGCAATGCTAGGACGGCGACCTCGTCGGGGCGATCGGTTACCTGACCCGCACCGGCCGACTCGATGTAGGCCGCGTTGACCACACCCCTGCGCGCGTGCGCGAGGACGAAGCCTCCGCTGATGCCGGTCGTCGTGCGGGCGTCGAGGGGGAGGATCTGGATCGCGATGTCGGGCCGCTCGCCCACCTCGGCTAGGTGCCGGAGCTGCGCCGCCATCACGCCGTCCGCGCCGATGGGGCGGAGCAGGACACTCTCGTCGAGGACCGCCCAGAGCATGGGACGGTTCGCCCGGTCGAGGATGGCCTGGCGCTCCATCCTGGCTGTCACGTACTCCTCCAACTGCTCCGGGGTGATGCGGGGCTCGCCGCGCACGATCGCCTCGGCGTAGTCGCGAGTCTGGAGCAGGCCCGGAACGATGAGAGGCTGCCAGGCCCGCAGGGTCTCGGCCTCTCGCTCGATCTCGATCCAGGGCCTGAACCAGTCGGGCAGCTGGCTGCCCACGTGGCTGACGAGATCCCACAGGTTCGTCAGGGCGCCGTCGAGCTTCAGGACCTTGTCGATCTTCTCGGTCATCTCCCGTGGAGCCTTCCGATGGGTGAGCTCCACCATGCTCACCAGGCTGACCGACCACCCGATGCGATCGGCCAGCTCCTTTTGGCTGAGACCTGCCTCTTTGCGGCGCCTGCGGAATTCTGCGGCGAAATATTCCTTTGGGGAGACCGTGGAGCCGATGCCCGGGGGGATGGTCATTTCTGTCCTCTCGTGAACACACACCCGTTCCTGTGAATACACGCCCGGCTCCACATATCCGTGTAGTGACCGTGCGTTCGGAGTCACTACCGACAGTAGTGGTTGTTTGGGATTCTTGGAATACCCGGAGGGTGGTTGCCGGGGCTCGGGTCAATGAGGCGAGAAAGCCCGGAGGGCGAAAGGGCGTTCACCATGCAAACGGCGAGAAAACTGGGGGAGATCTTCCTGCGAAGGGAACCTGAATCGGTTTCACGTTCACGCGCGATGGTGCGCGAGCTCCTCGGTCCCGATCACCCCGCCTACGAGCGGGTGCGGCTCGCCGTCTCCGAGCTCACCACGAACGCCGTCGAGCACTCCACCCCCGGCCCGGTGGGCGACCTGGTGATGGTCGTCCTGAAGGTGGTCGACGACTTCGTATACGTGGAGGTGACCGACCCCGGTTCCGCGTCCGGCAAGCCGTGTCTGAAGATTCCTTCCCCGGACGCGGAGGACGGGCGAGGGCTGTTCATCGTCGACGAACTGTCGGCGGGAAATTGGGGCGTCCGCGACTTCGGGGCGGTTGGCCGTACGGTGTGGTGCGCTATTCCGGCCGAACCCACGGCCTCCGTGGAAGAGGCCGCCGTTCTCGGCGTACGGCCGGAATAGCGAACACGGTATCCCGCGATACGCGTCAATCAGCGTAAAACTCGAATCCCACACTCCACAAGCACGGTGTGTACGCCCTAAGTGTCTTCGCCGCTGTCCGTGTAAAGGCAGAACGGGTGCCCGGCGGGGTCGAGGAGGACCCGGACGTCGTCCTGCGGCTGGTGTGCGGCGAGTGTCGCGCCCGTCTCGATCGCGTGGGTGACCGCGCCGTAAAGGTCACCGACCTCCAGGTCGAGGTGCATCATCATCTGCTGCGAGCCGTCGGCGTTCGGCCAGACCGGTCGTACGTAGTTCGGTGACGTCTGGAAACCCAGGTACGTGACCCCGTCGGCCGGTGCGACCGTGGCCCAGCCGGGCTCGTCCTTGGTGATCTTCCAGTCGAGAAGTCGCGCGTAGAACCGCGCGAGTTCCTGTGCGTCGGGTGCGTCGAGTACCACACCCCAGTAGTGAGAGTCCGTTCGTCCGCGCATGGCTGCGTCCTGCCCCGAAAGCCGCTCGGATCACGCGGGGCGCGGGCATCGCGGGCATCGGCGGCATCGAGTGCCAGGTGGGGAAGCCGGCGAAGCCGGCGAAGAAGGCGCACGCTCTTCGTGGAAGGCACGGGCAGGACGGTTGCCGCTCTCGTGGACACTGCAGGTATGCATGACGAGAACTCCAGGTCAGGGGAGCGCGCCGCCCAGGCGGGGTCTGGCGGTGAGAGGCACTCATGGTCAGAGGGGCGCGCCGCCCAGGCGGGGTCCGGCAGTGACGATCACTCCCGATCAGGGGGCCGCGCCGCCCGGCCGGGACCCGGCCGCGAGGATCGCCCCCGGCCGGGATCAGGCTGTGAGGACTACGCCTTCCCCGTTCCGGCGCCGTCCCGCGAACGGCCGCCGCCCAGCCATGGGACGGTGTCGTTGCGGCTGCCGTTCCGGGCTCCGCTGTGTCCGGGCAACCTGTTCGGGCATCTCGCCGCGACCGCCGTGCCCGGGGTGGAGGAGTGGCGCGACGGCGCGTACCGCCGCACGCTGCGCCTGCCGTACGGCCACGGCGTCGTCACCCTGTGGCCGATGCCCGACCACGTGGGCTGCCGCCTGACCCTCGGTGACCGCCGTGACCTCTCCACCGCGATCAGCCGGTGCCGGAACCTGCTCGACCTCGACGCCGACCCCGTCGCCATCGGAGAGCGCCTCCGCGCCGATCCGGTGCTCGCGCCCTTCGTGGACGAGCACCCCGGCCGCCGGGTGCCCCGTAGCGTCGATCCGTTCGAGCTGGCCGTACGCGCGGTGCTCGGCCAGCAGGTGTCCACCGCGGCCGCCCGTACCCATGCCGCCCGGCTGGTCATCACCCACGGCGAGCCGATCACGGATCCCGAGGGAGGTCTCACCCATCTCTTCCCCACCCCCGAAGCGCTGGCCTCGCTGGATCCTACGAGGCTCGCCCTTCCCCGGACGCGCCGCGCGACGCTCACCGGCCTGATCGCCGCCCTGGCGGCCGGCGAGATCGACCTCGGGGCCGGAGGCGACCGGCGACGAGCCCGCGCGCGACTCTCGGCGCTTCCCGGACTCGGGCCCTGGACCGTCGAGACCATCGCGATGCGGGCCCTCGACGACCCCGACGCCTTCATACCCACCGACCTCGGAATCCGCGTCGCCGCGGGCAGGCTCGGCCTTCCCGTCACCCCCGCGGCGCTCACCCGCCACGCCGACGCCTGGCGGCCCTGGCGCGCCTACGCCGTCCAGTATCTCTGGGCCACCGGCGACCACCCCGTCAACCGGCTCCCCGAAGCCTGAGACCAGCCGGGATCAGGTCGTGCGCTCGGCGACGAACGCGAACGCGAACGCGAACGCGAACCCGCGACCCGGCCGATCGGGCGCCTCGCGCACGTCCAGCACCCGATAGCGCGTGATCGGCGGTCACCGGGCGCCGGTCTCCACGGACGCCCGGTGGCCGCGGATCACCAGGCGACGGGGAACGCCGACAGGCCGTACACGACGTTGAACGAGCGGAACTCCGGCTCGCCCGCCTCGCGCAGCCCCGGGAAGCGTTCGAACAGGGCGGAGAACGCGACGCGCATCTCCATCCGGGCGAGCGGCGCCCCGATGCAGTGGTGCGCGCCGTAGCCGAACGCGACGTGGGCCAGGTCGGGCCGTTCGATGTCGAACCGGTCCGGGTCCTCGGTCAGCGCCGGGTCACGGTTGGCGGCCGGGAGCGAGACCACCACGATGTCGCCCTTCGCGATCGGCACCCCGGCGATCTCGGTGTCGGCCACGGCCACCTTGGTGGCGCCCTGGTGGACGATCGTCAGCCAGCGCAGCAGTTCCTCGACCACGCCGTCGACCTTGGCCGGGTCCTCGCGGAACAGGGCGAGCTGCTCGGGGTGGCGCAGCAACGCCAGAGTGCCCAGACCGATCATGTTGGCCGTCGTCTCGTGCCCGGCCACCAGCAGCAACCCGCCGATGCCGACCAGCTCGTCGGTCGTCAGGTCATCGCCGTGCTCGCGGACCAGCATGCCGAGCAGGTCCTCACCCGGTTCGGCCCGTGCCCGCCCGACCAGCCCGGCCATGTAGGCGCTCAACTCCATCTGCGCCTTCCCGCGCTCCTCGGGCGGGCGGTTGAAGTCGAGGAGGGTGGCGCTGAGGGCCTGGAAGTCGTTCCGGTCCCCGTACGGCACCCCGAGCAGTTCGCAGATGACCAGCGACGGGATCGGGGTGGCGAACTGGGAGACGAGGTCGGTCGGCGCGCCGGTACGTTCCATCGCGTCCAGATGGTCGGCGACGATCTCGCGGACCCGGGGCTCCAGGCGGCGGATGCGGCGCATCGTGAACTCGGGGGTGAGCATGCGGCGCAACCGGGTGTGGTCAGGTGGGTCCATCATCAGCAGCGCGCCCGCGCGGAGACGCTTGGCCTGCTCCTCGCTCATCGGAGGCAGGTTGATGCCGCTGGCGTAGCTGAACAGCTCGGCGTTCCTGAGCACGGTGCGCACATCGTCATAGCGGGTGACCAGCCAGGCCTGCGGGCCGTAGGGCGTGGGAACGCGCTGCAGACCGGGTTGCTCGCGGGCGACGGCCAACTCGGGATCGGGGTGAAACTCCTGGCGGCGCATATGAAGGGGCAGCATGTGGTCTCCTGGGGGAATCGGCTACCCCACAAGATCTCGCCAATGGAACGATCATGCAATCCCGGCCGGCCGGGCCGTCGAACGTCGCTTACCGGGGTCGTAGCCCGTCGAGGATGAGCTGGGCGATGTGCGCGGAGCGCTCGCGGCTGGTCTCCGCGCCGGCGTGGCGGATCGCGGCGAAGGCGCCGGCGACCAGTGCCATCACCTCGTCGACGGTGAGGTCGGTACGCACGGCGCCGGCCGCCTGTGCGCGATCCAGCAGGTCCGCGACGTGGCGCGTGAGATCCGCCGCGACATCCGGGGCGGCGGTGCGCAGGTCGAACTCGGCGGCCACCAGCGCGCTCTTCACCGCCACGTTCTCGGCGCCGGAGGCCATCATCTGGGACAGCAGCGTGAACAGGGCCGCGGGATCGCCGGTCGCGGCGAGTGCTTCCGCTCTCGCCACCAGTTGCCTGATCTGGTCGGTCGCGACGGCGAGGTACAGCGCCTCCTTGGCCGGGAAGTGCCGGTGGACGGTGCCGGGGCCGACGCCCGCGCGGCGGGCGATCTCGTCGAGCGAGACGCCGAGACCCTCCGTCGCGAACAGCTGCTGCGCGGTCCGCAGGACCCGCTCGCGATTGCGGCGCGCGTCGGCCCGCAGCTCGCGGTCGCTCCCGTGAGCTGCCGCCGGGCTTGCCGGGGCTGGATCAGGCGGCTGGCTGGACATGTCGGAATCAGTATAACCGGGGCGTCGCACCGTATAGTGTGGCCATAACCGGGGCGGCGCACCGTTTAGAGTCCGTGCCGCCCACCACGACCCGATCTGGCAGCCACGAGGAGACCACGCCGATGACCACACACGAGGACACGAGCGCCCTGGTGCGGCGGATGCAGGAGTGCTTCAACAGCCGACGATTCGACCAGGCCGCCGACCTGCACACCCCCGGCTTCTTCAGCCATCCGCTCGGCACCACGGGCTTCGAGGCGGGCAGGGACGCCTGGCGCGCGCTCGTCGCCCGGTTCCCCGACATCCGCGTCGTCGCCCAGGACATCCTGGTCGACGGCGACAGGGCCGCCGTCCGCTCGACCGTCGAGGGGATCGCGGCCCCTGACGGCGACGCGCGGCCCACGCTGTTCGAGATCTTCCGCATCGACGACGGCCGGTTCGCGGAGATGTGGGGGGCCAGCGCGGGATTCCCGACCTCGGCCAGCCCGGAGGATTTGAGCCGCCCGGAGCATGGTGTGCACGATGGCGCGATCCCGTAGCGGCCGGGCGTGGCGGTGCGTGGCGGCAGAGCTCGCCACGGTCGCCGCGGTGGTGCCGGCAGGGGGCCGCTCACCTTGCCTGAAGTGATTCTGCGGTGATCCGGCCCCTCGGCCGAAACGGCCGAAACGGCCGAGCCGGGTGCCTGGAAGGGCATGCGGCCACTTTGCTTCGCGGAAGGGTGGTTTCCTGAAGAAAAATGGTTCGTGGCTGGTCTATGGTGACGCTGACGCGATGATCGCGACGGGCTGAAACCCCGTGGTCAGGTCAGGTGAGGCCGAGATCGGCGTGTCGAACAGTGGCTCTCCCCCGAGCCGGCGATACGGGCTGTGACGTTCGCGAGGGGGTGCGGTTGATGACTTTGTCGCTCGTGGTGCGGCGTCAGCCCGCCACCGGGGACATCGTCTGGATCACCGTTGTGGTCGTGACCGGCGTCGCGGTCGCGTCGGCGCTGTGCCGGCCGGTGTGGTCCGGCGCGGCGCGGTGGGCTCGCGGCCGCATCCGTCGCCGGTCTGATGACGGCCGGGGGTGTGATCGATGAGCCAGGTGGAGCAGCCGCCGCAGGGGCAGGTGTTTGATCCGACCGAGCGCCTCGAGTTGCTGCTGCGTGATCTGAACAGCGCCCGGCCTGGTCTGTCCTCGCGAGAGGCGGCGCGGCGACTGGTCCACTACGGCCCCAATGAGCTTCGCCGCCGCGGGGGTCGGCAGTGGCCACGGGAACTGGTGCGGCAGTTCACCCATCCACTGGCGTTGCTGCTGTGGGCGGCCGCTGGTCTGGCATGGGTGGCGGGCATCATCCCGGTGGCGGTGGCGATCGTGGTGGTGATCCTCGTGAACGCCGCGTTCGCGTTCGCTCAGGAGGTGCAGGCCGAGCGCGCGGTCGAGGCGCTGGCGGCGTACTTGCCGGTCCGGGCGAAGGTGCTGCGCGACGGACTGCCGCAGGTGGTGCCCGCCGCCGAGCTGGTGCCCGGCGATGTGCTGGTGATCGAGGAGGGGGACCAGATCTCGGCGGACGCCCGGTTGATCGAGGGCGGCATCGAGATCGATCTGTCGATGCTGACCGGCGAGGCGATGCCGGTGTTTCGCTCCGCGGACCTGGTGGACGCCAAGGTGGGCCTGCTACAGGCTCGCGATCTGGTGTTCTCCGGGACGATGTGCACCGAGGGGCAGGCGCGGGCGGTGGTGTTCGCCACCGGGATGCGGACCGAGCTGGGGCGGATCGCGGCGCTGTCGGAACGCCTCCAGCGAGAGGAGAGCCCGCTGGAGCGGCAGGTCCGCAAAGTGGCGTGGCTGATCGCGGCGATCGCGGTGGCCACCGGGGCGGCCTTCATCCCGGTGGCCACCTTCGGCGCGCACCTGCCGATACCCGAGGCGGTGGTGTTCGCGGTGGGGTTGCTGGTGGGCAACGTGCCGGAGGGTCTGCTACCGGTGATCACGTTGGCGCTGGCGTTGGGCGTGCGAGACCTGGTGCGGCGCGGAGCGGTGGTCAAGCGGCTGAGCGCGGTGGAGACGCTGGGGGCGACGGGGGTGATCTGCACCGACAAGACCGGCACGCTGACCGAGAACCGCATGCGCGTCACCATGGTCTGGACCGCCGCCGGGACCTATGAGGTCGAGGACGGCCTCGTGGCCGGGACTGTGCGGCGGCGCGATCCGGCGCTTGAGGGACTGGCCTCGGTGATGGTGGCGTGCAACAACGTTCAGCGCGGCGCCGCCGGAACCCTGACGGGCGATCCGACCGAAGTGGCGATGCTCCAGGCCGTCGACCACCTGGGGACATCCCTCGACGCGGCCGGCCGATCCGGCAGGCGGCTGCGCCTGTTTCACTTCGATCCGGTGCTGAAGCGGATGTCGACCGTCGACGAACGCGACGGCGGGGCGTGGGTGGACACCAAGGGAGCTCCCGAGACGGTTCTGCCGCACTGCGCCGCGATCATGGAGGGTGCGGGCGAGGTCCGGCCTCTCACCCCGGCACGGCGCCGCGAGATCGAACAGGTCGTGGACGCCCACGCCCGCCGAGGGCTGCGGGTGCTCGCTCTGGCCGCACGCCGTCTCGATCCCGCACAGCCCGCGCCCCAGCGGCGTGAGGACGCCGAACGCGAGCTGACCCTGCTGGGTCTGGTGGCCATGTACGATCCCCCGCGCCCCGAGGTCGCCGAGGCGGTCGCGCACTGCCATGCCGCCGGTATCCGCATCATCGTGGTCACCGGTGACCACGCCCTGACCGCGGCGGCGATCGCCCAGCAGGTCGGCATCACAGGCGAGCACCCAGCCGTCGTCACCGGTGAGCAGCTCGACCGGATGAACGAGCGCGACCTCGACGCGCTGCTGCGCGAGCACCGCCAACTGATCTTCGCGCGCAGCTCACCCGAGGCCAAGCTACGGATCGCCGATGCGCTGCGCGCCGAGGGGTACGTGGTGGCGATGACCGGCGACGGGGTCAACGACGCGCCCGCACTGCGTCGCGCCGACATCGGCGTGGCCATGGGCCGCTCCGGCACCGATGTGGCCCGTGAGGCCTCCACCGTGGTGCTGACCGACGACAACTTCGCCACCATCGTCGCCGCGGTCAGATCAGGCCGGCAGGTTTATGACAACATCCGCAAGTTCATCTGCTACATCTTCGCCCACACCACCCCCGAGGTCGTCCCGTTCCTGGTGTTCGCCCTGGCCGGTGGCGCCGTCCCGCTCCCGCTCACGGTGATGCAACTGCTCGCGTTCGACGTCGGTACCGAAACTCTGCCCGCGCTGGCGCTCGGTCGCGAACCCGCCGAACCGGGCCTCATGCGGCGCCCGCCACGCGAGCGTTCCGAAGGCGTGATCCGCGCCGCGATGCTGGTGCGCGCCTGGCTGTTCCTCGGCGTGATCTGCGCGGTGTTGTCCATGGCGGGATTCTTCTACGTGCTCCTGCGGGCCGGCTGGCATCCAGGCGATCCGACCGGCCCCGGCAGCCTGCTGCACCACGCCTACCGGCAGGCCACCACCATGACCTTCCTCGGCATGCTCACCGGCCAGATCGGCACCGCGTTCGCCGCCCGCACCGAACGCGCCTCCCTGCGCTCGGTCGGCATCACCTCCAACCCCCTGCTGCTGTGGGGCATCGCCTTCGAACTGGCCCTGGCCGCCGTGCTCATCTACACGCCGCCGTTCCAGACGCTGCTGGGCACGGCCGCCCTGACGGCGGACATGCTGGCCTTCGTCGCCCCGTTCCCGTTGATCGTGTGGGGCGCCGACGAGGTCCGCCGCTGGCTGCTACGCCGCCGAGATGCCCAGCCCTCGACCCCGGCCGACGACACCCCGCCTACCGGCTCACCGCGGAGGACAGGGCGCGCACCCGTTCGGCGTGCAGGTCGTGGCCGATGACGACCGGCGGCTCGTTGTACGGCATGGCGTCGGAGGAACGGCGCAGCTTGACGTACTGCCCGCAGGCGTCGACGGCGTAGGGCTCCATGTCGTCCTGGAGGGCGCCGATCACCGTGATCCCGTACGTCTCGCCGATCCTGCGGAACAGCGCCACCGCCTCCCTGCGGTGCTCCTTGCCGAGGTTGCGGCCCAGCTCGTCGAGGACCAGGCACAGGTGCCCGCCGCCCGAGGACGCGATCGCCGCCGCGCAGACGAGCTTCACCGCCTTCTCGTCCATCAGTGCGGTGTTGGCCCGCCGGTTGTACGGCACGAACCCCTGCCCCTCGCCCCTGCGCCACTTGGGCGTCACCCGCCACGCCCAGCGCTGCTCGGGGTCGGCGGGCGCGGGCGGGACGGGGAACTCCAGCGTCGCGCCGTAACCGCCGTAGGAGGTGTCGAGCTTGTCGAACTCCTCGGCCACCCGGGTCAGCCGCGCCCTGATCGCGGCGGTCAGCGCGGCCCGGTGCACGGCGGTGGACTGGGCCGCCTCCTCGGCGCCCCTGGCGGCGGCCGTCAGGTCGCGCTGCCGGGTGACGATCTGCGTCTCGATCTGGCGGCGCCGGTGCCGCTCGTACTCCTCCTGGCCGCGCAGGTAGGACGCGAGCGCCGAGCACACGCCGGGGAACGTCGCCTGCTCGCGGGCGGTACGCCCGGCACCCGGCGCGGTCCGTTCCCTGACCAGGAAACGCAGCTCCTCGGGCATCTCCTCGTCCTCGCCGGGGAAGGTGTCGCGCAGCGCCTCGTCCAGGCGGCGCTCGGCGGCCCGCCACCACTCCTCGGACGTCAGCGGGCGCTCCTGCTCGTCCAGGGCACCCAGCCATTCGCGGGCTCCGTCGACGGTGCCGCCCCAGTCACCGGCGAGCGCCTCCAGCCCGAGCGCGTCGCGGTCGGCGGCGATCCTCGCCGCCTGCTCCGCGGCCTGGTCGCGGTCGGACTCGTGCCGGGCCCTGCGGCCCTCCAGCCGCTCGATCTCCATGCTTCTCGTACGGGCCCGGAAGTCCAGGCCGCTCGCCCGGCGCTCGGCCTCGTCCACCTTCGGCGCGATTCCGGCCAGCGCCTCGGACAGCTCGGTGAGCGCGCCCCGCCGCTCGGCCAGCCGGCGCTCGATGTCGGCCAGCTGCACGGACGCCTTCGCCCCCTCAAGCCTCCTGCCCGCCTCGGCCACGGCGTCCTCCGCGGCCCGTACGACGGCCGCCGCGCTCTCCTGGGTGTCACGTGCCCGGTGCAGGCGCTGCTCGGCCGCCTTGATGCGGGCCTCCCTGCCGGTGACCGCGACCTCGAACGATCCCACGACGGTGACCCCCGCCGCGCTGACCAGCACCGATCCGGGCAGTGCGCCCAGGGCCCGCGCCGCGGCCTCCAGGTCGGCCGCGTCGACGATCACCGCGTGCTCGTGCGGCCACCCGCGAGCTCCCAGCGCGGGCGCGGCCTGGCCGTCTCGGCGTGGCGCGGCCTCGTCGTCGCGGGCCTGCTCGGCGACGTCGATCGCGTCGAGCAGGCCGGTCGCCCCGACACCCGCCTCGGCGAGCGCGTTGAGCTGGGCCGCCGCCGGGCCGCCCTCGGCGTCGTCCAGCGCGGCCCTCGCCCCCTCGGCCTCCCGGTCGGCCACGCCCAGCGCCTTCAGCGCCTCGTTCAGCCGCGTCCTCGCCTCGGCCAGCTCGGCGCCCGCCGTCGCCACGTCGCGCCCGTCGGCCAGGCGGCGCTGCTCCTCAAGGCCGGGAATCCAGCCGCGCAGCTCGTCGACCGAGTTCTCCGCCACCGCCCGGTCGGCGTCCAGCTTCGCCGCGCGTGCCTGCAGGGTGGTCAGCTCCCTGCGGGCCTCGGCCAGCCCGCGCTCCAGGGTGTCGTCCTTGAGCGTGGCGATCTCGGCCCTGACCTCGGCGATCGCCTCTGTGGCGCGGTCGCCCGCCGCGCGGACCCGCTCCAGCTCGGCCGCGAGCGCGTCGTCCCGCTGCCCGGCGTCGGCCAGCCTGCGCGCCAGCCGCCCCCGCCAGCAGCGCAGCGCGTCGGCCAGCCGGACACGGGCCCGGTCACGCCTGTCGAAGGTCTCCAGGAGCGTACGCGACTCGCCCTCGAACTCCCGGAGCAGCTCCATGGCCCGCGTCGCCCGCACCCGCCTGGCGTGCTCGTCGCGACGGGCCTCCCGCTCCTGGTCGAGCTCGGAGTCCAGGCCGGTCAGCGCGGCGATCGCCTCGAAGACCCGTTCGGGGGAGATCTCGTTGAGCGGCTGGGAGAGCAGGTTGGTGGCGACCTTGCTCCGTACCGAGGTCGACAGGAACGACACGCACCTGACGCGGTCGCCGTACAGGAACCTGGTCAGGTCGCGCGCCACCACGTCGCGGCGTCCCGCCGAGCGGGGCAGCGCCGCCCACAGCTCGTCGGCCCGCGCCACCCGCTCCGCCTCCGAGGCCGCCACCGCCAGGTGCACCCCCGGGATCCACCTGATCTCCAGATGCGGGGCCTCCTGGTTGACCCGCAACCACACGGTCACCGCGTCGGCCAGGGAGGCGTTGTCGAGGGAACCGGTTTCCGCGGAGGCCGTGTCCGAAGAGTCGCTGGGAGAGTCGCCGTCCACGGGGACGGTGCCGGCGGGACCAGTGGAGACAGAGCCGGTGGGGATGGAGCCGGTGGGGACGGAGCCGGTGTACGCGGGATCGGCCGGCGCGAAGACGCCGACGATGTAGCCGTGGTCGGCGCTGGCCCACGTCCGGCCACCTCCGCCCGCCGCGAGCTCGGCGTTGAACAGCAGCTCCGCGACGGATTTCGCCCCCGAGGCGAAACGCCACTGCTCGTCTCCGAGCAGTGCGGTGATCATCGCGATGAACGACGACTTGCCCGCGCCGTTGGAATCCTTGGGCCCCGCGCCCGCGACCACGATCAGCGTGCCCGGTACGGTCGGCACCGGGTGGGTCGAGAGCCGGGAGATGTTGACCGGCTGCACGGCGATCAGCACCCGGTCGCCCACCACGTTCTCGCTCGGGGCGGTGGCGCGGGTCGCCTCCACGGGGACCAGGGTCGCCTGCGTCCCGCCCGGGTTCCCGGCGGTCTCGGAACCCCCGGTGCCTCCGCTCCGGGCGCTCTTCGCCCGGACGTCCCCGGCGCGAGGGGCTCCGGTGGCCTTGGCCGGGGAGGCTTTCCCGGCTCCGGTCCCAGTTCCGGCCCCGTCCCCGGTCCCAGCTCCGGCTCCGGTCCTGATCTCGGCCTCAGCTCTGGTCTCAGCTCTGGCCCCGGTCCCGGCCTTAGCTCCGGCTCCGGTCCTCCTGATCCTGGCCTCAGCTCCGGCCCCGGTCCCGGCCTCGGCTCCGGCCGTGCCGGCGCGGTTCTCCGCAGCTCCGGCTCGGCTTCCGCGCGAGCTCCTCGCGGCCTGGTTCCGCTGGTCGGTCAACCCCGTCGTTCCCTTCTTCCGTCCTGCTTCCGGCGCGTGAAGTGCCGGGTCTCCGATATCCCGTCCGGGGCTAGGCTCATCGCGAGGCCCCGGGGTCGGTTCGTCGTGAGCGACGGCGGCCTCGTGGCCGCTCGCCGCCGGGGTCTCCGGCGCTCCGTCGTCGTGAGGAGCGGTCCTTCCCGGCCCGCTCACCGCCGACCGGCCCGTACGGCCGCCGCCAGCGGGGTGTGCGGTCCCGCCGCGAGGATCAACTCCTCCTGCAGGCGACGCCTGGCCTGCGGGGTCAGCCGGTGGAACTGCGGCCCCGGCACGTAACCCCCGGCCTCCTCGCCCGCCTTCACCTGGGTCACCAGCCCCGCGTGGCGCAGGACGCGCAGCGCGGCGTCCAGCTCGCCGATCGGCAGCCTGGTGTGCCGCCGGAGCTCGTCGACCTGGGCGGGGAACGTCGAGAGCCAGCTGTCGGCGGGCAGCAGGCCGTCGGCCCGCGGGATCGCCACCGAGTGAATCAGCACGAGCACCAGAACCGCCCGCTCGGACTCACCCAGAGCCGAACCCACGCCCGAGCCCGGGGCCGAACCCACTCCCGAGGCCGCGCCCATGCCCACTCCCGGCCCCGCCTCCGAGGCCGCGCCCGTCGTCCCCGGGGCCGTCTCCGCTCCCGAACCCGAGGTCGAACCTGAACCCGATCCGGAGGGCGCACCCCCTCCCGCGAGCGTCCAGGTCGCGTAGCCCGACGTCCATGTGTCGCGGTCGTGGACGAGGACCCGGCCGCGGCGCTCCAGCATCTCGGCGAGCGCGCGGCGCAGCACCGGGTCGCGCAGCGCGGGGAAACGGGCCTCGTGCACCGGCTCGGCCGCGTGCTCCACCGCCATGAAGGCCGCCACGACCTCGGCCCTGCGCCGCTCGTCGAACGGGCCGAGCAGGTCCTCGTCCACCTCCTCGGGAACCGTGACACCGGCCCCCGCCTCCGCGTCGTCAGGGACGCCCTCGCTGACCGGGAGCACCTCCAGGCCACCCGGGACCTCCTCGCCGGAGGGCAGGCGGCGCATCAGCTCCCGCAGCTGGGCGTGCGACGCGGCGGGCCAGGAGGCGCACCGGGGGCCGAGCCGTACGAGACCGCCGGTGACCTCCAGCCAGGCCGAGTCGTGCAGGCGGCGCAGCGCGCCGACCGCCCAGTTGCGCATGAGGTCGTCGCCGCGCCCGATCAGCGCCCGGTACGTCGACAGCACATCGTCCACCGTGGCCGTGCCGCCGGGCCAGGGGTCGGCGGACAGGTCGGTCCAGCAGCACCGCAGCGCCGCGGCCAGCACCCGCCGGGTCTCCCCGGATCGTTCCACCGCCATCGGCGCGACCTGGTACTCCTCCAGGAGCGACGGGGTCGCCCCGTCGGGCCAGACGGGCAATGCCAGGCCCGTCCCGTCGCCGCGGCCCAGCCGGGCCATCCCGGTGGGAGCCGCCTCTCCGGCCCCGAGCGGGAGAGGACCGCCCGCCCTGGCACGGACGTGCGCCGTCACCTGCTCGTGCACCGTCACCCGCTCGTACGTCTTCACCTGCTCGTGCGTCTTCACCTGCTCGTACGTCGCCCCTGCCGTCACCGCGCGCTCGTGTGCCGGAGCCGTCGCGGCCGGTGCGTGTCGCGGATCAGCCGGCACCGCCGGTCCTTTCGAGGTGGCCGTGGGAGAGCCAGGCGGGCTCGCCGCCGGGGTCGGCGGTGAGGCCGTCGGACCAGCGCAGCCGATAGGGGGAGTCGGGACGCAGGTCGGCGGAGACGAGGTCGGCGAGCAGGCGGCGGGCGGAGACCCACTCGCCGTCGGCGGTGAGCAGCTCCTCCAGCCGGGCGGTGGAGCGCCCGGCGAGCGCGGCCTCGGCCACGGCGGTCAGGTGGCCGAGCCCGTCGGTGCCGGGCTCGTGGGTGTCGGCGGGACCCGGGTCGGGCAGGGCCGAGCGCGGGGGAGTGGGCTGGGCCGGTGCCGGGCGAGGGCTCTCGTCCACGGCCCTGACGATCGCCGCCGGGTCGTGCCAGGGGGCGGGGGCGTCGAAGACGAACCCGTCGAGCACCGAGGCGAGGCGCTCCCTGCTCGCGGTCTGCGCGAAGGTGCGCCAGGTCTCCGCGGGGAGCAGCGTCA
This sequence comes from Streptosporangium vulgare, assembly GCF_042428775.1. Classification (NCBI taxonomy): domain Bacteria; kingdom Bacillati; phylum Actinomycetota; class Actinomycetes; order Streptosporangiales; family Streptosporangiaceae; genus Streptosporangium; species Streptosporangium vulgare. Next base: position 246,201 of record NZ_JBHMBS010000012.1, on the reverse strand, counting down.
GGTTCCTCGTCGTGCCCGCCGAGTCGGCCAGGCGCCCGGCGGCGCGGCGCGAGGCGTCGCTGTAGGAGTAGATCGAGGCGCGCAGCTCGGTGCAGGTGCGGTCGAGGTCGGGCCAGCGGGTGAGGATGGTGGCGTGCAGGCTCTGCGCCCGCCGGGCGATCTCCTCGGTGCCCCACAGCTTGGGCGCCTGCTCGCGCAGCTCCTCGATGGTGCCGCCGGTCAGTGTGATCAGCTCCAGCGCCCACAGCCGGAAGGCGCGCGACAGGTTCTGCGCGCTGACGCGGGCCTCCTCCATCGTCGTGCGGGGGTCGGCCACGTTGAGGTCCTCGAGCGCGAGCAGGCGGTGCATCTCCGACTGGCCGCCGTCGTCCATCATCCGGCGGATGAACATCAGCCCCACCACGCTGGTGAACGACGCGCGGTAGCGGAGCTGGTTGGGCTTGGGGAACACCTCGCGGATCGCGCCGAGACCGCGCAGGACCCGGAGCCGGTTCTCGAACCGGTCGAGCGGGTAGGCCCGGCAGACGTGGCGCATCTGCTCGTGGGTCAGCCACTCCTCGCCCGCCTCGGCGAACGCCGCGAACAGCGTCTCGGCGATGTCGACCAGCGCCGGGTCGTCCACCACCGCGCCGCTGTCGCGGGCGAGCGCCGCGAACATGCGGCGGTAGGTCGAGAGCACGGCCTCCTCGGTGAGGGCCGAGTCGAGCGTGATCTCGTGGTTCGTCTCTGGCACGCGCCCTACCGTAAGGCTTGCGCCCGACAATCCTGACCCGGACCGCCGGGAAGTGCCTCACGAAGAGATGAGGCCGGACACGGGCCGCCCCGGTTCGGCGCCGGTGGCACGCTCGGGCCTCCCGCGGTCGTGACCGCTCGGGTCCGACGTCAGGAGGTGGTGGTCGCGGGTAGGACTCCGGCCTGCCGGAGCCGGTCACGGGCGGCCTCGATGGCCTCGGGGGTGGTGGCGAAGACACGGCCGGCCCGGTCGAGGTGGGCGATGACGCCGAGGGCGCGCAGAGGCTGGTGGTGGCCCTGGCGGATACCGGAGACATAGACGGTGATGCCACGGCGTTGCAGTCGCTCTATGGCGTCGCCGAGGACGAGGGCGCCGCTGGCGTCGATGGTGGTGACGCGGGACATGCGCAGGATCACCACGGAGACGACGGCGATCTCGGACAGCTCCAGCAGGAAACGGTGGGCCGCGGCGAAGAACAGCGGCCCGTCCAGGCGGTAGGCGACGATGTGTTCGGCGAGCAGGGCGTGTTCCTGCTCGCCGTGGTCGCCGGGCAGCTCGGGGCGGATCGGCGTCACGTCCAGGCGGACGTCACGTGCGATGGAGCGCAACGCCAGCGCACCGGCCACGATCAGGCCGAGGATGACGGCCTGGACCAGGTCGAGCGCCAAGGTGGCGATCGCCGTCAGCACCAGGACGACGGCGTCGCCGCGGGTGGAGCGGATCATGGCTTTGACCGAGCCGACCTCCACCATCCGCACCGAGGTGGCCAGCAGCACACCGGCCAGCGCGGCGAGCGGGATCCGGGAGACCAGGTCGGCGGCGAGGAGCACGATCACGGTCAGGATGCCCGCGTGGGCCAGCGCGGCCAGCCGTGACTGGGCGCCGGAGCGGACGTTGACCGCGGTGCGGGCGATGGCGCCGGTGGCCGGGACGCCGCCGAACAGCGGGACGACGAGGTTGGCCAGGCCCTGGCCGAACAGTTCCCGGTCGGGGTCGTGCCTGTGGTTGACGCTCATGCCGTCGGCCACGGCGGCCGACAGCAGCGACTCCAGCGCGGCCAGGGCCGCGACCGCGACCGCCGGGGCGAGCAGCGAGCTCAGCGCGCCCACGTCCATGAAGGCCATGGAGGGAGCGGGCAACCCGGCGGGCAGGTCCCCGATGCGCGCCACCGGCGGATCGACCAGCTGCGTCAGCAGGGTGGCGGCGGTCACGGCGAGGAGGGAGAAGGGTACGGCGGGCCGCCATCGCGCGCCCAGCAGCATCACCGCGGCCACCGTCAGGGCGATGGCCGGGGCCCACCACAGCGGCCGGAGGAGGAAGTCCCGCGCGGCCTGCCAGGCCACGGCAAGGATCTTGTCCCCCTCGGGGGTCGGTACGCCCAGAGCGGCCGGAACCTGCTGCAGCCCGATCACGCAGGCGATGCCGATGGTGAAGCCCTCCACCACGGGGGCCGGCACCAGGGCCATGTACTTGCCCGCGCGGCCCAGCGCCAGCGCGATCAACAGCAGCCCGGCCAGCACACCGACCATCAGCACACCGGAGGCGCCGTGAGCATGCATGATCGGCACCAGCACCACGGTCATCGCCCCGGTCGGGCCGGACACCTGCAGGCTCGAACCGCCGAACAGCGCCGCCAGAATCCCGGCGACCACCGCGGTGGCCAGGCCCGCCGCGGCGCCCATGCCCGAGGAAATGCCGAACCCCAGCGCCAGCGGCAACGCCACGATCGCCACCGTGAGCCCGGCCAGCAGGTCACGGCGGGGACGGCGACCCATCGCGGCCAACTCCCCGCCCTCGGGCAGCACGCTGCGCAGGCGGGCCCAGCCCGAGGAGAGCAAGGGGATCACGGGGCGCCGGTCTCGGTCTTGATCAGTTCGCTCAGCAGCTCGCTCTGCCCGGTGAGCAGCTGTGTCAACAGCCTGCGCGCCGCCCGCAGCAACTCCGCCACGTCACCGCCGGCCAGAGCGTAGACCACGGTGGAACCGTCACGGTGCGCGGTGACCATCCCCGAACGGCGCAGCACGGCCAGATGCTGCGACAGTCCCGTCGGCTCCACCTCGATGGCCGCCAGCAGGTCCCGCACCGGCATCGGCCCCTCCTGCAGCAGCTCCAGCACCCGGATCCGGACAGGGTGGCCCAGCAGCCGGAACAGCTCCGCCTTGGCCTCGTACAGCGGAACCGACATCACGGAGCGGTCCTGTCCGGCCCGGCCTCACCCGCGCCGATCGGCACACCGTGCGTACGGGCCAGTCGCGTCACATGCTCCCACTCCGCTTCGGCCGTCATCAGCTCGTAGGTGTCATCGCCGTGGCGGGCCGCCTCCAGCACCGCGGCCGCCCGGCGTGCCCTCTCCCTGACCGTGGTGGCGAAAGATCCGTTCACGGCACACTCCTGACCTCGGTCTCGTCCGACGGCACCATCATGTAATGAATTACGTAAGTTCGCAATTCATGGAAACGTAGACGGGCATCGCCGGGCGCGCGGTCACGGTCCCGCCGTCTCGCCGACCTGCCCTGGTTCGCCGTCCGGGCCGGTCCGTGCCCGCCACCGGCCCACCCGGCCGGGGCGGGGCCCGCCGGTGGCATCGCCGGGTGAAAGCGGGCCGGGAACGGGAAACGTGGGCGGACGGGAGAACGTGATGGGAGCGCGCCCACGATTCTCCGGCAACTATTCGCAACATTTGAGACAGATCGCAACAAGCGTCGTACTGTCGGAGAACCAACCCCCCCGCGGTGACAGGGTGATGGAGATGGCGACCTCCACAGCACGCATCGACGAGGCCAAAGGCATTCTCGCCGCCAGGCTCAGGGCGCTCCGCGCCGACGCCGGGCTGACAGGGCGAGCGCTGGCGGCGAAGACCGGCCTGGACCACACCAAGATCTCCAAGATCGAGAACGCGGTCCAGATGCCCAACCAGGCGGACATCCGTACGTGGTGCGAGGCCTGCGACGCGGACGAGCAGGTGGTCGACCTCATCGCGGCCGCCCAGAACATCGACGCGATGTACACCGACTGGCGCCGCCTGGAGGAGAGCGGCCTCGGCCACGTCCAGCGCTCCTTCCAGCCGCTGTACGACAAGACCCACCAGTTCCGCGTCTGGCAGCATTCGGCCGTCCCCGGCCTGCTCCAGACCGGTGACTACGCCCGGGGGCACCTGCGCGCCATCATCGACTTCCGCGGCATCCCGGACGACATCGACGCCGCGGTCGCGGCGAGGCTGAGACAGCAGGAGATCCTGCGCAACGGGAGCAAGCGGTTCGCGTTCATCGTCGGGGAGCAGGCGCTCCGCATGCCGCTGGTCGGCCCCGAGCAGATGGTCGCCCAGCTCGACCGGCTGGCGGAGCTGACCTCCGGCACCGCGAACGTGTCCTTCGGCATCGTCTCCGCGAGGATCAGGCCGCCGCTCATGCCGCCGGAGAACTTCTGGATATACGACGCCAACCGGGTCCGCGTCGACACCGTGCCCGGCCAGATCCAGCACAAGGCCCCGAGCGACGTGGTCGTGTACGAGAAGGCGTTCCGGGCGCTGAGCGGTGCCGCGGTGTACGGGAAGGAGGCCCGTGAGCTGCTGCGGGCCGCGGCCGGCGAGTTCCGCGCGAGGTGACGCCGAGAAGGGGTGCCTCGCGGCTTCGCGAGGAGTGAACGCGCAACATCACGCAACATCGTTGAGGCGGCCGTCCAAAGATCCCTACCCTCGCCAGCGTGACCGTTGATCACAGAACCCCCGAAGACCTCGCGCCTCCTCCCGCCGAACTCCGGGCCCGTGAACTGGCGGCCCTGCTGGCCCGATCCCACAACATCCCGGCCGACGTCCATCGCCTGCCGTCCGGAAAGATCGTCATCTCTGTTTACTACGGCCTGGTCGCTCGCCTGGACGACGCGTGCCGCTTCTGGTGGATCGTCCCGATCTCCGCGGACCGGGACCGGCCGCTGTGGACGAGCGCCGCCACCCCGGTCGCGGCGGCGATCCGGATAGCCGGGCACTACCGGGAACTGCGCGCCCGCCCGCTGGCCCACCTGATACACGGCGGTTACCTGCTGACCGACGTCCTGATGGAACACCACGAGGCCGCCGCCCCGCTTTGACAGCTCTCCCCCTGGTTTGACAGTGCTTGCCGAGCTTGTCTGGATTCGATAGCATCCGCCGCGATTGCCCCGGTTACGGAACGCAGCCGGAACCGCCTCCCCGGCGCCCGCCCCCGGCGGCCGGTGAACACGAGGCCGGTCACTCCGGAGGGAGCGTCCCGCGGCCCGTCGTGACCGATGCTCGCGGCCGATCCGGCCGCCTCGCACGGGTCGCGGGCGCCTTTCGTGAAGGTGCCCGCCGATCACCGGCTTTCATCGGGCGCGCGGTGAAGTCTCCGACCTGCGCGAATCGCGGCTCGATGCCCCGTGTTTCGTGTTTAACTCGGACTTGCGGTAGTCACCCGACTTCCTTGGGTAGTGTCCCCGGGCCAGATGAGAGTGCGCGGTGCAGCAAGGGGGAGACGATTCATGATCAGTGTCCTGATCGCCGAGGACATGCATCTCGTCCGAGGGGCAATGGTCGCCCTGCTCTCCACGGAGAGTGACATCAAGGTCGTCGCCGAGGTCGGTCACGGCGACGAGGTGGTCCCCTCCTGCCTGCTCCACCAGCCGGACGTCGCGCTCATCGACATCGGCCTGCCCGGCACCGACGGTCTCACCGCGACGGCGGAGGTGCACCGCAGGCTTCCCGAGTGCGGGACGGTGATCCTGACCGGGCTCGCGACCCCGGCCGCGCTGCGCCGGGCGCTGGACGCCGGAGCGCGCGGCTTCGTCGTCAAGGACGCCCCGGCGGGCCAGCTCGCGGGCTGCGTACGCCGGGTGGCCGCCGGTGAGCGGGTCGTCGACCCCGAACTGGCCGTCGCCGCCCTCAACGCGAAGAGAAACCCGCTCACCGCGCGCGAGCTGGAGGTCCTGGAGGCCGCGGCCGAGGGGGCGCCGGTCGGAGAGATCGCCGACCGTCTCTGCCTGTCCGGTGGCACGGTACGCAACTACCTGGCGCGGATCCTCAACAAGGTCGACGCCCGCACGCGCGTCGAGGCGGTCAGGATCGCCAGGGAGGCGGGCTGGCTGTGGTCCCACGACCTGTCGGAACCGATCCTGAGCCGCTACCGCTCGCTCAACTGACCGCTCGCTCCTCCCCGCCCCGGCGCCGTCATCGGTGCTCACCCGACCTCCGCCGGGGAGATCGGGCGGCACCCGGCCGGCTGGCAGGTCCGGGCGCGGTCCGGTGGCGGAGAACGTCTTCGCCCGTGCCGGAACGCAGGCCCGGCGACGGTCTGGCGACGGTCTCCCGAGATGTCGGCGACCGATCCCGCGCACATGCGGGACGGGTCGTGACGCCTGTGGTCCGAGCTCTCCGTTTCGCCGGTGAAGCCCTGGTGCGGTCAGGTTTTCCGTCAACGAGCCGGGAGGCGCTTCAAATCTCTTGTTAGCGCTAACAGAATTTTGGCGCGGATTTCTCCTCTTCGAATGGTCGCTCGGTGGTGGTGCAGCGGAGCAAACACGACCCGGCGAGGTCCCGTCAAGGGGCCCGGCCTGCCGATTCCATCGGGCACAAACCCGCCATGGCCTGTCTCATGCGCTCTCACCAGGGAGTGGCGCATTTTATGTCAAGCGATTGACGACGTAATTTTCGCCGGACGACGGGCGGGGGCGTCATTGGCGGTAAGTGCGTTCTCGCCGAACTGGTCGAACCGATTCGCCGGAAGTCTTGACACGTTTCGATCAGGTTTTCACACTGAGATCGCAAACGGCTTTCCCCGCCGGGTCGGTGGTGGAGGGCGGGGGCCGTTGCCCGTGACGCCGACGGCGCCCTCGGTGGTGCCGCGATCCGGCCATGGGCCGTGCCCGTCGATCGTCCGGCTGCCTTCGCGCACCTCCGTTCCTCGGATCCGCAGTGACGGCTCAGGTACGGGGCGAAGAGGGCATCCCGGCACGGCGAGGCTCGCCCGCACCGGAGCGGCCGATCGGATGTGCCGCCACGGGGTCGCCCCGACCACCCGTTCCGGAATCCGGTCGTGCCCGGCGCGCGACTCCCCTACCCGCAGGAGATACGAATGCGACCAGGCAGACCTGTGCGAACACGACCCGTCGTCCATCCGGCCACCTCCGGTTCGTCACCGATCCGGAGGGCGGTACGGCTGGTGATGTCCGTGCAGATGGTGATTTTCGCGATGCTCGCGGGGGGATGGGTCTCGATGGACGACGCGAAGGCCGAGGCGCGAACGGCCGTCCGAGCTCCCGCGCCCGTCGAGCTGGCGCCGACGCCTCCGATGGGCTGGGCGTCCTGGAACACGTTCGCCGCTCAGATCAACTACAACGTGATCAAGGCCCAGGTGGACGCGATGGTGTCCTCCGGGATGAAGGACGCCGGCTATCAGTACGTCAACATCGACGAGGGCTGGTGGCAGGGTACGCGGGACAGCGCGGGCAACATCACGGTCGACACGGCCGAATGGCCGGGCGGGATGAAGGCGATCGCCGACTACATCCACAGCAAGGGCCTGAAGGCCGGAATCTACACCGACGCCGGCCGCGACGGATGCGGCTACTACTACCCGACCGGGCGACCGGCCGCTCCGAACAGCGGCAGCGAGGGCCACTACGACCAGGACTTCCTGCAGTTCTCCCGGTGGGGTTTCGACTTCGTCAAGGTCGACTGGTGCGGGGGGAGCGCCGAGGGTCTCAACCCCCGCACCACCTACCAGGCGATCAGTGACGCGATCGCCCGGGCCACGGCGCAGACCGGGCGGCCGATGGTCCTGTCCGTCTGCAACTGGGGTGTCCAGAGCCCCTGGGACTGGGCGCCCGGCATGTCCACCATGTGGCGCACCAGCGGTGACATCATCTACTGGGGGCAGTCCGCGTCGATGGACCGTGTGCTGGCGAACTTCGACTCCGCCCAGCACCCGTCCGCCCAGAGCCCCGGCCACTACAACGACCCCGACATGCTGGTGGTGGGCATGGCCGGGTTCTCGGCCTCGCAGAACCGCACCCACATGGGCCTGTGGGCCGTCTCGGGGGCGCCGTTGCTGGCCGGCAACAAGCTCACCGACATGAGTGCCGAGACCAGGGCGATCCTGACCAACCGGGAGGTGCTGGCCGTCAACCAGGACCCGCTCGCGCGGCAGGGCGTGAAGGTGGCCGAGGACCAGACCGGACGCCAGGTGTACGGCAAGGTGTTGTCGGGCACCGGCCGCCGGGCCGTGCTCCTGCTCAACCGGACCACCTCGGCGGCGTCCATCACGGCCCGCCTCTCGGACCTGGGGCTCACCGGTACGGTGACCGTGCGCAGTCCGTGGACCGGGGCCGACATCGGCACCTTCTCCGGCGCCTACACGGCCACCGTACCCGCCCGTGAGGCCGTCCTCGTCACCATGACCGCGAGCGAGGCCACCCCGACTCCCACGCCCTCGCCGTCCTCCGGCACCGGTGCGATCCGGGGCGTGGGGTCGGGCAGGTGTGTCGACGTGTCCGGAGCCTCGCAGGCCAACGGTGCCCAGGTGCAGCTCTGGGACTGCAACGGGCAGGCGAACCAGCGGTGGACGCCGACCGCCGCCGGCGAGCTGCGGGTCTACGGAGGCAAGTGCCTGGACGTGTACAACCGGGGCACCACGGACGGCGCCCAGGTGGTCATCTGGGACTGCAACGGCCAGGACAACCAGCGGTGGCGGCTCAACTCCGACGGCACCATCACCGCCGTGGGCGCGAACAAGTGCCTGGACGCGTCCAGCAACGGCACCGCCAACGGCACCAGGCTCACCATCTGGACGTGCAACGGCGGGTCCAACCAGCGCTGGACCCGCACCTGAACACCCGCTGACGACGCGCGTTCGCCGGACGCCCCGGCGCTCCGGCGAACGCGCGTCACACCACCCGGAGCCGTCACCTGTGACCTGGGACGACCTCACGACCGTCGAGGCCGAAGGCCGGCCGGTGTCGCGGGTCACCGCGTACGGCTAGGAGGCGGCGGCGTCGACGAGGGCCTGGAGCAGGCGCCGAGGGTCCTCGGCCAGCCGGTTGCACACGTACAGCCACCACTCGGTGCCGAAGACGACGTACTCGCGGGTGGGGTGGCCGCGTTCGGCCATCGCGGTGAGGCGGTCGGGGCCGAGGCCCAGGAGGGTCTCGAACTCCCACGGCGCGTCGGCGCGGCCCGCCCCGCCGAGATGGCGGTCGACGCGGTGGATCAGGTCCCAGTCGTGGGTCGCGAACGAGCACAGGTGTCCCGAGTCGGCCAGCGCCTCGGCGTGGCGCAGGTAGGCGATGGGCAGCGCGGCGTCCTCGCGCGCGTAGGCGACGCTCTCCGGCTCCAGGAAGGCGCCCTTGACCAGGCGGATCCGGCCCGGCAGGGAGAGAAGCCCCCGCAGGTCCTCGCCGGTGCGGTGCAGCCTCGCCTGGACGGTGATCCCGACGTGGTCGAACCGCTCGCACAGCCTCCGGTGCACCGACAGGACCGCGTCGGTGCGGTCGGAGCCCTCCGCCGAGATGATCATTTCCCGGCCGGTGCCGGCGGTGGCCCGGGCGATGCGGACGGCGTTCTCGAGGGCGAGTTCCTCGTCGATCGCGAGGCCGATGTGCGAGAGGTCGAGGGAGACCGAGCAGCGCGGCGGGAGCAGGCGGGCGGCCTCGACGAACACGGCCGTCTCCGCCAGGGCCCGCTCCGGGTCACGGCAGCTCTCTCCCATGTACTCGACGTTCGCGCGGTGGCCGCCCGCGTGGATCTCCGCCACGCGTTCCAGCGCGTCCGCGAGGGTCTCGCCGGCCACGAAGCGCCGGGCCACCCGCCGGGCGAGGGGGCCCAGCACGGGGTCCGCGGGCACCCGCCACTTGAGCTCCTCGTCGAGCGCGAGCGTGCGCAGGACCTGGGCCGCCTCGGTGGATGCGTCGGTACCGGTGAGCTGAACGGTGGTCATCGCGAGCCTAGCTGTCGAGGGTGAGGAGATCGCCGAAGCGGGCCGCGCCGGACGGCCGGATGCCAGCTTTCCAGCGGCCCGTCAACTCAGAAAGTGGCAGAAATGCCTAATATGATGAAATTCCTGCCAGTCATCCCGCCGGGTCCGTACCCTCACCAGGAGGTCTCCCATGCTGCGCGACGTCGCCGTCCTCGCCCTCGACGGCGGGCACGCCTTCGAGCTCGGGGTGTTCTGCGAGGTCTTCGGCATCGACCGCGGTGACGACGGCCTGCCCGTCTACGACTTCGCGGTCGCCTCCGCCACGGGGAGGAGCGTGCGTACCAGGCACGGCTTCCACATCGAGACCCCGCACGGGCTGGAGCGGCTGGAGTCGGCGGACCTCATCGGCGTCCCGGCCTCCGACCCGGGCGTACGGCAGCCCGAGGAACTGCTGGAGGCGCTGCGGGCCGCGGTACGGCGCGGGGCCCGGGTGCTCAGCATCTGCTCCGGCGCCTTCCTGCTCGGGGAGGCCGGGCTGCTGGACGGCCGCCGCTGCACCACCCACTGGCGCCACGGCGAGGAGCTCGCCCGTCGCTACCCGCTCACCCGGGTGGAGCCGGACGTCCTGTACGTCGACGAGGATCCCGTCATCACCGGCGCCGGCACCGCCGCCGGGATCGACGCCTGCCTGCACCTGGTCCGCAAGGAACACGGCGGCGCCGTCGCCAACGACATCGCCCGGCGCATGGTGGCGCCCCCGTACCGCGACGGCGGCCAGACCCAGTACGTCAGGCGCCCGGACCCCGGGCCGGGCACCGGGAACCTCGCGTCACTGCTGGCCTGGCTGGAGGAGAACCTCCACCGGGAACTGACCGTGGAGAGGATGGCCCGCCAGGCCAACATGTCACCGCGCACCTTCGCCCGCCGCTTCAACCGGGAGATCGGCACCACCCCGCTCCAGTGGCTCACCGGCCAGCGCGTCCTGCTGGCCCAGCGTCATCTCGAGAGCACCGACGAGCCCGTCACCCTCGTCGCCGAACGGGCCGGATTCGGATCGGTCGCCACACTTCGTCACCATTTCGCCCGCTGCCTGGGGACCACCCCGCAGGCCTACCGACGCGCCTTCCGCGGCCCGCGCACGGGCGTCCACCACGGCTGACCGGGCCGGTGGGCGGTTCAGCACGGCCGGCCGGGCCGGCGGACGACGACGGGTGAGACGATGTTCGGCTTCTGGGACCGATCCCGACGCGCGCCGGTGCCGGCCTGCCGACCGATCGATCAGCAGCGGCGAGTCCAACGCCTGCCCGAAAAAACATTGCGGCACTCACTGTGGGTTGACTCCAGAGAACCGTTCCCGGTGCTGGTACAGACGCCGTTCACAGTCTGTGTGCACTGATTGGTGGCGACACACTCGCCGTTGATGGTCGTGGTGCAATATTCCTCTTCCTCCTCCTCCGTCTCGGGCATGTCCGGGTCCTCGTAACCGATCGCGGCCTTGGCGGCGTCCCCGCCGTTTCTGCGGGCACGGTGTGCATCTGCGTATGGTGTCCGAAAGGAGCCGTCCTCAGCTTTTTTGCCTACTGCTGGAACATGGCCGTCGATCCGGATGTAATACCAGTCGTAACCCTTTTCGCCGTCGTCGCACCTGATGTCAGAGAACCGAATCCGACTACTTTTGAGCACGCAGACCTCAACGCGATCCTCGACGTCGGCGATCCGCACCTTCAACCCGATGCCACCCTTCGCGGGAGCTCGGTACGAGTCACCGGACGGCTGTTTGAACGAACCTCGCCTCGCCTTCGAGCCGGTGGCGGGCACCCGAACGTCCAGCGGGAGAAAGTACCATCTGACGTTGGGTTGCGCGTCGTCGCAACCCCGATAGTTGACCCGTACTCGTGCCCTCTTCGTGACACAGATCTCGATGAATCCCGCTTCTTCGTCCTCCATATTCTCCGTGTTCTCCATCTCCTCCCGGACCTGCTGGGGGACGGCGGGGGCCTCGCTGGGAGCGGGGCTGGATGTCGTGCCGGTACATCCGGCGACCATGAACGCAGAGGTGGCCAGGCATATCAGCCGTAACCCGAACGGTGACAAAGGCCCTCACTATGTGAGAAGAAGTGATCAGATCGATCAACGACAGGGGCGATGACGAAGTTCCAGCCGGCCGCCGGTTCGCCCCAAGAGAGTGGCGAGAAAATCGAAAGTGCCGAAAACCGCGACGAACGATTTGAAACCCAGGACCTGGGCCATGCGCGGACCGCACTCAACTCGCCGGTTCAGAGACCGTGAGGACGAATGGATACTCGGCTTCCAATCAGCGCCCTGCTTGTTGTCATCAGATCAGAGGTGCGTGCCGGATTTGCCGGCGAACATCCAGCGGTTGCTCGACAGGGCGTCGTTCGGCTCGGGGAGCGGGCCGCGACCGTGGTGGCGGGTGAAGTCGAAAGGGGTGTGAACCGTGACGGACCAGCCCCGCTCCCTCAGGTGGCCGACGGAGTCGGGGCGCGGCTCCCCGTCGAACAGGGCGAGCAGGTCGATGCCGATCTGCTGTCTGGTCGCGGCGTAGATGGGGCTGGCGCGGACCTCCGGAGACTCCGGCCCGAGCTTGACCTCGAAGGCCAGGGTGCTTCCGCCCGCGCTCAGGTGGTCGACGGTGTCGATGAGCCGCCGCTCGGCGGCCGGTGGGAGATAGAGCAGCAGGCCCTCGGCCAGCCACGCGGTCGGCACGGCCGGGTCGAAGCCCGCGCCCAGCAACGCCTGGGCCCAGTCGTCGCGTAGATCGATCGCGATCGGGCGGCGGGTGGCAGCCGGGGTGGCGGAGAGACCGTCGAGCACGCGGTGCTTGAACTCCAGGACGCCGTCGCGGTCGATCTCGTAGACGACCAGGCCCAAAGGCCAGTCGAGCCGGAAGGCCCGCGTGTCGAGGCCCGCGCCGAGCAGCACGACCTGCCGGGCGCCCGCGTGGGCCGAGCGGGTGAGGGAGTCGTCGAGGACGCGGGTGCGCAGGCCGAAATAGCGCCCCAGCCTGCCCCACAGGGGGTTCGTGTCCCCGCCGGGTACCTCCGCCGGGTGGACCGGCCAGGTCGCGGACGCCCTGGCGGTGCGTACGAAGTGCTCGGCGTAGGCGTCGCCGGCGAGGGTGTCGGGCCGATGGGTCTCGATCGCCCGCGCGGCGGCGACCATGAGAGCGGTCAGGCCGACGCCGTCCTCGACACCTGGCATGTGTACTCCTTACGCCGAAGACGCCGAAGACGCCGAAGACGCCGAAGACGGATGCGCCGGGCTGCCGTGATTCCGGTCAGAGCAGCCCGCCGACCAGGTGATCGCCCGCGATCCCGGTCTTCTCCGGCCTGTAGTAGTCCTTGATGCCGGTGATCCAGACCGAGACCGTGATCTGGTCGTCTTCCGACGGCCCGAACGCCTCGAAGAGGGCGTCGATGTTCGCGCGCTCGAAGCCGATGGCCGTCATGAGCGCCACGAAGACGCGCCGCTCGATGAGCCCGTCGCCGTCCGGGTCGCCCAGCGTGGCCAGCGCCTCGGCGAAGTCGGTGATCGCCGCGTCGAAGCGCTCCGGGGAGAGGACGCACGCGGCGTACTCCTCGAAGCTGACGCGGCCGTCGTGGTCGGTGTCCAGGCCGGTGACGAGCGCCGTCCAGTAGTGCCGGAAGGCGGCCAGCATGGCGGTCTTGGCGGCGTCGCCGGACTCGGTGGCCACCGCGACGACGCGGGCCGCCATGAGTTCGAAGTCCTCGGCCTCGAGATAGCCGGTGCGGTCCACGTCGAACAGGGTGAAAATCAGCCGCACCCGATCGATGGCTGCTATCCGCATACTCCATCGCCTTTCTTCGGCCGCTCGGAATGGAGGTGGAATCGTGGCGTCAACTGTACAAGATCATGCCGGGCCGCGACTCGTTCACCTGCGGTTTCGTGGGCGGCGAAAAAGGCCGGTTGTGGCCAGTGGAATTAATGCGGACAGGCATTGAACGGCGTAATCGTTCATGCCGTCAAGGGGCGCTGTTCGGCGGTGAGCGCCGGAGAGGTTGGACGCGCGTGCCGAAAGGGCTACGCTATCGGTCGTCCATTATGCAGAAAACACACGTCTACTGGTTAATTATATCACGAGGAGTAAGATTGTCAAACGAGGCGCTGCGCGAGGAGCAGGAGTACGTGTCGCTGCTGTACGGACGGCTCGACGAACTCCGCGAACACGTCACCGGACGGCTGACGCGAGTGCTCGCGACGTCCGGCGGCAACGCCCAGGCGCGCGTGGAGAGGGACGCCGCGCACGCCGCCTACGCCGAACGCCTCGCCCGGCTCGACGCGGCCGAGCACGGCCTGTGCTTCGGGCGGCTCGACATGCTCGACGGCGAGCGCCGCCACATCGGCAGGATGGGCATGCTCGCCGCCGACGACACCGGCACCGACACCGGCGACGCCGGGGACACGGCCCCGTTGCTCATCGACTGGCGGGCACCGGCCGCCCGCCCGTTCTACCTCGCCACCGCGGTCACGCCGGAGGGCGTCCGGCTGCGCCGGCACATCAAGGACCGCGACCGCACGGTGACCGAGATCCACGACGAGCTGCTCGACCTCGGATCGGCGGCGGGTGCCAGGCACGAGGGGCTGGCGGGCGAGGCCGCCCTGCTGGCCGCCCTGAACGCCGGACGGACCGGCCGGATGACCGACATCGTCCAGACGATCCAGGCCGAGCAGGATCGCGTCATCCGGTCCGAGCACACCGGAGTGCTCGTCGTGCAGGGTGGGCCGGGGACGGGGAAGACCGCGGTGGCGTTGCACCGCGCGGCCTACCTGCTCTACACCCGCCGGCGGCAGCTGGCGCGGCGGGTGGTGCTGGTGATCGGGCCGAACGCCGCGTTCCTGCGCTACATAGGGAACGTGCTTCCCGCGCTGGGCGAGACGAGCGTGCTCCTGTCGACCGTCGGCGGGCTGTATCCCGGGGTGACCGCGGAACGGCGGGAGACGCCCGGGACCACCGAGGTGAAGGGGCGGTCGGCGATGGCCGAGGTGGTCGCCGCCGCCGTACGCGACCGCGAGTGGGTACCGGAGGACCACCTGGAGGTGGAGTACGAGGGGGAGACGCTGCGCCTGGACCGGCGGACCTGCGAGCGGGCGCGCGACCTGGCGCGAGGCTCCCTGTCGCCGCACAACCCGGCCAGGCCGATCGTGGTCGGTGAGATCAGCAGAGCCCTCGCCGAGCGGTACGCCGAACGCGTCGGCACCGATCCGTACGACGGCGAGCGCCTGCTGGACGACGACCAGGTGGAGAGCATCCGCCGGGAGATGCTCACCGACGAGGCGGTCCGGGCCGCGCTCGACGAGCTCTGGCCCGACCTGACACCCCAGCGGCTGCTCACGGATCTGTTCGGCTCCCGGGACCGCATCGCCTCCGCGGCGCCGGGGTTCACCCCCGAGGATCGGGCGCTGCTGCTGCGGGGGCCCGGCGGCGGCTGGTCGCCCGCCGACGTGCCCCTGCTGGACGAGGCGGCCGAACTGCTCGGCGAGGACACCCGGGCGAAGCGGTCGCGGGAGGAGTACGAACGGCGCGAGCGGGTCTCCTACGCCCAGGGAGTGCTGGACGTCGCGATGGGTTCGCGGGCCACCGACCTGGAGGACGACCAGGAGGCCGAGATCCTCACGGTCAACGACCTGGTCGACGCGGACACGCTCGCCGAGCGGCACCGGGAGACGGATCACCGCACCTCGGCCGAGCGCGCGGCGGCCGACCGGACCTGGGCGTTCGGACACGTGATCGTCGACGAGGCGCAGGAGTTGTCGGAGATGGCCTGGCGGCTGCTGATGCGGCGATGCCCTGCCAGGTCGATGACCGTCGTCGGCGACACGGCGCAGGTCGGCGATCCGGCGGGCACCCTGTCGTGGGAACGGGTGCTCGACCCCTATGTCGAGGGGCGCTGGCGGCTTGAGCGCCTCACCCGGAACTACCGGGTGCCGGCCGAGATCATGGCCGTCGCCGCCGAGGTGCTGGCGGAGATCGACGCCGACCTTGAGGCGCCCGTCTCGGTGCGGGAGAGCGGCGTCGAGCCCTGGGGGCTTCGCGTGCCGCCCGAGGAGCTCACCGACCGGCTGATCGAGATCGTCGCGACCGAGGCCGCCGGGCTGACCGATCGGAGGCTCGCGGTCATCACGCCGGACTCGCTGCTGGAGCCGCTCGGTTCCGCGATCGCGGCGGCCGTGCCGGAGGCGTCGGTCGGCGAGGACCCGGGTGCGCCACGCCCCGTCGTCGTGCTGGACGTCGGGCAGGCCAAGGGCCTGGAGTTCGACGAGGTGCTGGTGGTGGAGCCGGGCCTGATCGTCGCCGAGTCGCCGCGCGGGCTCAACAACCTCTACGTCGTCCTGACCCGCGCCACCCAGAGGCTGGGCGTGCTGCGCACCACGGGGCTCCCGCCGTCGCGGGCCACGTCGCGGGTGCTGGACGCGTGGCCGTTCGCCGAGGACTGAGGCGCTCAGGTTCAGGCCGTGCGCCGGTACATCGGTCGCCTCGCCGACCCGGGGCCGGTGGTGACGACCGGGACTCGCGCCACCGGCCCCGGCTGCACGCCCCGCGAGGGCGGGTGAGGTGATGGGGGGGTCAGTCCGAGGGCCGGCGGTGTCCGCGTATCAGGGGCAGGTACACCTCGTCGACGATCTCGACGAGGACGCTGTCGGGCACGGTGGGGACTCCGCGGGTGACGAACTCGTTGCGCAGCAGCACGACGGCCACGGTGGCCACCCGTGGATGAAGGACTTCGGGCGGAGCCTCGTCGCGGGCCACGGCACGCCCGAGAATCGTCAACCACATGCCGGACCCGGCGTCGCCGGACTGTTCGTGGAGCCGGGCCAGTAGTTCCGGGTCGTCGGCGACGCCCGACAGCAGGCTGCGGAGGATGTCGCCGGTGGGCGAGGACCAGTGGCGGTTCGCGCCACGCAGCAACTCCAGTACGTCGCCGCGTAGTTCTCCGGTGTCGGGCAGCTGTGCGGAGGCCACGGTCAGCTGCCGGTACGCGGCGATGCTGAGCGCGGCCCGGTTCGGCCAGCGGCGGTAGATCGCGTTCTTGTTGGTACCGGCACGGGCGGCGACTTTATCCATGTTAAAGCCGGAATATCCGGATTCGAGGAGTTCGTCGGCCGCGGCGCGGAGTATCGCCTGCTCCAGTGCGGCGCCACGCCGCCTGGTCGGGGCGGCGGCCGGCCGCTCCGCGGGGTCCTCGGTCATCTTCTCCCCCTTTTGGGCACTCCTCGTACCTTATTTTTCCGAGAATCATGGTGCGGGTATCCAATTAAGGTACGATCAGTACCGTAATGCCGCCATGGTGAAGGACCTGCGGTCCGATGCGCGGCGGCATTCAATCGGCATCCAATCGGCATTGAGAAGGGTACGAGTCATGCGGGGCAAGGGCATCACCTACGACACCGGCTTCATCGACACCGGTCTCATCGACGCGGGACCGAGCACCCGCGAACCGTTCGACCCCGACCTCGTGAAGCGGGAGATGCGTGTCATCCGCGAGGACCTGCACTGCAACGCGGTCCGGATCACCGGCGGTGACCCGGACCGGCTGGAGATCGCCGCCATCCACGCCGCCGACGCCGGGCTGGAGGTCTGGTTCTCACCGTTCACCTGCGACCTGACCACCGGCGAACTGCTCACCTTCCTCGCCGACTGCGCCGAACGCGCCGAGCGGCTGCGTCGGCGGGGAGCCGAGGTCGTCCTCGTCACCGGCGCCGAACTGACCCTGTTCACCAAGGGTTTCCTGCCCGGTGACACCCTCGCCGACCGGCTCGCGCTGCTGGCCGAGCCGCATCGCCTGCGCGAGGTGATGCCGCGGGTCCCCGCCCTCCTCGACGACTTTCTCGCCAAGGCGGTGAACGTGGTCCGCGACCGGTTCGGCGGGAGGGTCACCTACGCCGCGCTGCCGTCCGAGCAGATCGACTGGACGCCCTTCGACTTCGTGTCGGCCGACGCCTACACGTCGATCGAGGTGGCCGACCGGTACACCGAGGCCATCCGCTCCCTCGTCGCGCTGGGAAAGCCCGTCGCGATCACCGAGTTCGGCTGCACGACCCATCGGGGCGCGGCCGACCTGGGCGCGCGTGGCATGTTCATGGTCGAGTGGGACGGTGCCAGGGCGATCGGCCTGAAGGGTGACTACGTCCGCGACGAGACCGAGCAGGTCACGTACCTGAGGGACTCGCTGGACGTCTTCACCGCCGAGGGCGTCGACACCGCGTTCTGGTGCACCTTCGCGTCCTACAACCTGCCGCACCGCGACGACCCCCGCGAAGACTTCGACATGGCGAGCTACGGCCTGGTCAAGGTGCTCGAAGACCGTCCCGGCCACACCTATCCCGACATGCCTTGGGAGCCCAAGGCGGCCTTCGACGCCCTCGCCGAGTGCTATCGCAGCTGAGGCCGCGGGTATCGAGGCGATCCCGTCTTCGCGCCACCGGGCCGGAGCGGGAGGGGACCTTCTAATCGATCTCCAAAGCCTCCAGGCCGGTGTGGGCGGCGAGGAAGGCGAGCATGTCCGCCGCCAGGTCGACGGCGCGGCCCGCCGAGCGGGAGCCGTGGCCGACGTCGCCCTCGTGGCGCAGCAGGATCGGCCGCGGGCCCGACGTCGCCGCCTGCAGCGCCGCGCACATCTTGCGCGCGTGCATGGGGTCGACGCGGGAGTCGCCGCCGAACGTGGTCAGCAGCGTCGCCGGGTAGCCGACGCCGCCGGTGACCCGGTGGTAGGGGGAGTAGCCCAGCAGCCAGCCCAGCTGCTCGGGGTCGTCGGCCGAACCGTACTCCGAACGCCACGACGGGCCGAGCCCCGACCGCTCGTACCTGACCATGTCGAGCAGCGGCGCCGAGCAGACGGCGGCGGCGAACAGGTCGGGGCGCTGCGTGAGCGCGGCGCCCACCAGCAGCCCGCCGTTCGACTCGCCGCACGCGCCCAGCCGCTCGGGGGTGGTCCAGCCGTCCGCGACAAGCTTCTCGGCCGCCGCCGCGAAGTCGTCGAAGACGTTCTGCTTGCGCTCCAGCATGCCGTCGCGGTGCCAGGCCGCGCCCTTCTCGCCGCCGCCGCGCAGCTGGGCGAGGGCGAAGACCCCGCCCGCCTCGACCCAGGGCAGGATGTAGCTGGAGTACGACGGCGTGAGCGAGAGCCCGAACCCGCCGTAGCCGTACAGGATCGTGGGCCTGGGGCCCGAGCCGGGCCGGGCCAGCACGACCATCCGCACCGGTGTGCCGTCCGCCGAGGCGAAGACCAGCTGGCGGGCCTCCAGCTCCGGCACCTCCACGGCGCCGGGCGCGGCGCTCCACGGTGACGTCCGCCCGGTGCGGGTGTCGTAGCGGTGCACCCCGGCGGGCGTGACGCTGTCGGTGTAGGTGAACCAGACCTCGTGGCCGCCCTCGGGACGGGTGGTCATCCCCCCGGCGGAACCGAGGCCGGGCAGCGGCACGGAACCGCGCCGTCGCCCGGTCGCGAGGTCGTGGACGCTGATCTCGCTCACCGCGTGCCGGGTCCAGCCCACGAGGAGCTCCCCCCCGGCGATCGCGAACTCGCCGATCACCGCCTCCGGGTCCTCGCCGACCAGGCCGATCCAGTGCTCGGGGCCCGGCCGCGCCGGGTCGGCCACGCACAGTCGTCCCCGCGGCGCGCCCAGGGTGGTGAGCAGGTACAGGCGCCCGTCGCGGCCGACGGCGGGCGCCGTCACCGCGCCCGCCCCCCGCTGGATCACCCGCAGGTCGGGGCGCTCGGGGGAGGAGGACGACAGGTCGGCGATCCACAGGTCGTTGCCGTCGCCCGCCATCGCCGAGACCGTGAGCCACCGCCCGTTGTAGCTGATCCCCAGCCCGTACGAGCGCTCCTCACCCATGATCAAGGCGTCGTCCTCGGCCGGGGTGCCGAGCCGGTGCAGGCGGACCTGGCGGGAGCGGACGTAGAAGAACGCCTTCCCGTCGGGCAGCCACGCCACGGGCGCGTACCGGCAGCGGTCGATCGGGCCGTCCACCGTCCGGCGGGTGGCGACGTCCATGACCCGCAGCTCCGAGCGCTCGTCCCCGCTCCTGGACAGCTGGTACGCCACCAGCCTGCCGTCCAGGTCGGGCTGCCAGTGGTCGAGCGTGGTCAGCCCGCTCGGGTCGAGCTCCATCGGGTCGATCAGCGTCTCCTCCACCCCGTCGGGGCCGGTGCGGTAGAGGACCGCGTGCTCCTGCGAGGCCGTGCGGCGCAGGAAGAACCGGCCGCCGCCGCGCCACATCGGCGTGCCGACGGACCCGGCGCCGGTCAGCGCCGCCACCCGCGAGCGCCACCGGTCACGCCCCGGCAGCGTGGCCGCGTGCCCGCGCCACAGCTCCTCCTGGGCCGCCACCCAGCTCCGCGTCTCCGGGCTGTCCGGATCCTCCAGCCACCGGTACGGGTCGGGCACGGCGTGGCCGTGGAGATGGTCGACGACCGGTCGCCGCTCGGCGGGAGGGTAGATCATCGAATTCCTCCGGGGTGAGGACCTTGGGCTCGGACTCTGGACGGGAAACGCGGTGCGGACGTCACCAAGCACCTGCAGCGTGGATGCCCCGTCCTTCAGGGCGGGGAGGAAACGCGAAACGGTCGCGGATGAGGGTCTCCGGGTTTTGTCGGTGGGCTTCGGTAGGTTGATCGACGTGTCCCGCTTTCGGCTTCAGCCCACGCGCGCCCAAGAGGCAGCACTGCTGGAGCACTGCGGACACGCCCGATACGTATGGAATTTGGCCGTTGAGCAGCACGCCCACTGGCAGCCAGGCCGTAAGACGGCGCCGGGTTTCGCCGAGCAGTGTCGCCAGTTGACGCAGGCTCGCGCTGAGTTCGCGTGGCTGCGCGGCGGGTCGATCATCGTCCAGCAACAGGCGCTCAAGGACTTCGCCCAGGCCATGGCGAACTTCTTCGGCAAGACCCACCGTAAGCCGACGTGGCGTAAACGCGGGCAGGGCGAAGGGTTTCGGATCGTCGCGGTCAAACCCGGTGACGTACGCCGCGTGTCGCGCAACGTCGGCGAGGTTCGGATCCCGAAGGTTGGCTGGGTGCGGTTTCGCTGGTCGCGGCCCGTGGGTGACGAGGTGAGGTCCTACCGCGTCACCCGGGATCGGGCGGGCCGTTGGCATGTGGCGTTCGCCGCGCTCCCTGAGCCGGTTCCCGCACCCGGTTCGGGTGAGGTCGTTGGTGTGGACCGTGGCGTGGCCGTGTCGGCGGCGCTGTCCACGGGCGAGTTGCTGAACGCGCCCACCCTGCGCGGCGCCGAGAAGACACGGCTGCTGAGGTTGCAGCGGAAACTCGCGCGAGCCAAGCGGGGGTCGAACCGGCGTGGCAGGGTCAAGGCCGCCATCGCGAAGCTGAAAGCCCGCGAGGCCGACCGGCGCAAAGACTGGGTCGAGAAGACCTCGACCGGCCTGGCCCGCCGTTTCGACGTGATCGCGGTCGAAGATCTGAAGATCGGCAACATGACGCGGTCGGCCAAGGGCGCCGTCGAAGCACCGGGGCGCAACGTCCGTCAGAAAGCGGGCCTGAACCGCGGCATCCTCGCTGCGGGGTGGGGCCGACTGGTTGAGCGGCTGGAGCAGAAAGCTCCGGGACGCGTTCAGAAGATCGACCCGCGTTACACGTCGCAGACCTGCAACGCCTGCAAACACCTCGCCAGGCAGAGTCGCGAGAGCCAAGCTCTCTTCCTGTGCGTCGCCTGCGGGCACCGGGCGCACGCCGACGTGAACGCGGCCAAGAACGTTCGCGACACTGCCGCAGGGCATGCGGTGGCTGCGCGGGGAGGCTTCGGGTTGCCGGAGCCTGTGAACCGTGAACCTCAACGCGACCTCCTCCTCATGGGGTAGTTGCTGTTGGAATCCCCCGCCTTCAGGCGAGGGAGGATGTCAAGGCACCAGCTCCTGCGCGCTCGACGGGGCCCACTGCCCGGCCAGGTCGGCGTAGAGCGGGGAGGAGGCGAGCATCTCCTCGTGCGTGCCCAGCCGGACGCTGGTGCCGTCCATGACGAGGACCCGCCGGGCCCGCAGGGCGGAGCTCAGCCGGTGGGCGATGACGAGGAGCGTGCCGCCCCGGCGGGCGAACGCCTCCTCGGCGCGGGCCTCGGCCGCCGGGTCCAGGTGACACGTCGCCTCGTCGAGGATCACCAGCCGGGCCGGGGCGAGGTAGGCGCGGGCCAGGGCGACCAGCTGCCGTTCGGCGGGCGACAGCATCCCGGAGTCGATCTCGGCGGAGTGACCGCCCAGCCGCGCCACCAGGTTCGCCAGGCCGACCGCGTCCACCGCCTCGTCCACCGCCTCCCGCGAGGCGTCGGCCAGGTAGGTCAGGTTCTCCAGCAGGGAGCCGCGGAAGACGTACGCCTCCTGCGGGATCAGCACCCGGTCGGCGGGGGCGAGCCGGTCGGCGGGCACCCCACGCACCAGGACCCGGCCCGACCCCGGCGCGAGCACCCCGGTCAGGAGCGCGGCGAGCGTGGACTTGCCGATGCCGCTGGGACCCACGACCGCGATGTGGTCGCCCTCCGGGATCGACAGGTCCAGGCCGTCGATCACCGGTTCCGCGTGCGGGCCGTACGCGAACGTCACGCCGCGCAGCTCGGCCGCTCCGGCCCCGCCGTCGCCGTCCCGAGCCGCGACCCGCCCGAGTGCCCGCACGGGCGGGTCGCCGTCGCGCAGCAGCCGTCCGAGCGCCACCCGCAGCCGGACCCCGTTGATGCCCAGCCCCTCCACGAGGTTGCCGAGCGCGGGGGTCAGCGACTGCGTGACGTAGGCCAGGGCGCCCAGGATCACCCCGGCGCCCGCGCCCCCGCTCACCAGCCAGGGGGTCCCGGCCAGCACCAGCAGGACCGGCAGCCAGCCGCCCACCGCCAGCGACAGCGTGCGCAGCGCGGTCACCCGCGCCAGCGACCGGGCCGCGCGGGCCTGTTCCGCCACCCGCCGGCCGACGTCGTCCGCCACCCGCTCCTCGGCCCGGCAGGCGGTGATGTCACGCAGCCCGCCCACCATGGTGGCGAGCGCCTCGGCGGTGCGCTCGTCGGCCAGGATGAAGTCCCGCTGCCGCCTGGCCAGGGCGCGCAGCGACAGCAGGAAGACGACGAGGCCCGCGACGAAGGGGGGCAGCACCAGCACGAGCACCTCGGGCACGAGGGTCGCCAGCCCGAGCACGACGCTCACCACGGTGAACGCGAACGACCTCACCACCGTGATGACCGAGGCGAAGGCGTCGCGGGCCAGCTCGACCTGCAGGTTGGAGCGGGCCACCGCCGCGGCCCCCGGTCCCCGCCCCGACATGACCGAGTGGCGCAGCGCGTCGTCGACGACGTGCGCGAGCAACTCCTCGCGGAACGGCTCCACGATCGAGGCGACGGCCATCACCACCTGCCGCGCGCCGACCGCGGCGAGCAGCCACGCGCCGCCGAGCAGGGCGAGCCAGGCGAACCCGGTCGCGGGACGCCCCGCGCCGAAGCCGTCGTCGATCGCCCGCGCGATGGCCAGGCCGATGACCAGCGAGGGCGCCGTCTCCGCGACGGACCAGCCCGCGAGCCTGACCAGCTGGTACGGGTCCCTCCTGAGCGCCCGCCGGAGGGGCCTGTTGCCGGCGTGCCCGGCGTGCCCGGCGTGCCCGTTCGGAGGATTCACGACGTGCCCGCCCCGAAGGAGGTGCCCGCCTGGAACGACGCGCCCGCCGGAGAGGACGCCTCGGGAGGGGAGGGAGGGCGCGACCGGGAGAACGCTTCGGGAGGAGGGGACGAGATGCCCGGTGGCGGGAGCGTGTCGGCCCGGGAGGAGGCGTCCGCCTGGAAGACGGCGCGGTAGGCCGGGTCGGCCCAGAGGGCGCGGTGGCCGCCGCACGCGCGCACCCGGCCGTCGTCCAGCCAGATCACCCGGTCGGCCGCCGCGGCGGTCGCCACCCGGTGGGTCACGATCAGGCGCGTGCGGTCGCGCATCTCCCTGGAGAGCGCGCGGGCGACCTGGCGCTCGGTGACGGTGTCCAGGCTGGAGGTGGCGTCGTCCAGGATGAGCAGGCGCCACCCCTGCGCGAAGGCGCGGGCCAGGCCGAGCCGCTGCCGCTCACCGCCGGACATGGGCGCCTCCCGCAGTGGCGTGTCGTAGCCCAGGGGAAGCCTCCGGACGAACGCGTCGGCGCGGGCCGCCCGCGCCGCCGCCCGCACGACCTCGCCCGTCCCGTCCGCCCGGCCGTCCCGGCCCTCCCGGTCGTCGTGGTGGCCGGACCCGGCGCCGGTACGGGTGCCGCGACGGCCGTGGCGGCCGGTGCCGGGAGCGGTGGGAGCGTCGAGTCCCAGGGCGACGGTGTCGCCGACGGTGTCGCCGAGCAGCGCCGGGCGCTCGAAGGCGTACCCGACGGCGTGGCGCAGCGCCTCGCGGGAGA
Source organism: Streptosporangium vulgare (assembly GCF_042428775.1). Classification (NCBI taxonomy): domain Bacteria; kingdom Bacillati; phylum Actinomycetota; class Actinomycetes; order Streptosporangiales; family Streptosporangiaceae; genus Streptosporangium; species Streptosporangium vulgare. The sequence continues at coordinate 222,148 of NZ_JBHMBS010000012.1, read as the reverse complement.
GGTCGGGCAGCGGCACGCCGTCGAGGAGGACCGTGCCGTGCCGTGGGTCCACCAGCCGTCCGGCGACCGCGGCGAGCAGCGACTTGCCCGCGCCCGAGCGGCCGACCACGGCCACCGCCTGCCCGCCGGGGACGACGAGGTCGACGTCGCGCAGGCCGCCCGCGTCGACGCCGCGAAGTTCGAGCGTGCCGGGACCGGCGGGCAGCGGGCGAGTGCCGTAGGCCCGCGGGCTCTCGGAGGTCAGCTCCTCCACCCTCGCCGCGGCGGCCCGCGCCCTGGCCAGGCGGCTGACGTAGCCCAGCGCCGAGCCGAGACCGGCGCCGAGCACGACGTAGCGGGCGGCGGCGTACAGCTCCCCGGCCGTGAGGTCGCCGGCGGCCAGGCGCAGCCCGCCCACCCCGAGCACGGCCACCTCCAGCAGCGGGACCACCGCTCCCGCCTGCACGCCGGCCCGCGCGTTGGCCCGCCACATGTCCATGGCGTGCCCGCGCAACCGGGGCAGGGCGGTGAGCACCCGCGCACGCTCCTGGTCGGCGGTACCGGCCGCGGCGATCGTACGGGCCCCGGCGAGGGCGTCGACCAGGCGGGCGGCGATGTCGCTCTGCGCCGCCTGGTAGTCGCCCGCTATGGAGGTGCTCACGCCGAGGAAGGCCCGCAGGACGAGCGCGATGAGGACGAGCCCGGCGACCAGCGTCACGGTCAGCAGCGGGTCGATGAGGGTGAGGGCCACCACGCCCCCCGCGGTGGGGATGACCAGCGCGGCCCCGGTGACGATCGACTCGGGGGCACGCCCGATCTCCTCGGTGTTCAGGCCCATCCGGGTGACCAGGTCTCCCTCGGGGAACCGCCGGGTGATCACCGGCCCGACACCGAGCACGTTCCGTACCACCCGGTTCCTGAGCCAGGCCGAGGAGCGCGCGCCGCTCGATCCGGCGGCCCAGACGCCGAGGGTGTCGCAGACCACGGTCAGGATCACGGCGGCGGCACAGGCGGCGAGCCAGGTCGCCGCGCCGGTGCCGCCGGGCGTACCGGGTGTGCCGGACGTGCCGGCCACGAGCTCGTCGACCGTCCTGCCCAGCACGAGCGGGAGCGCGAGCTGCGCGAACGCGCCCAGGACGGAGGTGACCGCGAGGACGGCCAGCCAGGGTCCGCTACGCCGCACGGTGTCGGCCACCAGCCGGTCCGCTGCCCGCACGTTGGCTCCTCCTCGGACTTCCCGAATTTCCCCGACTTTGCGAACTTTCCGACTTTCCTGACTTTCCTGACTTTGCTGGCTTGGTGCACTTTCCGGGCTTCGTGCGCTGTCCCGGCGTTCCCGGTGCCCGGACGTCACCGCCGTCGCGGACCCTCCCGGAACGGGAGTGCCCGGGACGGCCGCCGTCGCTGGCCGTCCCGGGCACGGGGTCTCACTAGTGGCAGAGCAGGAGGCTCAGGTTGCTGGGCTTGCCGGACTCGCAGCCGAGAACCGTCAGGGTGCTACCGCCGCCGCCGCCACCGCCGCCGGTGGGGGCCTCCAGGGACTGCAGGTCGAGAAGGACCATGGGATTGCCTCACTTCTGATGGGAACCGATATCGGGAAAACCGGGTTGCCTAGTGGCAGAGCAGGAGGCTCAGGTTGCTGGGCTGGCCGGACTGGCAGCCCAGGACCGTGAGGGTGCTGCCACCGCCGCCGCCGTGGCCGCCGCCGGGGGTCTCCAGGGACTGCAGGTCGAGAAGGACCATGGGAGGTGCTCCGTTTCTACGGGGTTCTACGGGTTCTGGACTCTGTGGAACGGAAGGACTAGTGGCAGAGCAGGAGGCTCAGGTTGCTGGGCTGGCCGGACTGGCAGCCGAGAACCGTGAGGGTGCTGCCACCGCCGCCGCCGTGGCCGCCGCCGGGGGTCTCCAGGGACTGCAGGTCGAGAAGGACCATGGGATTGCCTCACTTCTGATGGGAACCGATATCGGGAAAACCGGGTTGCCTAGTGGCAGAGGACGACGCTCAGGTTGCTGGGCTGGCCGGACTCGCAGCCGAGAACCGTCAGGGTGCTGCCGCCGCCGCCGCCACCGCCGCCGGTGGGGGTCTCCAGGGACTGCAGGTCGAGAAGAACCATGTCGTTACACCTCCTTCCGTGTGTCGTGATGGGAGCCAAACCGCCCGGCGGATCCGTGCGCGGACACCCCTGCCGGGGCGCTCCTGCCGCCGGGCGGCTCGATGAAGGGGAGGAACACCGGACGGTCGTGCAGCACGGCGCTCATCGCGAACAGGACTCCGGCCGTACCGGTCGCGAAGTCCATGGAGAGCCTGAGCAGCTGGTTGCCGGGGAAGGCCAGCCCGCCGCCATGAGGCAGCGCGTGCCAGTCCAGCCCGCGGAGCTGCTCGGCCAGGTCTGTACGGTCGACACCCCGGTCGGTACGGGAGGCGCCCGGCTCGGGGCCCAGGCCCCAGCCGAGACCGCCGATCATGCCGCTCCGGCCGGTGAACAGGCCGGACTGCACGAAGTAGCGTCCCCGGGTGACGCGCCGGCAGCCGTCGAGCGCGGCGCGGAAGTCCTCGTCCTCGCGGTGGGCCAGGTAGCGGGCGAGGACCAGGCCGATGCCCACCGACCCCTCGTCCAGGTAGGGCAGCGTGCGCCAGCCCTGATCGACCTGGAGGGTTCCGTCCTCGCCGGTGACGCAGCGCCGCAGGTCCTGCCGGAGCGCCACGGCCGCCCGCTCGAGCAGCGCCGCGTCGCCGGTGCGCTCGTAGGCGTGCAGGAAGAGGAGAGCGGGCCCGGAGGAGCCGTACATCAGCCCGGCGCGGGGGTGGCTGCCGCCGCTGACCTCCGGTACGTCGCCGGGCCCGCCCAGCCTGTCGGAGCAGATGCCGGTGATCTGCAGGGCCACCTCGGTGAAGGTCCGCTCGCCGGTGGTTTCGCCGAGGTGGAGGAGGTTCAGGCCCATGCCGGCCAGGCCGCCGAACAGCCCGAGCTCCAGCGCCTCCCACTTCTGGCGCAGGCACAGGTCGGCGGTGTCGATCGCGTCCTGGCGGTGCCCGAGCAGGTCGAGGACGTAGGCCACGCCGTGCAGGCCGTCGTAGAACCCGATCCCCGTCCCCGGGTCGGGGGCGAGCGCCTTCGCGCGCAGCCAGTCCTCGTACTCGGGACGGCGCTCGGCCCCGGTGGCGGCCAGCGCGTAGAGCACGCCCGCCGCGCCGTACGCGAGGTTGACGCCCCCGCCGGGCTGGAACTGGGCGACGTCGCCGGGGAAGAGCCGGTCCTCGCGCTCGGGGGTGGCGCTCGCCAGGATGGCCCGGGTCATCGCCTCCCGCAGCCGGGGCCAGTCGTCGAGCCCCGGCTTCGGGTACGGCGTGGCCGCCGCGGGCTCGGGACCGGTGACGGTCCTGACCGCCTCGTCGAGCACCTCGCGCGGCACCGGGAAGGTCTCGCCGATCAGCCTGGCCAGCTCGTTCACCTTGGCGCGGTCGAGCGACAGCATGATCGTGAGCTGGGGGGCGAACAGCCCGAGGCAGAGGCAGGCGAGGGCGTACAGGTCGACGTCGACGCCCTGCCGGCCGGCCGGCGCGCCGAACGCCGGGTGGGCGAGCGCCGCGCGGCCCCGGTCCTCGGTGAGGGTCGTCACCTCGTAGTCGATCAGCACCAGGCGGCCGTCCTCGGTCACGAGGATGTTGTTCGGGTGCAGGTCGCCGAAGACCACCCCGCGCTCGTGCAGGGACTCCACCGCCCGGCGCACCTTGGGGAGCGTGTCGAGCACCCAGGCGGTGTACTCGGCGAGGGCCTCGTCGTCGCAGGTCGCCCTGGTCAGTGGGTACTTGTGCACGAGCTGCCGCTGGAGCGGGTTGCCGTCGACGAACTCCTCGACCAGGAAATGGTGCCCGCCGAGGGTGAAGTAGTCGATCAGCGCGGGCACCGCGTCCAGCCCGGCCAGGCGCTCCAGCATGTCGCGCTCGTGCGCCAGCCGCGCCACCGCGTCCCGGCCGGCCGCGTCCAGGCCGGCGTGCGGGCGGGCCTCCTTCAGCACGACCCGCTCCCCGGTGCGCAGGTCCTCGCCCAGGTAGACGCCGCCGCCGTTGGAGAACTGGATGACGCTCTCGACCCGGTACGGCAGGCCCTCGGTGGTGACCGCGTTGCGGGCGGCCACGTGGGGTTCGAGGAAGGCGGGGAGCGTCACCCAGGACGGCACGCCGAACGCGGGCTCCCGCACGTCGGGGACGAGCCGCCCCTCGCCGTCCTCGATGGCCAGCACCAGCTCGCCGTTGTCGGCCAGGCAGCGCCGTCCGGCGAAACCGCCGTACCGCACGAAGAGCGGGCCCTGGCCGTAGCGGAGGTCGCTGAGGATGTACGGCCCCTCGACGCCCCGCAGCAGCTCGTCGAGCTCCTTGAGCGTGAGCTCCAGCTGCGCCTCGTCCACCGGGTAGATCGTCACGAGCTTCCCGCTGGCGCCGCGTGGGGCGGCCTTGGAGTTCAGCATGGTCATGACCGGCAGGCTGCGCAGGAACTTGAACGCGATGTCGCGGGGGACGCAGTAGTCCCAGACCGCCTCTATGGCGCGGTCGGCGTCCTCGGCGCGGGCGGAGACGTGGATCTTCCAGCCCTGGGCGGGGGTGCGGCCGGTGAGCGGCGCGTAGTGCATCCAGGTGTCGGTCGCCTGGTGCTGCCAGCCCGCCGGGACATCCCGGGCAGCGAGTGCGAAATCAGGGTGATCTCCCCGGCGGCCGTCAAGCGTGTCATAAAAAAGCGGGTCCGCCAGACAATAAAGCTCATACTGGTCATCCACGGCATTCTCCCCTGCTGTCTTCCAGAAGAGAGAATTACGGATAACCCGAGAAACCACTAGTTACAAACTAAACCACTCGTATATGCGAAACTCACAGTGTCGACCGTGACGGTGTGCGCTACCTGCGCTTTCGTCCAGGACGTGAAGGTTATTCGGAAAAATTACCAGGAAGCTCGGCTATCAGGGTGAACCACCCGTCCGTGCCCCCGGCCGCCCGCACCGTGCCGCCCAGCTCGCCCACCCGGTGGTCCAGGTTGTCCACGCCGCTGCCGGTGGAGTGCGTCTCCCGCCGGGGAGCCCCGTCGTTGACGACGGTGAGGCGCAGCCGGCCGTCGTGCTCGACCAGCTCGATCGCGCACCGCTTCACCTGGCTGTGCCGCAGCATGTTCGTCACGCCCTCGCGGACCACGGCGCCCAGTGTGGCGCTCACGACCTCGGGAAGCTCGTCCACGTCCACCCGGACCGAGCAGTAGGCCCCGAAGCCCTCCATCAGGGTCCTGGCCCGCGCGGCCTCACCGGAGAACGACAGCCGGTGGCGGGCCTCCGACACGTTCCGTACGGCGTGCGCGGCCTGCCGCACCGCCTGCAGCACCTCTTCCAGGTCCTCACGCAGGCGCGCGTCGCCGTTCGCCCTCCGGTGGGCCAGCTCTCCCTTGATGGACGCGAGCCAGAGCCAGTGCCCCACGATGTCGTGCATGTCGCGGGCGAACCCCTCGTACGCCCTGGTGAGTGCCCTCTCCCGCTCGGCGCGAAGCCGCCTGAGCCGCAGGAGGAGCACGAGCGTCACGCCCAGCGAGGCGAGCAGGACGCCCGCCCCGGCCGCTCCTGCGAGGTAAGCGGGGTGGGACATGGAACGCCTCTCGCAGGAAAAATGATATCCCCGATAATAAACTCCAAAAAGTCGTTAAATGTCAATAAAGGAGGGTGGCTTCGTGGCCTGATGCGGAAGGTCAAGGGGGGCCGCAAAGTCAACATGAAATACAGTGATTAGTCCATCTAATACTCGTGCCGTGGATCGTGACCATCTTGTTGCTGGGCTTCCCGCCGGTGGTGACGGCGGTCGCGGGACCGGATGTGACGGTGGCGTCTCTCGCGTCCGCGGTGTTCTCGGTGTTCTCGGGGTCTTCGCGTTCCCGGCGTCTTCGAGTCTTTGGTGTCTTCGCGTCTTCGGCGTCTTCGGTGCGACCGCGAGAGCCGGGGGGCGGCGAATCGGCGGGGGCCTTCCCCGATGAGCCCGAGCTTTCCGCCAGGCCCGAGCCTTCGGTGAACCCGAACGTCCGAGGAACCCGAGTTCCCGGCGAGCCCGAGCCTGGACATGGCGGTGCTTTGAGGCGCTTCTAGGTGTTTCGGGGTGTTTCGAAGCCGTGCTTCAGATTCGAAGCCGTGCTTCAGATGAGCCTGAGCGCCGAGGGCAGCAGCAGGTAGGCCCCGGCCACCAGGCACGCGCCCGCCACCACCAGGAACAGGAACACCCAGAACCCGCCGGGCAGGAAGGTGAGCCTGGCGAGCTGGTCGGCGTCGGAGTCGGGCGCCTGGTGGCGACGCCGCTTGCGCTGGAGCTCCACGATCGGCCGGACGCCTCCCAGCAGCAGGAACCACACGGCCAGGTAGGCCAGGACGGCGTCCATGTCGGGCGCCGCGTACCAGGTGAAGGCGAAGATGGCGCCCCCGGTGGCCAGCAGGCTCACCACGCCGAACAGGTTGCGGATCATCAGCAGCATGCAGAACAGCAGCCCGATCACGATCGTGATCAGCACCGCCACGTAGCCGGAGGCGGTCAGCCACGCCCCGCCCAGCCCCAGCAGGGACGGGGTGACGTATCCGGCGGCGGCGGTCAGGATCATGCCGAATCCCCGGGGCTTGCCCCTGGTCAGGGTCACGCCGGAGGTGTCGGAGTGCAGCCGGATGCCCTCCAGCTTGCGCCGGGTGAGCAGCGCCACCAGCGCGTGCCCGCCCTCGTGGGCGATGGTGATCAGCCCCCGTGACAGCTGCCACGAGGTGGACCACGACACCACCCCCAGCGCGGCCAGGGCGGACAGCAGCACGACCCACAGGGGCGGCCCGGAACGGGTCGTGGTCAGGGTCACCCAGAGGTCGGACAACGCTCGTTTCTCCTTCGCGGTGTGAGAGCAAAGCGTCCCACGACTGCCGGTGTGCTGGCGATAAAGTCGGAACCGTGCCGAACATGATTCCGGAACTCGCGGACGCGGACGTACCCGCCTGGTGGCGAGAACTGGACCTTCCCGGCCTGGCGGACGTGCACGTCCACTTCCTGCCGGAGCGGATGGAACGTCGAGTCTGGCACCATTTCGAGCACGGCAGTCCCCTGATGGGGGACGGCTGGCCGATCCACTACCGGCTGCCCGCCGGGGAACGGGTCGCCAGGCTGCGGGCACTCGGGGTGAGGGTCTTCTCCGCCCTGGCCTACGCGCACCGGCCGGGCATGGCCGAGAGCCTCAACGATTGGACGCTCGACTTCGCCGCCCGTACCCCGGGATGTCTTCCCTCGGCCACCTTCTACCCCGAACCTGGAGCTCTCGGCTACGTCCGGGACGCGCTCGGCCGAGGGGCGCGGATCTTCAAGGTCCACCTCCAGGTCGGCGACTTCGACCCCCGGTTCAAGGAGATCGACGACGTGTGGGGGCTGCTGGCCGAGCGGGGCGTGCCCGTCGTCGTGCACGCCAGCTCGATCCCGCTGCCCGGCCGCCACACGGGGCCGGGGCCGATCGGCGGGGTGCTGGACCGCCACCCGGCCCTGCCGATGATCGTCGCGCACCTCGGCATGCCGGAGTACGACGAGTTCTTCGAGCTGGCCGAGACCTTCCCGAACGTGCGGCTCGACACCACGATGACCTTCACCGACTTCGCCGAGCGCGGAATGCCGTTCCCCGCGCGCCTCCTGCCGCGCCTGCGCGACCTCGGCCTGGCCGGCAAGGTCCTGCTCGGCAGCGACTTCCCGAACATCCCCCACCCGTACGCCCACCAGCTCCACGCCCTCGACCGGCTCGGCCTGGGCGACGGCTGGCTCCGCGCGGTGTGCTGGAACAACGCGGACAATCTCCTTGACCTGTCCGCGCACTACACTCGGTCCGCAGGACATTGATGACCGGGAGAGACTCGTGAACGATCGGAACGCCGAGCTCATCAAGACGTTCTACGACGCCTTCGCGCGCCGCGACGCCGACGCGATGGAGCTCTGCTACCACCCCGACGTCACCTTCGGTGACCCCGTCTTCCAGGACCTCGAAGGACGCGACCGGGTGATGGGCATGTGGCGGATGCTCCTCGGCCGCAGCGCCGACCTCACCGTGGCCGTCCGCGACATCACCGCCCGCCCGCACGAGGGAACGGCGCACTGGACCGGCCGTTACACCTTCGGCAAGACGGGCAGGAAGGTCGTCAACGAGGTCGACGCCCTCTTCCGCTTCGAGGAGGGTCTGATCGTCCGCCACCACGACGACTTCGACCTCAAACGCTGGTCCAAGATGGCGATGGGCCGGCCGGTCGGTATCGTCCTCGGCTGGACCCCGATGCTCAGGGCGAAGATCCGTGGCACCGCGATGCGGTCGTTGCAGGAGTTCATGAGCGCCCGATGAGGAGAGACGCGTGACCGACCGGCGAATGCGGGGCCTGCGGAGCCTGGTGCGCGGGCGTCCCGGAACCGGTCGGGAGTCTCCCGAGCGATCGATGGACCCCAGGTCCGTCGGCGACGGCCGGCCGGTCCCGCCCCGCTCGCGCGTCATCGACAACGCGATCTACGTCAACGGCCATCGCGCCGCCACTCCCGGCTCGCTGCCCGAGGCCTTCGAACGCCTGAAGAACACCCCCGGCAGCATGGCCTGGATCGGCTTCTACCGGCCCGAGGACGGTGTCATCCTCAACGTCGCCGAGGAGTTCGACCTGCACGAGCTGGCGGTCGAGGACGCCATCGTCGCCCACCAGCGGCCCAAGGCCGACCGCTACGGCGACACCCTGTTCGTGGTGCTCCGCCCGGCCCGCTATCTCGACGAGGCCGAGGAGGTCGACTTCGGCGAGCTGCACGTCTTCGTCGGCCGTAACTTCGTGATCACCGTGCGGCACAGCGAGGCGCCCGACCTGTCGCAGGTCCGCCGCCGCATGCAGCACGACCCCGAGCTGCTCGGCCAGGGCCCGCAGGCGGTGCTCTACGCCATCCTCGACGCGGTCGTGGACGGCTACGCCCCCGTGGTCGCCGGCCTGCAGAACGACATCGACGAGATCGAGGTCCAGGTCTTCGGCAACGAGCCGGGGGTCTCCCGCCGCATCTACGAGCTGTCGCGCGAGGTGATCGAGTTCCAGCGGGCCACCCAGCCGCTCCTCGGCATGATCGAGGGTTTCATCGCGGGGGCCGCCAAGTACGGGGTGGACCAGGAGCTGCAGAGATACCTGCGGGATGTGGCCGACCACGCGATCACCGTCGCCGAGCGGGTCAGCGGCTTCCGCCAGATGCTCCACGACATCCTCGTGGTCAACTCGACCATGGTCGCCCAGGCCCAGAACGAGCACATGACCAACCTCACCGAGGCGAGCAACGCCCAGAACGAGGAGGTCAAGCGGATCTCCGCCTGGGCCGCGATCCTGTTCGCCCCCACCCTCGTCGGCACCATCTACGGCATGAACTTCGACGTGATGCCCGAGATCCACTGGAAGTGGGGCTATCCCTTCGCGGTCCTGCTCATGGGGGGCGTCTGCCTCACCCTCTATCTGGTGTTCAAACGCCGCGACTGGCTCTGAACCCGCCACGGGGGCCCCGGACCACCGGCCCGGGGCTCACCGGTGAGAGAGTCAGTCGAGCTTCGCCAGGATCAGGTCCAGCTTGCCTTCCACGGACTCCATACGTCCTTCGAAGGACTCCATGCGCCCCTCGAAGGACTCCATCCGGCCCTCCATGGATTTCATCCGGCCCTCGAAGGAGTCCATCCGGGCGTCCATCTTCACCTCAAGGCTGTCGACCTTGGCGTCGAGGTTGTCCACCTTGCCCTCCAGGCCGTCCACCTTGGTGGAGAGCGCGGAGAGATCCTCCTTGGTGGCCATCCGGTTCATGACCTCTTCGAACATCGGCGCGGTGTAGGTCATGACCTCCTCGCGGATGATCTTGGGGAGATCGTGCAGTGTCTCCTTGATGTCCGCCAGGTCCTTGCCGGTCCTGAAGGCCCAGGCCTCCAGATCCGTCACGCGCTGAACGGTGCTCCGGGTCGCCACGTCGGGCATGCTACCTCCTGCTCGGGGGAAAATGGAGGGGCGGTCTGCCGGCGGGCCGAGGCCGTGACCCGTGACGGCGTGCGTCCAATTGAACACGTTCCGCTGAAGAGGTGGGGCCGATTCCGGGATTCCGGGCCGAAGGGCGGGTCAGCCGAGCAGCTTGCGGGCGGCCGCCTCGATCTCGGCCTCCGACAGCAGCACGTGCCTGGCCGCCTCGCCCAGCGGGATGAAGCTGTCGGAGGAGGTCACCCGGGCGATCCTGCCGGTGAAACCCGCGTCGAGCAGCTCGGCGACGATGCTCTCCGAGACGCCCCCGGTACGGCGGGTCTCGTCGGCGATCAGCACCTTGCCGGTCAGCTCGGCGGCCCGCATCAGGTCCTCCACTGGGAGGGGGGAGAGCCAGCGCAGGTCCAGGACCCGGCAGCCGTGCCCCTCGGCGGTGAGCCGCACCGCGGCACGCAGGCTCATCCGCAGGCCGTTGCCGAAGGTCACGATGGTCAGGTCGCGGCCGTCGCCGTAACTGCGGGCCCGTCCGATCGGGATGTGCGTCTCCGCCCACCGGGCCGGGGGGGCGTACGGGGCGAGCCAGCCGTTGTCGCCCTCCTCGAACATGTCGCGGGTGTTGTACAGGGCGATGGGCTCGAGGAAGACGGAGACGCTGCCGTCGACGCGGGCGGCGGCGAGGCAGGTGCGCAGCATCGAGGCGGCGTCGTCGGGCCGGGCGGGGGAGGCTACGAGCAGGCCCGGGATGTCGCGCAGCGCGGCGACGGAGTTGTCGTTGTGGAAGTGGCCGCCGAAGCCCTTCTGGTAGGCGTAGGAGGCGACGCGCACCACCATCGGGTTGCGGAAGGCCCCCTGGGAGAAGAACTGGAGCGTCGCGGCCTCGCCCCGGATCTGGTCCAGGGCGTTGTGCAGGTACGCCAGGTACTGGATCTCGGGCACCGGCAGCAGGCCGGAGACCCCGGAGCCGAGCGCGAGGCCGAGCACGGCCTGCTCGTCCAGATGGGTGTCGAACACCCGGCCGGGGCCGAAGCGTTTCTGCAGGCCGCGCGTGATGCCGTAGACGCCGCCCTTGCGTGCCACGTCCTCGCCGAAGACCAGCGTGTCGGGGTGGGCGGCGAGGGAGTCGGCGAGGGTGCGGTTGACGGACTGGGAGAAGGTGAGCGGGCCCTCCTGCTCCGGGAGCCTGCCGGCGAAGGCCCTCGCCCTGACGTCCGGCGGCGCGACCCGGGTGCTGGCCGCGGCGACGGCCGCGGGGGTGCGCGGGGCGAGCGGCTCCACGATGTCGAAGGCGGAGACCAGCCGGGGCCGCCGGGAGCTCTCCATCGCCATCTTCAGCAGGTGCTCGCGTGTCGTCTCGTACCGGAGCAGCAGCTCGTCGGGGGTGGTGAGGCCGGCCTCGACGAGCAGCCTGGCGGTCGCCACGAGCGGGTCGCGCGCCAGGTCGGCGTCGATCTCCCGCTTGGTCCGGTAGGACAGCTCCACGTCCGAGCCCGCGTGGCCCATCAGCCGGACGGTGGCGACGCGCAGCAGGGCGGGGGCGCGGTGCGTGCGGACATGGTCGGCGGCGGCCAGCGCCACGTCGTGGACGTCGGCGAGGTCGCAGCCGTCGGCCTCGAAATACCTCATCAGGGGGTGACGGGCGGCCCTGACCCAGCCGTCGGGGGTGCGCACGCTGATGCCCAGCCCGTTGTCCTCGCAGACGAACAGGATCGGCAGCGCCAGCTTCTGGTACGAGCCGTAGGCGGCCGTGTTGAGGCCCGACAGGGCGCTGGCGTGGTTCATCGAGGCGTCACCGAAACTGCACGTCGCGATCGCGTCGGCGGGCCACGGCCCCGGCAGGCCGAGCTGGCGGGTGCGCTCGATCGCGAAGGCCACGCCCACCGCGCGGGGCAGGTGGCTGGAGATCGTGGAGGTCTGCGGGATCACCGCCAGGTCGGGGTGGCCGAAGACCTTGTGCCGCCCGCCCGCCATCGGCTCCTCGACCGAGGCGGTCAGGCCGAGCAGTACGTCGCGCAGCCCCTCCTCGGGCAGCCGCCCCGCCATCGCCGACCGGGTCAGGTAGAAGGCGCCGGACCGGTAGTGCAGGAGGGCGGGGTCGGTGGCGCGCAGCGCGGAGGCGACCGCGGCGTTGCCCTCGTGCCCGGCCGAGCCGATGGTGTAGAAGCCCTGGCCCTGCTCGCGCAGCCAGCGGGCGGTGATGTCCAGCAGCCTGCTGCCGAGCTGGAACTCGAACAGCTCGCGGCAGCGGGCGCCCGTCAGGGTCGTGCCCTCCCGCACGGGCAGGCCGGGATCGCGCGGCGCCCCGGGGGAAAGGGCGGTCACGGCCTCGGTGAAATGGGTCTCAACAGTGTCGCGCGCCACAGCCCGATTATGTCCCCCGTGGGCGGACGCCGTCCTCAACCTTGACATCTTTGATGCGTACGGGCTCGCGGATCGATCGCGTTTAACCGTTGTTCATGACGGATTGTCAGGGTTGTTTTTACCGGTCTGCCCGATGAATGAACCGGAACTCTCACGCGGAGCCTGACCAGCAGAAGGGGCGGAAGCCTCGAATGGTCGGAGCATATTCGTTTCCGGGTCCTGTGTTGCGATCCCCAGGCATCTCGCTTCCCCGTTGCCACAAGCCGTTCCTCCTGCGGACCACCCGAGGGGGATGCCTTTGCCATCGGCGGATACTGCGGCTGCCAGCATCTTCGGAGTTCACGTCCACCACACCAGCCACATCGTTCACATCAGTGGAGGCGCACATGCTTGGAAAACTGATTCTCACCGGGGCGGTGGGGGCGGCCGTCATGCTGCCCGGCGCGGCCCACGCCGCCGTGTCGTTTCCGGATACGGCGTCACCCGTCCCGGCGCTTTCCGGTGACACGCCGGTACCCGGGGTACCGGCCCCCGCCGCACCGGCCACCTGGGGCGCATCGGCGCCGGGGGCCGCATCGACGTCCGCGCTGTCACCCTCGGCCGTGACACCGCCCCCGCCCGCCCCGGTGTCAGGGGCCGCCCCGGCACCCACGGCCGTGCCGCCGGGGACCCCGCCGCCGGTCGACACTGTCCCGCCTGGTACTACTCCGCCGGTCGACACTGTCCCGCCTGGTACTACTCCGCCGGCCGACACCGTGCCGCCTGGTGCCACTCCGCCGGTCGACACTGTCCCGCCCGGTGCCACTCCGCCGGTCGACGTCGTGCCTCCGGTCGACGTGCCGCCCTGCATCACTCCTCCGCTCGCCGTCGTGCCGCCCTGCACCATCCCTGCGGTCGCCGTCGTGTCGTCCGTGGCCGTCCCGCAGGTCGCGGTCGCACCGTCGCCGGTGATCTTCGCCGTGCCGGGCCCCCCGCTCGCGGTCGCACTGGCGCCGGCGATGTTCGCCGTGCCGGGCCCTCCGCTCGCGGTCACGTCGGCCGTCGCCGCCTGGGCGAGCACGCTCTGCACGCCGACCGCCGTCGTGACGGTGGCCGGCTCGTGCCTGTGAGCGGTTGTTCGTAGCTGTGACCGGCTCGCGCCGGTGACCGTGACCGGCGATCCATGCCTGCGATCGCCCCGTACCGATGACACGCCGCCGACACGCCGATGACCCTGCCGGTGACGGTGCCGGTGAGCGTGTCGACGACCGGCCGCCGTACCGTTCCGGCGAGCCCGTGCGGCCCGTGCGGCCCGGGTTCCGGCCCCGGCCGGTCATGAGCGCCCTCCCGCCGCCCCCGGGCGGGAGCAGGCGTCTTTGCCGATACGAGCCGCAAAACACGAAGAGTCTTGTAGGTGCGCATCCTTTCCGGGGGGCGGATCGGAGAAGGATGGAAAGGAGTGACGGGGGAGAGGAGCCGTGATGCCGGTACAGGACGACGAACGACCGGTGGTCGTCGGATACGACGGCTCGGCGGAGAGCCGGCTGGCCCTGCGATGGGCCGTCGAGGAGGCCCGCCTGAGATTTCTCCCGCTGCTCGTCTGCCACGCCTGGCAGTGGCCCTACCCCAGGCTCTCCCTCGCCCCCGAGACCACCGAGGTCGTACGCCGCATGGGCAGGCGCGTCCTCGACAACGGGCTGACGGCGGCGCGCGAACTGGCGCCCAAGGCGCGGGTGCGCGGGCAGTTGGTGGAGGGGACCCCGGCCGCGGCCCTGGTGGGCCTGTCGGGCTTCGCCGAGCTGATCGTGATCGGCCCGCGCGGCGCGGGCGATCCCGACGAGCTGCGGATCGGCTCGACCGTCGAGGTCGCCGCGCACGCCCGCTGCCCGGTGGCCGTCGTCAGGCGGTCCGGCCACCCGCGCGTCGGCCGGGTGGCGATCGCGGCGGAGGACGCGAGCCCCGAATCGGCGGAGCTGGGCGTCGCCTTCGAGGAGGCGAGGCTGCGCAGGGCGGAGCTGCTGATCATCTGCCTCTGCCCCGAGAACGCCCGCGACACCAGGCAGGCGGCCGTCCGCTTCAACACCGACGTCGCGGTGTGGGAGGAGAAGTATCCCGCGGTCGAGGTGGAGAGCCTGATCGAGACGCGACCGCACGTCGAGGTGCTCCGCCACGCCGCCGACCGCTCCGACCTGCTGGTGGTCGCCGACCGGGAGCGCGACGACCCGATGGAGCCCGCCATCGGCCCGGTCTGCCGGGTGATGTTGCGCGAGGCGCCGTGCACGGTCGTGGTGACCCCCTCGCAGGCGTGGCACCCGGCCCCGAGGCGCGAACGCCTCGTCAGGAGTTAACGAATCCTAACCTTGGGTGGCGGCCAGCGCCGCACGGGCCATGCCGCGCAGCAGCTCGGCCATCGCCGCGGGCGGCAGCTCGCCCGCGCTGTGCGGGGTGGAGTTGAGCAGCCCGAAGACGGCGTGGGTCGCGGCGCGCAGCCCGGCCTGCGGGCGCCCCGGGTAGAGCTCGCTCAGCACGGTGACCCACTCCTCGACGTACAGCCGCTGGAGCCGGCGGATCCGCCGCCGGGCTGGCTCGGGGACGTTGCCCAGCTCCCTGTCGTGCACGGTGATCAGCGCCGGATGGCTGAGCGCGAACTCGATCTGGCAGCCGAGCAGGGCGTCCAGCGCCTGTTCCGCGTCGGCGGCCTCGGTCACGCGGCGCGCGCCCGAGGTGTGCAGGCGCTCGCTGACGTCCAGCAGCATCTCCGCGAGCAGGGCGTCCTTGCCGCTGAAGTGCCGGTAGAGGGCCGGGCCCGAGGTGCCGACCGCGCTGCCGATGTCCTCGATCGAGACGCCGTGGAAGCCGCGCGCGGCGAACAGCTCCGCCGCGGCGTCCAGGATCTCCGCGCGTCGTGAACCGCGGCCGCGGGCGGTGGGCTGAGCAGTCGTCACCCCTCGCATGGTAGACGGTAACGTTAATGATGACTAACATCTGCGATGGAGTTGATGACCGGTGACCCAGCGGCGAAGAGGCCGGGCGGATCAGACAGGCCGGGCAGGCCGGACGGGGAGGCTCGGATGAGTGGCTGGCCGGTGCTGCGCAGCGCCTGCGACCCGGGGGGCGAGGGTTTCAAGCGCAACGCCGAGGTCAACGAGCGCCTCGTCGCCGACCTCAGGGAGCGCGTCGCCGTGGCGGGCCTGGGCGGCCCCGAGAGATCGCGGGCCCGGCATGTCTCCCGGGGCAAGCTGCTGCCCCGCGACCGTGTCGACTCCCTGCTCGACCCGGGCTCGCGCTTCCTGGAGCTCTCCCAGCTGGCCGCCAACGGGATGTACGGCGACGCCGCCCCCGCCGCCGGGATCATCACCGGGGTGGGCCGCGTCTCCGGCCGCGAGTGCGTGGTCGTCGCCAACGACGCCACCGTCAAGGGCGGCACCTACTACCCGGTCACCGTCAAGAAGCACCTGCGGGCCCAGGAGGTCGCCCTCCACAACAACCTGCCGTGCGTCTACCTCGTCGACTCGGGGGGCGCGTTCCTGCCCAGGCAGGACGAGGTCTTCCCCGACCGCGAGCACTTCGGCCGGATCTTCTACAACCAGGCCACCATGTCGGCGCGCGGCATCCCGCAGATCGCCGCGGTCCTCGGCTCCTGTACGGCGGGCGGCGCGTACGTCCCGGCGATGAGCGACGAGGCGGTGATCGTCCGCAACCAGGGCACGATCTTCCTCGGTGGCCCGCCGCTGGTGAAGGCCGCCACCGGCGAGGAGGTGAGCGCCGAGGAGCTGGGCGGCGGCGACCTGCACGCCCGCGTCAGCGGCGTCACCGACCACCTCGCCGACGACGACCGCCACGCGCTGCGGATCGTCCGCGACATCGTCTCCACCCTCGCGCCGCGCACGCCCTCCCCCTGGGAGCGCGCGCCCTCGGAGGAGCCCGCGCACGACCCCCGCGACCTGTACGGCATCGTCCCCGCCGACACCCGCACGCCGTACGACGTCCGCGAGATCATCGCCCGGATCGTCGACGGCAGCAGGTTCGGCGAGTTCAAGGCCGAGTACGGCGCCACGCTCGTCACCGGGTTCGCCCGCGTCCACGGCCACCCCGTCGGGATCGTCGCCAACAACGGCATCCTGTTCGGCGAGTCGGCGCTCAAGGGCGCCCACTTCATCGAGCTGTGCGACCGGCGCAACACCCCTCTGGTGTTCCTGCAGAACATCAGCGGCTTCATGGTCGGCAGGGCGTACGAGGCGGGCGGCATCGCCAAGCACGGCGCGAAGATGGTCACCGCCGTCGCCTGCGCCCGGGTGCCCAAGTTCACCGTGGTCGTCGGCGGCTCGTTCGGGGCCGGCAACTACGCGATGGCCGGGCGCGCCTACTCGCCCCGGTTCCTGTGGATGTGGCCAAACGCGCGCATCTCGGTGATGGGCGGCGAGCAGGCCGCCAACGTCCTGTCCACGGTGGGCGACGCCGACCCCGACGCCATCCGCGCGCAGTACGAGGAGCAGGGCAACCCCTACTACTCCACCGCCCGTCTCTGGGACGACGGGGTCATCGACCCCCTCGACACCCGTACCGTCCTGGGCCTGGCCCTGTCCGCCTCGGCCAACGCCCCCCTCGAACCCGTCGGCTACGGCGTCTTCCGGATGTGACCCCACCCATGACCCTCTCACCGCCATCCCGTCGGATGTTCGACACCGTCCTCGTCGCCAACCGCGGCGAGATCGCCCTGCGGATCACCCGCACCCTCAGGAGGCTGGGCATCCGCTCCGTCGCCGTCCACAGCGACGCCGACGCCGGGGCGCGGCACGTCCGCGAGGCCGACGTCGCGGTGCGGCTCCCCGGCGGTTACCTCGACGCCGACGGCATCCTCGCCGCCGCGGCGGCGACGGGCGCCCAGGCGGTGCACCCCGGATACGGCTTCCTCGCCGAGAACGCGGCCTTCGCCCGGCGCTGCGCGGAGGCCGGGCTCGTCTTCGTCGGCCCGCCGCCGGAGGCCGTCGAGGCGATGGGCGACAAGATCCGGGCCAAGGCCACCGTCTCCGCGGCCGGCGTCCCCGTCGTCCCCGGCGGCGCCGAGCCCGGCGACGACCTGGCCGAGGCGGCCGTACGGGTCGGCTTCCCCGCGCTGATCAAGCCCTCGGCGGGCGGCGGGGGCAAGGGCATGGTGCTCGTGCGCTCCGCGGCGGAGCTGCCGGAGGCACTCGCCTCCGCCCGGCGCACGGCCGCAGCCGCGTTCGGCGACGCGACCCTGCTGATCGAGCGGTTCGTGGAGAACCCCCGGCACATCGAGATCCAGGTGATGGCCGACGCGTACGGCGGCGTCATCCACCTGGGCGAGCGCGAGTGCAGCCTCCAGCGCCGGCACCAGAAGATCGTCGAGGAGGCGCCGTCCCCGCTCCTCGACGCCGCGACCAGGGCCGCGATGGGCGCGGCGGCGGTCGAGGCCGCCAGGTCCGTCGGCTACACCGGCGCCGGGACGGTCGAGTTCATCGTCCAGGGCGCCACCGGCGACTACTACTTCATGGAGATGAACACCCGCCTGCAGGTCGAGCACCCCGTCACCGAGCTGGTCACCGGCCTGGACCTGGTCGAGCTCCAGCTCCGGGTCGCCGCCGGGGAGCCCCTCCCGCTCACCCAGGACGAGGTGCGCCTCGACGGCCACGCCGTCGGCGCCCGCGTCTACGCCGAAGACCCCTCCAGGGGCTTCCTGCCGACCGGCGGCCGGGTCCTCGCGCTGCGCGAGCCGCCGGGGGTGCGGGTCGACTCCGGCCTGATGGCCGGGGGACTGGTCGGCAGTGACTACGACCCGATGCTGTCGAAGGTCATCGCCTGGGGGCCCGACCGGGCGGCGGCCCTGCGGCGGCTCGACGGCGCGCTCGCGGCCACGGCCGTGCTCGGGCTGCCCACCAACATCGCCTTCCTGCGGGCCCTGATCGGCCACCCCGCCGTGGTCGCCGGAGACCTCGACACCGGCCTCGTGGAGCGCCACCTCGGCGAGCTGGTCCCCCACGGGGGCGTTCCCTCCGTCCCCGCCGACGTCCTGGCCGCCGCCGCCCTGGTCCTGCACCGCGAGCACGTCCCCGCCGTGTCCGCCGTGTCCGCCGTGTCATCCGTGTCATCCGGGGTGCCCGCCGACCCGTGGGACGTCCCCGACGGCTGGCGGCTGGGCGAGGCGGCCTGGACCGTCTACCGGCTGGAGACCCGCGACGGCGTCTCCGAGCTCAGGGTCCGCGGCCTGCCCGCCTCGGGAGCCGAGGTCCGCCTGCCCGAGGCCGACGCCGTGCGGGCGCGGCTGGCCGACGAGGGCGGCGACGTGCTCGTCACCCTCGGCGAGACCGCGAGGCGCTACGCCGTCGCCAGGGACGGCGACACCGTCTGGCTCGGCCGCGACGGCGACGCCTGGGCGCTCACCCGCCGCCACCTGGGCGACCCCGGCGACCGGACCGGCGCGGGCGGCCCGGGGGACGGGCAGGTCCGCAGCCCGATGCCGGGCACCGTCCTGGTGGTGAAGGCGAGCCAGGGGGAGCGGGTCGTCGAGGGGCAGCCGCTGCTCATCGTGGAGGCGATGAAGATGGAGCACACCGTGACCGCGCCGGTCGGCGGGGTCGTCGCCGAGCTGCGGGTCCGGGCCGGCCAGGCGGTCGCGATGGACGCCGTGCTCGCCGTGGTCCGCGGGGAGGAGCCGTGACGGTCTCCGCTCCGGTCGCGGAGGCCGTACGGGAACGCGGGAAGATCGCGACGCGGGCTGTCAGATGGGCCGTGACGCACGGCGACGGCGGGGTCACGGCCGGATGGGTCGCCGAGGTCGGGGCACCGGCCGCGGGGACCGCGAGGCGTGAACCGGCGAGGAGGGCGTGATGCGCGAACCACAGCGGGTCCGGGCGGCCGGGCTGCCCGAGCGGGTCACGATCTACGAGGTCGGGCCGCGCGACGGGCTGCAGAACGAGGCCGCGGTGATCCCCGTCGAGGTCAAGGCCGAGTTCGTCGCCCGGCTCGCCGCGGCGGGGCACCGGGTGATCGAGGCCACCAGCTTCGTGCACCCCAAGTGGGTGCCCCAGCTCGCCGACGCCGCGGAGCTGCTGGCCGTCATGGAACGGGTGCCCGGCGTGCGCTACCCGGTCCTCGTCCCCAACGAGCGCGGCCTCGACCGCGCGCTCGAACACGGCGTCGAGGAGATCGCGATCTTCGCCAGCGCCACCGAGACCTTCGCGGGCCGCAACCTCAACCGGACGCTGGAGTCGCAGTTCGAGATGTTCGAGCCGGTCGTCGCGCGGGCGCTGGCGCACGGCCTGAGGGTGAGGGCGTACGTCTCGATGTGCTTCGGCGACCCGTGGGAGGGCCCGACGCCGGTCGCGCAGGTCGTCTCCGTCGGCCGCAGGCTCCTCGACCTGGGCTGCTTCGAGCTGTCGCTCGGCGACACCATCGGGGTCGGCACCCCCGGCCACGTCTCCGCGCTGATCGAGGCCTTCGGCGGCCCCTCCCGGCTCGCGGTGCACTTCCACGACACCTACGGCCAGGCCCTGGCCAACACCCTCACCGCCCTGCGCGAGGGGGTGACCGTCGTCGACGCCTCCACCGGCGGCATCGGCGGCTGCCCGTACGCCGAGAGCGCCACCGGCAACCTCGCCACCGAGGACCTGGTCTGGATGCTGCACGGCCTCGGTGTCGAGACCGGGCTGGACCTCCCCTCGCTGGTGGAGACCAGCACCTGGCTCGCCGCGAGGCTCGGCCGCCCCAGCCCGTCGCGGGTCGTCCAGGCCCTGGGCGAGAACCCGTCCCGCACCACCGCAGAGAACGCCGAGGAGTGATCATGCCCAAGCTGACCGAGGAGTACGAGGAGCTTCGCAAGACCGTCGAGGCGTTCGCCCGCGACGTGGTGGCCCCGGTGATCGGAGACCTCTACGAGCGCGAGCAGTTCCCCTACGACATCGTGCGGCAGATGGGCGCGATGGGCCTGTTCGGGCTGCCGATCCCCGAGGAGTACGGCGGCATGGGCGGCGACTACTTCGCGCTCTGCCTGGCCCTGGAGGAGCTGGCCAGGGTCGACTCCAGCGTGTCGATCACCGTCGAGGCCGCGGTGTCGCTGGGCGCGATGCCGATCTACCGGTTCGGCACGCCCGAGCAGCGCGCCGAGTGGCTGCCCCGGCTGACGTCGGGCGAGATGCTCGGAGCCTTCGGGCTCACCGAGCCCGGCGGCGGCTCCGACGTGCCCGGCGGCATGCGGACCACCGCCGTACTGGACGGCGACGAGTGGGTGATCAACGGTACGAAGGCGTTCATCACCAACTCCGGCACCGACATCACCGGCGTCATCGGCGTCGCCGCGATCACCGGCGAGCGGCCCGGGGGGAAGAAGGAGATCTCCACCATCCTGGTGCCGTCCGGCACCCCGGGCCTCACCGTGTCGAAGAAGTACTCCAAGGTGGGCTGGAACTGCTCCGACACCCGCGAGCTCTCCTTCGATGGCTGCCGCGTCCCGGCGGGGAACCTGCTCGGCGGGCGCGGGCGCGGCTACGCGCAGTTCCTGCAGACCCTCGACGAGGGCCGCGTCGCCATCGCCGCCCTGTCCACCGGCCTGGCCCAGGGCTGCGTGGACGAGTCGCTGCGCTACGTCCGGGAGCGGCGGGCGTTCGGCCACCCCATCGGCCACTACCAGGCGATCCAGTTCAAGATCGCCGACATGGAGGTCCGTACCCACACCGCCCGCCTGGCCTACTACCACGCGGCCGAGAAGATGCTCGCGGGCGAGTCGTTCAAGAAGGAGGCCGCCATCGCCAAGCTCGTCGCCGGTGACGCCGCGATGGACAACGCCCGCGACGCCACCCAGATCTTCGGCGGGTACGGGTTCATGAACGAGTACCCGGTCGGCCGCTTCTACCGCGACGCCAAGATCCTGGAGATCGGCGAGGGCACCAGCGAGGTCCAGCGGATGCTCATCGCGCGGGAGATGGGGCTCTCCGGACTCTGACCCGCCGAGGGGGCCGCTCCCCGCCGATCGACAGGATCGTCCCGCCCGGCCCGGGACGAGCCTGACGTGGTGAAACTTTCAACGAGCGCCAGGGGTGTTCGCACAGGTCAGCGAGTCCTGGTGTGAGACGGCGCCGGTGCGGACTACGCCCGGGAGGGGTGTGCCGCCTATGGTGGGAGCGCTCCCACACCTCCTTTAAGGAGCCGATTCATGCCAAGAAGGTCGATCCTGGCCACGCTCTGCGCGGCTCTGGTGATCGCGTCAGGTGCGGCGGTCGCCGTCGCCTCCGGCGCGTCCGCCGCCGACTCCCCGTTCTACGTCGATCCTGAGACCGGCGCCGCCAAGTGGGTCGCGGCCAACCCCGGAGACTCCAGGGCGCCGGTCATCCGTGACCGGATCGCCTCCGTGCCGCAGGCCCGCTGGTTCACCACCACCAACACCTCCGCCGTACGCGGCCAGGTGTCGTCGTTCGTCGGCGCGGCGGCGGGGGCGGGCAAGATCCCGATCCTCGTCGTCTACAACATCCCCAACCGCGACTGCAGCGGTGCCAGCACGGGCGGCGCGCCCAACCACACGGCCTACCGGCAGTGGATCGACGAGCTGGCGGCCGGTCTCCAGGGACGTCCGGCGTCGATCATCCTGGAGCCCGACGTGCTCCCGATCATGACCAGCTGCATGAACTCCTCCCAGCAGCAGGAGACGAACGCCTCCATGGCGTACGCGGGCAAGAAGCTGAAGGCCGCCTCGTCCTCGGCCAAGGTCTACTTCGACATCGGCCACTCGGGATGGCTGTCGGCGTCGGAGGCCGCCGCCCGCCTGAGGGCCGCGGACGTGGCGAACAGCGCGGACGGCATCTCCCTGAACGTCTCCAACTACCGGTGGAGCTCCACCGAGATCGCGTACGCCAAGAACATCATCTCCGCCACCGGCGTCTCCCGGCTCCGCGCGGTGATCGACACCAGCCGCAACGGCAACGGCCCGCAGGGCAGCGAGTGGTGCGACCCGGGCGGCCGGGCGATCGGCACGCCGAGCACCAACGCCACCGGCGACTCGGCGATCGACGCCTTCCTGTGGATCAAGTTGCCGGGAGAGGCCGACGGCTGCATCGCCGCGGCCGGGCAGTTCGTCCCGCAGCGCGCCTACGAGCTGGCCATGGCGGCCCCGCCCGTCACCCCGAACCCCACGCCCACCCCGACGCCCACCGTGACCCCGACGCCGACTCCGACTCCGGGCGTGGGCAAGGCCTGCGCGGCCACCTACAAGCTGGTCAGCTCCTGGCAGGGCGGCTTCCAGGCCGAGGTGATCGTGCAGAGCACCGGCAGCGCGGCCGTCGCGGGCTGGACGGTGAACTGGTCCTTCCCCAACAACCAGAGCATCACCCAGCTCTGGAACGGGCAGCACACCCAGAGCGGCGCGAGCGTCTCGGTGCGGAACGTGTCCCACAACGGCAACCTCTCCCCGGGCGCCTCGGCCTCCTTCGGATTCACCGGTAACTGGTCCGGGAGCAACGGCACGCCCTCCTCGGTCAGCTGCACCGCCGCCTGACCCGGCGGTGTGGCCGTGATCCGGTACGGCTCGCGCGGTATGCCCCCCGCGCGAGCCGTACCGGATTCTTCCGCCTTCACCGCGCTCCCGTGGCCGAAAGGAGGAACCGGTCCGGTGAACCCCTCCCGCGCGTTACTCTGGGCTTTTGCCCGGCCGGCGCGCACGCGGCGGGCCCGTCGGCGCCGCCTCCATGGCGGCGGTGGCCTTCGTCATGATCTGCCGCATCGTCTCGACCTCCTCGGGGGTGAGCCGGTCGATCAGGAAGGCGCGCACCACGGCCACGTGGCCGGGTGCGGTCCGCTCCAGGCAGCGCACGCCCTTCTCGGTGAGCACGGCCAGCACGCCCCGCTCGTCCGAGGGGCACGCCTCCCGCGTGACGAGCCCCATCCGCTCCAGCTGCCCGATCTGGTAGGTGAGGCCGCTCTTCGAAACGATCAACCGGTTGGCCAGCTCGGTCATCCGCACCCGTCCGCCGGGCTGCTGGGAGAGTTTCGCCAGGATCTCGTACTGGGCGTGGGTGAGACCCGAGTCTGCTTTCAGCTGTTCCTCGATACGGCGCTCCAGAAGGTGCGTCGCGGCCACATAGGCCATCCATGCGGCCATTTCGCTCTCGTTGAGCCATTTCGTATCGCTCACTCGCACATTGTACGGGTTGTTTAAATTCGAACGAACGGGTATGGTTTTTGTACAAATTCGAATGACAAGAGGAGTCATCATGCTTGACCAGGTACGGTTATACACCCTCTTGCTGGCACGGATCGCCCTCGGTGTGATCTTCCTGTTCCACGGCACTCAGAAGTTCCTGTCGGGAGTGGGCCAAACCGCCGCGTTCTTCGAATCCGCGGGAATTCCGCTCGCGTCCCTCGCCGCCCCCGCGGTCGCCACCGTGGAGGTCGTCGGCGGCGTCGCGCTCATCCTGGGGGCCGCCCTGCCCGTGTTCGGCGTCCTGCTCACGCTCGTCATGCTCGGTGCCCTCGCCTTCGTCCACCTCGGCAACGGCTTCTCGGTGGGAGAGGGCGGCTACGAGTACGTCCTCGCGCTCACCGCCGGCACCCTGGCCGTGGCCTTCAGCGGTGGCGGTGCCCTCGCCGTCGACACCCTCTGGCAGCGTCGCCGCCAGCCGGCCGTCGTCTAGCCGCCCGCCGGGATCGCGGAGGCCGGGCCCTTCCGAATTTCCGAAAGGCAGGACCCGGCCGACCGGAATTCACGATATCGAGCATTACGAGATTCCACCCCGGACAATGGGCATAGCTATTTTCGACAGCGCCCGAAGAGCTGGGGGCCGGTGTGCGTTGGTTACAAAAAGTCGGCAGGGATCTCAGGACCCGGCAGCATATCGACGCGTACGCTCTCACGGTCGTCGTCTTCGCCTTCGCGTTTCTCTCGATTTTCAGCGACACGCTGGACGAGAACCTCAGATGGGCCGTCCTGTTCTCCGGGCTCGGGTTGCTCCTCTACCGGCTCACCCTGCCCGAGGAGCCCCCCGAGCCGCACACCGGCCTGCTGCACGACCGTTCCGTGTACGACGTGGTGCCGCTGTCGTCGTTGCTCGCGCAGGCGCGTGACGTGCGCGTGTTCGCGCCGTCCGCGGTCAACCTGCTGTCGGCGCAGACCTGTGAGCTCATGCGCAACACCGTGCTCGCCCGGGAAAGAGGAAACGTCAGGATCGTCATTCTCGACCCCCTGGAGAAGGCGGCGGTGCGGCAGACCGCGAAGCAGCTGGACGATTCGATCGAGTTTCCCGTCCAGCGGCTCCCCGCCGCGCTGGAGGGCACGATGGAACGCCTCCGGCTGATGAGCGCCTGGAGAACGGCGGGCGACTTCGAATACCGCCTGCTTTCCTACAGCCCGGGATTCAGCCTCGTGCTCGTCGACCCGGAAACCCCCAGGGGCCGTGTCATCGTGGAGATCCACGGTTTTCACAACGCGTCGACCTCCTCGCGCATGCACCTGGAGCTGACCCGCGGTCGCGACGAGCGCTGGTTCACCTACTGGCTGAACCAGTTCGACCACATGTGGGAGGCGGCGCGGCGCGACGACGTCAGGCCGTCCTCCGCAGGAGCTCCTCCGCCTGCTTCCGCAGATGCGGCGGAAGCCCAGGAGTGACCGCGCCGAGCGCCCGGGAGGCGAGCCCCTCCGACGCCGCGGCCCCTCCCAGCAGGGCGTGGACGCGCGCGGCCCGCACCAGGACGGGACCGCTGTCGGACTCGTCGGCGAGCGCGTCGAGGATCTCCTGCCGGGCGGCGTCGAACCGCTGCTCCAGGGCGAGGGCGAGCGCCCTGGCGGCGATCGTGCCCGGCCGCTGGTGCCTGCGCACGAGGTCCAGGTCGCGCAGGGCCTCGGCGGCCTTCCCCAGGTCGGCCAGGATCTCGCCGCGCAGCGCGAGCGCCTCGGCGGGAGGCTCGTCCGCGAGCGCCACGGCTCCGTTGAGCAGGGCGAGGGCGGCGCGCGGCTGGCCCAGGTGCCACAGGGCCTGCCCGAGCGCCAGGTGCGCGGGCAGGTCGTTGGGAACCCAGGAGAGGGCGGCGCGCAGCCGCTCGACCGCCTTGTCGTGGTGTCCCTGCGACAGCCAGAGCCGTCCCTCCCCGGTCAGCGCGGAGGCCACCCCGTTGAACCGCTGGAGCGTCGCGAACATGCCGGCCGCCTCCTCGAACCGGCTCAGCGCGGTCTCCGCCTCGCCTTCCGCCGCCGCCACCTCGCCCAGGATCAGCAGGGCCTCGGCGCTCACCCAGGTCTCGCCGCTCCCCGAGGCGCGGACGGCCTCCTCCGCGAGCCCGCGGGCCGTCTCCCAGTTGTGCCTGGCCAGGGCGAGCCTCGCGTCGCCGAGGTAGGCCGCGGGGTGCCGCGACTGGCGCACCGAGCCGATGAGGCGGTCGTGCTGCAGCTCGTACCAGCGGATCCCGAGCCGGTGCTCGCCCCGCAGGATGTGGGAGTCCTCCAGTCCCTTGGCGACGGCGTTCGGCATGCCGGCCGTCTCGTGCAGGCCCTCGTAGACGGTGTTGCGCGTCCCGTGCTCGGTGACGAAGGTCCTGCGCAACCAGGAGCGGATCTCGCTCGACGTGACACCGGACTCGGCCGAGACGCGCGCGAGCATCCGGTCGCAGAAGCCGGTCAGGAACCGGTCGACGTTCACGTGCAGGTTCACGTGCTCCACGCTGATCTCCCGGAGGCCGGAGGGCAGCGACTCCCACAGCGCGGAGCAGACGACCTGCAGCTGGACCGGCTCCACCGTGTTCAGGGTCAGCGTGGTGGTCTGGCCCTCGTCGTTGGAGATCGGGACGGTGCGCAGGTCGTCGACGAGCCGTTCCGCGGCACCGGGGGCGAAGAACCGGCCGGTGCCCTCGAGTGGCCTCGTGGTGGCGTCGAGCGCCGCGGCGCGGGTGAGCGGCGGCAGCTGGAACCGGGCCCGCGAGCCCCGGCCCAGCGGGCGCTCGTGCGGCAGGACGGAGGCCAGATACTCCTCGCGCAGCGACAGCAGCAGGTGAAGGCCGTCGTGCTCCTCCACCGCCCTCGCCAGCTGGCGCAGAAGCCCGCGGCGCTCCTCCTCCCGGTCGAGCGGGCCGCCGAACAGCTCCTCCGCCTGGTCGACGGCGACGAGGACGGGCACGGGGTCGCCGTACCTGTCGAGGCGTTCGGGGCGTTCGGCGAGGAAGTCCGAGACCGTCATCCCGGCCAGCGCGGGCAGCGGCCGGTCCGGCGCCCAGGCCGACAGCAGCGCCAGCACGTAGGGGTTGCCGGTCACCTTCGGGCGCAGCGAGGTGATCCCGCGGGGCGACACGCGGGCGATGGGCAGGACGTCGGCGCGCTCGGGCTCGACGCGCGGCAGGACGCCCGCGTGGAGAAGGGAGGTCTTGCCGACCCCCGACGCCCCGAACAGCACGGTGAGGCCGGTGGCCTGCCAGATGGTGGCGATGTCGCGGGCCTCGCGCTCCCGCCCGAAGAACAGCGCGTGCTCGCTCCGGTCGTAGGGGCGCAGCCCCACGTACGGCCGGATGGTCCCGTCGCCGCCGCGAGTCGCGGTCGTCATGGCGTCCGTCCCATTCTCCGCCGGAGCTCCGAGCAGAACTCCGAGGCGGTCCCCAGGAAGATCGAGATGTTCCAGCGGTCGAGATAGTGGGTGATGTAGCGCCTGGCCTTGTCCCTGGCGGCCTCGGCGTCCCCGGCGCCGGCCGCCGACCCGTTGATCTCGGGCATGAGCTGCACGCTCACGTGCCGCCGCTTGTTGCTGCGGGGCGTGTTGCGCACCAGGCCGTGAAACAGCACCCGGAACGTCCAGTCCTGCAGGCTGTAGCCCACGAACAGCAGCGGCCGGGTGGTCATCGCACGCAGGATCGGGGTCGGCAGCGGATGCCGCCCGTCGGTCGCGACGGCGTCCACCATGTTGACAAGGTACGTCAGATAGTCGGACTCGGTGAGCACCAGCGACGAGGGCTCCGCCCAGCTGCCGTGGAGATGGTAGACGACGGGCCGCTCCACCGTCGGCTCCGGCAGGCGGGGGGCCGCGGCCGGGTCGGTGTCCCACCAGGGGGAGACGGCCACGTGGGGCTCCTTGCCCTCCGCCCGCAACGCCTCGGCCAGGAAGTCGTCGTAGTTCGTCGTGAGGAAGGTCGTCACCGGGAAACCGGCCAGCAGCCGGTGCGGCTCCCCGGGATCGCCCACCGGGGGCCGGCCGTGCGAGCGCAGGTGGCCGCAGACCGTCTCCTTGAGGTCGACCGGATCGCGCACCACGGCCTCGCCGTACTGCATCACGCGGGCCAGGTCGCCCGCGTCGGAGAACGGGTAGCCGTAGCGGAGGGCGTAGCGGTTGCTGAGGACGGTGCCGGTGGGAAGGGTGCCGGCGCAGGCTCCCGCTCCGAGGAAAGGGGCGCAGTCACCCCTGCCGAGCTGGTCGATCAGACGTTCCCAGTCGACATCGTCCATGGGCCACCCTGGTCGTCGGGAAACAGTCCCTTATAAGACTCTATTTCCCGTCATGACTGCGCGAAAGTCAAGATCTTTCATATGGACGATGTGAATCCGGCGGCCGGTCCCGCGCTATCGTCCTCGAGTATCCGCCTTAATGCGCGTTTAAGGTGGGGACTATCTATGTGATCGAGGTCGCTCAAACTCAGTCCGGTGACGTCGATGAGATTGCTCCCGATGGAATCGACCTCGTCTGCGACGACTTCCTCGCCCATGCGGACTCCCCTGCCCGTGGCCCGGTTCACGCGAGCCACTCGCGCCGCGCGCACCACTTACACCATCATCTTTCCACCTTCACCGAGCACTTCTAACCCAGGGTATCCGGTTATCTTGGCATCACAAAGATAGAAAATCATTCACGTCTTATCCTTCGTTTGGTATGTCGCCATGAGAGTCTGACTTCCCCGTACATGCACCCGCTCCGGCCGGGAGTCTAGGCTGGACGACAATCGGGCGAGTGGAGGCGGTCGCGTGACCATTTCAGGGCCTTCGGGAATTCCCCGGCCACCGGGACGCCAGCCCCGGATCTGGGGCAAGGTCCCGCAGCAGAACAAGAATTTCACCGGTCGCGAAGACCTTCTCGACAAGCTGCACACCGGGGTCACCTCCGAGGTCACCGCGGTGGTGCCGCACGCCCTCCACGGTTTCGGCGGCGTCGGCAAGACCCACGTCGCGATCGAGTACGCCCACCGCTTCCGGCACGAGTACGACCTCGTCTGGTGGATCCCCGCCGACCAGCCGATCCTGGTGCGCTCGTCGCTGGCCGCGCTCGCCCCGCATCTGGGCGTGGCGTCATCCGCCACGATGGGGGTGGAGGAGGCCTCCAGGGCCGTGCTCGACGCCCTGCGCCGCGGCGAGCCGTACTCCCGGTGGCTGCTCGTCTTCGACAACGCCGAACAGCCCGAGGACATCAACGAGATCGTCCCGCGCGGCCCGGGACACGTCCTGATCACCTCGCGCAACCACGCCTGGCAGGGCGTGGTCGACACCCTGCCCGTCGACGTCTTCACCCGGGCGGAGAGCATCGCGTTCCTCAGCAAGCGGGTGCCGAGGTCGACCACCCCCGACGACAGGAACCGGCTGGCCGAGCAGCTCGGCGACCTCCCGCTCGCGCTGGAGCAGGCGGGGGCCCTGCAGACGGAGACGGGGATGTCCGTCGGCCAGTACCTCCACCTGCTCGAAGAGCAGACCGTCCAGCTGCTCGACGCCAACAAGGCGTCCGACTACCCGCTGTCCATGACCGCGGCGTGGTCGCTGTCGGTGTCCCAGCTCAAGTCGAAGCTGCCAGAGGCCGTGAAGCTCCTGCGCTGCTGCGCCTTCTTCGGCCCCGACCCGATCCCCCGCGACGTCTTCGGGATCCTTCCCGAGGAGCTCGTGCCGGAGTCGCGTCTCGGCCCGCTCCTCGCCGACCCGATCCTGCTGAGCAAGGCGATCAGGGAGCTGGGACGTTACGCCCTCGTGCGGATCGACTCGGAGAACCGGACCATCCAGGTGCACCGGCTGATCCAGGCGCTCCTGCGTGACGAGCTGAGCGACGAGGAGCACGTGTCCTTCCGCAGGGAGGTCCATCTCCTGCTGGCGGCGGCGACGCCCGGCCTGCCCGACGACAACGGCTCCTGGCCGCGTTACGGGGAGCTGCTCAGCCACGTGAGGCCCTCCAAGGTGGAGGAGAGCCGAGACCCCCGCATCCGCCGGTTCGCCCTCGACGTCGTCCGCTACCTCTACTCGTCGGGTGGCTACCAGTCGGCCGTCGACCTCGTGGGGAGCTTCATCCGCAGGTGGCGGGAAGACAGCGGCCCCGACGACCAGAACGTGCTCTCCGCGCAGCGGCACCTCGGCATCGTCCTGCGGGAGTTCGGCGACTACCGGGCCTCCTTCGAGCTCAACCGCGACACCCTCGCACGCATGCGGGCGGTCCTCGGGCCCGACCACGAGGAGACCCTCCTCCTCGTCAACAGCCACGGCGCCGACATGAGGATGCGCGGCGACTTCGCGGCCGCGCTGGAGCACGACAGGGAGTCGCTGCGCCGGCACGAGGAGGTGTTCGGTCCCGACCACCGTCGGACGCTGCGCGCCATGAACAACCTCTCCGTCGACTACATGCTGCTCGGTGACTACCGGCAGGCGTTCGAGCTGCAGAAGGTGCTCTACACGAAGCAGCACTCCTCGGTCTCGAGGTCGAGTTCGCTGGTCATGCTGGCGTCGCGAAACGGTCTGGCCCGCATCGTCAGGCTCAGGGGCGACTACTCCGAGGCCTGTGACCTCGGCGAGGACGCCTACGAGTTCGGGGTGCAGGAGCTGGGGCCCGACCATCCGTGGACGCTGCGGGTGGCCAAGGACCTGTCCATCGCCAAACGCAGGGCGGGGCTCGTCGACGAGGCGTTCGAGATCGCCCAGCGGACGTACGAGCGCCAGGACCGCATCTTCGGCCGCGACCACCACGACACGCTCGCCGCGGCCCTGTGCCTGGCCAACGCCCAGCGCACCAGGGGAGAGATCGCCGCGGCGCTGGAGCTGCTCCGCGACACCGCGGCCCGCTACCCCCGGAGGTACGGCGACGAGCACCCCTTCACGTTCGGCTGCGACATGAACCTCGCGCTGCTCCTGCGGGTCAACGGGGAGATCGAGGAGGCGAACCGGCTCGACCTGAGATCCCTGGAGGGCTTCGACCGCACGCTCGGCCGCGAGCACCACTACTCGCTCACCTGCGCGATCAACCTCGCCAGCGACCTCGCCGCCAGGGGAGAGGTCCCGCGGGCCAGGGAGCTGGGCCAGGAGACCCTCGGCCAGCTGCGGGAACTCCTGGGGGTGGACCACCCCCTCACCCTGGCCGGCGCGAACAACCTGGTCATCGACCTGCGCGCGGAGGGCGCCGAGGAGGAGGCGGCGCTGCTGGAGGCCGACACCTTCGAGCGCTACCAGCGGGTGCTCGGCAACGACCATCCCGACACGAAGGTCGCCCTGCTGGGCGAGCGGCTCGACTTCGACTTCGATCCGCCCGCCCTGTGACCCGCGCCCCCGGGTGACTCGGGCGACCGGTGTGACCCGCGCTCCCGGGTGACCGGTGCGACCGGTGCGACCGGCGCGTTCCCGCGGAGACGCCGCGGCACCCGCGGCGCTCCGCGTCCCGATCGGTCACCAAGGGCGGTGGCCGTCGGGCCCTGGCCGATCGGCTCTCACGCGCCGGCCCGGTGGTCGTTTCCGGTCGAGGCGTCAGCCGTTGCGCTCCAGCCAGCGCGCGCGGTGCTCGTCCGCGCGCTCGCGGCCCAGCGCCCGCGCGCGGGCGGGCACGCTCTCCCGCGCCCAGTCGTCGAGGCGCCGCGCCATCCCGGCCGTGAAACTCTCACCGGCGGGGGTGAGCCGCCCGCCGCCGAGGAGGGTGCCGGTGACGAGGCGCGAGGCCTCGCGCCACCGGAAGAACTCCGCGCTCGCGCGCAGGGCGGCCTCCCCCGACTCCAGGGCGCGCTGGCGCCTCCAGAAACCCGTCACGCCCAGGAAGGCGTACGCCCCCTGAAGCAGCCCGGGGACGGGACGCGGGTCGTCGCGCCAGGGGGCGTAGTGGCGGGCCCCGTCGTCGGGAAGGGTGAGGGGGACGAGGTCGAGCAGCGCCGAGAGCTTCGCGTGCTGCGTCTCGTGCGTCAGCGTGACCGCGAGCGAGGACGCGTCCGGCGGCGTCGACAGGGCCACGCAGCCGAAGGTCTCCCGCGACGACGAGCTCGCCAGGCCCATGGGGGGCGCGACCAGCGGGGTGAGGACCGTGATCGCGGTGGACACCTCCTCGGCCACGGTCCGGTGGTGGCGCACCAGCATGTCCCAGGCCGTGCGCAGCGTCGACTGCCACCGCTCGATCTCGGCCCCGCCGAGCCGGCCGCCGAGGTTGGCCGTCTCCGGCATCCGGTAGGGGTCGAGGTCGTCGACGACCAGGCGGAGCGGCATGCCGCCCGCCTCGGCGGACAGCGAGCGCAGGCCCCGCCACCCCGGCGCGTCCAGGCGCGGGTCGCCGGGGACCCGGACGACCGTCCGGTCCGCGGTGACCTCGGCGCCCTCGGCGGCGCACTCGACCGTGGCCCAGGAGACGGTCGGCGACAGGATCGCCTGACCCAGCGACGGCAGCGTGACCACCCCGTCCACCGCGGGCACGTCGACGTCGCAGGCCGTGCGGGAATGGATCGCCGCCGCTGCGGCGAGCGCCGCGAGCTGTCCCGGCGCCGCGCGGGTGTCGCCCGCGCGGAGCATCCTGATCGTCCGGCGCGCCCAGGCGCCCACCGCCGAGTGCCGCAGCACGGTGTCGACGGCGCCGGGGTGACGGCGCTGGACGGTGGCGAGCAGGTCGTAGGCGCGGCGTGCGGCGGCCGCCTCCGCGTGGCCGGCCGTGCGGGCCGTCTCCACCACCCCGCGTACGAGAAGCACGTGCTTGCTGTACTGGGCGGCGGAGAGACGGCCGACCGCGGGGGCGCCCCCGCCGCCGCGGGCCAGTTCCGAGAACACCTTCACCGGGATCCGGTGCTCGCGCAGGTTCATCGCGCCCCCTTCGGTCGGGTGGTGGTTCTCCGCCGGGCGGCAGGACCTCGACGCCGTCGAGACCGCGGACGCGTCCGGCGATTCTCGCGGCCGTGGCGGGCCCGCCACGACTCGCGCTCCGGGCGGCTCCGCCGGACGGAGTCCGCCATTTCGTTGATATAGCGATATTCGCATGCGAGATCGTGTCCGCCGGAGATCCTCGCAACGAACCGGCGAAAAGGGGTGGTTCTCCGGCCGGTGGCGACGAGCCCCCCGGAGTCCGGGTTCGGCGGCCAATCGCACACCGTTGATCAGCCTCCACCTTGGCGCGGTGTTATGTGGGATACCCGAAAGCCTGCTACAGGGTAGATGGAGGGTGAACCCCCTGGCGGCGGAAGAACTCATCGCACTGTACGACTGTGACGCGCGACTGAAGCAAGCTTTACGAGTTTTAATCTTGACTAACGGCACAGAGTGGTGCGAGATGGGAATGGCGCAAGAGAGGCGTGCCGCATTTGTCAGAGAAGTCGGAACTAAAAATTCTGTCGGCCGAAAACGTGTTTCCGGCCACACTCGATGTGGCCGAACTGCTGGCTTCAGGATGGAGACCTTTCGCCTTCCGGCAGTTCATCCTGAAGATCCACAGCAGATGTGACCTCGCCTGCCGCCACTGCTACATCTACGAGATGGCGGACCAGTCCTGGAAGGCCCAGCCGCGGCGCATGTCCGAGGCGATCGTCCAGCGGACGGCACAGCGCATCGCGGAGCACGCCCTCGCCCACGAGCTGGCGGAGGTGGAGGTCATCCTCCACGGCGGAGAGCCGCTCCTGGCCGGTCCGGAACTCATCTCCCACGCCGTGCGCACGATCAGGGGGGCGGCCGCCGACGTCGGGACCCGCGTCCACGTCGGCGTGCAGACCAACGGGCTGCGCCTGGACGAGACCTACCTGCGGCTCTTCGACAGCCTGGAGATCCGGGTCGGGGTGAGCCTGGACGGCTACGAGGCGGCCCACGACCGGCACCGGCTCTTCGCCGGCGGGAAGGGGAGCCACGCCAAGGTCGCCGCCTCGCTGCGGAGGCTGACGGCCGGGCCCTTCCACCATCTCTTCAGCGGCCTCCTGTGCACGATCGACGTCCGCAACGACCCGCTGGCCACCTACGAGGCGCTCCTGGAGTTCGACCCGCCGGCGGTCGACTTCCTGCTGCCGCACGGCAACTGGCTCACCCCGCCGCCCTTCCGCGACCCCGGCTCGGACGCCACGCCGTACGCCGACTGGATGCTGCCGATCTTCGAGCGCTGGTACGGGGCCGCGGTCGAGGAGACCGAGATCAGGTTCTTCAACGAGATCGTCCGGCTGCTCACCGGCCGCGCCTCCCGTACCGAGGCGATCGGCCTCTCCCCGGCGCGGATGGTCGTCGTCGAGACGGACGGCAGCATCGAGCAGTCGGACATCCTCAAGTCCAGCTACCACGGCGCCCCCGCGACCCTGCTGCACGTCCTGCGCGACTCCTTCGACACCGTGCTCGGGCACCCGTCCATCGTGGCCCGGCAGATCGGCGAGCTCGCGCTGGCGCCCGTGTGCCGGACCTGCGACATCCGTTCCGTCTGCGGCGGCGGCCTCTACCCGCACCGCTACAGCGAGACCCGCGGATTCCTCGGCCCCTCGGTCTACTGCCCCGACCTCTACCGGCTCATCGATCACATTCGCGCGCGGCTCGTACGCGACGTCGCCCGGCTGAAGGGAAGCGGATGAGGCTCACCTCGCGTCCGGTGTCGGACGAGACGTTCTCCGCGCTCGCGAAGGGTGGGGGCGGGGCCGAGGCCATGGCCGAGCTGCGTGCGATGCAGGGGCTCAAGAACAGGCTCCTCATCCGCGCGCTCGTCCTGGAGGCGGAGGAGGCCGGCCACCCCCACGCCGCCCTCTCGGCGCGCGCCTACGAACTCCTGGCCGAGATGGAGGCCCACGGCAGGGAGCGGGTCGAGCGGGAGCTGTGCCACCCGGCCGTGGGCGCGTGGGCGCTGCGGACGTACCTCTCGCTCAGGGCCGGCACGGGGGCGAAGGACGATCCCGGCCGGCTCGCCGCCCTCGTCGTCGCGATCGCGGTCAGGGCCCGGATCGCCTGCCGGGTCCGCCTCGCCGTCGAGGAGGACACCGTCGTCCTGCCGGCCCTCGGCAGCCTCACCGTGCCGGCCGGTGCCCGCGGGGTGCTCGACGTCACCGTGCGGCCGGACGCGGACGGGGCCGAGCTCGACCTCGGCCGCTCGACGGTCCGCGTCGACCCGCTTCGCGACGGGACCGGCTGGCAGGTCCTGCGCCGGCTGCCGGTGGGGCCCGGCCTCAGCCTCGTCGTCGACGACGCGGACCCCTACCGGTGGCCCGCCGGGCACGTCACCGAGCCGAGGCTGAGCGAGGCGAGGCTGGAGCACTGGGCGTCGTGCCTGCGTGACGCGTGGAACGTCCTGACCGCCCGTCACTGGACCGTCGCCACGGAGCTCACCTCCGGCATCTCGGTGCTCACCCCCATCCACGCGCCGGCCTTCGGCCAGAACAGCGCCACCTCCCGCGAGACCTTCGGGACCGTCGCCCTGTCGGAGCCGCAGCACGGCCTGGGGATGGCCGCGACGTTCGCCCACGAGATCCAGCACGCGAAGCTGACGGCGCTGACCGACATGCTCGACCTGACCCGGCCCGAGGACGGGCGGCGGCACTACGCGCCGTGGAGGAGCGACCCCCGCCCCGTCAACGGGTTGCTGCAGGGAGCGTACGCCTACCTCGGGGTGGCGGGGTTCTGGAGACGCCAGCACGGCTGCGAACAGGGGGCCCGCGCCTTTCGCGGGCAGGTCGAGTTCGCGCGCTGGAGGGAGGCCGCGTACGGCGTCACCGGCACGCTCATGGCCAGCGGGGGCCTGAACGAGCGCGGTGAGGAGTTCGTGAAGGCGATGAGGGGCACGCTGGAGCGCTGGCTGGACGAGCCGGTGGACCTCGCGGTGGCGGCGCAGGCACGCCGCGAGGCCGACCAGCACCTCACCACCTGGAGGCGCAGGAACTCCTGAGCGGGAAGGCGCGGGTACGCCGCGAGGCCGACCGGCACCTCACGACCTGGAGGCGCGGGCACGCCGCGAGCTCACCACCTGGAGGCGCGGGAACTCCTGGGCGGGGAGCGGTCAGATCGGCGGGGGATCGAAGTCGCAGTCGATGCGACGGCCCTCACTGGCGTCCCGGGCGTCGGGATGGCCGATCTCCAGTGGCCGTTCGTAGCGCCGCATCGTGTCGGCGTACAGGATCTCGGCCTCCTTCTCCGCGCCCGCCGCCCGCAGGTCGAGGGCGAGGTTGCCGGCGCAGGCCAGGCTGAGGAAGTGGTTCTCGCCGAGAAGGCTCCGCAGCCTCCCGAGGGTGTCCTCGCCGAGCCTGCTGGCCTCGTCGCTCTCTCCCAGGGCCGCGAGGTCGCTCTGGAGGCTGACGGCGCAGCTCAGCGAGTAGTGGTGGTCGCGGCTGACCTTCGCGATCAGGCCCGCCCTGGCCTTCTCGTTCAGGGCGCGGGCCGTCGTGACGTCTCCGCGCAGGCGGTGCAGGATCGCCAGGTTGCCGACACAGGCGTTGGTGTAGGGGTGGTCGGGGCCGTACACCGCCGGATAGCGGGCGACGGCCTTCTCCGCGATCGCGAACGCCTCGTCGAGGTTCCCGGCCGCCCGCAGGGCGTTGGAGAGGTTGATCGCGGCCGCCATGGTGTCGGGGTGCCCGTCTCCGAACAGCCGCTGGAAGCGGGTGTGGGTGTCGTGCGCGAGCTCCAGGGCCTCGGAGAGCTCTCCGGCCCGGCGCTTCGCGATGGAGAGGTCCTTGGCGGCGAGCAGGGTGTAGTGGTGGTCGAGGGTCAGCTCCTGGACGCCGTAGGCGTAGGCCTCCTCGCCCAGGTCACAGGCCTCGGTGTAGTCGCCGCAGAGCCGCACGGCCCTGGCCAGGCTGTTCCACGACAGCAGCAGGGTGCCCTTGCTGACCCCGTCGGTCGCGTCGCTCTGCGCGAGATAGGTCTCCTGGTGCAGCCTGCGCGCCTCCGCGTAGTCACTGGTCAGCGCGTAGTCGAGGGCCAGGTTGTACGCCACGCGCAGCGCGGCGGCGGAGGCCGGGTCCGGGCCGTTCAGGTAGGTGACCTGCGACTCCTGGTCCAGCGTGCGCGCGGCGAGGAAGTCGCCCCGGGCGCGCAGCGAGGCCGCGTAGCCGTTGATCGTCGAGAGGGTCTCCGCGTGCTCGGGGCCGAGGATCTCCTTCATCTTGTCGAGGGTCTCGTGGTCGACCTCGTACGCCGTGGCGTACTGCCCGAGACCTCGCAGGATGTTGCCGAGGTGCCGGTGCGCGACGAGCACGTCCGGGTGGTCGGGGCCGCTGATCTCGGTCCATCTCCCGATGAAGCTCGTGATGAACGAGTGGGCCGACTGGTAGTTGCCCGACCGGTAGAGGTATCGGACCATTCGCATGGCGAACGACCTGGCCCGCGGGTCGGTGCACTCCTCCAGGCCGGAGGGGGCGACGTGGGCGACCAGCTCCTCGAAACCGCGCCACCTGTCGGTGTCGTCGGGGTCGTTCGGGGCGCTGCCGGCGAGCAGCACGTGGACCTCGTGCCGGATCTCCCGCTGGTCCTTCTCCGGCAGGTCGTCGCGCAGGAGCGCCTGGACCAGGCGGTGGACCTGGATGGTGCGGGTCGCCGGCTCGATCCTGGCCAGGGCGAACCGCCTGAGCTCGCTCAGCGCCGTGGCGAGCAGGATGGGGTCGGACAGGATCGCGCTCAGGCGGGGGACGACGGCCTTGTTGCCCTTGCGGAACACGTCGCGCGGGATCGGCTCTGGCCCGAAGAAGGCGCAGCACCGCAGGACCGTGATCGCCTCCGGGAGGCGGTCCTGCAGGAGCGACACCGACACCTTCCAGGCCGCGGTCATCGACAGCGGGTATCCCGGCGCCCGGTTCGCGCCCAGCAGCCGGCTCGCCTGCTCCTCCAGCTGCTCCAGGTATTCGTCGACCGACATGCCGGTCTCGTACTGCAGCGCGCCGGCCTGCTCCAGGGCGAGCGGGAGGTCGCCGAGCTGCTCGGCCAGCCGCGAGGCGTCCTCGTCGGGAACCTCCCTGCGCAGGCGCTTCTTCAGGAAGGCCACGCTCTCCTCGCGGGTGAAGACGTCGACCTGGAGGGTCTCGAAGTGGTCCTCCCACTTGGGGTTGCGCGAGGTGATCAGGACGTGGCCGGGCCCGCGCGGGATGAACTCCTCGACCTGCCCCGGCTCCTCGGCGTTGTCGAAGATCAACAGCCAGCGGCGGTAGGGGTCGCCGCTCTGCAGCGTCCTGCGCACGGCGTCGGCGGCCTCCTCGACGCCGGTGGCCGACACCGGCGGCAGGCCCAGGTGGGGGGCCATCGCGGCGAGGGCGGACGGCACCAGCACGCGCTGGTCGGCGGGGATCCACCAGACGAGGTCGTAGTGCGAGCGGTAGCGGTGGGCGTACTCGATGGCGAGGTGGGTCTTGCCGACGCCGCCCCATCCCTGCAGGGCCTGGGGCTGGGGGACCACGGCGGTGACCGTGCTGATGCCCTGGCGGAGCTTGAGGAGCAGGTCGTCGCGCCCCGTGAAGTTTCTGTTGCGGGGCGGCACTTTCTCCCAGATCTCGGGCTGCCGTTCGGGAACGGTGTGCGCGGCGTGTGAAAGCTCCACCACCTATGGCCTCCACCCTGTCCAATCCGAAGGATTCTGTCGCCATCCTAGAGCTTGATTCGAGAAGCCGGGCATAACAGAATCAAATAAATAGCGGGCGCATCTTGAATTTCACGGGTACGGCGGAACGTCGTCGCACCGTGTTTGGGATGACCGAAAACAGGCCGACGGCAGGGCCGCCGAGTAGGGAGCGCAAATGCATTATGACGGTGCGGCTTCTACGGTCTCCATCGACATCACCGATCTGTCGTTCAGGGACCTGGAGAAGGTCGGGAGCGCCTCTCTCAGAAGGGTGCTGAAGGAGCTTTTCGAACATGGCGCCGACCTGGAGCCGAGCGCGGGTTTCGACAGCTCGATATGAGAGATCGCCTTGCGGTTCCGGGCAGGCTGCGACAGAAAGATGACTGTGAAGCATTCGCCCGTTTCCCGGCGATCGGTGAGTCGGGCGTTCGGATCCGGCCCACCGGGGGTTGACCGCGGCAATAGAGTCGTTCGGCATCGGGTCCGCTTTCCGGACGGGCCTTCGGCCTGTGAGGTGGTGCCCCGCGTGCACAATATGGGGGAGGCCGAGTGGGAGCGCCTGCTCGACCAGTTGAACAGTGGGGACTGCACGCCTTTCCTGGGGTCCGGGGCGTGCGCGAGCACCCTGCCGACGGGGACGGCGCTGAGCCGTGACATGGCGCGCCGCTGGGACTATCCCTTCGACGACGACCACGATCTCCCCCGGGTGACGCAGTTCGCGGTGATGAGATACGGGGATTCGGTATATGTGAAGCGGCGGATCTGCGACGAGCTCGACGCCGGCGGAGCGCCCGACTTCCTGGACCCCCTCGAACCGCACGGCCTGCTCGCGAGCTTCCCGCTCCCGGTGTACCTGACGACGAACTACGACGACTTCATCCTGCGCTCGCTCGAAGCGGTGGGGAAAAGGCCGAACGTGGCCATCTGCCCGTGGAACAAGGGGCTCGCCTACGCCGAGGACCTGTTCAGCAGCGAGGCGGGCTGGAACCCCAGGCCGGATGCCCCGCTCATCTACCACCTGCACGGCAGCCTGCAGGACCCGGCGTCGATCGTGCTGGCCGAGGACGACTATCTGGAGTTCCTCACCAACCTCGCGGTGGACGGCGTCGCGGGAGGCCAGCGCATGCTGCCCACCTCCATCCTCGCGGCGCTGACCAGGAGACCCCTGCTGTTCATCGGCTACAGCCTGCAGGACTGGACGTTTCGCGTGCTCTTCCACGGGCTGCTGAAGGCCGTTCCCGGGATCAACCGCCGCAGGCACGTGAGCGTCCAGCTCGCCCCCTCGCTCGCCAGCACGAAGGCGGACGTGCTGGAGGTCCAGCGCCAGCTGGCCAGATACTACGAAGACTGGCGGATCTCCATCTTCTGGGGAACGGCGGAGGAGTTCTGCCGTGAGCTGCGCCGGCGGATGGGACCGGTGCCGTGACCCCCGACCTGACCCCTGACCCGCCCCCCGAGGTGACCCCCGACCACGACCGGCCCGACGCGGCCGACCAGCCGTACGTCGGCCTGCGGGCCTTCCGCCGCGAGGACGGCTCCCGGTTCTTCGGCCGCGACAGGGAGGCATGCGAGGTCTCCGACCTGTGGCAGGCCGGTCGCCTCACCGTGCTGTACGGGCCCTCCGGCGTGGGCAAGACCTCGCTGATCCAGGCCGGGGTGCTCCCGCTGCTGGACACGGGCAGGACCGACGTCCTGCCGATAGGCCGGGTGTCGCACGGCTCGCCCTTCCCCTCGGCCGCGCTCTCGCGGCACAACCCGCACGTGTTCGCGCTGCTGTCGTCGTGGGCGCCCCTGGAGACGCCCACCCGGCTGGCGGGGCTGACGATCCGCGAGTTCCTGAGCCGGCGCCCGCCGCGCCAGGATCCGTACGGCGACCCGGTGCTCACCCTGGCGGCGATCGACCAGGCGGAGGAGCTCTTCGGGGACTTCGCCCACCGCCAGCCGTACCGCGAGTGGTTCATCGGCCAGCTCGTCGAGGCGCTGGACGAGGACCCGAACCTGCGCCTCCTCGTCTCGATCCGGGAGGACTACCTCGCCGCGATCCTTCCCCACGAGCCGAAGCTGGCGGGCATGGCCAGGAGCCGCTTCTCGCTGACCGCCCTCGACACGGCCGCCGCGGTCCGGGCGACCGAGGGCCCGCTGGAGGGCACCGGCCGCTCGTTCGCCCCCGGCGCGGCGCGGGGCCTGGTCGACGACCTGCGCATGATCAGGGTCGGCAGGGCGCTCGGCGAGGAGGTCGTCGCCGACGCCAAGGTGGTCGAGCCCGTCCAGCTGCAGGTCGTGTGCTCGACCATGTGGCGTTCCCTGCCCGAGGACGTGCGGGTCATCTCCTCCGACCACGTCCGCAGGTTCGCCAACGCCGACCGGTCGCTCACCACCTTCTCCGAACGGATGATCGCCGAGGTGGCCCGCGACCACTTCGGCGAGGACGTCGCCGAGCTCAGGAGCTGGCTGCGCCGCTGCTTCATCACCGAGCTCGGCACCCGCGAGGTCGTCTACCAGGGGGAGACCGTCACCGCCGGCATGCCGAACGCGGTGGTCAGGGCACTGGTCGACCGTCACATCCTGCGCGAGGACATCAAGGCGGGCACGCGATGGTGCGAGCTGTCGCACGAGCGCCTCATCCAGCCCATCCTCCAGAACGACCACCTCGTCGTGCCGGCCGAGACCCGTTCCTTCCCCGACGACTACCTGCGGGCCGCCGAGCTCTCGTTCCGCGACGGGGAGTTCGCGCTGGCCGCGAAGCAGGCCGAGGAGGCCCTGGAGCGTTGCGGTGACAACACCAGGATGCGGGCGGAGATCGAGTCCTTCCTCGGCAACGTCGCGCACCGGCGGGAGGACTTCGAGAAGGCCGTCTCCCACTACCGCACCGCCGCGGTCCTCTTCGAGACGCTGGGGGCGACCTCGGCGGTCGGCGGGCTGCTCGCCGGGATCGGCAGGCTGCGGCTGGCCCAGGCACGCCCCTCGGTCGCGGTGCGGGAGCTGTACTCGGCGATCCGCCGCGTGCCCAACGACATGCACATCCAGACCGAGCTCGCCTGGGCGCTCTGGTACGACGGCCATCCCGACGCGGCGCGCGACGTCCTCAACGACGTCCTGGGCAGGGAGGGGAACCTCACCGAGGCGCTGCGGGCGCGGGGCGAGATCCTCGCCGGGCTCGGCCGGGCGGAGGCGGCGCTGCGGGACCTCGACCGGGTCCGGCCGCTGCAGTGGCCGTCCACCCGGGCCGCCCACGCGCTCGCGCTCGCCACGCTGGGCCGTTTTCCCGAGGCGGAGCGCGAGATCGGGGCGGTGTCGGCCGAGGCGGCGGACCACGGCCCGGTCCTGCTGTACGCCGCCAGGATCGAGGAACTCGCCGGTGACGCGGCGGCGGCGGCCGCGCTGGCCGGGCGGGCCGCCGCGGCGAGGACGCCCGCGCTCCCCGCCCATCTGGCGGCGGAGGCGGAGCGCATCGCCCGGCTCGCCTGACCGGGCGCCTCGGGCACTCACCTGGGCGGGGACCTCGGGCACTCACCTGGGCGGGCGCCTCAGGGGTGGGCCCGTCTCTCCCCGCCCGGCATCAGGCCGCCGCGCAGGGCGGGAACGGCCGTCACGACTATCGCGATCACGACCATGGTGACGAAGAGGACCACGGTCGCTCCGTCGCCGCCGAAGCAGGTGACGAGGAGGGCGCCGAGCGGCGCCGCCACCGATATCGCCATCCGGCTGGTGAGCCGGGACACGCTCGCCACCCTCGCGATCTTGTCCGGGCCGATCTCGTGGGCCTCGAACGTCCTGATGCCGATGTTGCTGAGCGCCCCGCTGCACCCGGTCAGCAACGTCGCCAGGGCGAAGAAGGCGGGATGCCCGCCGAAAGCGGCGACGAAGAGCGCGAACGCCCAGATCCACACCTGCGCGAACAGCATGAAGGGCGGCGGCGTGACGCGCAGGACGAGGAGCGACCCCAGGACCCCGCCCAGCCCGCCCCCCGCGAGCACCATCCCGACGACCAGCGGTGACAGCTCCGCCGAGCTCGCGAGAAAGACCATGGTCAGCGCGTTGACCATCAGATTGGTGAGGGCGGTCAGCGCCATCGCGGTGCGCAGGAAAGGCCGCTGGGCCACCTCGCGCAGCCCGTCGCCGACTTTGACCAGCGGGCGCGCGTCACGCCGGACATCGCTCGCGTCCATTCGCAGCAGAAAGCCGAACGACAGGAAGAAGAGCACGGTGTTGACGGCCGACGGTATCGCCTGCCCGATTCCCAGCAGGAACCCGCCGAGCGGCCTTCCCGCCAGCACGGCGGTGTGGAAGCTCATCTCGCTTCTCGCGAGCGCGCGGCGAAGCCCGTCGCGGCCGACCAGCGAAGGGATCAGCGCGTTCTCCGCCAGCGAGTGCAGGACCCACAGCGCCCCTTCGGCGACGGCGGCCACCACCAGCTGGGGCAGCGAGGCCGCCCCGCAGAGCAGGGCCACGAACACGCTGGCCGCGGCGATCCCCCTGGCGGCCTCCGTCCAGAGCATGACCTGGCGCGGGTTGAAGCGGTCGATCAGGGCGCCGGCCGGGATGTAGAGCAGGAGACCGGGGACGGTCGAGGCGAACCCCACCCATCCGGCGGCCATGGGGGAGCCGGTGAGCGCCAGGGCGATGAGCGGGTAGGAGACGCCGAGGGTCCGGAACGCGGTCATGGAAAGCGCGGATCCGGCCCACGCCAACCTGAGGTCCTTCTTGTTGTTGCGTGTCCGGGTCGCTTGTGCCGCTCCGTCCCCCACAGCTTGCGTATTCCTGTTCTCGTGTCCGCCGTCGGACAACAGCTGACAACTGATTTGTGAGGTGGGTCGTCAAAATCGCCGACGGAAGAGGAGAAATGGGATTTTGTTGACATGAAAACGACCAATGGGACCCCAGTAGCTCGGGTCCCATTGTTAATTCCGGCCTCGGGAGGCCCAAGCATAGCGCCGATTCACATAAATGAATCAAGCTCGCCCGGCTCCGCCTGCCTTCACCGGATTCCTGTGCCCGCCCTCCCCCGGGGGACCCGGGGGTGACTCCGGGGAGAGGGCCGGCCGGAAGGTCAGGCCGGCAGCTGGGCGTCCAGGCGGTAGCCGTCCACGGTGACGTAGACCTGGTCGCCCGGGCGGGCGTTCAGGCGCATCAGGACGGGCTGCAGGGAGTCGAAGACGGGGTGGTCCCGCCAGACCAGGACCACCGCGTTGTCGCCGGGACCGGTGACCGACAGCAGTGTGCCGGGACGCATGCCCAGCTGGGTGGCGTACCCCTCGGGCACGGCCACCGGGCCGCCCCGCAGGTGGTCGCTGGTCACCTCGATGCGCTGCCAGCGCGTCGGGTCGGACGACGGGCTCGCGGGCGGGTGCAGCGGGACCCGCTGGCTGGTGATCAGATGCGGCCTGGAGTTGCCGCTCGCCAGGGCCGACAGCGTGGCCAGGGCGGCGCGGGGGTCGATGGCGCCGGCGTTCACCTGCGGGATCGGCTGCCCGCCGCGGTGGTGGTGGCCGTTCGCCCCCGGGGTGCGGCGCGGCAGCTGCCTGACCTCGGCGGTGGTCTCCTGGGGAGCCGTCTCCTGCGACGCGCTCGCGGCGAGGGCGTCCAGCCAGGCCTGGACCGAGTGGGACCGGATGCCGAGCTGGTGCTCCATGAGCCGGAGCGCGTCGCTGTCGATCGGTTTGCCCGCCAGGAGCTGGCGGGTCCGGTCGCGCAGGCCGCCCAGGTCGCCCACGACGAGCCAGTCGTCCTGGAGCCGCCGGTCGGGCATGAGCGTGACCAGCACCCTCCAGAGCGGGGTCCGCAGGGTGGGGACCTCGATCGGGTGCGCGGGGTCGGCGCCGATGAGCTGGTCCTTGGTGGCGGCGGAGCCCAGCCACTCGGTCAGCCCGAACATGTGCCCGGTGAGCGGCGCGGACTCCGAGGAGCGCAGCCAGAGCAGGATGCGTTCCTCGGCGGCGCGCTGGGCCGC
This sequence comes from Streptosporangium vulgare, assembly GCF_042428775.1. Taxonomy (NCBI): domain Bacteria; kingdom Bacillati; phylum Actinomycetota; class Actinomycetes; order Streptosporangiales; family Streptosporangiaceae; genus Streptosporangium; species Streptosporangium vulgare. The sequence continues at coordinate 178,198 of NZ_JBHMBS010000012.1, read as the reverse complement.
CGAGAGCGAGTCGCGGTCGGCGTTCAGCTTGTGCGCGAGCGCGCGCAGGCTGATCGGGTCGACCGCGAAGAGCCGCTCGACGGCGACCGCGCGCTCCAGCGGGCTCCAGTCGCGGAACATGTTGTCGACCAGGCGGACCAGCGGGTAGTCGTTGAGGACGGCCTGCGGGCTGGGCGCGGCCGGCTCGGGGACGGCGGCCGGTTCGGGGACCGGCTCCTGCCGCTGTTCCTGCGGCGGTGGCGACGGCTGGGCGGGGACCTGCGGCGCGGGTGCCTGCGCCGGGTCCTGGACCCGCTCCTGGAGCGGGACCTGCGCGTGGACGGCGGCCGGCGCGGCGTGCTCGGCGATCCCCGGGATGTGGCCGAGCACCTCGCGGAACACGGCGGTGACCACCATCTCGGGGGAGGACGTCGCGGGTCCGATCGTGGTCCCGCCCAGGTCTCCCGCGGTCAGGCGGCGCAGGCGGTTCCAGCCGCCCAGGCCGGCGATGGCCGAGCGCGTGGGCTCCGGCCAGCCTGGCAGGGTGGGGTCGACCGTGTGGACGTGCAGCGCGGGCAGCACGTCGCTCAGCGGCAGATGGTCCCAGCGTGACAGCGAGAGCCGGGCCAGCCTGTCGCAGACCCAGTCGAGCCCCGCGGCGCCGAGGGCCTTGGGCAGGGTGACCGACGACCACCAGCCGACGGGCAGCCGGGGGTCGGCCAGGGCTTCGGCGACCTGCTGGGGGCGACTCCAGCGCAGGGCCGGGACCAGATCACTCAGGCAGATCGATGACTCGGCATCCATCGGCGGACCGTAACCTCCCCAAAGTGACGCGTGTGGCTAATGGTGCAGCTTACGCCGCAAGCTATCAATTGGTGTTAAGAGGGTAAAGCTCCTTAGTACCCAAATCAGACGGAAGGACACGCGGACGGCCACCCAGGACCGTCACGGCCTCCGCCCCGGCGCGGCGTCCGGCGTCCAGCGCGGCCTCGTCGGCGGCCCCGCTCAGCAGGGCCGTGAGCAGCCCGGCGGCGAACGCGTCCCCCGCTCCAATGGAGTCAACCACCTCGGTGGTGAGCGCGGGAACCCGAGCGGCCAACTTTCCGTCCCTGGCCATCAGCGCGCCGCGGGATCCGAGCTTCACCGCCGCCGCCCCGTAGCGGAGGCTCAGGCTCTCGGCCGCCCCCTCGGCGGTGGCCTCGCCGGTGAGCAGCAGCGCCTCGTCCAGGTTGGGGATGATCAGCTGGGCGGTCAGGGTCTCCTGGACGAACCGCTCGACGCCGAACGAGCGCAGGAAACCGGTCGAGGCGGGGTCCACGCTGATCGAGACGCCGCGCCGGGACGCCTCGGCCATGGCCAGCCGGGAAAGCTGGAGCCCCGGCTCGGCGAACAGGGTGTAACCGGACAGATGGAGATGGCCCACCCCGTCGAGCAGGCTCTCGTCCCAGTCGCCCGTGCCGATGTGCCCGCCCGCGCCCCTGTTGGTGAGCATGGAACGCTCCCCGGTCACGTCGACCATGGCGATCACCACGGCGGTGGGCCGGTCGGGGTCGACCCGCAGGTGCGGCCGCACCCCGAACCGCCGCAGCTCGGCGGCGTGCCAGTCGGCGGTGTCGAATCCGGCCCGGGTCAGGATCCGCGCGTCGGCGCCGAGCCGGGCGGCCCAGGAGGCCGTGTTGGCCCCCGAGCCGCCGGGACGCAGCACGATGTCGGCGGCGGTGTCCGTCCCGACGGCCAGACCGCTCCTGGCGGACCCGCCGTGAAGTGCGACGACGTCGGTCACCACGTCGCCGATGACCAGCAGACCCGTTCCGGTCACGGTGTCCTCAGTCTCCCCGGCTCCAGGAGGCCGCGATCTGCCCGGCGACGCGGGCGTTGCCCCGCACCGCGGCCAGGTTCGCCTCGAGTGAGGCGCCGCCGGTGCCGCGCACCAGGTAGCCCAGCAGGAACGGGGTGATGGCCTGACCGGTGATCCGCCGCCGCTCCGCCTCGGCGAGGGCTTCGGCGAGGACCCGGTCGTGCAGCTCGGGGTCGAGCTGCTCGGGCAGCGGCACCGGGTTGGCGACGATCAGCGCGGTCTCCGGGCCGCCGAGCGCGTCCTGGGCCCGCATGATGCCCGCGGCCTCGTCCGGCGTCTCGATCCGCCAGTCGACCGGCTCGCCGGAGGTGTGCAGGTAGAAGCCGGGGAACTCGTCGGTGCGGAACCCCGCGATCGTGACGCCGCGCGTCTCCAGCCGTTGCAGGGTGGCCGGAACGTCCAGGATCGACTTCACGCCCGCGCAGACCACGGTGATGCGGGTCCGGCTCAGCATGTCGAGGTCGGCCGACTCGTCCTGGCTCTCGGTCCACCCGCGGTGCACGCCGCCGAGACCGCCGGTGGCGAAGACCCGGATGCCCGCCCTGGCGGCGAGGAACGAGGTGGCCGAGACCGTGGTCGCCCCGCTCGCCCCGAGCGCGGCGGCGGCGGGCAGGTCGCGGAAGCCCAGCTTGCGAAGCCCCTGCTCGCCGGCGACGCGCTCCAGCTCGCTCTTGTCGAGACCGATGCGCGCCACGCCGTCCAGCACCGCGATCGTCGCGGGCACCGCCCCGGCCTCCCGGACGATCCGCTCCAGCTCCACCGCGACCTCGAGGTTGCGGGGCTGGGGCAGGCCGTGGGAGATGATCGTGGACTCCAGCGCCACGATCGGGGCACCCTGCTCCAGCGCCTCGGCCACCTCGCTGGAGGGGCGGAGCGCGCCGGAGAGGGACTGTCGGGTGGTACGCATGAGCTGGTTCTGTCTCCTTGTCCGAGGTCGTAATCATTGCTTGCTTTTGGAACGGTGTAAACGACACCGTCTTCCCCAAAAAGAGCACGTTACGGTGGTTGCGAGGAGACGTCCACTCAAAGATCAGCCAACGATCAGCACTCCGAGCAGTGAGATCCCGCCGATGATGACCGTGGCGATCCCGCCCAGGAGCAGCGACCGCCCGCCCCGCGCGAGCCTTCGCAGGTCGACACCGGTGCCCAGGGCGAAGAGCGCCGCCGCGAGCAGCACCGCCGTCAGGTCGGGGATCGCGCCGGTGATCCCGGCGGGCACCACGCCCAGGCTCCGCGCCGCCACGGCCGCGACGAACCCGGCGACGAACAGCGGCACCACCGGCGGTCGCCGCGCCGCCCGCCCGGCCCCGGGACGGTCCGCGGCGGGGGGCGCCCCGGAACGGTCCGCCTCGGGACCGGGCGCCTGTGAACGGTCCGCTCCGGGACGGTTCGCCTCGGGACCGGGCGTCTCGGGACGGTCCGTCTCGGGACGGCGCGAGGAGGTCGGGTCCGCCTCGGTGCGGCGTGAGGAGGCCGCGGTACGGCGCAGGGAGACGGAGGTGAGCCCGACGATCGGGGCCAGCAGGACGACCCGGGCCAGCTTGACGGCGACCGCGCTCACCAGCACCCCCGCTCCGGCCGCCGCGCCGATGGCCGCCACCTGCGCGACCTCGTGGACCGAGGCTCCGGCCCACAGGCCCAGCTGGTGCGGGCTGAGCCCCAGCGCCCCCGCGAGGAGGGGCAGCGTGACGATCGAGACGCTGCCGTACAGGACGACCACGCCCACCGCGGCCGCCACGTCGTCGTCGTCGCTCTCCGCGACCTCGTGCATGGCGGCCACGGCCGCCGCCCCGCAGACGGACACGCCGGTCGCGATCAGCAGGGACCTGCGCGGGCTCACCCCGACGCGGCCTCCGATCCAGCGCGTCGCGGCGAACGTGACGCCGGTCCCCACCGCGACCACCGCCAGCGCCCGCCAGCCGAGCGCCAGCAGCTCCGGCAGCGCGATCTGCAGGCCGAGCAGCACGATCGCCAGGCGCAGCACCCGGCGGGAGGCGAACCCGAGCCCGGGGGTGAGCGACCGGTGCAGGCCGCCGAGGTTGGTGAGCGCGACCCCGAGGACCACCGCGACCACGGCGGCGCTCACTCCGGGAACGATCCGGGTCACCGCCGTCGCCAGGACCACCGCGAGGGCCGCGGCCCCGAGCCCCGGCGCGAGCGCCCGGAGCGCTTCCCCTCTCGTCGCCGGTGCCGGAGCAGGCCGTACGGGTGCCTGAGGGGTTCGCGCGGCGGAGTCGGAAGAACGGGTGAGCGGGGAGACGGGCATTCCCCGAGTGTCGGCGCGACGCCGGGAGGCCGGTAGCCGTCACCTTCCTGGAAGGTCATAGCCTGGAGCTATGAGCGAGCTGCCCGACCTCGAATCCCTGCGCCTGCTCGTCGACGTGGAACGCCTGGGCAGCCTCGGCCAGGCGGCCAGGGCGGCGGGCATCGCGCAGCCGTCGGTGAGCAAGCGCATCTCGCTCCTGGAGCGCCGCCTCGGGCTGCCGCTGCTGGAACGCACCCCGCGCGGGTCCACCCTCACCCCGCAGGGCGTGATGGTCTCGGCCTGGGCCACGCAGGTGCTGGCGGCGGCGGAGGAGCTCATGCGGGGGGCGGAGGCGGTACGGCACGGCCGGGCCGCGCACCTGCGCATCGCCGCCAGCATGACGGTCGCCGAGTACCTGCTGCCGCGCTGGCTGGGGGAGCTCCAGGACCGCGAGCCCCAGGTCCAGGTCGGCCTGGACGTGCAGAACTCGGCCGAGGTGGCGAGGCTGGTCGGCGGGAAGATCGAGCTCGGGTTCGTGGAGGGGCCCTCGGTCCCGGCCGGGCTGGTGTCGCGGGTGGTCGCCACCGACAGGCTCGTGGTGGTGGTCGCGCCGGGACACCCGTGGGCGCGCCGCCGCACCCCGCTGCTCGCCGCCGAGCTGGCCGCCACCCCCCTGGTCGTCCGCGAGCGGGGGTCGGGCACCCGCGAGACGCTGGACCTCGCGCTCACCGGCCACGCCGTCGCCGCCCCGAGGCTGGAGCTCGGTTCCAACGCCGCGGTCAAGGGCGCCGCCCGCGAGGGCGCCGCTCCCGCCGTGCTCAGCGGCTACGCGGTGGAGGCCGAGCTGGTCACCGGCCGGCTGGTCGAGGTGCCCACCCGGGACATCGACCTCACGCGCCGCCTGCGGGCGGTCTGGCGCCATGGCCGTACCCCCACCGGCCCCGCCGCCACCCTCCTCACGATCACCCTCTCCACCGCCCGCGAACGGCGGTGAGCGGCGACGGGTGGTGAGCGGCGGACGGCGGTGATCCGGGATCCGGGCGGGCGCGAGGTGGACGGCGGGGAAGGGGAAACGGAGGGCCGGTAGGGCGCGTGGGCTGCCGATTGGAGGATATTTCGGGATATGGTGAAGCGCATGGTGATGGTCGAGACGCCGAGCGTGCTCTGTCCCGAGCCGCACTGGCAGACGGGTCTCTGAGGCCGCGGCCCAGCCCCGCGTCCCCTCACCGCACCTCACCCCGCCGGGAAGTCTCGTGCTCCGCTCTCGCTACGAAGCCGTGATCGTCGGAGGCGGCCACAACGGCCTGGTCGCCGCCGCCTACCTCGCCCGCGCCGGCCGGCGCGTCCTCGTCCTGGAACGCCTCGGTCACGTCGGCGGCCTCGCCGTGTCGGCGCGGGCGTTCCCCGGGGTCGACGCCCGGCTCTCGCGCTATTCGTACCTGGTCAGCCTGCTCCCCTCGAAGGTCGTCGCCGACCTGGGGCTCAGGATCGCGCTGCGCCGCCGCAGGTACGCCTCGTACACGCCGGTGGGCGACACCGGGCTGCTGGTCGACAACGGCGACGCCGCGCGGACCGCCGCCTCCTTCGCCCGGGTCACCGGAGGCACCGGCGAGCTGGAGGCATGGCGGCGCTTCTACGGGATGACCGCCGACGTGGCCGAGCGGGTCGCGCCGACGCTGCTGGAACCCCTCGCCGACCGTACGGCGATGCGGAGCCTCGTCGGCGAGGAGGCCTGGCGCGACCTGTTCGAGCGGCCGGTCGGCGAGGTGGTGGACGAGCGGTTCGCCGACGACACCGTGCGCGGGGTGGTTCTCACCGACGCCCTCATCGGCACCTTCGCCGACCCCTCGGACCCGGGCCTGCTGGCCAACCGCTGCCTCCTCTACCACGTGATCGGCGACGGGACCGGCGACTGGAATGTCCCCGTCGGCGGCATGGGCGCGGTGTCCGGCGCGCTCGCCGACGCCGCCCGCGCCGCCGGGGCGGAGATCCTGACCGGCGCCGAGGTCCTCGCGGTCGACCCCTCGGGCGAGGTCGCCTTCCGCGACGCGGACGGCGAGCACACGGTGACGGGCGAGCGGATCCTGGCCAACGTGCCGCCCGCCGTGCTCGCCCGGCTGCTGGGAGACGCCGGCCCCGTCCCCGAGGGGGCCCAGCTCAAGGTCAACATGGTGCTCTCGCGGCTGCCGCGCCTGCGGGACCCCGGCGTGGACCCCGCGGCGGCGTTCAGCGGCACGTTCCACATCAACGAGGGCCGCGACCAGCTCGCCCGCGCCTACGCGGAGGCGTCGGCCGGCCGGATCCCCTCGCTGCCCCCGGCCGAGGTCTACTGCCACTCGCTGACCGACCCCTCCATCCTCGGCCCGGAACTGCGCGAGGCCGGAGCCCACACGATGACGCTGTTCGGCCTGCACATGCCCGCCAGGCTGTTCAGGGAGGACCCGGCGGGGGCGCGCGAGGCCGCGCTGCGCGCCACGCTCGCCTCGATGAACGCGGTCCTCGCCGAACCCGTCGAGGACTGCCTGCTGCGCGCCCCCGACGGCAGCCCCTGCCTCGAGGCCAAGACACCGGTCGACCTGGAGACCGAGGCGGGCCTGCCCGGCGGCCACATCTTCCACCGCGACCTGTCTTGGCCGTACGGGGAACCGGGGCGCTGGGGGGTGGAGACCGCCTTCGAGCGCGTCCTGCTCTGCGGCGCGGGCGCCCGGCGCGGCGGTGGTGTCAGCGGCATCCCCGGCCACAACGCCGCCATGGCGCTGCTCACCTGAGCCGGGGCCGGCTCAGGTGATGGCCGCCGGTGGTGGCGTTCATCCGGCTCTCAGGATGGGCGTCTACCGTGGAGACCATGGCTGAGGGTGAGGCGGCGCGGGTGCTGGTCGTGGACGACGAGCCCGCGCTCAGGGAGGCGCTGCAGAGCAGCCTGGAGTTCGAGGGGTACCGGGTCGGCCTGGCCTCGGACGGCCTGGCGGCGCTGGAGGCGATCGATCGGGAGCCGTACGAGCTGGTCCTGCTCGACGTCATGATGCCCCGGATGGACGGCCTGACCGCCTGCCGCAGGCTCAGGGCGGTGGGCAACCACCTGCCGGTCCTCATGCTCACCGCCCGCGACGCCGTGGGCGACCGGGTCTCCGGCCTGGACGCGGGCGCCGACGACTACCTGGTCAAGCCGTTCGAGCTGGACGAGCTGCTGGCGCGCGTCAGGGCGCTGCTGCGGCGCGGCGCCCTGAGCGCGCCCGCGGCCGAGGACGACGCGGTCCTGGCCTTCGGTGACCTGCGGATGGACGTCGCCGGCCGCGAGGTCACCCGGGGCGGCGAGCCGCTGGAGCTCACCCGCACCGAGTACCTGCTGCTTGAGCTGTTCATGGTCCACCCCCGCCAGGTGCTCACCCGTGAGCAGATCCTCAGCGAGGTGTGGGGGTTCGACTTCGAGCCGTCCTCCAACTCCCTCGACGTCTACGTCATGTACCTGCGCCGCAAGACCGAGATCGGCGGGCGCCCCCGGCTGATCCACACCGTCCGGGGCGTCGGCTACGTGCTGCGGACCTCCGCGTGAACGGTCGCCGGTCCCTGCGCTCCCGGCTGACCCTGCTGGTGGCGGCGGCCGTGGCGCTCGCGATCGCGGTGTGCGCGGTGCTGTGCTGGTTCGTCGTACGGGCCGAGCTGCTGCGGCAGGTGGAGCGCTCGCTGGACGGACGGCCGCAGGGCATCGAGTGGATCGTGCCGTACTGCCAGGGAGAGCCGGGAGGGCCGGGAGGTCCGGGAGAGCCGGGGGCTCCGCGAGAGGTCATGGATCACAGGCCGCAGCTCCGCCTCCCGCCCATCCAGCTGATCTACGCCGACGGCAGGAGGTGCGTGGCGGGTTCCACGCCCGTCAAGGTCACCCCGGCGGACCTGGCCCTGACATACGGCCCCCCGGGAAGGCGGGAGTTCAGGAACGGCGTGACCGACACCGGAGAGGAGGTCCGGGTGATGACGAAGAACATCCGCCCGGGTCTCGCGGTCATGGAGTCACGGTCCCTGGGGGAGGTCCACTCCACCCTCGCCACGCTCGCCGGGATCCTCGCGGCGGTCACCGCGCTCGGCGTGCTCGGCGCCGCCTCCGCCGGGCTGCTCGTCTCCCGTACGGCGCTGCGTCCCGTCGGCCGCCTGACCGAGGCCGTCGAGTACGTCGCCAGGACCGAGGACCTCGACACCAGGATCCCGGTCGAGGGCACCGACGAGATCGCCAGGCTCGGTGTCTCCTTCAACGCGATGACCACCGCGCTGGCCGGGTCCCGCGAGCGCCAGCGGAGGCTGATCGCCGACGCGGGGCACGAGCTGCGCACCCCGCTCACCAGCCTGCGCACCAACATCGACCTGCTGCTGCGCAGCGAGAACGCCGGACGCCCCCTCGACGCCGCGCCCAAGCGCAGGCTGCTGGCCAACCTCAAGGCCCAGTTCGAGGAGATGTCCACGCTCGTCGGGGACCTGCTCCAGCTCTCGCGCTCCGAGGACGAGCACGAGCCGCACGTCGAGGTCGCCTTCCACGACGTCGTCGAGGCGGCCGTGCGCAGGGCGCGGCTGCGCGCCCCCGACACCTCGATCGAGGTGGAGCTGAGCCCCTGGTACCTGCGGGGCGACCAGGCCGCCCTGGAGCGGGCCGTGGTGAACCTGCTGGACAACGCGGTGAAGTTCTCGCCGGGCGGGGCCGATCCGGTGAGCGTGCGGCTCCGTGGCGGCGAGCTGACCGTGCGGGACCACGGTCCCGGCATCCCGGGGGAGGAACTGCCGTACGTGTTCGACCGGTTCTGGCGGTCGTCCTCGGCCCGCAGCATGCCCGGCTCGGGACTGGGGCTGGCCATCGTGGCCAAGGCCGTACGCGACGCCGGGGGAGAGGTGAGCCTGGAGAACGCCTCGGGGGGCGGCACCCTCGCCCGCGTCCACCTGCCCGGTTCCCCTGCCCGGTCGCCTGTCACCCCGGGCACGTGAGCGGCTGCCGACGGCGCGGGAACAGGTGTCCCCCCTCCCGTCGTGGCCCGCCGCTCCGGGTACGTGAGCGGCCGTCCCCGTCGCCCGTCGTTTCTCCTCCCTCCCTCCTTACCGCCGCTCCGGGTACGTGAGCCGCCCGTCCCCACCGCCCGTCCCCGCCGAAGGAAACCGCCGCGCGACCGGCCGCGCCGCTCGCCGGCGGGACCGGTCGCGCCGCTCGCCCGCACCCGCCGGACCGGCCGCGCCCCTTTCTCACCCGGTGTTAATGACCGCCTCAGGGTCACTCAAGATCACGCGACCACCGTGAGGGCATGAGACAACCGAGCCCCCGCCCCCGGAGGGCGGCATGAAGCAGGCCATGGCACCGGCGCGCACCCGGCTGGTCGAGATCGTGGTCCCCGTCCACAACGAGCAGCGGGTGCTCGGCGAGAGCGTCCGCCGCCTGCACGCCTACCTCACGAGAACCTTCCCCTACGGCTTCCGCATCACGATCGTCGACAACGCCAGCACCGACGCCACCTGGCGGATCGCCACCGCCCTCGGCCACGAGCTGTCCCACGTGCGCGCCCTGCGCATGGAGGCCAAGGGCCGGGGCCGGGCGCTGCGCCGGGCGTGGTCGGAGAGCGACGCCGACGTGGTCAGCTACATGGACGTCGACCTCTCCACCGACCTGGACGCCTTCCTGCCGCTGGTGGCCCCGCTGCTGTCCGGCCACAGCGACCTGGCCATCGGCACCCGGCTGTCCAGGGGCTCCAACGTCGTCCGGGGACCGAAGCGGGAGTTCGTCTCGCGGACGTACAACCTGCTGCTCCGGTCGGCGATGGGGGCGCGCTTCTCCGACGCGCAGTGCGGTTTCAAGGCGGTCCGCACCGAGATCGCGCAGGTGCTGCTCCCCGCGGTCGAGGACGAGGAGTGGTTCTTCGACACCGAGCTGTTGCTCCTCGCGGAGCGGCACGGGCTGCGCATCCACGAGGTGCCCGTCGACTGGGTGGACGACCCCGACAGCCGCGTCGACATCGTCAGGACCGCCGTGGACGACCTCAGGGGGATGGCCAGGGTGGCACGGAAGACGTTGTCGGGGGCGGCGAGGCTCCCGGTGCCGCCGCGCGTGCGGGGAGCACGGCTGCCCAGGGGCATGGCCCGCCAGCTGCCCAGCTTCGCCGTCATCGGCGCGATCTGCACCCTGGCGCACCTGGTCCTGTTCGTGACCCTGCGCCTGGTGATGCCCGCCGTCGTGGCCAACGGGCTGGCCCTGCTCGTCACCGCCGTCGCCAACACCGCGGCCAACCGGCGCTTCACCTTCGGCGTCACCGGCCGTACCGGAGCCCTCCGCCACCAGCTCGAAGGCGGCCTGGCCTTCCTCGTCGGCCTGCTGCTGAGCACCGGCGGCCTGGCCCTGCTCGACCTCGTGGCGCCCGCGGCGTCCACCGCCGCGGAGGTCGCCGCGCTCGTGGCGGCCAACGCCCTCGCCACCCTCGTACGCTTCCTGATGCTCCGCGCCTGGGTCTTCAACCCCCGCCGCGCCAAGGAGACCACTTCATGACCGCCGACTCCTCGCGGGACACGAGACCCTCGTCCTCTGCGTCCGCGCCCGGCACGGTGACCTCCCCGCCACCGGGGACGCACGCCGCCCCCCGGCCGGAGCTCCCCGCCCCCGACGAACCGACACGGACGGCGCCGTCCGCGCCGACCACGCTGTCCGTGTCGTCCGCGCCGTCCGCGCCGTCCGCGTCGAGTACGGCGACCGTGCCGGACGTGCCGGACGTGCCGGAAGCGCCGTTCGCGTCAGGTGCGAGGCGGGTCCCCGGGCGGGGCCGCGCCGTGCGGGACGGCGGGTTCGGCGGCGCCGTGCGGCGGGTGTTCCTCGGCGGTCCCGGTGACCCCCGGTGGGCGCGGCCCGGCCTGTGGGCGGTGCTCGCGCTGGCCACGGTCCTGTACGTGTGGGCGCTCGGGCGGAACGGCCACGCCAACGACTACTACTCCGCCGCGATCCTGTCGGGCACACAGAGCTGGAAGGCGTTCTTCTTCGGGGCACTGGACGCCGGGTCGTTCATCACCGTGGACAAGCCGCCGCTCGCGCTGTGGGTGATGGGACTGTCCGCGAGGGTCTTCGGGTTCGGCACCTGGAGCATGCTCCTGCCCCAGGCCGTCGCCGGGGTCGCCGCCGTCGCCGTACTCCACTCGGCCGTGCGCAGGGCACTGCCCGGCACGTACGGTCACGCCGCCGCGCTGGTCGCGGCCCTGGTGATGACGCTGACCCCGATCACCGTGGCCATCAACCGGGACAACAACCCCGACACCCTCCTCGTCCTGCTGCTGGTGCTCGCCGCCTGGTTCTGCCAGGAGGCGGTACGCGCCGGCCGGATGCGCGCGCTCGTCGTCTCGGCGGTGTTCGTCGGGCTGGCGTTCAACACCAAGATGCTCCAGGCGTATCTGGTGCTCCCGGTCTTCGCCCCGCTCTATCTGGTCATGGCTCCCGGGCCCCTGCTCCGCCGCCTCGGGCACCTGCTCGCGGCGGGTGCGGCGCTGGTGGTCTCCAGCGCCTGGTGGATGGTGGTCGTGGACCTGTGGCCCGCGTCGAGCAGGCCCTACGTCGGAGGCAGCACCGACAACTCCGTCTGGGACCTCGTCATCGGCTACAACGGCCTCGGCCGGGTCTTCGGCGGGAGCGGCGGGCCCGGCGGAGGCGGTGGATCCGGTGGACCCGGCGGTGGGGGCGGGTTCGGCGGCGAGGCGGGGGCCGGGCGCCTGTTCAACGACATCATGGCCGGGCAGATCTCCTGGCTGCTGCCCCTCTCCGTGATCGCCCTCGTCGCGGGCCTGGTCCTGGTCGCACGCGGCCCGCTCCGCGACCCCAGGATCGCCCTGACGCTGTGGGGCGGCTGGCTCGCGGTCCACTACGTGGTGTTCAGCTTCTCCAGCGGTACCTTCCACCCGTACTACACCACCGCGATGGCCCCGGCCGTCGCCGCCCTGACCGGCCTCGGCGGGGTGCTCGTGTGGCGGGCCCAGCGGGAGTCCAGGGCCTGGTCGTGGGTGCTGGCCGCGGGCGTCGCGGTCACCGGGGGGTGGGCGTTCACCCTGCTCCGGCGCGCCGGGGACGCCGGGGGCTTCGTGCCCTGGCTGGCCTGGGCGGTGGCCGGTACGACCGTCGTGGCGGTCGCCGGGTTGCTCCTGGCCCGCCTCGGGCGGCGGCTCAGGTCGCGGATCGCCGCGGTGGCGCTGACGGCCGGGCTGGTCGCCGTCCTCGCCGGGCCGGCCGCCTACGCGCTCACCCCCCTCGGCTCGCCCGTCAACGGCACCAACCCCACCGCGGGCCCCGCGGGGAGCGGAGGCTTCGGCGGCATGCGGGGCGGCTTCCCCGGCGGTACGCGAGGAGGACTCCCCGGCGACGACGGCCCTCGGAACATTCCTCCGAACGGCACCCAGGGCGGCCTTCCCGGCGGCACGCCGGAGCAGGACCCGGGACAGGGCACGGCCGGTGACGCTCGGCAGGGCTCCTCGATCGCGCGCTACGGCCTCCCCGGCGGGATGCGGGGCGGCTTCGGCGGGGCGATGGACCAGCGGATGGTCGACTACCTGAAGAGGAACCGGGGCGGCGCGACCTGGCTGGTGGCGGTGAGCAGCGCGCAGGGCGCCTCCTCGGTCATCCTGTCGACGGGGCTGCCCGTCATCGCGATGGGCGGCTTCACGGGCAGCGACCCGGCCATGACCGTGGACCGGCTCAAGGGACTCGTCTCCTCGGGGCGGCTCAGGTACGTGATGACCGGGGGCGGCAGGGGCGGGCCCGACAGGGGCGACTCCCAGGTGACCGAGTGGGTGCGGGCCAACTGCGCCGCCGTCGAGGCGTCGGAGTACGGCGGCTCCACCGACCAGTCCCTCTACCGCTGCGGTTGAGCCCGCCGCGGCGCCCCCGGAGGCCGGCGACGGCCCCGGCGGTCGTCACCATGTCCGGTCACCGCGCTCCGCCCGCCCGGTGACCGGATAGGGTCGTCGAGACCGGGGTGGAGCTATTGACTGGTTCGCCAATCAGGAGTAGTAAGGCGGCGGCCCGTGCTGCTGTAGTCTTGCGCCGTGCACAGCGGAGGAGGAGCGCGCAGCAGCCGCGCCGACCAGGCCGACCAGCGCCGAGCGGAGCTCCTTGAAGCCACCAGGCGGGTCGTGCTGGAGCGTGGGCTGGCCAGCACCCGCGTCGCCGACATCGCCAGGGCGACGAACGTGAGCGGCGGGCTGATCCACTATCACTTCGCCACCAAGGACGATCTCATCACCGAGATGCTCCGCAGCACCAGCGACTCCGAGATCCAGCGGCTGAAGGAGATCGTCGCGGGCCCCGGCACCGCCGTCCAGCTTCTCGACCGCGTCCTGCGTTTCTACATCCCGGCCTCCCGCTCCGACCAGAGCTGGATCCTCTGGGTCGACGCCTGGGCCGTCGGGGTGCGCGAGGAGCACGTCCGGACCATCCTGCTCGAACTTGAGGGCGCCTGGATCGAGGTCCTCAGCCAGGTCATCTCCGACGGCGTGGCCTCGGGCGAGTTCGCCTGCGACGACCCCCTGGGCTCGGCCGAGCGGATCGACGGCATGCTCGACGGCCTCGTGGTCCGATACACCCTGCACACCGGCAACATGTCGCGGAGCCGGATGCTCCACCACGCCCGGGTCGCCGCCGCCCGCGAGGTCGGCCTCGACCTCTCCGACTTCCCCGACGCGCCCGCCGAGAGCCCCTAGGGCGGGCCGACCGCCTCGTCACTGCCGAGGCGGCGACGAGGTCTCCGGTCTGACGAGGTTCCGGTGTCCGGTGTCCGGTTCGCCCTGGCCGGTCGGCCGAGGTGGCCGAGGTGGCCACGAGCGTGGGATCCCACGGCCAGGCGCACCCGAACCGGTCAGACGTACCCGAACCGGCACGTCGGCGCCACACCCGCCCGTCCCGCCTGGCGGGTCCGAGGGGAGGGGGTCGCGTCCGGCTCAGACCCGGGGGGTGGGCAGGGCCGCGAGGAGGTAGGCCAGCCGGGCCGCGGCGTCGTCGATGTTCTCGCTGCAGCCGAGCCGGTAGCCCCACGACGTGATGAAGCCGCCGTCCGGGGAGCAGGTCACGGTCTCGGCCAGGGTGTTGCTGAAGCGGTTGCGGACGTAGACGTACGCGGGATCGCCGAACGAGATCCGCTGCACGGAAAGGTCGGCGTGCAGCCGTATCGCGGCAACGAGCCTCTCGAGACAGGACAGCGTGTCCAGCATCGTGCGTCACCTCCGTCTCGACAGAGAATTGCACGATCTTGGGATGCTAATCAAGCAATTGCGGTGTTTAGTCCCCTCATTGTCCGGAGAAATCGCTGAGTACTCGGACGATCACCGATCTGGCATCCTCCCCGAAGGCCGCGACCTCGCAGAGCTCCTCGAAGGTCCGCGCGTAGAAGGCGACGTCCTCCGGGTCGCGCAGCAGCAGGTCCCTCGTCCTGGTCGGCACCGCCACGTGGTCCTCGTCGTACATCCAGAAGCCGTTGAGCAGTGCCGAGGGCAGGAACGCCTCGAAGGGGATCACGCCGAACTCCACGTTCGGAAGCGCCGTCACCGCCAGTAACCGGTCGAGCTGCCCGCGCATCACGTCCAGCGGGGCGAGCCGGTGGCGCAGCGCCGCCTCCGGCATGACGAACCTGAACCGCTTGCTCTGGTCGTAGAGGATGTCCTGGCGCTGCATGCGCACCCGGATGGCCGCGTCGATCTCGTCGGGCGCCCGGTAGAGGCGCTTGATCCGGGTGAAGATGCTCCGGGCGTACTCGGTGGTCTGCAGCAGCCCGATGATCACGCCGGGCTCGAACACCCGCAGCTGGTTGGTCCGCGCCTCCACGTCGCGGATGTCCTCCTGGAGCGCCGCCAGCCCGCTGCGGTGCCGCTGCCGCCAGGAGTCCTGGCGGTCCAGGAGGCCCGCGGCCTGCTCCACCAGCTCCCCGACGACCTCGGGGGAGGCGTCCACGGCCCGCGCCCACTGGGTGACGTCGTCCTCGGTCGCCGTCTGGCGGGCGTTCTCGATCCGGGAGACCTTGGACGCCTGCCACCTCAGCCGCTCGGCCAGATCCTTGCCCGACAGGTGCGCGGCCTCCCGCAGGTGCCGCAGCCGCACGCCGAGGTCGGTTCTCGCCTGCTGGAACCCGGTCACACGATCTCCTCGGCCGTTCGCGCGGGCCGGGTGCCGTGGCCGCCGTACGCCTGTGCTCCCCGCCTGCTCACGTCACCTCCCGCATGGTGCGCACGACGCTAGACCCGAGCGTGTGGATCAAGCCAGAGAGCACTCCTAATCGTGACCAATATTTACAGAAAGTACTCGGCGCGCGATGTCCGCGAGAAGCTCACGCGGTACCTCGACGGCGGTCTCGCCGTCCAGGACGTGGCGCAGATCGGCGAGCGCCGCCGCGTCGGTCACCCGGAGCCCCTGGACCACGATGGTCCCGCGGTCGGTCTCGTAGAGGGAGGGACAGGCCCCCGCCTCGGAGGTGGAGCCAAGAAACCGGAGGCGCATGACTGAATCCTTCCCCGAACCGCGTTCGCAAAGCAATTGCGAGCAATCCTGGAATGCGGAAGGTTGCATGAAGGTTTCAATCACCGGCTAACGCATATTTCGCCTATTTCATCGCATGTCACATGAACGTCTGGGCGCGGGCGAACAGGTTCAGCGTGGTGGCGTGGAGCAGGTCCCCGATCTCCTTGGGGGCCTTGCCCGCGCAGGCGCGGGCGTGCGTGCCCTCCAGGACGATGCCGAGCTTGAAGCAGGCCATCACCGCGTACCAGTCGACGGCCGACAGGTCCCGGTCGGACAGGGCCGCGTAGCAGTCGACGAGCTCGGCCGCCGTGGCCAGCCCGGTGACCCCGCCGGAGATCACCCCCACGCCGCCGGGGGCCGGCCAGGTCGCCAGCAGCCACCCCAGGTCCAGCAGCGGGTCTCCCACCGTGCACATCTCCCAGTCGACGATCGCGGCCACCCTGGGCCCGTCGCAGGCGAACATGAGGTTGGCCAGGTGGTAGTCGCCGTGCATGATCCCCGGGGTGAACTCCTTCGGCCGGTTGCGCTCCAGCCAGCCCGCGGTCTCCGCCAGCCCCGGGATGTCGGGCCCCGGATACCCCCTCAGGGCTCCGTAGCCGTCCAGCTCGCCCATCCAGCGGGGCACCTGCCGCTCCAGGAATCCCTCGGGACGGCCGAACCCGTCGAGCGCGCCGTGGTCCACCCGCCCGAGGTCGGCCAGAGCCGAGGCCGCCTCCAGTCCCATCCGGTGCCGGATCGCGGGATCGCCCGCGTGCGGCTCGGGCAGCTCGACGGTGGCGTTGAACCCCAGGACCGGCTCCATCAGGTAGAAGACCGCGCCCATGACGCTCTCGTCGGTGCAGGCCGCGACCAGGCGCGGCGCCGCCACCGGCGTGTCACGCAGGACCGTGAGCACCCTCGCCTCCCGGCGGAGCACCTCGTTGCTCCTGGCGCGCGGGTGCAGCGGCGGCCTGCGCAGCACGTACGACGCCCCGCCCCGCTCGAAGCGCACCATGACGTTCTGCGTGCCGCCCGTCACCGGCGCGACCCGCTCGAACGCCCCTCCCGGCAGCCCCCGCGCGTCCATCCACGCACCGAGCACGTCGAAGTCGATCGCGGTGACGTCGATGTGCGTGGACGTCATGCGCCCTCCTTGACCGAATGATGTTCTGGGTGGGGTGAATCTACGATTCCCGGCCGCGACGGTCAATAGTGTCCCGCCCCGGCGGAAGCGTCACCCGCGCTCGGCCGGCCGCCGTCAGCCGGCCGTGGCCAGGGCGGACAGTTCGCGCCATTCGCGCATGGGGAGCGTCGCGGGGGTGGCGGTCAGGACCTGCAGGCACACGTGGTCCGCGCCCGCGTCCAGGTGGGCCCGGACGCGCTCGGCGATGACGTCGGCGTCTCCGTAGGCGACGATCGCGTCGACCAGGCGGTCGCTCCCGCCGTCCGTCAGGTCGTCGTCGCCGAAGCCCAGCCTGCGCAGGTTCGCGATCTGGTGGGCGGCCAGGCCGATGTAGGGGCCCAGGTGTCCTCTGGCGACCTCGCGGGCCCTCGTGAGGTCGGTGTCCAGCACGACGGCCTGCTCGACCGCGAGGAAGGCGCCGGGACCCATGGTCTGCCTCGCCCGGTGGGTGTGCTCCACGGGCACGAAGTAGGGGTGCGCGCCGAGGGTCCGCTCGGCGGCCAGGGCCAGCATCCGCGGCCCGAGCGCGGCGAGGACGCGCCGCGGGGGCGCCGCCGGCGCGGGGGAGCCCAGCGGGATGGCGTCCATCGCGTCGAGGTAGGCGCCCATCGTGCGCACGGCCCGGCCGCGGCTGGGAATGCTGTAGCCGTCCATCTGGACGGGCGTGTCGGACACCCGGTGCCCGCCGAGGCCGAGGAGGTAACGGCCGGGGTGCGCCTCGTTGAGCGCGCGCTCGGCCGCCGCCATGGTGATGGGGTCGCGCAGGGCGATGTTGGCGATGCCCGCCCCCACCACCAGCCGCCGGGTGGCGGAGAGCAGCAGCCAGGCCTGGCTCACGCTGTCGCGGCCGAACCCCTCGCCGAACCACAGGGCGCCGTAACCGAGCTCCTCGATCTCCGCCGCGGCCTCGCGGACCCGCTGCGCGGGCTGGTCGTCGAAGGCGAAGGTCCAGAGCCCGACCCGTCCGAGGTCGGAGGTGTCGTCGTTCATTCGGATGTCCCTCTCCGGAGATTATCCGGAGAGGGTCTCCGGATAATATGACCGTATAATACGGAGAAGTTCTCCGTTTGCAAACCGGCGTGGAAACCTGGGGGTACCGATGCGGGTCGACGCGCGTCGTAACCGTGAACACCTGCTGGCGACCGCCAAGGCCGTGATCGCCGAACAGGGGCCCGAGGCGTCCCTCAACGAGATCGCGCGCCGGGCCGGGGTGGGGCCGGGGACGCTCTACCGCCACTTCCCCACGCGCCAGGCGCTCCTGGCGGCCGTGTTCCAGGACCGGGTCGAGACACTGTGCGCGAAGGCGGAGGATCTGCTCGCCCACACCTCACCGGACGAGGCGCTGGCCCTCTGGTCGCGGGACGTGCTCGCCCACGCCCTCACCGACGGCGGCCTGTCCACCTCGATGACGCTCGGCGAGGCGGAGCTCGGCTTCGACTGCCACGCGGCGATGCGCTCGGCGGCGACCGGTCTGCTGGCGCGGGCACAGGGGGAGGGCCGGACACGTCCGGACATCGACGTCGAGGACTTCTTCCAGCTCGTCACCGGCGTCGCGCTGGCCGCGAGCGAACTGCCCGGCGGCCTCGGCCGAGCCGAACACCTGCTCTCGGTGACCCTGGCGGGGCTGCGCGGGTAGGACCGCCCTCCCTCGCCTCGGCGGGGGACGGGATCGTCTCCTCACACCCGGACGGGTTCCCCGGGTTTCTCCGGGTGCCCTCGGGTGCCTCACGCCCGGACGAGGAGGACGGGGGGCCTCGTACGGGCGGCCGTCGTGTGAGCGGGCCGTCGTACGGGCAGGTCAGAGGAGGCGTCGCGGGATGTCGGCGAGCCCGGCGCGGAGTTCCTCCCCGAGGGCCTTGGCCTGGGCGTCGAGACGGGGACTCGCGGCCACGCCCCGGCCGAGGAGGCCGTGCACGACGAAGTTGAGGGCGAGCAGGTTGGGCAGCTCGAAGCGCTCGACCTCCAGGCCCGCGGTGAACGGCAGCAGCTCCGCCAGGCGCTCGACCGTCAGGTAACCCTCCAGCCACTCGAACCGCTCCGCGCCACCGACCCAGACCCCCAGGTTGGCGTTGCCGCCCTTGTCCCCCGAGCGGGCGCCCACGATCGCGCCCAGCGCGACCCGTACGGTCTCGTCCTCGTCATGGTCCTCGCCACGGCCATCGCGCCGGGCACCCTCGCCCTCGCGCTCGCCGCCGTTCGTGCCCCGCGTGCTCGTCACCTCCGGGAGTCCGGACGCGCGGGGTACGTCACTCGTGTCGGGTGCGGCGGGGAGCTCGCGGCCGTCGAGCCAGACGCGGGCCCGTACCGTCTCGGCCGGGACGAGCGTGGGCCAGTAGACCCCGTACGGCGAGGCGTCACCGGGAGGGGTGAGGCCGTAGAAGCCGGGATAGCTCGCGAGGCCGGTCTCGACCACGGCCGAGGAGAAGGCGCGTCCCGCCCTCCGCCGGTCGGCGTCCATCACGGTGACGCGCAGCAGGGCGGTCCCGGCGAGCGGGGTGAGCTCCACGTGGACCTCGTCGAACGACTCCTTCGGCACCCGGGACCAGATGGCCTCCTCGGCGAGCCGGGCCTTCGCCTCGATGTCCAGGCCGGTCAGGACGAGCGTCATCGTGTTGCGGTAGCCCGCCAGGTAGTTGACGGCGACCTTGAGCGTGTCCGGAGGCGCCTCGCCGCGCACCCCCGAGACGCGGACCCGGTCAGGGCCCTCCTGCTCCAGCCGGATCGTGTCGAAGCGCGCGACCACGTCCGGCCCGAGGTAACGGGGCGACCCGATCTCGTACAGCAGCTGCGCGGTGACCGTGCCCACCGAGACCAGCCCCCCGGTGCCCGGGTGCTTGGTGACCACGCTGGAGCCGTCGGCCTCCAGCTCCACCAGAGGGAACCCGCAGCGCGCCAGGTCGGGCACCTCGCCGAAGAACGCGTAGTTGCCGCCGGTCGCCTGGCAGCCGCACTCGATGACGTGCCCGGCGACCACCGAACCGGCCAGCGCGTCGAGGTCGTCCGGCCCCCACCCGTACCGCCAGATTCCCGGCCCCGTGACCAGGGCGGCGTCCGTGACGCGGCCGGTCACCACCACGTCCGCCCCGGCCGACAGGGCGGCGGCGATCGGGCGGCCCCCCAGGTAGGCGTTGACCGTCAGGGCGGGGGCGGGCAGCGGCTCACCGGTGTCCGCGTTGGGGGCGCCGCCCAGGTCGTGGCCGGTCAGGTCGTCGCCGGTGACGTGGGCGACCCGCACCGGCAACCCGAGGCGCGCCGCCAGCTCGGTCACCGCCCCGGCGCACCCGGCGGGATCCAGGCCGCCCGCATTGGAGACGATCTTGATGCCGCGTTCCAGGCACGTCCCGAGGACCTCCTCCAGCTGCCTCAGGAAGGTCGGCGCGTAGCCGGGGCGGCCCTTCAGCCGGTTCCCGGCCAGGATCAGCATGGTCAGCTCGGCGAGCCAGTCGCCGGTGAGCACGTCGATCGGGCCGCCCTCCACCATCTCCCTGGCGGCCGACAACCGGTCACCGTAGAAACCGGAGCAGTTCGCGACGCGCAGCATCAGCTCTCCTCGGGCCGGGACGTGCCGGTCGCGCCGCCGGGCGCCGCGAACCCCGGTCCGCGCGGCGCGGTTCGGTCGCGCGGTTCCGGCGCGCCGTACGGCATCAGCTCGCCTCCGGTGCGGGGATCCACGACGCGGGCCGCTTCTCCATGAAGGCGGCGATCCCCTCCTGCCCCTCGGCGGAGGTGAAGCGCCGCGCGGACAGCTCGGCCATCTGGCGCATACCCTCCTCGACGCTCAGCTCGGGCACGGTCCGCACCAGCTGCTTGGTGAGGGCGAGCGCCTCGGGGCCGCCGCGCAGCAGCATGCCGGTGTAGTGGGCGACCGTCGCGTCCAGCTCCTCCTCGGGCACGGCGCGGGTGAGCAGCCCGATCTCCTGGGCGCGGGCGGCGTCGAACGTCTCCCCGGTGAGCAGGTACTCGGCGGCGGCGCGCGGGTCGAGCCGCCGCAGCACGGTCACCGAGATCATCGCGGGCACCACGCCGAGCCGCACCTCGCTGAACGCGAACGACGCCGAGTCCGGGGCGATCGCGAAGTCGCAGGCCGCCACCAGGCCGAGCCCCCCGGCCCGCGCGGTGCCGTTCAGCCTGCAGACGACCGGCTTCGGGCTCTCCCAGATCAGGCTCATGATCTCCGGGAACGACGCGGTCACCGGCGCCTCGTGCGCGTCGCCCGGCGCGACCCGCTGCTCCTTAAGGTCGGCGCCCGCGCAGAACACCGGCCCGGTCCCGGTGAGCACGATCACCCGGACGCTCTCCTCGGCCAGCGCCCAGTTGAGCCGGTCCTCCAGGTCGCCCAGCAGCCGCACCGACAGCGCGTTGCGGTTGCGGGGGGAGTCGAGGGTGATCGTCGCCACCCCGCCGGACACCTCCCTGCGCACCAGGCGTTCCACCGGCCAGCCCCCGTCGCTCTTCATCGTGTTCCTTTCGTCGTCGAGACCCACTCCCGGCTCCCGGGACTCCACGGAGCCCGCGCCCATCGCGGAACTCGCGGAGCCCGTGGGCTTGTGGGCCCGTGGGCCCGCGGAGCTCGCGGAGCCCGGAGAACCCTGGGAGAGGGTCACGCCTGCTCCTCGATCACGGCCAGCACCGCCCCCGCCTCGACCTGGCGGCCCGGCGTCACGTTCACCGCCGCCACCGTGCCGGGCGCGGGCGCGGCGATCCGGTGCTCCATCTTCATGGCTTCGAGCACCACGACCACCTGCCCCGCCCCGACGGTCTCGCCGGCCTTGACGTCGACCCGCAGCACCGTACCGGGCATGGGCGCCACCAGGGAGCCCGGCCGCACGTGTTCCACCGGTTCCGGCAGGCGGGCCAGCGGGGTGAGCCGTACGGAACCGAGGGGGGAGTCCACGTGCGTCACGCCGTCGTAGCGGGCGACCGCGAACCGGTGCCGTACGCCCGAGGTCTCCAGCACCACGAGCGAGGGCGTCGCGTCGACCAGGACCGTATCGGGAAACCCCTCCGCCCGCAGGCCGTCCCTGGTGATCCGGTAGGAGATCTCGGCCTCCGCGAAAGCGGCGCGCTGCGGCTGCGACACCACGTTGCGCCACCCGCTCGGCAGTCCCGCCTGCACGGTCGCCGCCGCCCGGTTCGCCGCCGCCCCCGCGAGCGCGGCGGCGAGGGCGGACAGGCGCACGAGCCCCGGCCGTCCTGGGCGAGCGGCCGGGGACCCGGCGAGCCCGCGTTCCTCCGGGAAACCGGAGTGGGAGTCCCGCCCGGCCCCGGCGAGCTCGTGCTCCTCAGGGAAACCGGACCCGGTGAGCCCGTGCTCCTCAAGGAAGCCGGTGTGGGTGTCCCCGGCGAGGAACGCCGGGTGGCGCAGGACCTCGACCAGCAGGTCCCGGTTGGTGACGAGACCGTGGATCCGCGCGCCCGCGAGCGCGGCGGCCAGCCTGCGCACGGCGTCGGGACGGCTCGCGCCGTACGAGACGACCTTGGCGAGCATCGGGTCGTAGTGGACGCCGATCTCCGAGCCGTCCTCGACGCCGGAGTCCAGCCGCAGGCCGTGGCGCCCCCCGGGCGCGGGCGCGAAGCGCGAGTCCACCCCGGGAACCTCGAAGCGGTGCAGCACACCGCTCTGCGGAAGCCAGTCGCGGGCCGGGTCCTCGGCGTAGAGGCGCACCTCGACGGCGTGCCCGGACGGCTCGGGCGGCGACGCGGGGAGCCGGGCGCCCTCGGCGATCCGCAGCTGCCACTCGACGAGGTCGACGCCGTGGACGCACTCGGTCACCGGGTGCTCCACCTGCAGGCGGGTGTTCATCTCCAGGAAGGCGACCGTCTCGTCCCTGACGAGGAACTCGACGGTCCCGGCGCCGACGTACCCGATGGCCCGTGCGGCGGTGACCGCCGCGTCGAGGAGCCGCGCCCGCATCGCGGGGGAGATCGCCGGGGACGGGGTCTCCTCGACCACCTTCTGGTGCCGCCGCTGGATCGAGCACTCCCGCTCGCCCAGCGCCCACACCGTCCCGTGCCCGTCGGCGAGGATCTGCACCTCGATGTGCCGGGCGCCCTCCAGCAGGGGCTCGACGAACACCGTGCCGTCCCCGAACGCCGACGCGGCCTCCCGCCGCGCCGACTCGACCGCCTCCGGCAGGTCGTCGGTGAGCCGCACGACGCGCATCCCGCGCCCGCCGCCCCCGGCCGACGCCTTCACCAGCAACGGGGTGGCCCATCCGGAGGCCGTCCCGCTCATCCGGGTGAACACGGCGTCGAGGTCGCCTTCCAGGTCGTCCGTCGAGTAGCCGGGCCCCGCGACGAAGCCCGGCAGCACCGGGACCCCGGCCTCGGCCATCAGCGCCTTCGCCTCGATCTTGGAGCCCATCGCGGCGACGGCCTCGGCCGGAGGGCCGACCCAGGTCAGCCCGGCCTCCGGCACGGCCCGCGCGAAGGCGGCGTTCTCCGACAGGAAGCCGTACCCGGGATGGACCGCGTCCGCTCCCGACGCGCGGGCCGCCTCGATGACCTTCTCCACCGACAGGTAGGTGTCGGCGGGCCGCACCCCGTCCAGCCGTACGGCGTGGTCGGCCTCGGCCACGTGCGGCGCGTCCGCGTCGGCGTCGGAGAAGACCGCGACGGTCTCGATGCCCAGGTCGCGGCAGGTACGGAAGACGCGGCGGGCGATCTCCCCCCGGTTGGCGACGAGCAGGCGGCGGATCGGTGAAAGAGGCATGGTCACATCCGGAAGACGCCGAAGCCCGAGGGCTCCGGGACGAGGGCGTTGCCGACGGCGGCGTTGCCGACGACAGATAAGCACAGGCCCAGGACCGTCCGGGTGTCGCGGGGGTCGATCACGCCGTCGTCGTAGAGGCGGCCGGAGAGGAAGAACGGCAGCGACTCGGCCTCGATCTGCGCCTCGACCAATTGGCGCATCGCCGCGTCGCCCTCCTCGTCGTAGACCTGGCCCCGCGCCTGGGCGGCGGCCCGGCCGACGATGGACAGCACCCCGGCGAGCTGGGCGGGCCCCATCACGGCGGACTTGGCGCTGGGCCAGGTGAACAGGAAGCGCGGGTCGTAGGCCCTGCCGCACATCCCGTAGTTGCCCGCCCCGTACGAGGCGCCCATCACGATCGTGATGTGCGGGACGGACGAGTTGGCCACCGCGTTGATCATCATGGCGCCGTGCTTGATGATGCCGCCCTGCTCGTAGTCCTTGCCGACCATGTAGCCGGTGGTGTTCTGCAGGAAGACCAGCGGGACGCGGACCTGGTTGGCGAGCTGGATGAACTGCGCCGCCTTCTGCGCCTCCTCGCTGAACAGCACGCCCCTGGCGTTGGCCAGGATCCCGATCGGATGGCCGTGCAGGCGGGCCCACCCGGTCACCAGGCTCCCGCCGTACAGCGGCTTGAACTCGTCGAACTCGCTGCCGTCCACCACCCGCGCGATCACCTCGCGCGGGTCGAACGGGATCCTCAGGTCCTCCGGCACGATGCCCAGCAGCTCGTCCTCGTCGTACAGCGGGCCGCGCACGACGCCGGGGGAGACGCCGGACCCGCGCCGGTTCAGCCCCTTCACGATCCGCCGCCCGATCCGCAGCGCGTCGTGCTCGTCGGCGGCGAGGTAGTCGGCGAGGCCGCTGACGCGGGCGTGCATCTCGGCGCCGCCCAGCGACTCGTCGTCCGCCTCCTCCCCGGTGGCCATCTTGACCAGCGGCGGCCCGCCGAGGAAGACCTTCGCCCGCTCCTTGACCATGACCACGTGGTCGCTCATCCCCGGCACGTACGCCCCACCGGCCGTGGAGTTGCCGAAGACGAGGGCGATCGTGGGGATCCCGGCCGCCGACAGGCGGGTCAGGTCGCGGAAGATCCGGCCGCCGGGGATGAAGATCTCCTTCTGGGTCGGCAGGTCCGCCCCGCCCGACTCCACCAGGTTGATCAGCGGCAGCCGGTTCTCGAACGCGATGTCGGCCGCCCTGAGCGTCTTGCGCATCGTCCACGGGTTGGACGAGCCGCCCCGCACGGTCGGGTCGTTGGCGACGAGCACGCACTCGACGCCCTCGACCACCCCGATCCCGGTCACCACGCTCGCCCCGACGGGGAAGTCGCTGCCCCAGGCCGCCAGCGGCGAGAGCTCCAGGAACGCCGAGTCGGGATCGACGAGCAGCTCGATCCGCTCCCTGGCCAGGAGCTTGCCCCGCGCGCGGTGCCGGTCGACGTACTTCCCGCCGCCGCCCGCCACCGCCTTGGCCTGCTCGGCGTCGAGCTCGGCCAGCTTGGCGAGCATCGCCTCGCGCCGCGCCAGGTAGTCGTCACCTGAGGTGTCCAGGCGGCTCATGCACCCGCTCCCTTGGTTGACACGGACGTCACATCGACGATCCGGTTCTTCTGCGCCTGTGCCTGTTCCGGTGTTCGTGCCGGTGCCGGTAGCGGATCCCGGGACGGAGCCGGTGTCAGGCCGATGGCCCTGGCCCAGAGCGTGGAGAGCGTCGCGACGGCGGTCCGCTCGTCGGCGTGCTCGCCGAGGTCCAGCCAGACGTGGGCGAAGTGCTCGACCATCCCGCCCAGCATCACGGCGGTGAGCCGGGGGTCCAGAGACGGGTCGGCCAGCCCCTGCTCCTGCAGGCGCCGCAACCCCTCCGCGCCCCGCCGTACGAAGACCTCGCGCAGCTCCAGCAGGAGGCCGCGGAAGCTCTCGTCGGTGGCCGCGACCTGCTCCAGCATCCGTACCAGCCGGGAGTTGGCGGCCCACGCGCGCAGGTAGAGCAGGTTGGCGGCCTCGATGCGGGCGTACGGGTCGCCGGGGGCGGCGGGCCCGACCACGCTGGCGGTGAACATCTCGCCCACCACGGTCGCCGCCACCTCGCGGAACAGCTCCTCGCGCGAGCCGAAGTAGGTGTAGAAGGTGCCGTGCGAGACCCCGGCGCGGGCGCAGACGTCGTCGACGCGCACGGCGTCGTAGCCCCGCTCCTCGAACGCCTCCCGCCCGGCCTGGACGAGTGCCGCCCGGGTGCGCCGTCCCCGGCTGCCGAGGGTCTCAGACTTGACGATCACGTCAAGTACGGTAGCCGACAACCGGCGCCCCCGCCAGGGAGGCGCTCACCCCG
The DNA here is from genome assembly GCF_042428775.1 of Streptosporangium vulgare. Classification (NCBI taxonomy): domain Bacteria; kingdom Bacillati; phylum Actinomycetota; class Actinomycetes; order Streptosporangiales; family Streptosporangiaceae; genus Streptosporangium; species Streptosporangium vulgare. Next base: position 152,369 of record NZ_JBHMBS010000012.1, on the reverse strand, counting down.
CCCGCGGTCCGGTGACCTCGTGGCGACCGGGGCCGGTTCCGAGGAAGGCCGGCACACCAAGACGCCGCCCCGGACGAGCGCATGTTCCGCAAGATCGGGGGAAGCGGCAGGAGATGAACGAGAAGTCGGACGACGCGTCGAAGGCCGCCACCGGACTCTCCCTCGGCGTCGCCGTCGGTGTCGCCATCGGCGCCGCGCTGGGAGTCGCGCTCGGTGACCTGGCCATGGGCACCGCTATCGGGATCGCCATCGGCGTCGGCCTGGGAGTGGCCTTCACGACCGGCCGGAAGAAGAGCGAGAGCTGAACGCCCCCGGTCCGCGCCCGACATCGCGCGCCGGTCCGCTCGCGCGATGTCGGGCGCGTACCGGAAGAGCGCGTACGGTCGGCGTACCGGGGGAGCGTGGACGGCCGGAGTGTGCCGGAGAGAGCATGGACGGTTCGTCGCGCACCGGAAAGAGCGTGGACGGTTCGTCGCGTACCGGAGAGAGCGTGTAGCGGAGAGGACCGCGGGGTCCGGCGCCGTGGCGGAGAGCGCGTACGCCGCCCTACGCGGGCTGGGGCTGTGACGGGGAACGCGGCACGAAGCCCTCCCGTGCCCGCGCCATGGCCGCCAGCAGGGCGTCGCGCTCGGCGGCGAGCTCCCCGGGGCCGGTGCCGTCGCGCTCGGCGCGCTGGTGCAGCATGACCAGCTCGGTCGCGGCCTGCTGGTAGTCGGACATCGCGCGGCCCGCCCCGATCCCCCTGGCCCACCGGCGGGCCTGCCTGCGGGTGCTCAGCGAGCCGAGCATGCCGATGTCGTACGGCGTGACCAGGCCGGTCCCCAGATAGGCGGGCAGGTGCACGCCCATCAGGGCCACCAGCCGCCGCCGCTCCCGTACGGTGACGACGACGAGCGCGCAGATGACGGCGAGTTCCAGAAGATAGGCGGCCCCGAGGGCGGGCAGCGACTCCAGCGCCGAGGTCCCGTTCCACACACCGTGCAGGAGCACGGCGCCGAGATAGCCCAGCGGGACGGCGAGGAACCCGCCCCTGCGGCGCGTGGTGACCGCGTAGGCGACACCGAGCCCGATCATCGAGGTGAAGAGGGGATGCCCGAGCGGCGAGACCAGCCCCCGCAGCACGAAGAGGCCCACCGCTCCCTCCGTGCCCGTCTCGGTGAACGCTGCGGAGTAGTAGATCATGTTCTCCACGGCCGCGAACCCCAGGCCGACCATGGAGGCGTAGATGATGCCATCGGTCGGGCCGTCGATCTCACGCCTGCACCGCCAGATCAGCCACAGGAGCGCGGCGCCCTTGAGTGCCTCCTCGACCACGGGGGCCACCGCCACCAGGGTCGCGGTCTCCGCCGCCCGCTCGCCCACGCCGAAGGCCCGCACCAGCACCATCGTGCCGCCCAGCTCAAGGAGGACGCCGAGGACCACCGCGATGCCGGCGCCCCAGGCGAACGCGAAGAGCAGGTTCAGCCGGGGTTCGGGCTCCAGTCGGTCGAGCGCGAGCACGGCGGCGAGCAGGATCGGCAGCGGTGCCAGCCCCAGGGCGAACGAGACGCCGAAGCCGGTGGGGCTCCCGTTCGCCAGGACGATGCCCATGGCGATCAGGACGCAGATCCCGGAGACCGCGAGAGCGGCGATCAGCCCCTTGCCCGGCCGGGGTGGCGGAACCCGAGGCCGGCCCCCCTGCGCGGGGGAGACGGCCGCTTCGTGTGTGTCCATCGGTGTCGGTCTCCTCGTGGTCGCTTCCGGATGGAAGGCACCACGGTCTCCCGGACCGGTTAACGTCCACTTGCAATCCGTGAGACGACCGCCCGGCCCCGTCCGGCGGGGACCCCGGCGACCGAGCCGCCGGGTCCCGGGTACGGCGGAAGCCGTCGTCCGCCTGCCCGGCCCGGTCGGCGGGCCTCACCCCGGGGTGGGCCACCTCGTGGCGATCGTGCCACCGTCCGCCCTCCCCGCCCTGGTCCTCACGTGCCCCAGCGTGGTGACGGACGGACGGGCGGGGACGAGCGGGTGTGAAACGACGCCCATTCGCCAATGGGCAGACCTCGTGGACGACGCGATCCCGGTCGACGTCGTCGAGCGGATCACCGCGCCCGTCACTGATGTCTGGGTGGACGTGCTGTGCAACCCGTCGTGTCCACCGGGCGATCACGAGCCGTACCGTGACCGGCCGTGATGTCATCCCCGCACCGGAACCGCCGCTCACGATGGGAGGGCCGATGGAGCCGCCTCGTATGCGCGCAGATCGGTGAGCAAGGTCGGCAGCAGCATCTCCTCATGGACGGCGAAGTTTCGGCGGCGCATCGCGTCCTCAAGGACCGGGTCCCACGGTGTCGGGTTCGGCGAGCCGGTCAGGGCGAGCCTCGCGTCCGGCGGGAGGGTGGCCACGGCATTCCGGTAGTCGTCGGCGCTCATCCGCCACGGCTTCAGACCGGCCGCGAACATGCGGGCCGCGATCGCGACCCCGGGCCAGTCGAAGTCGCCGTGATAGCGAACGGTCACACCCGCGTCCACGAGCCGCCGCAACGCCACCCAGCCCGCGACGGACGGATTACCCGCCGGGCAGACCATGGGGACGGCCACGCGCGCCCTCGCCGCCGCCTGCAGGACCTGTGGATTCTCGCACGCGAACACCTGCGTGCCGGGGGCGGCGAGCCGCGCGTCCGCCGCCGCGCCGCGGAGTTCGTGCAGTGTCAGGTGCGTGACCAGCCCCATGTCGGCGCGTTCCCGCATCATCGCCGACCAGGGATCGCTCCCCGGTGGCCGTAGGGACCAGACGAGCGCGGTGCCCGACACCAGGTCGGTCGCGACTCCTAGGCGCGCCCACAGGTCACGCCGTTCCTCGGCCGTCTCCGGTAGGGCGACGCCGAACGCGGCGGCGGCCGCACGCAACACGAGCGAACCGGGGAGCCTGCCGTCGTCGAGGCCGTGCGCGTCGCCGAGGCAGCGGCCGGCCAGCTCCGCGATCTCCCAGCCGAGGTCTCGCGTGATGGGGCCGCCAAAGCCACCCGATGCCGAGAGTTCGGCGAGCACGGCTGCGAATTGGGCGACCGCCACGGCGGCGGTGTCGATACCGGCCCGGGTCAGCAGTCCCGAGCGACGTATGCCTTCGACGAACGCCGGGGCCCAATGTGTCCGCACGGCTCCGGCAGCCGCCAGCGCGACGTCCAGTTGTGCCCATACGTCGGCCCATGAGGCGTGTGCCCTCTCTTTGATCGCGGCTCGATCCACAAGGCCGTCCCCGGTGATCTGCGCGACGACCGTGACCAGGCCCGCGGCCGCCGCAGAGGACCGGAGGGCCTCATCGAGCGCGGTGAGGGGGACGCGGATCCGGCCTGCGGCAACGGGCTTGCCGAGCAGGCCGGACAGCCGGTCGGCGCCGTTCTCGTCGAGCGTCACGGTGACCGTTCCCGCCACGGCGAGCCTGCCGCGCTCCAGCTTGCCGCGTACGGCCGTCCACAGGGGAGCGAGGCAGGCGTCGGCGAGGTAGCGCCGGGTGCGTTCCGGCAGCCGAGGCTCGGCGGGCGGGCTCACCGAGCGGGTCGCAGATGACGATTGTGGCCGTCCCAATGGATGTGGGTGGTCACCGCGGCGGTGCCCTCCCCGCGCCGGATCTCGTAGCAGTCCAGTGAGGGAACCTGCGGGTAGAAGCCCCACAGCGCGTGGCCGGTCATCGCGAAGTCCAGATCGAGCCGGACGAGCAGGCCCATCAGCTCACCGATCGTGCGGTTGTCGACCTTGGCGAAGGCGTCGTCGAGCAGGATGAGCCGGAGCGCGCGGGCTGTGTCCGGCAGGCCGGACAGGTAGGCGTCGGCCGCGGCGAACAACGTCACGTACGACACGAACCGGATCTCCCCCTGGCTCAGTTTGGCCCGCCGGCTGATCTTCCGCTCCTGTCCCTGCGCGGGGCCGGTGATGACGACCTCCATCTCGTGCCACGACCGGTAGTCCAGCGCCGACTTCAGGTGGGTCGCGTACCCCGCGGTCGGATCCGTGGCGAACTCCTCGCTGACACGGGCGTTGAGCAGCTCGGTCAGCTCGTCCTCCTGCTCGGGGGAGCGTACGTCCCCGGCCGTGGCGACGAGTGCGCGGATCCTGGCGACGGTGGGGCCCGCGGCCTCGGAGAGGTTCCAGCGCAGCCTGACCCCGATGCCGTGGCTGGTGCTGATGCCGGCCAGGCTCACGTTCATGGCCTGGATCAACTCCTTGGCCTGCTTGAGTCGCTGCCGGAGTTCCTCGGCGACGCCGCCGAGGATGAACTCGGTGAAGACGCGTCGTTCGCGGTCACTCAGCGCTGACCGCCCCGCTTCGCACTGGTGATGGAGATCGGCGGCGGCCTCCGGCAGAGAACGCTGGCCGGCCGCGTCGGCGATCGCCGTCAGCCGGACGCCGTCCCGCACCGTGGGGATGACGTCGAAGCCGCCGGCGAGTTCGCGTTCCACCGTCTGCTGGGCACGGATCAGCGCGTTCTCGTCGGCGACCTGGCCGCGCCTGTCCAGTGCGGTCATCACGGCCCCGACGGCCGCTTCGACGTTGGGAGGATCGATGTGCGTCAACGGGACGTGGAAATGAGGTTGCCCGGTCGCGGCCGCCGCCACTCCGGGAAGCGTCAGCCGGGCGAGAAGCCTCTCCGCCGCCTCGGTGAGCCGGGCACGCTCCCGTTGGGCGTCCTCCCGGGCCACCTGCGCCTGGGCCTCAGCCCTGCCCTTCTGCCCGGCAAGCTCGGCGGCGCGCTTGCGGGTGGATTCCAGTTCACGACGGCACGCCGCCAGCCCTTTCTCAGCGGAGATCAGGTCGGCTCGTGCCTGCTCGGCCGTGGCACCCACGTTCTCTCTGATCGCGGCCAGCTCCGCGGCCTCCCCGTGCCACGTGTCCCACTTCTCGGTGGCGGTTACTTCGGCATCGCGCCGTGGTCGCCGAGATGTCCGTGCTCCGGCCACGGCGTTCGCATGCACGTCGACACGATGCCGCAGCTCCGCCAGTCGCTGCCCGGCTGTCCTGCACAGGCGTACGGCCTCCCGTAGCCCATCCCGCACCGCGGAGAGCTCGTCAACGGCGGTCGGCAGGTCGAATTCAGCACATGCCGCCCGGTGCGCGGCGAGGGCGGCGGTCCACTCCCGGCGGAGGTCGACGGCGACCTTACGCGCTTCGTGGCACATCGGCTCGATTTTTTTCACCCGCTGCCTCGCGGCGGCCGTCAGCGTGTGGGCCGACCGGACCGACTCGCTTGTCGGCGCGGTGCGCAGGTGAGAGTCGAGCGCGTCGCGTTCGTCGTGCAGCTCCTGCCGCCGAAGGGCCCGGTTCTCGGCGGCACCGGCCAGGGCGGCGAGCGAGATGTCGATCTCGGTGAGCCGGGCGGCCCGGGCGGCGGCTCTGGCGGCCGCGCCGATATGCCGGGCCGTCGCCGTCCGGTGGCGACCGGTGAGGGGACCGTTGCCCCAGGCACCCTCGGTGTCCACCCAGGTGGGGTGGTCCTGATCGCCCAGCGCGACGCGGTCGAGCACGTCGCGCACCAGTTCCGCCGGAAGCGCGGACGCGGTCTCGACGACCAGCGCGTCGCTCAGCGGATTCGCGGCGAGGGGGCCGGTTGCGCGCAGCAGGAGCCGGCCGTCCGGGGCCGCGAGGCCGCTGCCCGTGATCGTGGCCGTCAGCAGTCCCGAGGCGAGCAGGGCGCACTCAAGACCCGCGCGTTGCCCCTCGTCCAGGTGGGCGGCGAAGTCGACGGCACGCCACAACGGCACCTCGTCGCCGCCCACCTTGCGCGTCCAGTGCGGCAGGGGCGGATCCGGATCGCGCGCGGCGAGCAGCCCTTTCCGCTCGTCCTCCAGCACCTGCCGTCGTTCCCTGTCCGCCCGGTCCTCGGAGTCGAGCATGGCGAGAGCGCGGGAGAGCCGGTCGTGAACCGCGTCGGCGGCCGGCCTCACCACGTGGTCGAGCGCGGTGAGCAGATCCATCGTGTCGTCGCCGACGAGCGCGCCGGTGTCGTCGAGCACCGGCCGGAGAGCGGTCGCCGCCCAATCGACGCCGCTCAGCAACGTCCGGGTCCGCTCACCGGTTATCCAAGCCGTCCAGTCACGCGCGAGAGCGAGCGCGGCGGCGTCTCTGGCCCTTTCCTCCCCCTCCGCCTCCGTCACGGCGTCGGTCAGCCGCTGTTCGGCCTCGGAGGCTTTCCTGTCGGCCGATTCCACATCGCGTGCCTGTTTGTCGAGACGGCGCGCCTGCTCCAGGCGCGTGCCCGCGTGCTTACCACGTTGTGTCGCCGTTTGGGAGATCTTGTTCACCTGGTCGACAGCGCCGCCCAGGTCCGAGGGGGTCGTCTCCAGGCGCGCCGGGACCGGGCGGGTGAGCGGCTCGGGTTCGGTGTGTAGACCGAGCCTGACCATTTCCATGGCACCCGCTTCGCCGTCGGTCATGACGCAGGCGACACCGGGCATGGTGGCGCGTACACCGGCGCCCAGCAACGGATCCCGCGTCTCCTCGATGGCCTCCGCGGCGATGCGGGCCGCCTCGACGGCCTCGCGGGCCCGCTCGTCGGCTCCCGCCACCTTGCCCGCCTCGTCGATCCGGGCGGCGGTCGCCATCCGGATCGCCAACTCGGCGGTACTCCCGAGCGCCTGGACCTTGCGCTCCCGCTCGTCGAGATCACGGACGGTGCCGTACGCCTTCGAGGCGCGGATGCCCTCGGCGCTCCTGCGCAACTCCTCCTCGTCAGTCGCCAGCTCCGCCGTCTTGGCCTCGGCCTGCATGTGCTGCTCGGCCAAAAGCACATGCTCGTCGTGCAGCTTTCCAGCACGCCGTTCGACCTTCCGGACGGCGGTGGCGGCTGCCTGGGCGGCGTCGGCGGTCTCGCTCAGGACACCCACGGCGTACCGTCGATAGATGTCGAGGAATCCGGAGACCACCCGGTACGCCGCCTCCAGTCTCTGCTGAGCGGCGCGCGTCTCGGAGAGACCGTCGAGTTGCTCGCCCGCTCGTGACAGTGCGGCCTCACTGGGCGGCGGCAACGCGTCGGCCAGGATCTGCGGCAGCCTGCCCTCATCGATCCGATTACCGACATCCGGGGCCCGAAGTGTCCGCAGCAACTGGAGCAGACCGGCGAAACGCTCCTTGCCGGAATCGCCCGTCAGCCCGAAGACCGTGGCGCGGACGCGCTCACGATGGACATCCGGTGAGTCGGCGATGCGGTCCGCGCCTATCGCCTCGGCCAGCCCCTCACGCGACAGCGGGGCCCGGTCGTCGCCGAGCAGGATCAGGTTGTGTCCGACTCGACATGGTGTGGTGAAGTACCACGCTTTCGCCTCACCGGTGGATCTCGCGAACCGGACAAGTGCCCCCAGCGTGATGTACTCCGGCTCTGTCGTCCCGTCCGAGGTTTCCCCGCCGTCTCCGTGGCGGATGAGTTCCAGCCAGAGGTAGCCAAGCCGGTTGGGCTGCTCCTGCCCACCGGCGCGCATCAGGTCCTCGAGGCGCACGCGGCCGGATCCGGTCGCGTCCATCCTGCGGCGGTCACCGTCGAGGAGGAAGGGCAGGAGCATTTCCAGAGCCCTGGACTTCCCCGAACCGTTGGTGCCTCGCAGCACCAGACGTCCACCCGAGAAGGCGAATTCGGTCTCGTAGTAGTGCCAGACGTTGATCATGCCTGCCCGATGCAGGCGCCACCGATGCGGATGGTGTTGTGGCGGGGTCTGCTCAAGGCCTGTGGACCTGTCGATCACGGAGATCGGACTCGTACGATCCATGGTGGTCATGCCGTCTCTCCGGTCTCGTCGGTGAACAACGGGTCCTGTGTCTCCTGCGGATCGGTGCCGAGCCGCCGCCTGGCGCGTGTCGTGGCCGACACGTCTCGTACGCTGGGCCGGTAACGGGCGGCGGCCGGATGGACGACCACTCCCTCGGTCACGACGGTGGCCAGGCCCACGGACGCCAGCAGGTGAACGACCTCGTCCCGGAAGCGGGTCGGATCGTTCACGATGTCGCTTCGCCATGCTTTAGCGTGGCGAAGCGCGAGATCGCTCAGTCTGTCGTCGACGACCGGCCACGGCGCGAGCACGCCCGTCATGGTCCGGCCGTCGAGGATCACCTGCCCGGCGGTCTTCGGTTCGAGGACCTCGATGAGTGCGTCGAGGAGAAGCAGCGCGGCCTGCCGCACGGTTCCGGTGCCGGGGAAGGCGACATCGGTGAGTCGTTCGTCCGCGTCGTACGCGAGGGCGCCCTCCGCTCTGACTTCGAGACCCAGGCCGAAACTCTCGTCCAGAACGCGAGTGAGTTCGGTGCGCTCCCTGCTCAGCACGTCGCGCTCGGCTTCGCTGAGATCCCCGCGATGCACCACCGGGTTCTCCACCAGCTTGCGACGGAGGGAACGACGGGGCTGGTCGGGCAGGTTCGGATCGTCGGCCCACAGGAGTTCGGGACGCGCGAGTGGGTAGAGGGGGCGCGCGACCAGGTGCGGCAGCAGGCTCCGGTTGACGGTCAGCAACGCCTCTTCGCGGCGCTCACCCCATGCCACCACGCTTCCGTCCGTTTCCGTCAGCACACCCCAGGCGAGCAGGAAGTCGATCGCGGCGACGAGGTCGCGTCGTTCGGCGAGTGTGTCGTCGATCGTGATGCCCGTGGCGGCGGCGTCCGCCCGGATCTGCTCCACGAGCTGCGACACCAGGACCTGTTCTCCTACATCCGACGCCAGCAGGCCGGCACAGACCAGGGCGAGATAGGCGTAGGTCCGTGGCGTGAACTCGCTGCCGGAGGGGCGACGAGCGGGACGGACCGGGGCGTCGGGTGTCAGCGGTGTCTTGACCAGCCGGGCGAAACCGGTCTCGACCACCAGGGCATAGCCCAGCAATCTGGCGAAGGTCGACTTGAGCGCGCCGGAGTGTTTGCGTACGAGGGCGAGCTGCTCAGGGTGCCGATGCGAGGTGAGTACGGGGTCGGCGAGAAGAGCACGGGCGGCGATGCGTCGCTCGTCGGCGTCGTGGGCTGCGATCGTCATCCTTCAGTCCCCGTCTGGTCGTCATCGGCCATGGCGACGTCGGTGAGCGAGGTGACGCTCAGGCCCAGATCATGAACGGCGAGCCGGCCGTCATCGGAGTACACGCGGGTCATGCCTCCCGGGCGGGGCACGACGACCAGAGCCAGGTCCAGGTCTGCGTCCACGGACGTGACCAGACCGGTCAGATCCGGCGTGACGGCCAGCAGATCGGAGAGTTTGTCCAGCAACAGCTCGCAGGCCGCACGGGTGATCCTGGCCTCGCTCAGGTCTCCCACGGCGATGAGCTCGGCCGCCGCCCCGGCCTTGCGGGCGACCTCCTCGTCCGCTTCCGCCAACAGCCGCTCACGGTCGAGACCCGGGTCGGGAACGCGTGCCGTGCGCCCCCGCGCCGCGCGATCACCACGTTCCCGCAGCGATACCGGTACGTCGACCGGGCCGGCGTCCCACCACGAAGTGCTCGCCGTGGCCCGGCCGCCGACCTCGTCAGGGCCCATGAGCAGGTGCCGGGAAGGGTAAGCGCCGAACGCCGCCGCGAAGATACGGTGCGCCTCCTTGGTATCGGCCTCGGCAAACCATGTCGCGAGACGAAGGAGATCGGCACGCCTGGACACTCCGGTGCCCGCGGCGGCCAGCATGCGCTTCGCGTTCGCGAGGAGCTGGCCGAGTGCCTGCTCCGCCGCCGCACGCAGCTGAGCGGGCCCCGAGCGGCCGTCCCTGCCGTACCACGCGGCCAGCTCGACCCACTCGGCGGCAGTCCGGCCGGGCGAGCGCTCGGCCGGGCTGCCATCAGGACCGGTCAGTCCAGGAAGCGCGGCGAGCACCGCGAGAAGCCGGTCAAGATCGGGAAGTATTCTGTCCAGCCGGTCGGCGACCGCGGGCGCGTGCCGGGCGACATCGGCTGATATGAGGTCGACGTATTCGAGGAGCAGGGTCTTGAACGCCGCGTACTCAGCTCCCGCCAGGTCATATCGGGACATGACCTGATGCAGATAAGCGTAGAAATCTCGCACGCTTTCGGTGAAAAATCGCTGGTTGTTGAAGACGGTGGTCACATCGGCGGCCAGCGCTTCGGCGTCCATCCGCCGGCCGTCCGAGAGCCGCGCCAAGATGTGGTCGAGGATCTCGGCTGTGCTCCCGAGCAGCTCACGGGCCACCTCCCGTGCTCCGTCGGTCGCGGAGAGCAGCTCCTCGACCTGCCGGTGTGCCCTGCCGCCGAGTTTCGAGATCTGATATCGGGAACGGGAGCGCAGCCACTCGGATACGGTCGCCACCCGGGCGTCGCGCACCGACCGGACCAGATTTCCCCATGATTCGAGTCGTCGGCATCGGTCTTCGACGTCGTCCGCCGACAGCGTGATCCCGGCTTCCTCCAGCAGCGCGACGGCCTCCGTGGCTGACAAATCCGTGAGCAAGGTGTTGGTGAAGAGCCGCATCAGCGCTACGTACTCATGGGCGTGCTTGTCGGCGGTCGCGTACCGATAAAGGTCCAGTCGCGCTCGTGCCTCCGCTGGAAAATCCTTCGCGTCGTCCAGCTCCATGTCCCACCCATCTCGTGTGTGATCGGCACAAGTCGCTACTCGCCGAAGAGTATCCGCCTACGTTATGCAGATACTCTGACATTTTTGAAAAGCCGGTTCTGTCGAACGTATTCGAAAATATTGTCGAGATGGGCCGGATTAACGTCACTCGGCAGGCCGAAATCCCTCACGGGAGTAAGGGGGCTTTTGGCGACCAAGTAAGCAAATGAGGCAAAGGGGATTTTGGTCTTTGCGGCATGGGTGCCGCAGCTTTGAATATGATATTTCGTCATATTCGAGCGTTCGGCCGAAACGCCCAATTGTGGTGTTTTAGCACAATCGTTCGATTGTTGTGTCGAGGGGAAGGATCTCCACCGGTCAGGTCGGTTCGGGTGGAGGTAGAGCCCGCTGGCCAAAAGCAGCAGAGGGGGATGAAAACACTTTTTGATCAACTCTGCGTAACGTCATGCGGGACACCTGAGGATGTGTAGGGGACGAGGTCACGCGGAAGGGGCTCATGTGGATCGGAAGCAGGGCGTGGTCGTGTGCCGTGCGGCACGCCAGGTGGTCGACAACGGTGTTCTGACCGGGGAGTCGTCGTTCGCTCCCGGCCTGCGCGCCTGGACCCCCGAGGTGGCGGACGAGTTGTTCCGCCGGTTCGTGGAGAACTTCGACGAGTCCTCCGACGAGTTCCTGGTCAAGCTCGAACGGCAGATCGCCGAAGGCAGCGACGAGGCGATCGTGCTCGCCGCCGAACTGCTCTATCTCAACGTCATGCCGCTGAGCCCGGCCACGATCGGTGTCAATCGTAAATTCGAGATCCTGGGCAGCGTGCTTTCGTGGGCGTCCTTCCCGGTGAGGGTGCCCGAGGAGCTGGCCGCTGCGGCCTCACCGGGTTACATGAAGGGGGGCCAGGCGTTCCTCAACTACCGCTGGGCCCAGTTCGCGTTCCTCATCCGCCTCACGCGGCTGCTGGTGAAGCTACCGCCCGAGGAACGGGAATCTGCTCTGCGGGATCCGTGGCGCTTCCGGGAACTGGCCGAATCGGTGCTCACCGACTACGACGGCAAGTCGCGGGCTCGCGCCCAGTTCCACGTGCTGCTGTTCCTGCTGTTCCCCGATGTGTTCGCCCCCGTCTCGGTCGAGCGCAACAAGCAACTCATCCGTGACGCCTTCACCGACCGGCTTGCCGAGCCGACCGGGGATCTCGACCGAGACATCTACGCCATTCGCCAGCGGATCGAAGCGGAACACGGCGGACAGTTCAGCTTCTACGAGGAGCCCTGGCGGTCTCGCTGGGAGCCGCCTTCGCCACCACGGCCGCAGAAGGGCTGGCTGGTGCGCGGGGCCAACGTCGACGGCGTCAACGCGATCCCGCTGTGGTTGAGTGAGGGCTTCTGCTCGGTCAGCTTCGCGGACATCGAACGACTACCGGCCGGTGCGTCCCGGCAGCAGGTCAAGGAGGCTGTCGCCGCCGGACTACCCGACGCCAAACAAGGCGCGAAGGATGCCGCGACCGGGCAGCTGTGGCGTTTCCTCAGCGGCTTCCAACCTGGTGATCTCGTCGCGACCGTCGACGGTGACGCCGTCTATGTCGGTACCGTCACCGGTGACGCTTATTACGACGAATCCGCCGACCGTGGCCTGGCTCGCCGCCGCGCGGTCGAGTGGAACCCCGTCGCCCTGAGCCGCCAGGCCCTCCCCGAGGAAGCCCAGGCCAAGCTCAAGACCACGATGACGATCTGCGAGCTGACCAGCGTGATCGCGGCGTTGGCCACCGGCGCCGGACTGGAGGAACAGCTCACCGACGAGGTGCTGGCCCGGGACGAGACCCGCGACCTGATCGTCCCGGCACTCACCCGGATGTTCGCCGACGACCTGCTCATGCCGCTCGGCTGGCTGCGGGAGACCGCCGACCTGCTGACCACCAAACGACAGATGATCCTGTACGGCCCGCCCGGCACCGGCAAGACCTACCTGGCCACCAAGCTCGGCGAGGCTCTGGCCGGTCCTGATCGCACCAGCCTGGTGCAGTTCCATCCTTCCTACGGGTACGAGGACTTCATCGAAGGCTTCCGCCCCCGGCTCGGCGAGAACGGCACGATCGGCTTCGACCTGGTGCCCGGCCCGTTCAAGAACGCCGTGGAGGCCGCCGAGAAGGAGCCGGATCGGCCGTACGTCCTGGTCATCGATGAGATCAACCGCGCCAACCTGGCCAAGGTGTTCGGCGAGCTGTACTTCTTGCTGGAATACCGGAACCACGAGATCACCCTGCAGTACTCGCCGGACGAGCCGTTCAAACTGCCCAAGAACGTCTTCGTCATCGGCACGATGAACACCGTCGACCGCTCGGTGGCGCTGATCGACGCGGCGATGCGCCGTCGGTTCGTCTTCCGAGCCCTGACCCCTGACCGGCCCCCGGTCGACGGGCTGCTACGCCGCTGGCTGGAACGCGAGCGCCTCCCCGTCCTGCCCGCGCTCTTGCTGGAGGAGGTCAACCGCCGCCTGAACGACCCGGACCGCGCCGTCGGCCCCTCCTACCTGATGACGCCGAACGTGGCCACCCGGCGCGGACTGGAGCTCATCTGGGCGGCTGAGATCCTGCCCCTGCTGGAGGACCAGCTCTACGGCAAGATCGACGACATCGAGACCGAGTACGGCCTGCCGGTCCTGCTCGCCGCGCTCGGCCACACCCTGCCGTGACTTTGCGTCTCCACCTCGAAGAGGCCACGGTCGAGCCGCCCCGCGCCTTGACTCCGGCGCAGGTCGCCACGCTGGCCACAGTTCCCGACCTGGTCACCATCACCCCGACCGGGGGTGGGCTGTGGCGACTCGCCGGACGCCAGCGGGTCGGGACCGTACGGCTGGGCCACGGCGACGGAGCCGTCGAGATGCGCGTCCGGCCGAAACTGCCTGTTCGGCGGCTGCTCGGCCTGCTCGAACACGACGACATCTGGCAGAACCGCCAGATCACCGCCGCCACCGACGACCTACTCGTCCCCGCGCTGACCACCGTGTTCGCCCGTGCCACGGAGCGCGTGCTTCGCGGCGGGGTTCTGCACGGTTATGTCCACCGCGAGGACGCTCTCACCGTCGTGCGAGGCCGGATACGTACCAGCGCTCAACTGAGCCGCCGAATGGGGCTGCCCACCGCGATCGAGGTCGCCTACGACGACTACCTGGCCGACATCCCCGAAAACCGGATCCTGCTCGGCGCGATCGAACTCGCCCAAGCCTTGCCTGACGTCGCGGGCACCACTCGCGCGCTGCTGCGACATCTGAGCGCGCGGCTGGTCGGCGTCGCCCCCGTCCGCCCCGGAGCACCGCTGCCGCCGTGGCGACCGACCCGGCTCAACGAGCGATATGTCCCCGCGCTCCGGCTGGCCGAACTCCTCCTTTCCGGAGCCTCACTTCAGCAGGAGGGGACGCGGGCGATACAGATCGACGGGTTCGTCCTGAACATGGCCCAGATCTTCGAACGCTTCCTCACCCGGGAACTCACCACCGCGCTCCCGCCGTACGGCTTGCGCTGTGCCGCCCAGCAGGGGCACCGGCTGGACCGGCAGAAGCGAGTGCTCTTCCGGCCCGACATCCTCGTCCATCGTGACGGGCGGCCCCAAGCGGTCGTCGACGCGAAATACCGGACGCTGGACGGTGTTCCGCCGACCGGACATCTGTTTCAACTGATCTCCTACTGCACCGCTCTCGGTCTCACCGAGGGGCACCTCGTGTACGCCTCCGGGACGCCGTCAGCGGAGCCGTACCAGATCGAGAACTCGGATATCAGGGTGCACGTACACGTCCTGGACCTCGACCAGGAACCTGCTGACCTGGCGAACGCCGTAGCCACGTTGGCCGAGCGCTTGACGGAACGTTCCGGGCGACCAGCCAAGGCGACCGGATCGAGCCCGCCGGCCGACGAGATCGATCCGGTCTCCGGTGTGCGGGCGGGAACATGACAGCGAATCCTGGACAGGGGCAGGCAGGGGCGGCTGGGTACGCGCCGACATCCCCGACCGGGCCGCCATGTCCTCCGGGGCAGCGGCCGGTCGAGATTGGCGGTTATCCAGTCGAGGAGCGGGGTGAGGGAGCCGGGGACCGGCTCGGTCGCCGGCAGCGCGGGGTACTTCCTTGGTTCCGTCGCTGCCGCACCGGACGCCGAAACAGCGACGGTGCCGAGGAGAACCTGCGAAACACGCAGTTCCTCTGTGCTCAGCCGCAACGGCTCCAGTCGCTCTTCTATACCGCGGGAACGCGCGGCGAAGTGATCCACCGTCCGCGGCCAACCCGCGGGGGCCGTGGACGGCGGGTTCCGCTCACCTCGATCCGGGAACGACTCCGCCCAGATAGGTGGACTCCTCCAGCAGCCGCGGCGTCATCGTGATCCCGGTGAGGCGCTCGGCCATGAGGAACGCCGGCCCTTTGTGGGGATCGGTGTGCGGTGGGTAGGTGGAGCCGATCCGCTTCATGGTCTCTGCGAGCTCGTCCGGCATCTCCTCCGAGTAGCTTTCATGAGGCCTGAACATGAACTGGATCTTCCCGTCTTCGATCCAGTGGGAATAGCCTTCCTGGTACGCGAACTCGAACCGGATCTTTCCGTCGTCGATCCAGTAGAAGTAGTCCATGCCGTCGACGTCGAGGTAGAAGTGGGAGACGAGACGGGTGCCCGCCGACAGCGGCATGATGATCTCTTCGGTGATGCCAAGCCCGCTGCAGGCCTCGACGAGGAGTACCCAGTCTCCGACGGCGACGGCACCGAAGGTCTGCCACCGGATCAGCTTTTCAAGCGTCACGCGAGAGCAGTCTTCGACCCGGACGCCGAGCCGAGTCACCACTTCCTCAAGCGTCAGGCCGCGGACGTAGGTGAAGCAGTAGGCGTCCGCCAGGCCGGGGAAGCGCTCCGGGGAAAACCAGGAGTAGTCGTCAGGAGCTGTGGTCATCCCGTCATGCTCGCAGCACCCGCCGACACGATAAGAGCCATTTCGTCCTGAACAGCGGCTTTCCTTCGTGAGTTGCGGTACAAGGATCGCCGGATGCGAGGCGTTTCTGGCGGAGCGCAACTGGTCGTCCTCTGCTCAGCCGCAGTGGCTCCAGCCGCTCTTCCAGGACAGTGACCCGTGCGAGCCGCCCCAGATGACGCACTTCTTGGCGGCGGGCAGGCGTACGGGGCCCGCGTAGACGGTGAACCTGCCGGGGTTGCTCGCGGCTGCGCCGCCCTTCACCTGGAGGATCGCGTTCATCGCGATCTTGGAGGGGAAGACGTACCTGGACATGGTGACGACGCAGTTCCTGCCCTGGGCGGTGTTGTAGAGGAGATAGACGGTCGCCGCACTGCCCAGGGCCCTGGAGTCGACCACCTTGTAGCCGCTCCCGCAGACGCCGGTCGCCGTGTAGGGGTTGGGCTTCTGGGGGGTGGGCTTCGGGCTCGGCTTGACGGTGACGGTGACGGTGGGCTTCACCGTCGGTTTCGCGGTGGTGGGCCCGGCCGTCGGCTTGGGGGACGACGAGGGCTTGGGAGTTCCACTCGGCCGCGGCGAGGCCGTCGGCTTGGGAGCAGCCGGCGAGGGGGATCTGCTGGGCTTCCGTGTCGGCTTCTCCGCGGCGGAGGTCGCCTCCTCGGTGTTCTCCTCCGGTTCCCAGGGCGGCTCCGAAGGCGGCTCCCAGTCCTCCTCCGGCTCCCAGGAGGGCTCCGATTCCTCCTCCGGCTCCCAGGGCGGCTCCGAAGCCGTCTCCTTTGACTTGGGAGACTTCTTCGGGACCTCGGGGACGAGCGTCGGCTTCTGCTCCACGCTCTTCGACACGGTGGGGGTCGCCGCCGGTCGTGTCGTCGCCGCCTTCCCGTCGTCCTGGAGGAACGCCACGGCCCCGGCGGTCGCGCCGAGCGCGGCCACGACCGCCACCCCGGCGAGCAGGAGCCCCACGGGCCGAGGCGCCTTTCTCGGGTCCGGTTCCGGCTTGTCCCGTCCTGGCCCGTTCTGCTCAGGGCCGCCCTGCCACGGTCCGGGCCGCCCCTGCGCACCGTGCCCGGCCGCCGGTGGTCCGGCCTGCCCCGTGGTCATCCCGGGTACGGGCCCGGGGGCGGCCATGGGGCCGGGAGTGGGGGAGACGGCCGGGCGGGGGACCGGGGTGGTGGGGGCCGCGCCCATCAGGTGGCTGACGAGTTGCTCGGCGGTGGGGCGCAGGGCCGGGTCCTTGGACAGGCAGGCCGCGATCAGGTCGCGCAGCGGCCCCTCCAGCGCGCCCAGCTCCGGCTGCGCGTTCAGGATCCGGTTGATCACGACGGCGATGGAGTCCTGGCCGAACGCGGGCGTACCGGTCGCGGCGAAGACCATCGTGACGCCCCAGGCGAACACGTCGGCCGCGGGTGTCACCTCGCCGGAGCCGAGCTGCTCGGGCGCGAGGTAGGACGGGGTCCCCATCGCCACCCCGGTCGCCGTCATCCCCGGCGAGTCCAGCGCCCTGGCGATGCCGAAGTCGATCACCACCGGGCCCTCGGGGCCCATCAGCACGTTGGCGGGCTTGAAGTCGCGGTGCAGGATGCCCGCGCGGTGGATCGCCGACAGCGCGGTGGCCGTGCTGACGGCGAGGCGTTCCAGGGAGGCGCCGCGCCGGGGCCCCTCCCGGTCGACCAGCAGGCGCAGGGACGGCCCGGGGACGTACTCGCTCACGATGTACGGGCGGCTGCCGGCGAGGTCGGCGTGCAGCACGGCCGCGGTGCAGAACCTGGCCACCCGCTGCGCGACCGACACCTCGCGCAGGAAGCGGGCCCTGGCCTCGGGATCCCCGGCCAGCCCGTGATGGAGGAGCTTGACGGCGACCTGCTCGCCCCCGGGCCCCCGCCCGAGGTAGACGATCCCCTGGCCTCCCTCGCCGAGCCGCCCGACCAGCTCGAACGCGCCCAGCCGCGGTGGATCCTCCCCGGTGAGCGGCTCTGTCATGAAGTTCCCCCGAACAAACCCCGAAAAATACTTTATGTGGGGCAGAACGCTACCAGCGTGAGCGGGGATGAAGATTCGCTCCGGTGCGACTCCTGCTCCGGATGTTCCGGGATCCTGTGACGTCGCGTCCCCAGGTCCTCGTGATCTCGTACCTGGAAGGCCAGGAAGGCCAGGAAGGGCGGAAAGTCCGGAAAGTCCGGGAGGGGCGGTGTGAAAACCCGTTCAGATGGCCTTGCCCGGGTTGAGGATGCCGAGAGGGTCGAAGACCCGCTTGATCCCGTGGTGGATCTCCTCGGTGACCGGGCCGGTCTCCAGCGCCAGCCAGCGCCGCTTCAGCAGCCCGACGCCGTGCTCGCCGGTGAGCGTGCCGCCCATCCTCAGGGTCTCCCTGAAGAGCTCGTCGGCCGCCGCCCACACCTGCGGCGGCGGCTCGGTCAGGGCGTGGTCGAAGATGAAGACCGGGTGCAGGTTGCCGTCGCCCGCGTGGGCGACCGTGGTGATCAGCACGTCGTACTTGACCGCGATCGCCTCGATCTTCTCGATCATGTCCGGCAGCAGGGAACGCGGCACGCACACGTCCTCCACCAGGCACTTGCCCAGCCGCTCCTTGGCCTGGTAGGCCATCCGCCGGACCCCGATCAGCTCCTCGGCCTCCTGCGCCGACGACGACACCGCGACGAAGGCCGCGCCGTTGGCGGTGCAGAGCTCGGCCATCCGCTCGGAGACCGCGGGGCCGTCCACCGCGTCCGACTGCGCGATCAGCATCGCCCGGGTCGAGTCCTCCAGCCCGATGTTGCGCCAGTCGTCGATGGCCTTGAGCGTGTTGCGGTCGAGCATCTCCATCAGCGACGGCTGGCAGCCGGCCGCGATGATCGCCGAGACGGCGGAGGCGGCATCCCTTAGGGAGGTGAACTCGGCCGCGATCGTCGCCGGGTAGACCGACGGGGCCCTGCGCAGGCGCACCGTCGCCGCGGTGATGACCCCGAGCGTCCCCTCGGAGCCGACGAACAGCCCGGTCAGGTCGTAGCCCGTCACGCCCTTCACGGTGCGCCTGCCGGTGTTGATCACCCGTCCGTCCGCGAGCACGACCTCCAGGCCCATCGCCGAGTCGCGGGTCACCCCGTACTTCACGCACCGCAGCCCGCCCGCGTTGGTGGCGAGGTTGCCGCCGATGGTGGAGATCTCGTACGAGGAGGGGTCGGGGGCGTACATGAGCCCGTGCTCGCGGGCGGCCCGGTCCAGGTCGGCGGTGATGACGCCCGGCTCGACCACGGCCGTCTCGTCGGCGGGGGACAGCTCCCTGATGGCCGTCATCTTGTGCAGCGCCAGCACGACGCATCCCTCGACGGCGGTCGCCCCGCCCGCCAGGCCGGTCCCGGCGCCCCTGGGCACCACCGGCACCCGGTGCTCGGTGGCCCACCTCATCACGGCGACCACGTCGTCCCTGGTGTGCGCCAGCACCACGGCGAGCGGTCTCCCCGGCTCCAGGAAGGTCCGGTCCCGCGCGTAGGAGTCGGTCACGTCGGGATCGGTCAGCACCTTCTCCGGTGCGAGCGCCGCGACGAGTTCGGAGATAACGGTCACACGTTGGACTTTACGGCCTGTACCAACATGCCCCCTCCGGACAAAACGTGCTTTATTGCATTTTCGCAACATCATTTGGCGGCTTGACTCTAACTTTACCTTCTCGTCTAATCTCCCCGTCGGCGCGCTCATACGGCGGGCCGGTGATGGACGCGTCCGGTCAACCCGGACGCAGGGAAAGGGGACACGTTGTCCGGCAGAGTCAGCAGCGGAGGCGCTCCCCGGCGCCTCCTCGCGATAGTCCCCGTGCTCGGCCTGGCCGTCGCGGGACTGGCTGTGGGCGGTGCGTCGGCCGAGAGCGACACCTCGGTCGCGCGGTACCAGCCGACCGCGGCCGACTACTACATCAACTACGCGCCCCCCAGGGACGAGCCCGAGGTCGACGACCCGGCCGTGCCGTCGGCGAAGGCGCGCAAGGTCAGCCCGTCCAAGAAGCTCGCCGAGAAGTACTCCGCGGGCAACCCCGTCGCCGCGCGGGTGCTGGCCGACCGTGAGGCCCAGGCGATCAGGACGCGGACCAACCCCGCGGACTTCATCTTCAAGAAGTCGAAGACCGTCAAGACGGCGAAGCTCCTCACGCTGCTGGTGGAGTTCAACGACAAGGCCAACGACGACTTCTCCGGCTTCTCCCGGCCCCTGGACGTCGACAGCGAGGACCCGGCCGAGTGCGTCACCGAGCCGGCGGGCACCCTGCTCAACGGCCCGCTGCACAACAAGATCCCCAACCCGGCCACGCTGTCCCACAAGGACAACAACAGCTTCTGGGTGCCCGACTTCAGCCCTGACCACTTCAACAAGATGCTCTACACCAAGCAGGGCATCACCCAGCGCGTCCGCACCGACCTGACCGACCCCCGGGACGGCCGCAAGGGCATCGACATCTCCGGCTCCACCATGAAGAACATGTACGAGGAGATGTCCAAGGGCGCCTACACGGTCACCGGGCAGGCGAGCCCGTGGATCAAGGTCCCGCACTCCGAGGCCTACTACGGCGCGCGCGCCTGCGGCCAGCCGGTGCAGGACATGAGCGGCCACCCGGACAACCCCCGCGGGGCCGGCCAGCTCGCCATCGACGCGGTCGACGCCCTGGTCGCGAGCGACCCGAACTTCCCCTGGGCCGACTACGACATCGAGGACGTCGGTGACGCCGACGGCGACGGCAACTTCGCCGAGCCCGACGGCGTGGTCGACCACCTGGTCCTGGTCCACGCGGGCAAGGACAAGTCCTCCGACGGCGGCGCCGAGGGCACCTACGCGATCTGGGCGCACTCCAGCGCGGTGGCCGGCGGCTACCAGGTGCCCGGCAAGAACGTGAAGATCTCCAACTACATCGTGCAGCCCGAGGACTCCGGCGTCGGTGTCTTCGCGCACGAGTACGGCCACGACCTGGGCCTGCCGGACCTCTACGACACCAGCGGCCAGGCCTCCTCGGCCGTCGACTTCTGGGACCTCATGTCCAGCGGCTCGCACAGCGGCCCGATCTTCCAGTCGCTGCCCGCCCACATGAGCATCTGGAGCAAGTGGATCCTCGGCTGGGCCAACCCGAAGGTCTTCAACCCCGGTGACCGCACCGACCTGGTGACGATCGGCCAGGCCTCGCGCACGCCCAAGCTCACCCAGGACGGCGTCCGCGTCAACCTGACCAGCCCCCCGGTCACGATGGTCGAGCCGCACAGCGGCACCAAGACGCTCTGGTCGAACTTCGACCAGGAGTGGGCCAACGTCAAGGTCGCCCGCGACGTGCAGGTGCCCGCCGGGACCGACCTGAAGTTCTGGGTCTGGAACAACTACGAGATCGAGGAGGACTGGGACTTCGGCTTCATCGAGACCTCCGTCGACGGCGGCACCACCTGGACCCAGCAGAAGGTCTACACCGAGGGCGGCGCCCTGGTCTCGACCGACGACGGCTACGCCGACCCCAACAAGAACCTCGCGGCGTTCGGCGGCAAGAAGTACGGCCTCACCGGCAACACCGACGGCTGGCGTCACGACTACGTCGACCTCACCCCCTTCGCCGGTAAGACGATCAAGGTGCGCCTGACGTACAACACCGACGCGGCCTTCACCCCGCGCGGCTGGCACGCCGACGACTTCTCGCTCACCAACGGCACCCAGACCGTCTGGAGCGACGACCTGGAGGCCGGGCTCAACGGCTGGACGGCCACCGGCGGCACCTTCAACGGCACCCACGGCCAGGGCTGGGTCCTCAACGACGGCAAGCGCGAGGTCTCCCGGTTCTACCTGGCCGAGTGGCGCAACTTCGACGGGTTCGACAAGGGCCTGCAGTACACCTACACCACCAACTACTCGCGTGAGGGCGCGTGGAAGGTGGAGAAGGTCAAGTACAACGCCCCCGGCCTGCTCGTCTGGTTCCGCGACTCGAACTACACCAACAACTCGGTGGCCAACAACCTCGAACTGGCGCCGAGCATCGGTTCCAAGGGCAGCCTGCTCCTCGTCGACTCCCACTTCGACCCGCTGCGGCGGACCGGCGAGGCGGCCGCGAAGGACACCACCACGCTCAAGAACATGAACGGCCGCGTCCAGACCTCGAACGCCGCCTTCTCCTTCGACAAGACCTACCCCTTCACCGAGTGCTTCGAGGGGCCGGGCGAGCCCTTCAGCGAGTACTGCACCAAGGTGGCCGCGCAGAAGGGCGTCTCGGAGTTCACCGACGCCAAGACGTGGTACCCGGGCTTCGAGGCCCGCGGCACCAGCCTGTTCTACCGCGACTTCGACGCCTCGACGGTCGTCCCCTCCAAGGGCGACCAGCTCTACAGCACCCGGATCGTCAACGCCGACGGCACCCCGGCCACCGCGCTGTACGGGACCGACATGGGCAACGGCCACGTCCTCGGCTCCGGCAACCCCGGTGACGAGGGCAAGGCGCTGGGCGTGAAGCTCAAGCTGATCACCCCGTTCCCGGGCAACCTCGGCGCGATCGTGCAGGTCACCCCGCCCAAGCAGTAGTCACCCCGCCTGAGAAACAGATCGTCTCGCCCGACGGGCGAACGAACGCCCATGGGCACCGGGGCCCCGCCGTCACCGACGGCGGGGCCCTACCATTTGAACGGGCACTCACCCGATCGGATAGGGGCAGCGTGGGAGAGCTTCGAAGCAAGGCCGAGCACACCGAGGCCATCCGGACCAAGGGCAGGGTCTGCGTGGTCGTGAACACGCGCTCGCGCCGCGGCCGGCGCCACTACCCGGCGGTGGTCCGCGCGCTGCGGGCCGAGGGGTTCGACTCGATCCGCTTCCTCCCGGTGGTCGACCCCAAACGCCTGCGCGCCACCCTGGAGGAGGCCCTGGCCGACGAGCCCGACCTGCTCGTCGTGGGCGGCGGCGACGGCACGCTCAGCGCCGCCGTCAAGCACGTCGCCCACCGCGACGTCGCCCTCGGCGTGCTGCCCCTGGGCACCACCAACAACTTCGTCCGCAGCCTCGGCGTCCCCCTCGACCTCGCCGGGGCCATCCGGGTCCTGCGCACCGGGAAGGTCGCCGACATCGACCTGGGCGTCGCCGGTGACCGCGAGTTCGCCAACCTGGCCAGTTTCGGGGTCTCCGTGGAGGTGGCGGGCAAGGTGCGGCACGGGGTGAAGCGCCTCCTGGGCCGCGCGGCCTACCCGCTCACGGCCCTGACGATCCTCCCGCGCCACCAGCCGTTCCGGGCCTTCCTCACCGTGGACGGGCGCCGCCACGAGCTGCTCACCCACCAGCTCAACATCGCCAACGGCCGCTTCCACGGCGGCTGGCAGGTCGCCAGGGACATCAGCATCGACAACGGCCGCCTGGTCGCGTACCAGCTCGGCTCGGGCAAGCGCCTGCGCCTGCTGCTGGAGACCATGGTCCGCGCCGGCAGCGGCCGCTGGCGCAGCCTGGCGGGAGGTCCCTTCGTGGTGGGCCGCGAGATGTATCTGGAGACCGACCCGCCGATGGCCGCCGACGTCGACGGCGAGGTCCGCCTGATGACCCCCATCATGATCCGGACCGTCCCCAACGGCCTGCGGGTGATGGTCCCCGACGACTTCGTCGACTCCTGAGCCCGGCGGCGCCCCCACAGGGCTTACCGGGTCTCTGGAGGCTCATAGGGTCTCAGAGAGCCTCATGGAGCGTGGTGGAGCCCGGTGCGGCTGGTGATTGGAACCCGCCTCACCGGGTAGTCGGAGGTTTCCGACAGATGGAGGAAACCATGGCATCGCTGATCGACCGGGTCCGAAGCTACCTGCGCACCCCGCAGGGGCAGCGGAACATGGAGAAGGCCAAGGCGATGGCCCGCGACCCGCGCAACCAGCAGAAGCTGCGCGGGCTCCTCGACCGCTTCCGGGGCGGTCACACCCGCCGCTGACCCCGCCCGCCCGGCGGGGAGTCCGGGCCCCGGCCGGTAGCCCGGGCCCGGCTCTCGTACGGGTCACGTCCCGGCCCCGGCGCGCGGGCGATCCGCTTCCGCGGCTCTGTAGCCCTACGGCTCTACGGCTGCTTTCCGGTGATACGCCGGAACCTCGTCCTGAGCCTTTCGAACAGCGGCTCCTGCGCCGGCAGGCCCTCGTGGGGCTCGTCCCCATGCTGCGAGGGCGCCTGGACGCGGGCGTCCCGCGGGTGGTGTTCCGGCCCGCGCTCCTCCGGCCGCTCGACATCGGCCGCACCCGCCGCGCCGGGAGGCTCGGGGACGGGGTCCCCGAGGGCCCGGGCCGAAGGGGGGTTGATCCTCTGGGGGCGGAAATCCTGGGCCGAGGCGTTGTGAGGCGGGGCGTCGTGGGGCGGGGCGTCGGGGGAACGAAGGTCCTGGGGACGGGGATCCGGTACGCCGGAGTGCCGCGTGGCGGGATCCGGGGGGCGGGGCCGCCGGGCGCGCCGCAGCTCCTCCAGGGCCTCGGCCGCGCCGGGACGCTTGCCCGTCGCGTGGTCGCGCATCCGCCGCAGCAGGTCCATCACCTCCACGGGCGCCCCGCCGGGGGCGGGCTCGGCGTCGGGGGTGGCCGGGGGGAGCTTCCCGGTCAGCAGCTGGAAGGCGATCACCCCGGCCGCGTACACGTCGGAGGCGGCCGTCATCCGCTCCGGCATGGCCTGGCACTCGGGAGCCGCGTAATGGGTGTCGAGGACGTTGGGCAGCTCGTTGGCCACGGTGTGCGCGCGGGGTCCCGGCTTGGCGTAGTCGAACCCGGTGAGCATGGCCCGGCCCTCCTCCGTCACCAGCACGCACGCGGGGCTGAGCGCCCGGTGGATCACGTTGTTGGCGTGCACGTGGGCGAGACCCAGCAGCATGTCCTCCACCACGTCCAGCCGGGCGGCGGCGGAGAGCGTGGACATGGGGGCGGTGAGGTGCAGGTGCAGCGCCTGGCCGTGCACGTCGTCGAGGACGAGCACGAACCGGCTCTCGTCGTCGATGGCGAAGAAGTCGCGGGCGCGCACCACGCACGGGTGCGGGGGAATCCTGGTGAGGGCCTGGTAGGCGTTGGTGATCAGCCGTCGCTCGGCCGCCCTCGGCTCCTCCTCGGCCAGCGGGTCGGCCCGGTAGACGCGCAGCAGGACCGTCTCGCTGCCCGGGACCGTCGCGTTGATCGCCCGGTACTCGGTGACCCTGGTGTCGCCGCCCAGCTGCTCCTCCACCTCCCAGCTGCCGAAGCGCGGCGGCGCCGTGGAGCGCCGCACGCTCCCGTTGAGCGCCTCGATGATCGCGGTGCCGTACGGCGCGGTGTCCGTGGTGTGGCCGCGCCTGACGCGGGAGACGTCGCTCAGCGTGCCGATCAGCCCGGCGAGGTCGGTGACGTGCCGGGAGTCGCGGCCGGCCGGGTCGACCAGCTCCGCGTCGGTCCCGGTGAGCACCACGAGGCTGTCGACGTAGACGCGGTCCAGCTCGCGGCGCTCCTGGGTGAGCAGCCCCTTGAGCGCGCGGCCGTTGCCGCGCAGCTTGGCGACGGGGGAGCCGAACGCCTCCCGCCGCTGCGGGAACCAGCGGGTTCCGGCGACCTCGATCCGGCCGCGGGTGCCCTTGACGTCGATGACGCAGAGCGAGTGGCCGGTCAGGACGATCACGTCCACCTCGAAGGTGTCGTCTCCGCGGGGCACCTCGATGTTGTGCAGCAGCAGCCAGTCGTCCGGCGCGTTGTCCCGCAGGTGCGCGATGACCCGTCGCTCGGCGTCGTTGACCGGGCTTCCGCCGCCGACGATCTGTGCCATCTCTAGCGTGCCGCCTTCCTGATCGCGCTCATCGTGCCACGCAGTATCCCAAGAGGCTCATCTTCGCCCGTACCTCTACTTTTCCACCACTGGACACGCGAGCCTCCCTATGATCATGACGTATCCCGGCCGTGAGAGTGATCGACTTCCCCGGCACGCCGGACACACGGGGGCGGCGCGGCCTCGGCCGGTCGCCCGGTCGAGGCGGACGGGGGCTGCGGCCGGTCCACGACGATCGCCCCGCCCTCGCCAGGGTCGTGAGCGTCCTCGCCAGAGTCGCGAGTGTCCCTCGCCGGGGACCGCGGGCGTACTCGCCTCCGAGGAGGCGCGCGCGGAGGCTCGCGAAGGCACGGAGCCCGTGTGGAAGGCACGGGGTCCGCGCCCGTACGGGGCGTGGGCTCAGCTCTCGCCGAACACGTCCCTCCCGCTGAACGGCGCCGTGGCGAACCGGTGCAGGATCTTGCCGGTCGTCAGCCATCGGACGTGGGCGCCGTTGCGGGCCCGGGACACGGCCCGCTCGGCCAGCCAGGGGGCGACCGTCTCCACCCGGTCGGCCAGGATGTTGAACGTCTTCCTCGCCCGCCGCAGTTCCTGCGGGTCGTAGTCGTGGGTGAGCAGGTCGGTCACCACCATCCCCGGGCTGAGCAGCCCGATCGACACGCCCGGGGGCATCTCCTTGGCCGCCGCTCGCGTCAGGTAGGTGAGCGCCCGCTTGGTCGCGCCGTAGACGCCCAGCCCGGGGACCGTACGGCCGTCGCTGCCCAGCCCCTCCATGTTCCACACGTGCCCGGAGCCCTGGACGGCCATCCCGGTCACCGCCACCGCCGTGCCGTTCAGCGCACCGGCCAGGTTCACGTCGACGACCGTCCTGACCTCGTCCTCCGGCAGTCTCCACAGCGGCTGCCTGCGGTGGGAGACCCCCGCGTTGTTGATCCACACGTCCACCCGCCCGAACCTCCCGGCCGCCGCGTCCCACAACGCCTGGACCTGGCTCCGGTCGGCGACGTCGGCGACCATCGCCAGGACGTCCCGCCCGGCTGATCCGGCTGATCCGGCTGATCCGGCTGTTTCGGCCGGTTCGGCTGATTTGGCTGGTCCGGCCAGGCCGGACAGTTCTGACAGGGCCCTCTCCACCGAGTCGGCGCGGCTGCCGCACAGCGCGACGCGGTGACCGCGCTCCAGGAAGGCCCTGGCCATGCCGAGGCCGATGCCCCGGGTGCCGCCGGTGAGCACGATGTTCGTCATGGTCGCCTCGCGAGTGGTCGGTGGGACGGTGGCCGGGGACGGGCCGGCGCGGAACGCCCGGTGGCCGGTCGTGAGCCTCCCGGCGCCGAGCGCGCGGAAAAACGCGGGCCGGGGAGTAGTTTGCCGTGCGGCACGGCACGGTGTCGTCCCCGTACCCCGAGTGATCATCGCAGCCCGGCGCATGTTTGCCTGGGGAGGGGAGGGTAGACGTCCTTTCCTGTAGGGGAGGAGGCAGCCCATGATCAATACCAAGGAATCACTGCCGACGTCCGAGCTGATCAGGCAGATGTCCGAGCAGGTCTCGCGGCTCGTCAAGGACGAGCTGCGCCTGGCCAGGGCGGAGCTGACGGAGAAGGGCAGGCACGCGGGAATCGGCGTGGGGTTGTTCGGCGGAGCGGGAGTGGTGGCCCTGTTCGGGGGCGGCGCCCTGGTCGCCGCGGTGATCCTGTTCCTCGCGCAGGTCATGCCCCCGTGGGCGGCCGCCGCGCTCGTGGGCGGGGTGCTGTTGGTCGTGGCCGGCGCGCTGGGGTTCTTCGGCAAGCGCCAGGTCGCCGAGGCCGGCCCGCCGACCCCCGAACGGACCATCGAGAGCGTCAAGGACGACATCGACGCGGTGAAAGAGAGGGCGCACCGATGACTGAGACTGACCCGGGCGGAGCCGAGCGGCCCCGGGCCGTGGCCGGAACCACCGGATCCCGCAGGAAGGGCGTCGACGAGCCCGTCACGCCGGACGAGAGCGGATCGCTGAACATCCCGCCGAACCAGCCGGACGGCACGCCCCGCGAGGACCTCGGCGTCGCCGAGTCCGAGCGCGACGGCACGCCCCGGCTCCCGGGAGACGCGGCACTCGCCGCCGTCCCGGACACCACGGCGGCGACCACCCCGTACGCCAACACCGGCGCCACCGTCGGCGGCGTGACGGGGGACGGCAAGACCGTCGGAGACGACGGGAAGGACACGGAGACCGTGCGGCGGGACATCGAGGACGCCCGCCGCGAACTGGGCGACACAGTGGAGGCACTGGTGCACAAGACCGACGTCAAGGGCCGTTTGCAGGAGACCGCCGCTCAGGTGGGCGACGACCTGCGCAAGGTGGGGGCGGCGACCGCCACCACGGCCACCGAGATGGTGGAGCGGGTCAAGGTCGCCGCACCTGAGATGGTCGGGCGGGTCAAGGAGGCGGCTCCCGAGGTCGTCGGCAGGGTCAAGGAGGCGACCCCCGTCGAGATCAAGGACGCGGCGGGCCGGGTCACCACCGAGGCGGGCAAGCGACCCGTCGCGACGATCGCGGTCGTCGCCGCGATCGCCCTCGTCGTCCTGCGTGTCCTGCGGCGAGGCAAGAAGAAGTAGATGCCCGGCAGCATCGACAGGGCCGCCCCCGGCGATTCGCGGGGGCGGCTCGCCCTTGTCCCCGACACCCCCTCGCAACTGTCTCGGCGAGCCTGGTGGGGGGTCCTCAGGAGGACCGTCCTGGAGTTCCAGCGGGACGGCCTGCCCGACTGGGCCGCGGCCCTCACCTACTACGCGGTGCTGTCGATCTTCCCCGGCCTGATCGTGCTGGTGTCCGTGCTCGGCCTGGTCGGCCAGGACGTGATCTCCACCATCCTGTCCCAGGTCGCGGCACTCGCTCCCGGCGACGTCACGAAGCTGGTGGAGGACCAGGTCAACCAGGTACGCGGCAGCGGCAGCGCGCGGGGTTTCCTCGCGATCGCCGGTCTGCTGGTGGCGCTCTGGTCGGCCTCCGGCTACATCGCCGCCTTCGTCAGGGCCGGGAACGCGATCTACGACATCCGGGAGGGGCGCCCCCTGTGGAAGCTGACCCCGCTCCGGATCGGGCTGACGCTGGTGTTCGTCGTCCTGATGGCCGCCGCCGCGGTGGCCGTCACCTTCACGGGAAGGCTCGCCGAGCTGGCGGGCGAGGCCCTGGGAGTCGGGCAGACCGCGGTCACCGTCTGGGGGTACGCCAAGTGGCCGGTCCTGGTGCTGATCGCCGCGGGCCTGGTGATGCTCCTCTACTGGGCCGCGCCCAACGTCCGCCAGCCGGGATTCCGCTGGATCAGCCCCGGCGGGCTGCTGGCGGTGCTGCTCTGGGTCGTCGTCTCCGCGGGGTTCGCGGCCTACGTCGCCAATTTCGGCTCCTACGACAAGACCTACGGCACGCTGGGCGCCGCCGTGGTGTTCCTGGTCTGGCTGTGGCTGTCCAACATGGCCATCCTGCTGGGCGCGGAGTTCGACGCCGAACTCATGCGGGAACGCCGGATCGCCGCGGGCCATCCGCCCGAGAGCGAGCCGTATGCCGAGGCCAGGGACGAGGCGAAGGACGAGGACGGCCCCCTGCCCGGTCCCGGCGAACGCTGACCCGGGCCCCCGGCGGAACACCTCCGACCCAGACCCGCGCGCGCAAGCGAGCCAAACTCATGTCTGTCGGGGTAATCTGACCGTTTCCGGGTGGGCGGCGGACCCCCTCCTCTCCGCCCGCCCGGGCCTTCCCGTGCCCTCCCGTGCCCGATGTCCCGTCAGGTGCCCGTTTGCGGCTCGGAACGGCGAACTATGCTGATCTCGGGCGCGCGGAGAGCCGGGCGCATGTAGCGTTCTTCGGCAGGACACGATGTTCTCGGGCAGGACACGATTCTCGGGGCAAGGACACACAGGAGGTCTCATGCGCCGTGTTCTCGGGATCACCGCGGGCCTCGCCCTCATCGCGGCCGCCCTGTCACCGCTGCCGCAGGCCCAGGCCAGTTGCGTCACCGCCGCCAGGAAGTGCCAGGGCGCCCCGCTGATCGGCATCGAGGTGAAGGGCGGGGCCGTGCCCAGCCCGGACTCGAAGGGCCGGATCTCCTACACCCTCGACTACTCCATGACCTGGACGCCCTCCTTCGCCCCCTACTGGGGCGCCTTCTGGGTGGGAGGCCGCTTCCCCAAGGGCGCGCGGGGCCCCGCCCGGGCGGTGCTGCTCGACGACGCCGGCGAGCGGGTCGCCGTCCTGCGCTGCCGCGAGCACTCCGACGGCGTCTGGTGCGCCGCCGGAAGCCACGTCCCGCACCGGGGGAGGGTCGTCTTCACGGCCCGCCTCGCGCCCGGCACCGAGGCCAGGACCGCGGCCAGGCTCGGCTTCGACAGCTTCGAAGGGCTCGACCGGGAGGAGTCCGCGCGCCGCCTCAGCCGGACGCAGGCGCGGGAGGGATTCTGCGAGCACCGTTTCACCACGACCGTCACGACGACGCAGGCCCCATAGGCCCCTGGCCCCCTGAGGAGACGAGTTGAACGCCGTACTGACCGGTGTGCACCACCTCAAGATCTGGGTGAGCGACCTGGAGCGGAGCCGCTCCTGGTACGAACGGGTCCTTGGGCTGGAGCACCACACCAGCTTCCAGGACGAGGACGGCGTGGTCAGGGGCATGAGCTTCACGGTCCCCGGCGCGGCCTTCCAGATCGCGCTGCGCGAGAACCCCGACCTGGCCAGGGCGCTCTTCGACGCCGACCCCTTCGCGCTCCAGGTCACCCGTGAGGGGCTCGACGCCTGGGTCGCCCGTCTCGACGGTCTCGGCGTCCCGCACGGCCCGGTCTTCCGGGCCTCCGCGGGCCACGCGATGGGCTTCACCGACCCCGACGGCGTCCAGATCCGCCTGTACGCCCCGGACGAGGAGGTCCACGCCGCCCAGGTGGGCTCCGGAGGCGTCTACCAGGGCCAGGCCCCGGAGCCCGCCCCCGCCCCCGGGCGGGATCGGGACTGAGGCCGTCGTCCACCGGGCGCGAGCCCGCCCCTGGGCGGGACCAGGACTGAGGCCGTTCACCGGGCCCTGAGCCTCCGCTCCCGGGCGATCGGGGCCGAGGCCGTTCACCGAGCCCC
Source organism: Streptosporangium vulgare (assembly GCF_042428775.1). Classification (NCBI taxonomy): domain Bacteria; kingdom Bacillati; phylum Actinomycetota; class Actinomycetes; order Streptosporangiales; family Streptosporangiaceae; genus Streptosporangium; species Streptosporangium vulgare. The sequence goes on along the minus strand of NZ_JBHMBS010000012.1, from coordinate 122,075 downwards.
CGCCCTCGGGCGGGATCGGGACTGCGGCCGTCCAGCGGGTCCGAGCCCCAGCCCTGGGCGGGATCGGGACTGGGGCGTCCGCCCAGGCCAGGCCCCCGCCCCTCGGGCGGGACCAGGACCGGGAGGTCCCTCTCCCGCCGGGGCGGTCGCCCGACGTTCCCGGCCGGGGGCGCGAGGGGTCAGGAACCGGCGGCCATGTCGAAGAAGCGCAGCTCCAGCCGTACGGCGCGGCGGAAGAAGTCGAGCACGCGCGCCCGCCCCTCCTCGTCCATCGCGGGGCCCAGCCGGTCCAGCTCGTCGCGCAGGAAGTGCACCCAGGCGCGGAAGGCCGGACCCTCGTGCAGCTCGACCCACTCGCGGTACACGAAGTTGTCGGGAAGCGGCTCCTCGGCGCGGGAGGCCCAGCCCAGGTAGGACCACTCGGCCACGCACAGCACCGCCAGGACGAGCGGGTAGTCCAGGCTGGTCCTCGCCTCGTCCATCAGGGCGCGGAAGTCCGCCGTGACCGGCTCCAGCTCGGGGGAGGTCATGTCGGCGGGGGTGGCGCCGAGGGCGGCGAGGGCCCGGTGGAAGTAGGTCAGCTCCTCGGTGGTGGCGATCTCACCCAGGAACTGGCCGAACGGCACCCGCGACTCGAAGCTGTCCGCGCAGGCCACGGCCGCCCCGAGCAGGGCGGTGAAGGAGTCGACGAACTGGAAGTCCTGGATCAGGTAGCGGCGCATGTCGTCGTCGGGGACGTCACCCCGGGTGATCGACGCGGCGAACGGGTGGTTCACCACCGCCGTCCACTCCGGCTCGCTCAGCGAGCGCATCCACTCGCTGAAGGCGGGATCGACGGCACTCGCGCGCCACTCGTCATAGGGGATCTGCTCCACGGGGCCTCTCCTCGCGATCCGGGCATCTCGGCTGTCCGGGTTTCTGGGTTGTTCGGGCTTCTGGGGTTCCGGGCTTCTCGATCAGCGTGAATGCTAGCCCCGCCGTCCCGGCGCGCGGTGGTCCCGCGCATCCCGTGATCGTCCAGGTCAAGGAGACTTTGCAGGTCAGGACGGGTTCTTCTGGGGATCGTCGGGCACGTTCCGGCAGGACGATCCCGAAAGGGCACCCGGAGGGATGTGAGGTCGTGAGCCAGGAGGCCGTCACCCAGGAAGCCGTGAACCAGGAGGACGTGACCGAACCCGTCGTCAACGCCGTCGTCGTCTACTACTCGGCCACGGGAACGGTCTTCGCGCTGGCCAAGGCGGCCGCGGCCGCCGCGGAGAAAGCCGGTGCCGAGGTCCGCCTGCGCAAGGTCAGGGAACTCGCGCCGACCGAGGCCATCGCGTCCAGCGAGGGCTGGGCCGCCCACGCCGCGGCCACCCAGTACGTCGTGGAGGCCTCGCTGAAGGACCTGGAGTGGGCCGACGTGCTCCTGTTCGGCACGCCCACCCGCTACGGCAACCCCACCGCCCAGATGAGGCAGTTCATCGACACCACCGGCCCGCTGTGGGCCAGGGGCCTGCTGGTAGACAAGGTCGTGTCGTCCTTCACCGCGAGCTCGACGGCCCACGGCGGGCAGGAGAGCACGATCCTCGCGATGAACAACACCTTCTACCACTGGGGTGCGATCATCGTGCCGCCCGGCTACGCGGACCCCGTCCAGTTCCGCTCCGGCAACCCGTACGGCACCAGCCACACCTCCGACAGCGGCACGATCCCGCCCGGCGACGTACAGCTGGAGGCGATGGCCTTCCAGGCCAGGCGGGTGGTGGAGGTCGCGGCGGCGTTCCTGCGCGGGCGCCTGCCCTGACGGTGGCCTTCGCCCGCGATCGCCGGTCGCCCGCCCTGACGGTGGTCTTCCCTCGCGGTCACCGGGCTCCGGCCCCGGCGGCGTTCCCCCGTGACGGCCGGGTTCCCGCCCCGGCGGAGGCGTTCCTCCACGATCACCGGGCGGCTTTTCACGATCACCGGGCGACCGCCCACCGGGCACCCGCCGCCGATCCGCGCCGTCGCGCCGTCGCGGATCGGGGGAGCGGATCGGGGGAGCGGATCGGCGGAGCAGATCGGGGGAGCGGATCATTGACCGCCTAAACACCGGACGATTAGCGTCGGGGTCCCGGCGTCCAGGGGAGAGACCGTGACCGTGCACGAACCCGGCCTCGGCCGGTACTACGAGGACTTCGTCGTCGGCGACGTCTACCAGCACCCGCTCGGCCGCACGATCAGCGAGGCCGACAACACCTGGTTCACCCTGCTGACGATGAACACCAACCAGAACCACTTCAACGCCCACTTCGCCGAGCGCGCCCCGGTCGGGAAGATCATCGTCAACTCCGGCCTGTCCGTGGCGATCGTGCTCGGCATCTCGGTGATCGACGTCAGCCAGACCGCCCTGATGAACCTCGGCTGGGACGAGATCAGGCTGACCCACCCGGTCTTCCTGGGCGACACCCTGTACGCGGAGTCGATCGTGCTGGACAAGCGGGAGTCGCGGTCGCGGCCCTACGCCGGGATCGTCACCTGCAAGACCCGCGGCCTCAACCAGGACGGCGACGAGGTCATGTCCTGGCGCCGCGCGGTGATGGTCTACCGCCGCGACGCGCCACAGGACAAGAACTACTTCCCGCGGGCCAAAACCGGCCCGCTCACCCCTTGAGGGCCGCCTCCTCCCCGCGGGCCGGGACCGGCCCGCCCACCCCCTGACGGCCGTTTCGCGGAAAGGACCTCGCGATGGACTTCGAGCTCAACGAGGAGCAGCAGCTGTTCCGCCGGACCCTGCGGGAGTTCGTCGACAAGGAGATCGTGCCGGTCGCCTCCGAGTGGGAGCGGGCCGGCCGCTACCCCACGGAGATCGTCGAGGGCTTCAAGGAGATGGGGCTGTTCGGGATCACGATCCCCGAGGAGTACGGCGGCCTCGCCCTGGACCGGGTGTCGTTCGCCCTGGTCTTCGAGGAGATCGCGCGCGGGTGGATGGGCGTGGCCGGAGTGCTCGGCTCGCACTCCCTGGCCGCCTGGATGATCGCCAGGTACGGCACCGAGGAGCAGAAGGACGCCTACCTGCCGGACCTGGCCACCGGCGCCCGCCGTACCGGCATCGCGCTGACCGAGCCCGCGGCGGGCACCGACCTTCAGGGCATCCAGACGCGGGCCGTCCGCGACGGCGACCACTACGTGATCAACGGCACCAAGACGTGGATCACCAACGCCCGGCACGCCGACCCGATGCCCGTCCTGGTCAAGACCTCCGTCACCGACCCCGCGCACCGCGGCATGTCCCTGCTCCTCGTCGAGGCCGGGACCCCCGGGTACACCGTGAGCCGCGACCTGCCCAAGCTCGGCTACAAGGGTCCGGAGACCTGCGAGATCGTGCTGCAGGACGTGCGCGTCCCGGTGTCGGCGCTGCTCGGCGGGACCGAGGGACGGGGCATGCAGCAGGCCCTGTCGGCCCTGGAGCTCGGCCGGATCAACATCGCCGCCCGCGCGGTCGGCCTGTCCCAGTGCGCCTACGACGCCGCGCTGAGCTACTCGCGCGAGCGCCACGCCTTCGGGCAGCCCATCGCGGACTTCCAGGCCATCCAGCTCAAGCTCGCCGACATGGCCACCGACATCCAGGCGGCCCGGCTGCTGACCTACTGGGCGGCGGTCCGCTCCGAGGGCGGCGCGGTGAACTCCGAGGCCGCGATGGCCAAGTACTTCGCCTCCGAGGTCGCGTTGCGCGCCACCACGGAGGCGATGCGGATCCACGGCGGCTACGGCTACTCGCAGGAGTTCGTCCTCGAACGCCTCTACCGGGACGCGCCCCTGATGGCCATCGGCGAGGGCACCAACGACATCCAGCGGATGGTGATCGCGAGGTCCCTCATCTCGGGCGCGGCCAAACTCGGCTGGTGACGCGCCCCCAGTGACGCGCCCCAATGACGCCTTCCAAATGACGCGCCTCCAATGACGCGCCCCCGGTGGCGCGGCCCGCTCCCGTGCCGCCGAGGGGGCGTACGGCCCGCCCGGCGCCTCCTATCCTGGTGCGGTGCCGGTTTCTGATGGGGTGCCAGGTGAGGACTGTCTGTTCTGTGCCATCGCGGCGGGGGAGCGGCCGGCCCACGTCGTCCTCGCCGACGATGTGGCCGTCGCCTTCCTGGACACGCGGCCGGTCTTCAAGGGCCACGTCCTCGTGGTCCCGCCGGTCCATGTCGAGACGCTCGCGGACCTGCCGACGCCGATGATCGGCCCGTTCTTCGAGCGCGTCCGCGCCCTCTCCGTCGCCGTCGAGCGGGGCCTGGAGGCGGCCGGTACGTTCGTCGCGATGAACAACCGGATCAGTCAGAGCGTTCCGCACCTGCACACCCACGTCGTCCCCCGCAACCGCAAGGACGGCCTGCGTGGTTTCTTCTGGCCCCGTACGAAGTACGAGGACCCCGCCGAGGCCGAGTCCTACGCCCGCCGCGTCCGCGAAGCCCTCTGAGACAGCCGGCCGTCCCTCGCGGACCGCTTTTGATCTACATTGTAAAAGCGCCGGGCCGGTCGACGTTCACGTTCCGGAAGGACTCCGGCGAACCGGCCGCCGATCCGCACGTGTGACCGGTGGTTTCGGGGTGAACACACCGATGTGATCTCGCGCGATCTCCATGGACGAGGCACGGGCGTGGCCGGGCGTATAAGGTCCGGAGCGTGGAACCCCTCGTTGCCGTGTTGCTGGTCGCCGCCCTGGTCGGCGTACCCGCCCTGGTGCTGTGGCGGGTGCTGCGCGGACGCAGGGAGCTGGGCAGCAGTCCCGCGGAGCGGGCCACGTTCGAGACCCTGCACACCGCGTCGCTGGCCGCGCCGCCGCTGCGGGCGGGGCTGACGGAGGCGGGGGCGCAGAAGGCGTCGCGGTACCTCCGGGAGCTGCTGGGCTCCCCTGCGCTGGCGATCACCGACGAGGAGCGGCTGCTGGTCTACGACGGCGAGGGCGACCACCACGCCCGCGAGGCGTTCGCCCACGCCGCCAAGACGCTCTCCGGGGGCCGGACCCGGGTCCTGGGTCCCGAGGTGGTCTCGTGCGACCTTCCCGAGTGCCCGATCAGGTTCGCCGTGGTGGTGCCGCTCACCACCGACGGCAGGGTGGTGGGCTCCCTCGCCTCGTACGGCGGGCACGCCTCCGCCGGTCTGGTCAGGGCCGCCCACGAGGTCGCGAACTGGGTCGACTCGCAGCTGGAGCTGGCCGAGCTGGACCGGTCGCGAACGCGGCTGATGGAGGCCGAGGTCCGGGCGCTGCGCGCGCAGATCTCCCCGCACTTCATCTACAACTCGTTGACGACCATCGCGAGCTTCGTCCGTTCCGACCCCGACCGGTCCCGTGAGCTGCTGCTGGAGTTCGCCGACTTCACCCGTTACTCCTTCCGGCGGCACGGGGAGTTCACCACGCTGGCCGAGGAGCTGCGGTCCATCGACCGCTACCTCACGCTGGAGCGGGCCCGCTTCGGCGACCAGCTCCAGGTGACGTTGCGCATCGCTCCGGAGGTGCTCGCGGTCGCGGTGCCGTTCCTGTGCCTGCAGCCCCTGGTGGAGAACGCGGTCCAGCACGGGCTGGAGAGCAAGCCCGGGGTCGGGCGGATCTCGATCGTCGCCGAGGACGCCGGGGCCGAGTGCCGGATCAGCGTGGAGGACGACGGCGTGGGCATGGAGCCCGAGCGCCTGCGCCGCATCCTGGCCGGTGACGCCGACGAGCGTTCGGGGGCCGGGGGAGTGGGGCTGGTCAACGTGGACGAGCGGTTGCGCCAGGTCTACGGTGACGAGTACGGCCTGGTGGCGGAGACGGCCAAGGGGGCGGGAACGAAGGTCAGCGTCCGTCTGCCCAAGTACCATCCGGGTGTCTCCGCCCGTTGAGCCCGCGCCTGAGCCGGACCTTCCCCCTACCGAAAAGTTGACAGGCGATGTCTGATTCATCACCCTCTAGAAATTCCCTCGTGAACGATCTGGAGGAGTGACCGTGACCGGCCTGCGCGTCCTTGCGGTGGACGACGAGCTTCCCGCGCTGGAGGACCTGGCCTATCTGCTCCGGGACGACCCTCGCATCGGAGAGGTCTTCCTGGCCAGGGACGGGGCCGCCGCGTTGCGTGTCCTGGATCGGGCGATCGCCGACGGGCGGCCGATCGACGCGGTCTTCCTCGACATCCGGATGCGCGGCCTGGACGGCGTGGTGCTCGGCCGGTTGCTCTCGCAGTTCGCGAACCCGCCCCGGGTGGTCTTCGTGACGGCCTACGAGGAGCACGCGGTCGACGCCTTCGAGATCAAGGCCGAGGACTATCTGCTCAAGCCGGTACGGCCGGAGCGGCTGGCCGAGGCGATCCGCAGGGTGTTCGTCTCCGCGGAGCTGCCGGAGATCGAGGGTCCAGGCCGGGCCGACCCCGACACCATTCCGGTGGAGCTCGGCGGTGTGACCCGGTTCGTGGCCAGTACCGAGGTCCGGTACGTGGAGGCGCAGGGCGACTACGCCCGCCTGCACACCGCGGGTGGCAGCCATCTCGTGCGCATCTCGCTGGCCACGTTGGAGGAGCGCTGGTCCTCGGCGGGGTTCGTGCGGGTGCATCGCAGCCATCTGGTCGCGGTCAAGCACATCGACGAGCTACACATCGACTCGGGCCGGTGTGTGGTCCGCATCGGCGAGACCGAGATCCCGGTGAGCCGCCGTCACACCCGCGAGCTGCGCGACCTGCTGGTCCGCAGGGCGCGTCGGGGCAGGTCCGAATGAGCCGTGACGCCGGGGCCGGGGAGGGGGCCGAGCCGCGCCGGTGGATCGCCGACCGGTCGCGCAGGGAGACCGAGCGGCCGCGCAGGGAGGCTGACCGTTCGCGCAGGGATGCGGAGCGGCCGCGCAGGGACAAGGACGCCGACCGGTCGCGCAGGGACGCCGAGAGGCCGCGTAAGGACGTCGACCGGTCGCGCAGGGAGGCCGAGCGGCCGCGCAGGGATGAGCGTCCGCGGCGCGAGGTGGTGACGAGTCCTCGCACGATGGCCCCTCGCCATCCCCGTTATCCGGTCACCCGCGAGATCGACGAGCAGACCCGTCTGGGCGAGGTCTACATGCGCTCGCTGGTTCGCACCCAGTTCCGCCTGGCCCTGTTCGTCTGCACGGTGCTGGGTTGTGTGGTCGTGGGGCTGCCCCTGTTGTTCCTGCTGATGCCGGAGCTGCGCGCGGTCCACGTGCTGGGGATCCCGCTGCCCTGGGCGGTGCTGGGGGGTCTGATCTACCCGGCGTTCGTGGTCGGCGCCTGGCTTTACGTCCGGCAGGCGGAACGCAACGAGCGTCACTTCGCCGAGCTGGTGGACAGGGCCCGTTGACCGGGCGACGGACCGTCCCGGGGCCGGAGCCCGAGGTCCCCACGGCGGGAGAGCTCGGAAAAGACGTCACGGGGGACGGCATGGAAGGCGTCGGGGGAGGCGTCGGATGAGCACCGCGTACGGTGTGACGGCGGTCGTGCTGGTGGTGCTGGCGGCGGTGCTGATCGGGGCGTTCGGGATCAGGCTGTCGCGGACCACCTCCGACTTCTACGTCGCCTCCCGCACGGTCTCCCCGCTGTGGAACGCCTCCGCCATCGGCGGGGAGTATCTGTCGGCCGCGAGTTTCCTGGGCATCGCGGGGCTGATCCTCACCTACGGGGCCGACATGCTGTGGCTGCCGGTCGGCTGGACGGGCGGCTATCTGGTGCTGCTCGTGCTGGTCTCCGCGCCGCTGCGCCGCTCGGGCGCGTACACGCTGCCCGACTTCGCCGAGGCGCGGCTGGAGTCGATGGCGGTGCGGCGGATGGCGGGGGTGCTGGTCGTGCTGATCGGCTGGCTGTACCTGATGCCGCAGTTCCAGAGCGCGGGCCTGGTCCTGCGGGCCATCACCGGGGCCCCCGAGTGGGCGGGGGGCCTGCTGGTGGCGGCCGTGGTCGCGGTGAACGTGATGTCGGGCGGCATGCGGTCGATCACGTTCGTGCAGGCCTTCCAGTACTGGCTGAAGCTCACCGCGCTGGCCGTGCCGCTGGTGTTCCTGCTGCTGGCGTGGCGTGACGGCGGCGCCCCGGGGCTGAGCGCGCTGGACGCGGCCACGTGGGCGCTGCCGCTGGCGAGCGGCAGGGAGTACGGCCTCTACTCGACCTACTCGCTGATCCTGGCCACGTTCCTGGGCACCATGGGGTTGCCGCACGTGCTGGTGCGCTTCTACACCAACCCCGACGGCCGGGCGGCGCGCCGTACGACGCTGGTGGTCCTGTCGCTGCTCGGTGCCTTCTACCTGCTGCCGGCGGTGTACGGCGCGCTGGGCCGGATCTACGTCCCGGAGCTGGAGGGCAGTGACACGGTGGTGCTGTCGCTGCCCGGACGGCTGGTCGGCGGGGTGGCCGGGGACCTGCTGACGGCGCTGGTGACGGCGGGGGCGTTCGCGGCGTTCCTGTCGACCTCCTCGGGGCTGACGGTCTCGGTCGCCGGGGTCATCGGGCAGGACATCCTCAAGGGAGGGGTGCGGTCGTTCCGGGCGGCGGCGGTGGTGGCGGTGATCGTTCCGCTGGGGCTGGCGGCTTTCGCCCGCTCGTTGCCGGTCGCCGACGTCGTCGGGCTGGCGTTCGCGGTGGCGGCCTCCTCGTTCTGCCCGCTGCTGGTGCTGGGCATCTGGTGGCGGCGGCTCACCCCCGTCGGCGCGATGGCGGGGCTGTTCGCCGGTGGTGGCCTGGCCTGCGGCGCGGTGCTGATGACGATCGGCGGGGGGCCGCACACCGGTCTGGTCGGTGCCCTGCTGGCCCAGCCCGCCGCGTGGACGGTGCCGATCGCCTTCCTCGTCATGGTGGTGGTCTCGTTGCTGACGCCGGGGCGCATCCCGCCGAACGTGGCGCGCACGATGGTGCGCCTGCACACTCCCGAGATCCTCAACCTGGACCGGGGTGACTGGCGGCCCCGGTCTTCTTGAGGGGCCCGGTCTTCTTGGAGGTTCCGGTCTTCTTCGGGGCCCGGTCCTGTTGACGGTCCCGGTCCTCTTGACGGCTCCGGCGAGCTGTGACGAAATGACGCTTATGGGCCGATATTTCGGTTGCTCTGACTAGATTTGTTACTCGCCGGTTCCGGTGACGAGGCGTTCGCCGAGGTCGGCGACGCCGCTGCCGTGCTACCCGCGAGCCGGTCGGCGCGCGGGGCCGTCGTGTCACACAGGAGCCGGCCGGCACATCGGCCGGCCGTTTCGCGCGGGAGCCGGTCGGCGCGCCGGTCCGCCGGTCAGCGGTGATGCCGGAGGTCCTGCGCCGGCCCCGGTTCCGGCTCATCTACTTCGGAATGGCCGTCAGCCTGCTGGGCGACGCCTCGCTGCTGCTGGTACCGGGGATCCTGGCCAAGAGCCTCACCGGCTCCGACGCCGCCGCCGGGCTCACCCTGTTCTTCTTCACGCTGCCCCTGTGCTTCTCCCCTTTCTTCGGTTACCTGATCGACCGGGTGGACCGAAGGAGGCTCCTCGTCGTCACCTGCGTGCTGTCGGGCGTCTCGCTCACCCCGCTGATCGCGGTCACCGGGGCGGACATGGTGTGGCTGATCTACCCGGTGTCGGCGGCGATGGGCTGCTCGTACGCGGTGATCTTCTCCGCGCTCGGCGGGCTGCTCAAGGGCATCCTGCCCGAGCATCTGCTGGCCGAGGCCAACGGCGCCCTGCACACCACCCGGCAGGGGCTGCGCCTGTTCGGGCCGCTGCTGGGGGTGGCGGTCTACACCGGCTTCGGGCTCGGCGCGCTCGTGCTGTTCGACATGGTCACCTTCCTGGTCGCCGCGGGGGTCTTCGCGATGCTCTCCGCGCCGGAACCCCCTCGGTCCGTCGCGCCCGCCCCCTCGGGGTGCTGGCGCGAGGAGTTCTGGGCCGGGGCCCGTCACCTCGCCGCCGACCGGCCGCTGCGCCGCGCGGCCGTGGCGCTCTGCCTGATGTTCTCGCTGGCCGGGGCGACCGAATCGCTGATCTTCGCGGTCATCGAGCACGGCCTCGCCAGGGCGCCGGAGTTCACCGCGTTCACCTCGACCGCGATGGGCCTCGGCGCGATCGCCGGGGGGCTGTGGAGCGCCACGGTGATCGCGCGCAGGGGCGAGCTGTTCGCGATCGGCTCGGGCATCGGCCTGTACGGGGTGGCGGTCATCTGCTGGGTGGTCCCCGCGGAGGCGGTCGTGCTGGGGGCGATGATGGTGGCGGGCGCCGGGCTCACCCTGGAGGGGGTGGCCAGGACGACCCTGCTGCAGCGCCGCAGCCCCGGCCACCTCGTCGGCCGGGTGTCGACCGCCTTCGAGTCCCTGGCCGGGGTCGCCCAGTTGCTCTCCCTGCTCGCGGGCGCCGTGCTGGTGTCGCTCGTCGACTACCGCCTGCTGCTGGCGGTGGTCGGCCTGACGGTCTGCTACGCGGGGGTCTACGCCCTGCGGGGCGGGCCGTGGTGAGACCGGGCTGTCGCGGGCGAACCGTTCGTCGCGGGTGAGTCCCGCAGGGCAGAGCCGTTCGTCGTGGGTGAGTCCCGCACAGCGAGCCGTTCGTCGCGGGTCGGCCGTGCGAAGTGAGCCGTGCCGGGCCGTTCGTGGTGAGTTCGGGCTCTCGGGGTGAACCGTTCGTCGTGCGAGACAGACCTTTCACCGCAAGCCCCACCCAACTGAACGCGACCCGGCGGCGCCTCGGCGAAGAGTCCGCGTACGGGTCTCCTCCGCGGGTAGCGTCCGCCCCTACGTTGTCGGTGATCCAGATCACATTTTGGGAGGTCCAGTGACCGCCAGCCAACATGATTCATCGGTCTACGAAGAAATTCAGACCGACGAACGATTCCAGGAGTTGAAGAGGCGTTTCCGGGCCTGGGCGTTCCCGATGACCGCGGCGTTCCTCGCGTGGTATCTGCTGTACGTCGTCCTGTCCGCCTGGGGGCGCGACTTCATGGGCACGAAGGTCTTCGGCAACATCAACGTGGCGCTGATCTTCGGTCTGCTCCAGTTCGTGTCGACGTTCGGCATCGCCTGGGCCTACTCCCGTTTCGCCGAGAAGAAGCTTGACCCGCTGGCCGACGAGATCCGCCACGAGGTCGAGGGGAAGACCGAATGAGCCACCAGACCCTCTCCACGATCCTGTTCCTGCTGTTCGTCGCGGGGACGCTGGGCATCACCTTCTGGGCCAGCCGCAACACCAAGGACGCCACCGACTACTACGCCGGTGGCCGGTCCTTCAGCGGTGTGCAGAACGGTCTCGCCATCGGCGGCGACTACATGTCGGCCGCGAGCTTCCTCGGCATCGCCGGGATCATCGCGCTGTCGGGCTACGACGGCTTCCTGTACTCGATCGGCTTCCTGGTCGCCTGGCTGGTGGCGCTGCTGCTCGTCGCCGAGCTGATGCGTAACTCCGGCAAGTTCACCATGGCCGACGTGCTGGCCTTCCGGATGAGCCCCCGCCCGGTCCGTACGGCGGCGGGTGTCTCCACCATCACGGTGTCGATCTTCTATCTGCTGGCCCAGATGGTCGGCGCGGGTGCGCTGGTCGGCCTGCTGCTCGGCGTCACCTCGCCGACGGGCAAGGCCCTCACGATCGTCGGCGTCGGCATCCTGATGATCGTCTACGTGGTCGTCGGCGGCATGAAGGGCACCACCTGGGTGCAGATCGTCAAGGCCGTGCTGCTCATGGGCGGCGCGACCCTGGTCACCCTGCTGGTGCTCGGCCACTACGGCTTCAACCTGTCGGGCCTGCTCGGCGACGCCGCCACCCAGAGCGGCAAGGGCGACGCCTTCCTCAACGCGGGCCTGAAGTACGGCACCGAGGCGCAGGGCCTCGCGGGCAAGATCGACCTGATCAGCCTGGGCCTCGCGCTCGTCCTGGGCACCGCCGGTCTGCCGCACATCCTGATCCGCTTCTACACGGTCCCCACCGCGCGGGAGGCGCGCAAGTCGGTCCTGTGGGGCATCGGCATCATCGGCACCTTCTACCTGCTCACCCTCGTGCTCGGCTTCGGCGCGGCGGCGCTGGTCGGCGGCAAGGCGATCGTGGCGCAGGACAAGGCGGGCAACACGGCGGCGCCGATGCTCGCCGAGGCGGTCGGCAAGGCCATCTTCGGCGACGTGGGCGGCACCATCCTGCTCGCCGTCATCGCGGCGGTCGCCTTCGCCACGATCCTCGCGGTCGTCGCCGGCCTGACGCTGGCGTCGAGCTCCTCCTTCGCCCACGACCTGTACGCGCACGTGTTCAAGCGCGGCAACGTCACCGACAGGGAGGAGATCCTGGTCGCCAGGATCTCGGCGTTCGTCATCGGCGCGGTCGCGATCGGGCTCGGCATCCTCGCCCAGGGCCAGAACGTGGCCTTCCTGGTCGCGCTCGCCTTCGCCGTGGCGGCCTCGGGCAACCTGCCCGCGATCCTCTACAGCCTGTTCTGGAAGAGGTTCAACACGGCGGGCGCGGTCTCGGCCATCTACGGCGGCCTGGTCTCCGCGCTCGTCCTGGTGGTCTTCTCGCCGGTCGTCTCGGGCAGCGCCACCTCGCTGTTCCCCGACGCGAACTTCGCCTGGTTCCCGCTGAGCAACCCCGGCATCGTCTCGATCCCGATCGGCTTCCTGGCCGGGTTCATCGGTGCCCGCCTCAGCAAGGAGTACAGCTCGCAGAAGTACGCGGAGATCGAGGTCCGCTCGCTCACCGGCATCGGTGCCGAGAAGTCCGCCTCCCACTAGAGCCCGTACCAGACCCCCCGTGCACCTCGTGCGGAGGTACGGGAACCCGGGGCCCGGCCGCGTCGTGGCCGGGCCCCGTCGTCATGCGCGCCCGGGGCGGGCCCCCGGTCACTCGGTGGCCCGCCGGAGGGCTCCTAGCGGGAGGCCTCGTCCAGCAGGGCGAGCTCGTCCTGCGACAGCGTCAGGTCGGCGACCGCGAGCAGCGGCCTGAGCTGCTCGACGTTGCGGGCGCTGGCGATCGGCGCGGCCACCGTGGGCTGGGCGGCGAGCCAGGCGAGCGCGACGGTGGCGGGCGCCGCGCCGTGGGAGGCGGCCACCTTGTCCAGGGCGTCGAGCACCCGCGGGCCGCGCTCCGACTCCAGGTACTTCGCCGCCTGGCCGGCGCGCGGGCTGTCCACCGTGACCCCCGGCCGGTACTTGCCGGTCAGAAAGCCGCGGGCCAGGCCGAAGTACGGGGTGCTGGTCAGCCCGGCCTGGGCCACCACGTCGCGCAGCGGCCCCTCGTAGTCGCGCTCGACGAGGTTGTAGTGCTGCTGCAGCACCCCGTACCGTGCCAGGCCGGCCTCCTCGGAGATCGCCAGTGCCTCCGCGAGCCGCTGGGCGCTGTAGTTGGAGGCGCCGATGTTGCGGACCTTGCCCTCGGTGACCAACTCGTCGAACGCGCCGAGGGTCTCCTCCAGGGGGGTGGCGGCGTCGTCGATGTGGGCCCAGTACAGGTCGATGTAGTCCGTACGGAGCCGCCGGAGCGAGTCCTCGGCCGCCGCGCGGATGTTGGCCGCCGACAGGCCGGTGCGGCCGCTCAGCGAGCCCACCTTGGTCGCCACCACGAGCCGGTCGCGGTTGCGGCGAGAGGCCATCCACTCGCCGATCACGGTCTCCGACTCCCCACCGGAGTGCCCGGGGGCCCACGCGGAGTAGACGTCGGCGGTGTCGACGAAGTTTCCGCCCGCCTCCGCGTAGGCGTCCAGGACGGCGAACGAGTCGTCCCGGTCGGCGGTCCAGCCGAATACGTTGCCACCGAGGCAGAGAGGGAACAGGTTCAGCTCAGAAAAGCTCATGGGCCAACTCTATTTCTTGACTAATCGCGCGGTTGCGGGACATCGGCGGTGATTCCCCGGAAGGCGCTCCCGCTCCCGCCCCCGTCCCGTCTCCTCCTTCAGGCGGGCACCATCTCCCGGGCCGGCGCGGGCCGCTCCACCGGGGTGATCCGCGCGGCCGGAGCGGGTTCGAGCTGCTCCATCAGCTCGTCCATGGCCTCCCGCAGGTGACCCATGAGCCGCCACACGTCGGCCACCCGGTCCGGGCAGGACAGGATGCCGAAGTCGAGCGAGCCGTCGTAGGAGAAGCAGGTGATGTTGACCCCGCCGCTCACGTCGGTCAGCACCGACATGGGGTGGTAGGCGAGCACCCTGGCCCCGCACAGGTACAGCGGGAGCTGTGGTCCCGGCACGTTCGAGACGATCAGGTTGATGGGCGGCAGCACGATCGAGGCCAGCCGGAACACCGCGGAGGTCGCCAGCGCGGTGACGGCCGAGGGCAGCATCGACGACAGCTCGCCCAGCCAGGCCGTGGGGGCGCCGGCGAAGCGCCGCTTGGCGCTGAGCATCGTGCCCGCCATGACGCGCAGGCGCTCGCGGGGACAGGCGAGGTCGGTCGGGATCGGGGTGACCATGACGGAGATCTGGTTGCCGACCACCTCCTGGGCGCTCGCGTTGCGGACCGCGACCGGGACCGCGGCGATCAGCGGCCGGTCGGGCAGCGCGTCGCGCTCGCGCAGCCACGTGCGCAGCGCCGAGGCGCACAGCGTCATGACCACGTCGTTGACGCTGGCCCCCGCGCTCCTGGCCACCCGCTTGACGTCCGAGAGCGGGATCGAGCCGTAGGAGAAGCGCCGCTCGGCGCCGATCGGGCCGTTGAACGGGGTGCGCGGCGCGGTCAGCATGGGCGGCTCGGGCGGCTCCGGGGCCCTGCCCGCGATCATCCGGGTGGCGGCGGCCACCTGCCGGGCGCCGGGCAGTGCCGAGGTCAGCGGCATCGTGTCGAGCTCGGCCGCCATGCGGCCCAGTGAGTACAGGGTCCTGGCGGGCTGGAGCACCGTCCTGGCCACGGCGCCGGCGAGCATGCCGGCGAGGCCGGGGGCGGTGGTCCGGGGCTCGGACGCGGGCCGCTCGACGGCGCGGGGTTCGGGCGTGAGGTCCAGCAGCGCGGCGAGCAGCTCCGCCCCCGACACCCCGTCGATGGCGCAGTGGTGGACCTTGGCGTACAGGGCGACGCGGCCTCCGGTCAGGCCCTGGATGAGGTGCATCTCCCACAGCGGGCGGGTCCGGTCGAGGTGCCGCTCGTGGAGCCTGGCCACGTGCTCGGCGAGCTGGGCGTCGTCGCCGGGACCCGAGAGGGTCACCTCGTGGACGTGGCCGGCGACGTCGAGATCGGGGTCTTCGGTCCAGTAGGGCCGGTCGAGGCCGAACGGCACGGTGGCGAGGCGCAGCCTCAGCGCCGGGGCCAGGTGCAGCCGCTCGCGGAGCAGCCCGACCAGGCACTCGCGGGTGAGGGCCCCGAGCCTGGAGCAGGCGGGGTCGAGGATGGCCAGCCCCGCGACATGGGCCGCCGTGGTCGCCGATTCGGCGTGAAGGAACTGCGCGTCGAGCGCGGTCAGCTGGCGCATCGGTCGGGCCTCCTGGCGGAAAATGCGAGAAGTCGGAGAACACGTATTGCCATCATCACGTCGGCACGTTTCCCTCTCGTTTCCTCCGTAGGACCTCCGGCGTCTTTCGGGTGTCCTCTCGGACGCGGTGCGGAGGCCCGCCGATCATCACTTTCCGCAACCTTCCCATTTCGCACAGTAGTCATGCCTTCCGGGCAGGGGCGTCCCGGGGATCTTTTTCGAAGCCGATACCCGTCCGTGGGTGTCCGGCGCCACTCACATTATATGTATTTCCTACCAAAAAGATATGTAATGCGCGCGGAGCGACATATCCCTTCCCCGGCCGTCGCCTCGGCGTCAGGGGAAGCGCCTCGGTGACCGGGGGAAACGCCTCGGCGGCCGGGAAAGTGGCCGGGAGAAGCGCTTTCGCGATCGGGGAAGGCGGCCCGGTGACCGGGGAAGGCGCCTCAGCGACCGAGGAAGGCGAGCAGCCGCTTCAGCGGCCAGGTGTTGATCACGTCGTCGGCGGTGAGCCACCCGCGCTGGGCGACGCCGATGCCGAACCGCTGGTTGTCGAGGTGGGGGACCGCGTGGGCGTCGCTGTCGACGGAGAACTTCACGCCGTGGTGGTGGGCGAGGCGCACCAGGTCGGCGGGGAGGTCGGAGCGGTCGGGGAAGGAGTCGATCTCCATCGCGGTGCCGGTGCGGGCCGCGGCGCGGAACACCTCGTCCCAGTCGGCGTCCACCGGCGGGCGGATGCCGATCCTGCGGGTGGTCGGGTGGCCGATGATGTGCACGTGGGGGTTCTCGCAGGCGGCGACGAACCGCCGGGTCATCTCCGCCCTCGACTGGTTGAAGTGCGAGTGGACGCTGGCCACGCACACGTCGAAGCCCTCCAGCACCTCGGCCGGCCAGTCGACCGAGCCGTCGGGGGCGATGTTCAGCTCGCTGCCGTGCAGCAGCCGCATCTTGGGATACTTCTTCTGCAGCCCGTGGATGCGCTCGCGCTGCTCCAGGGCCTTTTCCAGCTTCATCCGGTGCATCGCCAGGTCGGGCGCGTGGTCGGTCACCGCGTAGTAGGAGTAACCGCGGGCCGCGGCGGCGGCGACCATGTCCTCCAGGGAGGCGATGCCGTCGGTCAGGTCGGTGTGGGTGTGCAGGTCGCCCTTGAGATCCTTGACGGTGACCAGCTCGGGCAGCTCGTGCTTGAGCGCGGCGGCGATCTCGCCGCCGTCCTCGCGCAGGGTCGGCGGGATCCACTCCATGCCGAGCGCCTCGAAGACCTCCTCCTCGGTCGCGGCCGCGATCACCCGGTCGCCGTCGAACAGGCCGTACTCCGACAGCTTCCAGCCCTTCTTCACGATGATCTCCCGCAGGTGCACGGTGTGCTCCTTGGAACCCGTGAAGTACATCATCGCGGCGCCCCACGACTCGGCGGGGACCAGGCGCAGGTCGACCTGGACGCCCTGGGCGGTGCGGATGGAGGTCTTCTTCTCCCCGGAGGCGACGACCTCCGCGACGTAGGGCTGTGCCTTGAAGTCGTCCATCAGCGACTCGGGGCCGACCGCGAGGACGTCGATGTCGCCGACGGTGTCCTTCATCCGGCGCAGCGACCCGGCGTAGGCGATCCGCTCGGCGCCGGGCAGCGAGGCGATGACCCGCTCCGCGAGGTCCATCGCCGTCCCGGTGTGCATCCTGGCGCTGTGCTCGGCCAGGTGCTCGACGCCTTTGAGGAGGTTCTCCACGGTCTTGGCGCCGAAGCCCTTGACGCCGTCGAGGCGCCCCTCGCCGATGGCCTTCACCAGGGCCTCGGGGGAGTCGATGCCCAGCTCCTGGAAGAGGAAGACGGCCTTCTTCGGCCCGAGCGAGGCCACCCGGGTCAGCCGGCGCACCCCCTGGGGGACCTTCTTCCGGAGGTCGTCGAGCTGCCGGAAGCTGCCCCGCTCCAGGTATTCCTCGACCTTCTTGGCGATCGCCTCGCCCACCCCGGACACGCTCCGCACGGGCACGGTCGTGATGTCGTCGGGGAAGCCCGCGATCGCCCTGGCGGCCTTCTGGTAGCTGCGGACCCGGAACGCGTCACCGCCGTTCATCGCGAACAGCTCGGCGTACTCCTCCAGGGCGGCGGCGACGTCGTCGTTAGCTCGTGCCATGTACCCAGCCTAGAAGATCGCACCGACATTTCCCGGTCCCGGGCGTCACGTGACACCGGGCGGCGCGCGCCGCCGCGCCGCCCGGTGTCACGCCCCCCGGGGTCTCCCAGGCCCGGCCCCGTCCGGGAGATCCTGAAAGTCCGCCGGGTAGGTCATCAGGTGGCCGCACATGCCGTCGCGGGGTACGGCGGGCACCCGGGCGACCGCGGCCTCGCGCAGATGGGTGAGGTCGCCGTCGCGCAGGGCCGCCAGCTGGGCGCCGGTCGTCTCGGCGGCGCGCAGCGGGCCGTCGCGCCAGCGGGCCTCGAAGGCGTCCAGGCGGGGGGCGACGATCCCGGCGGCGGCCTCCAGGAAGGCGGCGAAGCCCGCACGGCCCTCGGCGCGCAGCCGCAGGAACCCCTCGACGGCGAGGTCGCGGCGCTCGCGCGGGTCCGAGCGCGCCGCACGGGCGTACCGGCCGGGGTCGGCGAGGACGTCGGGGGGGAAGGTCAGGACGGCGTCGCCCGCCTCGGGCAGGCCGCTGTTCTGCATGAGGACCACGATGCGCAGGCCACCGCCGTTGACCAGGCGGTGGACCGTGCCGGGGGTGAACCGGACGACGGAGCCGGGAGCCAGCGACGTCTCCTCGTACCCGTTCCAGGTCAGGGTCTGGACGCTACCGGAACCGGCCACCACGGTGTACGCCTCGGCGCACAATGTGTGCAGGTGGGGCGAACCTCCGCGCAGGCCGTCCTCGGTGGGCCAGTCGTAGACGGTCAGATCGCTCACGCCTGTGCCGAACACGGGGGCTCCTCACTCCTGCGGGACATCTTCCTTCGAACACTTCAGCCGAGCCTCGATCCCGCCGAGCCACTTCAGCAGGGACCCGATCGAACCTCTCCGCCGGGCGTTCCGGCCGGACCTCTCCGCCGGCCGGTCCCGGACGCGGCCCGGGACCGGCGGTGTCCCGCCGGGCCGGTCACGCCGGTTCCCGGCAGGGGTGCTCCTTGACGTACGCCTCCAGCCGGGGACGGTCCCACGCGCCGGTGGCCACGACCACCCGGTAGCTCAGGCGCAGCGTCGCGCCGGGCGGCAGGACCAGCTCGCGGTGGAACGCGAGGGAGGGGTTGACGGCCGCGAACGGCGTCGTGCGGACGAACCAGACGGTGGGCCGCGCGCTCTGGAACAGCAGGGTGGACGAGCGGTCCACCTCGTCGTGGTGGCCGATGTAGGCCAGCCACGCCGACTCCTCGCCCATCATCTCCGGCCCCTCGCCGCTCTCCGCGATCACCTGCCCGTGCTCGAAGGAGCGGGGCCCGCGCCAGAACAGGCCGCAGTACCCGGCCATCGGGCGGCCGTTGGTGGTGGGGCTGCCGAAGACCAGGTCCTCCCCGCGCACGTTGGTGATCGCGGTGGACAGCTCCAGCGCCCAGGAGTCCTCCAGCACGTCCCGTACCCCGAAGGTCCTCAGCTCGTCCACCCAGTGCTCGCCGCCCTGGGTGTGCCAGGTGAGGCGCTCCACGCCGGGGGAGAGGAACTCCTCGTGGCGCATGGTCCCGTTGTTGGGCAGGTCCACGTAGCCGGCGGCCTCGCGGACGTAGCTGCCGCCGCCCCAGAAGTTCTGCCCCGACAGGTCGGAGACGGTCATCTGCAGGCCCTTGTGCCAGCGGTGGTCGTGCGGGCGGAAGGCGCTGACCGCGTCTCCGGCGAGGGTCCTGATCGGGTGGAAGTACGGCTTGGGCGACTCGAAGACCGGCGTCCGCGGGCGGTAGACGTAGCGCAGGATCTCGACGCCGCGCTCGGTGAGGGTCAGCTCCATGCGTGTCCGTCCAGGCTGTGGTAGGCGGGGTGGCCGGGGGTGAGGTCGGAGCGGAGCACGGGCCGGCCGGTGAACGCCGACGCGTACAGGCCGGTGATCAGTTCCAGCGCCTGGCGCCCCTCGGGGCCGCTCATGGGCGGCCGCTCGCCGCGCTCGTAGGCGTCCAGCAGCTCCGCCAGCTGCGCCTCGTGCGAGCTCGGCAGGTCCTCGGGCGGGTTCCAGCGCGTCGAGGTGGAGGTCCAGTCGGCGTTGCGGTAGCCGTACAGGTGGCGCAGCTCCACGGTCGCCTCGGTGTAGTCGAAGCGCAGGTAGCTCTCCTCGCGCCGGGACAGCACGCTGTTGACCACCGAGGCCATCGCGCCGGACTCGAAGCGCACGGCGGCCATCGAGACGTCCTCGGTCTCGATCCGGCGGTCCAGCGTGCCGGTCATCGCGCGGATCTCCGCCCAGTCGCCGAGGACCGACAGCATCAGGTCCATCTGGTGGATGCCGTGCCCCATCGTGGGGCCGCCGCCCTCGGTCTCCCACCGGCCGCGCCAGGGCACGTCGAAGTAGGCGTGGTCGCGGTACCAGGTGGTCACGCAGAGCGCGACGAGCGGGCGGCCCAGCTCGGGGGCGAGGGCGCGCAGGTGCCGCGCGCCGGAGCCGAACCGGTGCTGGGAGACGACCGAGGCGTATCCGGGCCCCTCGGCCGCCGTGATCAGGTCGTACTCGGCCAGCGACAGGCAGGCGGGTTTCTCCGTCCACACCCAGGCGCCCGCCTTCAGGCAGGTCACCGCCTGGACGGCGTGCAGGTGCGGCGGGGTGCACAGGTGGACGAGGTCGGGCCGCTCGGCGTCGAGCATCACCTCCAGGGAGGTGTACGCCTCCGGGATCGCGTGCTCGGCGCAGAACGCCCCGACCCGGGCCTCGTCCACGTCCACGGCGGCCACCACCCGCGCCCGGTGCGCCTGGGCGCGCAGCGCGGGCAGGTGGCAGATCCCCGCGATGCCGCCGGTGCCCACGACCGCCACCCGGATCATCCGGACCGTCCTTCCGTCATGGACCCGGATGGTCCGGGCGGTTCGGGTGACTCGGGCGAGCTCCCGGCCTCCGGTCGCGGGGAGCACGATGCGCGACCGGAGACCTGGAGACCGCCCGCGGGCGGGTGCGTCACCGTACGACCACCGTCGTCAGGGAACGGGGGGCGAGGGTGAGGGTCCTGCCGGATCTCAGTCCCGGGAGCGGGGTGGCGGTGAGCGAGTGCTCGGCGTCGGTCAGGTAGGCGGTGGCCCGGCCCGGCCGGGTGGAGATCGTGGTGGTGACGGGGGTGGTGGCGGTGTTGAGGATCTCGACGACCTCCGAGCCCCCGGTGTTGCGGAAGGCGGTGACCTTCAGCGCGGGGTCGGCCGAGGCGACGGAGAGGCGGACCGCGCCGGGCCGGACGAAGCGGCTGTAGGCGGCCAGCGCCCACAGCCGCTTGGAGACGCGGTAGGTCGCGGTGGCCTCGTCGATCTGGATCAGTCCCCGGGTGGTGCCGCGCGAGGCGCCGAACCAGAAGACGTAGCCGTTCGCCTTGCCCAGGGTGAGCGAGTCGTGGATCTGCTGGGCGACCGCGAAGCCGTCGTAGCCGCTGCCGTCGTCCCACGCCTCGTTCCAGGTGGTCCCGTTGGGCGACCACTCCGACATCCACACGGGCCGGTCGGTGGGCAGCGGGCCGTCCACCGGGCTGACGTAGGGATGCCCGGCGTGCGTGGCGACCCACCGCCGCGCGACGGGGTCGGCCTCGATGGCCGCGGTGTACTCGCGCTGCTGGGCCCAGCCGGCGGCGTCGCAGCAGACCACCTTGAGCCCGGTACGGGCCGCGGTGGGGCCGAGCACCTTGACGAACTCGGCGGCCTCCTTGGGGGTGAACCGCATCGAGGCGTACGAGACGGTGAGGTCGGGCTCGTTGGTGAACCCGATGTCGGTGATCCTGATGCCCTCTTTGGCGTAGAACTTCGCGTACTGGACGAGGTAGTTCGCGTACGCCTGCCGCCACGCGGGCAGCAGTGTGCCGCCGTTGCTGTCGGAGCCGTTGTCCTTCATGTAGCCGGGGGCGCTCCAGGCGTCGGCGTAGAAGCGGGTCACGCCGTAGCGTTTGGCCTCCTTGGCCAGCCAGACCTGCCCGCCGTCGTCGCCGTCCCAGACGTACTTGGGCGGCGCGGTCGGCCCGCCGGGGTCCTCGGGCTGGATGGAGGTCATCAGGTCGTACGGGCTGCCCGCGGGGGAGGAGCCGATGCCCAGGCGCAGGATGCTGAGTCCAGCCCCCTTCTCCGGGCTGAGCCACAGGTCGAGGATCTCCCGCTGCTTGGCGGCGGGCAGCGCGCGGACCAGCTCGTTGCGCCGGAACGCCTGCGAGAAACCGAAGCCGTCGATCCGCTGAAGAACACCGTGGTGTTCCACCTGAATAGGGGAAGCGCTTTCCATAGTGGCAGGACTGAACCCGAGGAGGGGAAGTACGAGGACCGGTGCCAGCAGTGCCCTGTGACATCGAGACATGCGGAAACCCGCTTTCCGAAAGTTTCACAAGATTACCGAGACATTTCGTGTCAAGTACCGTAAATGTTTCGGGAGCGGCAGTCAACAGCCGGTCAAGGGGTGGGACGGGGTCGTCAAGCGGGGTCGCCGAACAGGGCGGGTCAGCCCGGCAGCCGGGCGGTGCTCTCCCGGACGAGGAGGTCGGTGGCGAGCTCCACCCGCCGGGGCTCGTGGCCGCCGCGGTCGAGGCCGAGCACCATCCGGGTGGCCAGCGCCGCCATCTCCTGGAGCGGCTGGCGCACGGTGGTCAGCGGAGGCCACGCGGAACGTGCCAGCGGCAGGTCGTCGAAGCCCACCACGGACAGGTCGTCGGGGACCCGCAGGCCGCGCTGCCTGGCCGCCTCGAAGACGCCGAACGCCTGCATGTCGCTGCCCGCGAAGATCGCGGTGGGCGGCTCCTCCAGGGACAGCAGGGAATGGCCGTGGTCGCGGCCCGAGCCGACCAGGAAGTCGCCGTACCTGATGAGCGCCGTGTCCACCGCGATCCCCGCGGTCTCCAGCGCCGCCCGGTAGCCGTCGACGCGGGCCCGGCTGCACAGCATGTCGGCGGGGCCGCCGATCATGCCGATCCTGCGGTGGCCCAGCTCCAGCAGGTGGCGGGTGGCGGCCAGGCCGCCGTTCCAGTTGGTGGCGCCGACCGAGGCGACCCCGGGCGGCGGCTCGCCGTCCGGGTCCACCACCACGAACGGGATGGACCTCGCGGCCAGCTGGCCGTGCTGGTCGGCGCTGATCCGCGAGCCGACCAGGATGGCCCCGTCGGTGCGCCGGGCGGCGATCCGTTCCACCCAGTCCCTGCCGGGTCCCGCGTGGCTGTGCAGGACCGAGACGACCACCCCGGCGTCGACCTCGCGGGCCGCGGTCTCCACGCCGCGCACCAGCTCCATCGCCCACGGGCTCTCGATCTCGGTGAAGACCAGGTCGACCAGGCCGACGGGGGCGTCGGCCTGGCCGGTCCTGCGCCGGTAGCCGTGTTTGTGCAGCAGATGCTCGATCCGCTGCCTGGTCTCGGACGCGACCTCGGGCCGCCCGTTGATGACTTTCGAGACCGTGGGCGCGGAGACCCCGGCCTCCTCGGCGATCAGAGCGATCGTCACGCGCGGCTTGCTTGGCATGCGGCGAATACTAACTGAAACCTTTCGGAGGATCCCCAGGGTGGTGGTCGCTGACGTCCGGGATCGCTACCTCGGGGCTATTGACGGGTAACCGCGAATTTACCTATCCTCCGGATCACGAAATATTCGGGGAATATATGAAAATTTCAGGCTAACTCCCGAAAGGGGATATCCATGCTGAGTCGGCGAGGCGTGGTGGCTCTGGCGGCATCCGCTCTGCTTCTCGGATCCTGCAGCACGAGCGGAGACGGCGAGGGGGCCCAGGCAGGCGCGAGCACCGGCTCGGAGAAGGTCACCTTCGAGTTCTGGAACCTGGCGACGGCGGACCCCCTCAAGACGTTCTGGGCCAATACCATCAAGGAATACCAAGCGGCCCACCCGAACGTCACGATCAAGAACATCTCCATCGAGAACGACTCCTACAAGCCGAAGCTCGCCACGCTCACCCAATCGGGCAAGGCACCCGACCTCTATTCCACCTGGGGCGGCGGCGTGCTGAAGCAGCACATCGAGGCCGGCCTGGTGAAGGACCTGTCGGCCGACGCGGCCGACACCATCGGCGGCATCACCCCGGCGGCCCTGGCCGCCTACCAGTTCGACGGCAAGACCTACGGGCTGCCCACCGACATCGGCATGGTCGGCTTCTGGTACAACAAG
Source organism: Streptosporangium vulgare (assembly GCF_042428775.1). Lineage (NCBI taxonomy): Bacteria > Bacillati > Actinomycetota > Actinomycetes > Streptosporangiales > Streptosporangiaceae > Streptosporangium > Streptosporangium vulgare. The sequence continues at coordinate 98,507 of NZ_JBHMBS010000012.1, read as the reverse complement.
GCGCTGTTCAAGAAGGCCGGCATCACCACCCCGCCCGCCACCTGGACCGAGTACCTGGAAGCGGTCAAGAAGCTGAAGGCGAGCGGGACCACCCCGATCGCCCTCGCGGGCAAGGCCAAGTGGCCCGGCCACTACTACTGGGCCTACCTGGCGATGCGGGTGGCCGGGCTGGACGCGCTCAAGCAGGCCGGCACCACCAACGACTTCACCGGGCCCGACTTCGTCACCGCCGGGCAGAAACTCAAGGAACTCGTCGACCTGCAGCCGTTCCAGAAGGGCTTCCTGGGCGCCGACTACTCCACCCCCGACGGCCAGGCCGCGAACGTGTCGAACGGCAAGGCCGCCATGGAGCTGATGGGCCAGTGGGCCCCGTCCGTGCAGAAGGACTCCGGCAAGGGCCTCGGCGACGACCTCGGCTTCTTCCCCTTCCCCGCAGTGGAGGGGGGCAAGGGCGCCGCGGGCGACGCGTTCGGCGGCGGTGGCGGCCTCGCCGTGAGCGTCAACGCCCCGCCCGCCGCGCTGGACTTCCTGAAGTTCGCGCTCAAGCCGGAGAACCACAGCAAGGCCGTGAAGGCCGGAGGCGTCCTGCCCGTGCTCAAGCAGGGTGAGGAGGACGCCGTCACCGACCCCCACATCAAGACGGTCTCCGAGACCCTGGCTGCCGCGAGCGGCTTCCAGCTCTACCTCGACCAGGAGTACCCCCCGGCCGTCGGCCAGGAGGTCAACGACGTCGTGGCCGAGCTGATCGGAGGCACCAAGACGCCGGAGGAGGTCGTCCAGGCCATCACCGAGACGGCCAAGTCGGAGTCGGAGTAGCCGCCCGGATGACGACGATGACAGGGCCGGACGCACGTCCGGCCCCTCACCCCGAGCGGCCCGCCGTGAGGCGGGGGCGGGACGGTGGCCCCCGCCGAGGCCGAGGCTGGATCACCGCGATCCTGTTCGTGCTCCCCGCGCTGATCCTGTTCGCCCTCCTGGTGCTGCTGCCGATCCTGGTGGCCGGCTACACCAGCCTCTTCAAGTGGAACGGCATCGGCCCGCCGAGCAACTTCATCGGCCTGGACAACTTCACCCGGCTCTTCCAGAGCGACATCTTCGCCGGGGACCTGCGCAACGGCGGCATCCTGATCGTGCTGGGCCTGCTGGTGCAGCTGCCGCTCTCGCTGGGCCTGGCGGTGATGCTGAACCAGCGGATCCGCGGGCGGGCCTTCTACCGGCTGCTGTTCTTCGCGCCGTACATGCTCTCCGAGGCGATCATCGGCGTGCTGTTCTCGATGATCCTGTCGCCCGATACGGGCCTGGCCAACCAGCTGCTGGTCTCCTGGGGGATGGAGCCCTGGACCTGGCTGTCCGAGCCCGACACCGTGATGTTCTCGCTGTTCCTGGTGATCACCTGGAAGTACTTCGGGTTCCACATGATCATCTATCTGGCCGGGCTGCAGGGCATCCCCAAGGAGCTGAGCGAGGCGGCCAGGATCGACGGCGCCGGCGGCTGGAACGTGTTCCGCCACGTCACCCTGCCGCTGCTCGGACCCACCATCCGGGTCAGCGCGTTCCTGTCCGTCATCGGCACGATCCAGCTCTTCGACCTGGTCTGGATCCTCACCGGCGGCGGCCCCTCGCACGCCTCGGAGACCATGGCCGTCAGCATGTTCGAGTACGGCTTCAAACGGTCCCAGATCGGCTACTCCAGCGCGATCAGCGTCGTCATGTTCGTCATCAGCCTCGTCTTCGCCCTCGGTTACCAGCGGTTCGTCCTGCGCCGGGACCTGGAGGGGGCCAGCACCACCATGGGGGACCGCCGATGATCGCCCGGCTCCGCACGTTCCCGATCCACGCGGTCATCTGGGTGGCGGCCGTCTTCATCGTCATCCCCTTCCTGTACGGGCTGCTCGGCGGTTTCAAGACCTCCGGCCAGATGTCGACCAACCCGCTGGGCCTGCCCTCCCCGTGGGTCACCGACAACTACACCGACGTGATCGTCTCCGGCGCGTTCTGGCGCCAGCTCCTCAACAGCCTGTTCATCGCGGTCGCGACCACCGTGCTGGTCGTGGGGCTGTCGGCGATGGCCGCCTTCGCCTTCGCCCGGTTCGCCTTCCGGGGCCGGGAGTTCCTGTTCACGCTGTTCGCCATCGGGCTGATGTTCCCGTTCGCGGTGGCGATCCTGCCGCTGTTCGTCCTGCTGCGCACGTTCGGCCTGCTGGACAACCCGCTCGGGGTGATCCTGCCGCAGGCCGCGTTCGGCCTTCCGCTCACCGTGATCATTCTGCGGACGTTCTTCCGGTCCATCCCCCGGGAGATCGAGGAGGCCGCCATCATCGACGGCTGCACCCCCTTCGGCTTCTTCTGGCGGGTGCTGCTGCCGATCGCCAAGCCCGCCCTGGCCACCGTCTCGGTGCTGGCGATCGTGGCGAGCTGGAACAACTTCTTCCTGCCGCTGGTGGTCTTCAACGACCCCGGCCTGTGGACCCTGCCGCTCGGCGTACAGCAGTTCCAAGGGGAGTACATGACGGACATCGCCAGGGTCCTGGCCTACGTCATCGTCGCGATGGTCCCCGCCCTGGCCTTCTACTCCGTCGCCGAGCGCCAGCTCATCAGCGGCCTCACCGCCGGTGCCACCAAGGGCTGACCCGGATTCCGCCGCGGTGCGGAGAGACCGTCGTATTCGCATAGGTCGATTCGTAGAGAGTGAGACACCATGACCCTGAGTGTCGCCGGATCCCGTCTCGTCGATTCGGCCGGCACCCCGGTACGGCTGCGTGGAGTGGGCCTCGGGGGCTGGCTGAACATGGAGAACTTCATCACCGGCTACCCGGCCAACGAGTCCGCGATGCGCGAGGCCGTCCGGGAGGTGCTGGGGGAGGACCGGGCCGAGATGTTCTTCGACCGGCTGCTCACCTCGTTCTTCGGCGCGGACGACGCCGCGCTGCTCGCCGGGCTCGGCGTCAACTGCGTCCGCATCCCGATCAACTACCGCCACCTGGAGTCCGACGACCGCCCCTTCGAGATCGTCGAGCACGGCTTCCGCCACCTGGACCGGGTGATCGGCCTGCTCGCCGAGCACGGCATCCACAGCGTCATCGACCTGCACGCCCTGCCCGGCGCGCAGAACCAGCACTGGCATTCCGACAACCCCACCCACGTCGCCGCGTTCTGGCAGCACCGGCACTTCCAGGACCGCGCCGTCCACCTGTGGGAGGTGGTGGCCGACCGCTACCGGAACAACCCCTGGGTGGCCGGATACAACCCGATCAACGAGCCGGGCGACCAGAGCGGGCGGGTCGTCGGCCCCTTCTACGACCGCCTGGTCAAGGCCGTCCGCGCGGTCGACCCGCGCCACGTGCTCTTCCTGGACGGCAACACCTACTCCACCGACTTCTCGATCTTCCGCGAGGTGTACGAGAACACGGTCTTCGTCTGCCACGACTACGCCCTGGCCGGGTTCGCGCACGGCGGCCCCTACCCCGGCCACACCCGCGGCGAGTGGGTGGACCGGACCCAGCTGGAGCTCGCCTTCGAGCGGCGGACCGCCTTCCAGCGCGAGACGGGCACCCCCATCTGGGTCGGCGAGTTCGGGCCCGTCTACACCGGCGACCCGGAGATCGACCGGCAGCGCTACCGGATCCTCAGCGACCAGCTGGAGATCTTCGACTCGTACGAGGCCGGCTGGTCGCTGTGGACATACAAGGACGTCGGGCTGCAGGGCCTGGTCAGCGCGGGCGAGCCGTACATGAGCCGGTTCGGTGACTTCATCGCGAAGAAGGGACGGCTGGGCGCCGACCGGTGGGGCTCGACGATGGAGGAGGCGGCGAGCGACCTGGCCCCGCTGCACCGGCTGATGGAGACCGAGTTCCCGTCCTGGAACCCCTACCCGTGGGGCGCCCGCTACCAGACCGACGACCTGATCCGGCACATCCTCATCGCGCAGGCGCTCCTGCCCGAGTACGCGGAGCTGCTGCGCGGCTGCTCCGACGAGGAACTGACCGCTTTGGCCGACTCCTTCGCCCTGGCCCGCTGCGTCCGGCGGCAGCCGCTGCTCGACCTGCTCGCCGAGAACCTGCGCGGCGAGGGTTCTCGCGCCGGGGACCCGGTCGGCGACGCCTGACACCCGTCCCGCTCCCACCCGCCCGTCCCGGCCGAGGAGCCCGGGCCGAGGAGCCCGGGAAGGGCGCGCGCCTCCCGGCCGCCCGGGAGAACGCCGCGCCCGGCTTCGACGTCCGGGCCGACGACGTCCGGGCCGACGACGTCCGGGCCGGCGACGTCCCGGACGCCGTCCGCACGGCCGCCGCGACCCGGAACGGCCCGACCGAAGCGACCCGGGGCGATCCGGCCCGCGTGACCTGGAACGACCTGGCCGGAGCGACCTGGAACGACAAGGCCGGGGGAGCCGCACCGGCACGTCGCGGCGGCGGTGCTCCGGCTCACCAAGTGAACACGACCGCCAGAGCGCCAGGTCCGCCTTCCCCCAGGGGGCAGGGCCTGGCTTTCGGGGGGGTGCCGGGCCGGGCCTTCAGGGGGGTGGGCCCGGCACCCTTCCGGAGATCCGTGTTCGGAGGTCACCTGTCCCGGGGAACCTTCGTGACGCTCGAAGAAGCAGGGCGGATCCCTGACACTCCCGCCCACACCGGCCCGGCCCCGGGTCGCGGGACCTTCCGAAGGAAGCCTTGGACACATCGAGGCCGAAGGAAGGCCCGGACATCAGGTTCGAAGGAAGGCCCGGACACGCGGGGCGAAGGAAGACCCGGACACCAAGGGAGTCTCGTGTACGCCAACCCCGTCATCCCCGGTTTCCACCCCGACCCCTCGGTGTGCCGGGTGGGCGCGGACCACTACCTCGTCACCTCGTCCTTCGAGTGGTTTCCCGGGGTCCCGATCTTCCACAGCCGCGACCTCGTGCACTGGCGGCAGCTCGGCCACGTCCTGGACCGGCCGTCCCAGCTCGACCTGGACGGCGTACGGCCCTCGGGCGGTATCTACGCCCCCACCATCCGGCACCACGAGGGTGTCTTCTACATGATCACCACATTGATGGACGAGCCGGGCAACTTCCTGGTCACCGCGACCGACCCGGCCGGGCCGTGGAGCGACCCGGTGTGGTTTCCCGAGACCCGGGGCTTCGACCCCTCGCTGTTCTTCGACGACGACGGCCGCGCCTGGATGACCGGCACCCGGCCGAGAGAGGCCGCGCGCCACGACGGCGACAACGAGATCTGGCTGCGCGAGTTCGACCCGGCCACGCTCAAGCTGCTCGGCGAGGAGCACGTGATCTGGGAGGCGGCACAGCGCGGCGGCGTCTGGTGCGAGGGCCCGCACCTCTACCGGATCGGCGCCCACTACTACCTGCTCACCTCGGAGGGCGGCACCGCCGAGGACCACGCGGTCATGGTCGCCAGAGCAGAGCGGATCACCGGCCCCTACGCGGGCAACCCGCGCAACCCCGTTCTCACCCACCGCCACCTCGGGCTGCGCCATCCCATCACCAGCGTCGGCCACCCCGACCTGGTCCAGAACGCGCAGGGCGAGTGGTGGTCGGTCCTCCTCGCCACCCGCCCCTACGGCGCTCTCCCCGCTCCGGCCGACGGCCCTTCCCCCGCTTCCCCCGTCTCCTCTGCTTCCGTGGGTTCCCTCGACGGTCTCTCCCCCGAAGGCTCCTCCGACGCCCGCTCCCACAACGGATCGGCCGGCTCCCGTGGTGAATCCGCCGGCGACCGTGGTGGATCCGCCGGCGACCAGCTCACGACGGCCGCCGTCCGCGCCTCCAAGGGCTACAACCTGGGCCGCGAGACCTTCCTCACCCGTGTCCGCTGGGAGGACGACTGGCCGGTCTTCGACCAGGTGGAACCGTACGCGCAGGCCCCCTCGGCGCCCGCGCGCCGCTGGCCCGCCACCCCCGCCTGCGACCACTTCGACGCCCCGCGCCTCGCGCCGGTCTGGAACCACCTGCGCACGCCCCGCGAACCGTACTGGAGCCTGGCCGACAGCCGCCTCACCCTGCGGCTGCGACCGCAGACCCTGCGCGAGCGGGCCGCGCCCAGCCTGGTCGCCCGGCGGCAGCAGCACCTCGCCTTCGCGGCCCACACGATGCTGGAGTTCCGCCCGCGGGGCAAGGAGTGTGCCGGGCTCGTCCTGTTCCAGAACGACGACTTCCACATCACGCTCGTCCTCACCGCGCACGGCCTGGAACTCACCCGCAGGTCCGGCGGCACGGACACCCTCCTGGGCCGCGCGGACGCCGTCCCGTCCGGCCCGCTGTGGCTGGGCGTGGAGGCCCACGGCCAGGACTACCAGGCCCGCTACGCGCTGCGCCCCGGCGAGTGGACCGACCTCGAGGCCCCGGTGGACGGCCGGGTCCTCAGCTCCACCGTCGCCGGAGGCTTCACCGGCACCATGATCGGCCTCTACGCCTCCTCCAACGGCGACCCGAGCACCAACACGGCGGCCTTCGACTGGTTCGAGTATCTGCCGCTCCCGGGGTGACCCGTCGACATCCGGGCCCGGTGCGGATGCGTCGAGAGGCCCGCTGCGACGGTCTGGCCCGGATCTGACAGGTCGTTCGCGAGGTGGGTCGGCTCGTCGCCGTGCACCCCGGGGTCGATGAGCGACACGCCATCGCGGCCCCGCACGACAACGGCGTCGCTCCGGCAGAACTCGCCCTCGTGGACCGGCACACCGTCCGCGACCCGCTTCAGCACGGGCTCGCCTTCTTGGCGTCCCGGACGGTGTAGCGATGCATCGTGACGCCCCGCTCGAACGATCGCTGCTCGAGCAGGTCGAGCTCGATCGGCAGGTCGTAGTCGTCGAACAGCGGCCTGCCGAAGCCGAGGATCTCCGGGTGGGTGAAGAGCAGCAGCTCGTCGAGCAGCCCGGCCCGGAGCAGCTGCGTCGCGATCGCCGCGCCGCCGACTCCGATGGCGCCGTCGGTCTCGGCGCGCAGGGCGGCGAGTCGCTCGATCGCGTCGTCCCCGCCGATGATCCGGGTGTCGTGGCCGGCGCTGTGGCGGGTGCGGGAGACGAGCACCTTGGGCTTGGTGGTCCAGATCTCGCCGTACTCACGCATGACGTCCGGCAGCGACGTGTCCTCGCGCGCCCGTGGCCAGTACTCCTCCATCGTCTCGTACATGACCCGGCCCTGGACCATCAGGGCGAGCGCCCGCGCCTGCGCGTTGAACTCGCGGTGCAGCTCCTCGCCGATGCGCAGCCACTCGCCCGCGCCGTTGTCGCCGGGGACCTGCTCGATCCGCAGGTCGAGGGACACGTTCATCCAATATACGAAGTGGCCCATCATCTCCTCTTCCACCGTAGTGATTGCGTTTTGCAACTACTATAGTGAGGGCGAAACACCTGTCAAGGAGGAACTGTGGAACCACGGTCCGGGTGCCCGATCAACGCCACCGTCGAGGTGCTCGGAGATCGCTGGTCGTTGCTCGTGCTGCGCGACGTCATCTTCGGCGACCGCCGCTACTTCCGGGTGCTGCTCACCGGGTCGATCGAGGGCATCGCCTCGAACATCCTCGCCGACCGCCTCGTGCGGCTCGTCGACGCGGGGATCCTCACCCGCGGCACCGCGGCGCGTGGGCAGCGCGCTCGCTACAGCCTCACCGAAGCAGGTATCCAGACTCTTCCGATCATCTACGCCCTCGGCAACTGGGGCCTCGACTGGTGCGCGGGCAGCGCCGAGCTCCGGAGCCGGCAGCAGCTCATGCGCGACGAGGGGCCGGCGTTCGTCGAGGAGCTCATGGACGAGCTCCGCGTCCGCCACCTCGGCGCCCCGCCGAAGCCGCACGACGGCCCAGGCCCGTTCGAGCGCCTCGACGCCGCCTACGCCGCGGCGGCCGCCCCAACCACCGATCAGCCCCGGGTGTAGCGGTGTTTGGCGCCGGGCGGGAAGTAGTCGGGGTCGCCCGTCTCGCGGAGGTGGACGACCGGGGGCTGCTTCGCCGGGGGCACGTAGTTGGCGAACTCGCTGTTGAGGCGGCGCAGCTGGGCGAGGATGGAGCGGCCGATCGCCTGGGCCATTTCGTCGGAACCGCGCAGGCCCGGCGCCAGCTCGACGGTGACCGTCAGGTGCCGGTCGCGCTCGGCGTCCTCGGTCACCTCCAGCACGAACTTGCCGGTCACCAGGGTGTTGACCTCAGGCTGCTCCAGGCCGATCGCGATGTTCTCCGAGTACAACATGAGTTAAGGCTGTGATTCACCACAGGAGGGCTCATGATCCCGGTTGTGTCGTACGCGCGGATCTCGGTGGACGGCAGGAAGGACGAGCACGGCGTCCAGGACCAGCACGCGGTGAACCGGGAGACCGCCGCCCGGCACGGCTGGACCGTGGTGCACGAGTTCACCGACAACGACAAGTCCGCCGCGAAGGCGCACGTGGTCCGCGACGCCTTCGAGGCGATGGTACGGGCGCTGCGGGCCGGGAGGCTCGACGACGGCACACCGGTCCGGGGAGTGGTGGTCGTGGCCGACGACCGCCTTGCCCGGCGGCCCGGTGACTACGAGCGGTTCGTGGAGGCGTTCACCAAGCGCGACGGCCTGGTCTTCGCCGACTCCAAGCAGACCAAGAACCTCTACAGCGAGGACACCGAGAGCATGGGGCTGTTCGGTGTGGTGATCTCCAAGATGGAGGTCCGCAAGATGCAGCGCCGGATGCGCCGCTCACACCGGGCACGTGCCGAGAGCGGGACCCCGGTGGGAGGTGCTCGCCCGTTCGGCTGGCAGGACGACCGGGTGACCCTGGACCCGGTGGAGGCGCCGCTGGTGCGCCAGGCCGCCCGTGACTTCATCGCCGGGCGTTCCCTGCACTCCATCGCCCGGGAGTGGCAGCGCAACGACCTGCAGACGCCCCGGGGCAACAAGTGGCAGAGCGTGACCCTGAAAGCCGTACTGTCGGCTCCCCGGCTCTGCGGGTGGCGTCGGCTGGACGGTGAGATCGTGCGCGACGGTGAGGGAAACCCGGTCGTCGGCAAGTGGGAACCGATCCTCACCCCTGAGGAATGGCTCGCCGTTCAGGCCATCATCGACACCAGGAAAGGCGGGCTCGTCCACAACGACGGCAGCGTGGTGAGGCTCGTCTCTCCGCAGGAAAGAGAACGTCAGTATCTTCTGTCCGGCATTCTCCGCTGCGGGCGCCCGACCTCGGAGGGCGGGATATGCAACAAACCGCTCCGGGCGATGCGCCGCCAGGGAATCGAGTACCACAGCTATTCATGCTCGTCCAAGGCTGCGGGCGGCTGCGGTGGCATTTCCCGCCGGGGCGACGTGGTCGACTTCTTCATCTCCGAGCTGGTGATGAAGAAGATGGAGGAGGCCACCTTCTTCGAGTCGGCGGACGGCTCCGAGTGGACGGGGGAGGAGGAGCTGGAGACCGCCGTGCAACAGCTCGACGAGCTCACCCGCCGGTGGCGGACCAAGGAGATCAGCGCGGAGCTGTACTTCCGGGTCGCCCCGGAGCTGGAGGCGACCATGGCACGCCTGCGGGCGGACAGGGCCAAGCGCGCGGCCTCGGCGGAGGTTCGGCAGGCTCGGGCGTCGCTGGGCATGGAGGAGATCCGGCGACGCTGGTACCTGCCCGAGGAGGACGGCGGACTACCGCTGTCCAGCAAGCGCGCCCACATCACCGATGCCCTGCACGCGGTCATCGTCCATCCGAGAGGCGGCGGCCGCGCCCCCTTCAACCCCGACCTCCTCGAACCGATCTGGCGCGAGTGACGGAGAAGACGTCTCAGGACGTCCTCGACGACCAAGGGAGCTGCTCGCCTTACCCAGAGGCGACAGCTCCCTTACTTCTCGTCGTCGATGATCATATGCAGCCGTATGCGGCTGGACGCCATGGGACGCCACCGTACGTCAGTGGACGTCCTGGGACGTCTGAGGGGACGCGGCAGGCGGAATTTACGCCCGCATGATTTCGTCGCCCCGGTGGTACAAAGAGAGATACCAAAAGCCCCGTCATTTCCGGGAAGACAGCGAGAAACCAGCCGCGACAGGCACGAGCGAAGAAAGCCACCGGGCACCCGACCACCACACGCCGTTCCGCTGGAGAGACCCGGCCAGCGGTAGGCCAGCACCACCGGCATCGCTCGCTGCTCATCAGTCGCGCAACCCTTAACACTCCGAGCTCTCGCTGATAAGCACCACCGCTCACCAGGCATACGACTTCCGCATGCCTGGCGATGGTGCGCGCCTTTTCCCGGACATGAGCGGCGGCTCCCTGCGAGGAAAGGAGCTGTTTGGTTCCCAAAGAAATGGGGCCGTACGTCGCGCTCGCCGAGGAGTGGTGCGAGCGCATGATCGCCGACTCGCCCCGGTGGTCCGCTGATCGATGGCGACGCATCGCCGTCATCCACGGCATCGAGTTCGTCGAGGAGACGGAGACAGCTCGTGCCACCGCATCACGACGCAAGGAGACCGAGAAGAAGGAGAACGCCGCGTGAGAGAGGTTCCGTCCTTTTCCTCCGATGTGCTCGCCGCCATGGAGCGCGCGGCCATGCCGGACTTCGGACGGTGGCAGCGCATGCTGTACGCCACCGGCGGTTGTGCCCAGCCCGTCCGGCTCCACGGTGAACGCATCACCGTGGACGCCGGAACGGGTGAGGTCCTGGACGTCTACCGGACCGCCGACGAACCGACCGGCTTCCTGCTGACCGCGTGCGGCAACCGGCGCGCGTCGCGCTGCCCTGCCTGCTCGGCGACCTACAAGGACGACACCTACCACCTGATCATTTCCGGCCTGCGCGGCGGCAAGGGCGTTCCCGAGGACGTCAGCGCTCACCCTCGCGTGTTCGCCACCTTCACCGCCCCCTCCTTCGGCGCGGTCCACGGCCACCGGGAGAAGGACGGCAAGACCCTGCCGTGTCGTCCCCGGCGCGACCTCCCCGTCTGTGAGCACGGGCGTCCCGAGGGCTGCGGTGCCCGCCATGACCGTGACGACCCCCAGGTCGGACAACCCCTCTGCATGAGTTGCTATGACTATGAAGGCGCGGTGCTGTGGAACGCCCACGCGGGTCGGCTCTGGCGGGAGTTCACCAAGACCGTCCCGTCCGTCTTCACACGGCTGCTCGGCATCAGCCGTACCGACCTGCGGAGCATGCTCCGGCTCTCGTACGCCAAGGTCGCCGAATATCAGGCGCGCGGCCTGGTTCACTTCCATGCCGTGATCCGCCTCGACGGCCCGGACGGCCCGGCTGACCACCCGCCGGACTGGGCGACCGTCCCGCTGCTGGATGAGGCCATCCGCCAGGCGGCTTACCAGGTCGTCATTCCCGTGCATGGCGAGCGTCCCGTGTCGCTGCGATGGGGCGACCAACTCGATGTGCGCCCGGTCTACGTCTCCGCCGACCTCGACGGCGTGAGCGACCGCCGCGTGGCCTCCTATGTGGCCAAGTACGCCACCAAGGGCGCGGAGTCGGCCGGAACCGTTGACCGTCCCGTCCGCCACATGTGGGAGGTCCGGAACCTGGACGTCACCGAACACGCCCGGCGCATGATCTACACCTGTCTTCTCCTCGACGACCTTCCGGAGTACCGGGACCTTCCTCTCCGCCATTGGTCCCACATGCTGGGGTACCGTGGCCACTTCTCATCCAAGAGCCGTCACTACTCCACGACCCTGGGAGCACTGCGCCAGACGCGTGCCGATTATCGCGCCGTACGGGCTCGGATGCTTCTGGGCCTGCCTGATCCTGACGAGGGCAACACGCTCACGGTCTCCGAGTGGACGTACGGCGGTAGCGGCCATCGGCACGGAGAACCGTTCTGGGCCGAACTCGCCAGGCAGGGCATCGCCGCCTCTCGCCGGATCGCCCGCGAGAAGGATTAGTGACGAGGTGTCCCTGCGCCGAGTGGTGTGGCCGGCGGAATGCCGCAGGCACCCGAAGGGCTCGCGAAGCGAGTTCGGCCGGCGACACCACGACCGTCAGCCCATTGCCGACGCTGGCTCAGATCAGGGCAAGGACACCGTGAAGCTCACCTACTCGGTCTTGTCGGTGGGCGCGGACTCCTGGCGCTCCTCCGGTGTGGTCACGAAGCTGCCCATGCCGGGCTCGGTGCGAATCAGGCCGTCAGTACGAAGAGCGCGCATGACCTTCTGGCCGGTGGCGTTGGCGATGCCGAACTCGTCGACGAGATCGAGAAGAGACGGGATGCGTTCACCCGCCTTGTACTCACCAGAGCGGATGCGCTCCGCGATGATCGCGTGTACCTGTCGCCACCTGGGCTGGTTCGCCTTCAACTCCACCACGGTGATCACCGTAGGGAGCTACTGCGCGCCATGGCGATGGACAGCGCGCTAGGTGCGCTATAGCGCGCTATGGCGTGGATGGTTTATGGTGTGCTCATGGCCGAGCAGAACGCACACCTGCTGCTCGACCAGTGCATGAGTCCTCATGTGGCCATGGCCCAACGGGATCATGTGCGCCTGGACTGGCGACCGCCGTACCGCACGCTTGCTCGTGCACGGCCGGTGGCCTGGACCTGTGCATGCCGAGCAACGCTCTACGAGCTGTGCGAGGGCGGGGGACAAGCGTTCATCCGCCGGACAGTACAGCTCGACGGCAAGCCGCAGATCTTCGAGACCTGCCGCTGGTCGATCAGCGAGGCACGGCTCACCTGGACGGCTCTGCTGTCGGGACGGGTCCGATAGACGGGCGTGGCGGCGTGGGACCGGAGGGACGGCGCCGCCACGCCTACTACGGTGCCAATGGTTGACCGTATGGCCCCTAGTCCATCCCCATTTTTAAAGCTCTCGAAGCTGCGACCGGGCCACGTGGCATTTTCTTATATCCACTCTCGGCATATATGGTGAATTGCTGTCCGCTTTTTATGGATACCGGTCGTTTTAGTTGAATGCCAGAAAACGTGCTCAGAGGGGTATGCGGTAGTTGGGGTAAGTCTGCTTAAGGATATTGTTGTCAGGATTGATGCCTATGACGTAGCCGCTTAGCTGCAATGTAAGATACAGGAGAGGCGTGGTATCTTCTTGAAAGAGGCTTCTAGGCGCTATGTTTGCAAATCTCGACGTCTGGCCTCATCCAACAAGTCAGTGGGCTTCAGCGGCTTGCCTGTATCGATAGTTACGAGCAAATCCCCCCTGGTGCCATCCTTGCGAGGTAGGCCGTGACCCCGAACCTGAAACGTGCGGCCGTTCGGAGTTCCCGCTGGAATGCGCAGGGTGATTAAGCCGCCATGGAAAGGTAAAATTTCAATCTCTCCGCCTTGCTCGACTTTTTTGGATGTAACTGGAATAGTGATCGTTAGATCGTCTCCATGACGGCCAAATCGCTCATGCCGTGTAATTTTCACAAGAATGTAAAGATCGCCGTTTTGGCCGCCGCTTTCGCCAGGTTCCCCTTGTCCTCTCAGTAGGGCTCGTTGACCATCGCCGATGCCTCCTGGAATCCGAGCCTGGATGGTGCGAGTAGTGGCGGTCTTGCCGCGACCGCTACCATCGCACACTGGGCATGGGTAATTGATCACGAAGCCTCGATCGCCGCAGTCCTGGCACCGATCAGACGGTGAAGAGCTCTCATGATTGCGATCAGTCGTTCTGCGAATCACGCACATTGGGCAAATTCTAGGTAAGGTACCGACTCTTGCTCCAATGCCACTGCAAAGGGCACATAAGTCTGTCTTTGGAAGCTGGAGCGACAGTGTGATGCCCTCGACTGCCTCGTTCAAGGTTAGTAGAACTTCGAATTCAAGGTCTTTGCCGCGACGAGGTCTGGCGACGGTGGCTATGTTTACATCGCGGCGATTAAGGAGGGGCAGGGACGATTCATTGGAACTTGGCGTTCCCTTATCCTCCGAGACAAGACTCTTCCCGAGCCTTGGTGCTTGTTCGCCCTTCCATGGCACTTCCTTTGGAGAAGCGGCACGATAAGTGGCATTCTGGGCTTTTTTAATTATATCAGCTGCGCGCGCATGGGCATCAGTAACAATCTGATTGGCCATATTCTTGGCCTCGATGATAATCGTATTGGCCTGCTGATGAGCCTCGGTTAAAACCTCTTCGCGCAGTCGCTCCAGTCTGGGTGTCTGGGTATCAGAGCGATTGTGTTCAGAATCAGCAATCCGCTCCCAGGCTAGCCGCCAAGGTGTCACCTCATTGACGCCACATGCTTGTACAAAAGTGATTAGCACAGTTTTCTTAGGAAATCGGCGCCCTTTAAGCATATCGGCGACTGTGGACTTCGATAGCGTTGCAGCCCCCGGCCTATTAGCTGCCCATCGCTCTAACGTCCGCAGCGACGGGTTATCAGCCCGAGCATGTAGCTGACGTAACACCGTGGCGAGGCTCTCGCAGGTATTCGCCGCGGCCAGTGACTCTTCTAAATCTTGGGTGTATGGCGCCTCGTTCACGCTTCAGCCCCTGTCCGCCGCTGTCCGATCGTGTCCCCCAGCGTACGACCAGTGGGCAGTTGTCAACAGATGGTTGTCCCATCACGATTGCAACCTGTCCGAGCGCTTGCTTGATCCGTCATCAGTTGGGGTGAATGCGTCCATCTAACTACCGGACATCGCGTCCTGCGGAGTCTTCTGGAGTTGCACCGAGCTAGCCAACCTCGGCGTAGGGCGCCCGGCCACCCTCTGCTGTCCGGAAGAACGAGGATATATTCATGATCAAATTTACCCCCGTTGGACAAGACGATCATAGGCGCGCCGCTCTGTACTGGCGGATTCGCACCTTCCTCGAAGTAGTCAAACTCGCCCTCTGGATCATCTTTCAGATCCTCTGGGAAACCATGAAGCATAGCTAACCGGATACGGGCGATAGGCCTCCTGGGGTGCCGTTAAGGTGCGACACCGGAAACACCCCTGGAGCCTCGTCCCAAAAGGCCGATGTAGACAGCGTGTTGATCATGCTCATCGCCTTGACCGCAGCGACCGGCGGCATTGCCGCGAGCTAGAAGTGGCACCGTGTCGTCCTGGGAGCCGGTGCGCTTTTCGTTTTGACCATCTTTGAGTGGTTCGTGGCGGTTATCGGCGTTGTGGGCGGCGAGCACCTCTTAGGCATGGTCACGATGATCCGATGGCACCTACTGGTTACGACGACGCTCGTCATCGCAATCACTTTTCGAGATCAGACATCATCGACTTCCCCTGAGGCGCCGCACTCGCTATAGAGGGATTACTAAGAGCGCTGAAGACCCTTCATTACGAGTTAGAACACGATCGTCCAGGACCGTCCACGGTTGTCTTCCGAGCCTGCTCGGGCGGGCTTCATGAGGTTCCTCAGTCCACGATTGTCCATGGACGTCCAGCGCTGTTGTTGGCAGTCGCGTTAGCAAGATCGACGTTTGAGTCTCCCTCGCTTCCGAACTGGTCAGCGAACCGCCTGCAGCACGTCCGTGACAACGTGGTCCGCCTCGTGTTCCTGGCCGGGCGACGTCCCCGATCGACCCAGGCCGTGCGAAGGCCGGCCGCCCGTCCCCACCGATATCGGACACCAGGTGGTCGCCGACCATCCATCCCCCATCGGCAAGGACCATGCCGCAACGCTTGGCGGCGATCTCGAACAGGCAAGCATCAGGCTTGCGGATGCCTTCGAGCCCGGACAGCGCGTAGGCGTCGACGGCCTCGGCCAGTCCTGTCCGCTGAATCTTGCCGAGCTGATTGTCCGCCGTCCCGTTGGTGACGATAGCCACCTTCCAGCCTAACGCACGCAGTCGAGCTAGGCCGTCCATCATCTCGGGCTGACAGCGCACCAGGTACGGCATGCGCCGGCGGTAGCGGCCCCACAACTCCTCGACCGACTCGGTGAGAGTGAAATACTCGCGAACCTTGGCGAAGAAGACCTCATGATGCGGATAACCCGCCTGGTCGAGAGCGAGTAGCCAGTTAACCGCCTCGCATCCAAGACCGTACCCGTCGGCGAACTCTGCAGCCCACGTCTGGAACGCCTCGTCCAGATTCACGAGCGTGTTATCCAGGTCAAAGAGCGCGAGCTGTTGCACGATGACACCCTATGTGGGCCCCTGCCAATAGATCACCCGTGCTACGAGCTGAGGACTACCAGCATTTCAGCAGGGGCGGCGGCTGAAACCTAGGTCGACATCATGGGATGGCGCCTTACCTGCGGTCCGATTCTCATCAGTTCTCCACGTTTTCGGGGAATTGACACCACAAATCACTCCAATGCCTCGGCCTCAGCCAGCCGCCCCAACACGAATGTTAGGTTGTTCCGGCTGCTCAATGTGTCCGGGTGCTCCTCACCCAACACCCGGCGCCGAGCCTCCAGCACCGCCCGATGCTCCACCTCCGCCTCGCCCCACCGCCCCAGTTCCCAAAGCACGCCCGCCAGGTTGTTTCGGCCGGTCAATGTGTCCGGGTGCTCCTCACCCAACACCCGGCGCCGAGTCTCCAGCACCGCCCGATGCTCCACCTCAACCTCGGCCCACCGCCCCAACCGCCCCAACACCAACGCCAGATTTCCGCGGCTGGTCAATGTGTCCGGGTGCTCCTCACCCAACACCTGGCGCCGAGTCTCCAGCACCGCCCGATACTCTGCCTCCGCCTCGGTCAGCCGCCCTAACCGCCCCAACACAAACGCCAGGTTGTTCCGGCTGCTCAATGTGTCCGGGTGCTCCTCACCCAACACCCGGCGCTGCACCTCCAGCACCGCCCGATGCTCCGCCTCCGCCTCGGTCAGCCGCCCTAACCGCCCCAACACAAACGCCAGGTTGTTCCGGCTGCTCAATGTGTCCGGGTGCTCCTCACCCAACACCCGGCGCTGCACCTCCAGCACCGCCCGATGCTCCGCCTCCGCCTCGCCCCACCGCCCCAGCTTCCCTAGCACGAACATCAGGTTGTTCCGGCTGCTCAATGTGTCCGGGTGCTCCTCACCCAACACCCGGCGCTGCACCTCCAGCACCGCCCGATGCTCCGCCTCCGCCTCGGCCAGCCGCCCCAACTGCCCCAATACGAGCGCCAGGTTGTTCCGGCTGGTCAATGTGTCCGGGTGCTCCTCACCCAACACCTGGCGCCGAGTCTCCAGCACCGCCCGATGCTCCACCTGCGCCTCGGCCCACCGCCCCAACCACCCCAGCACGAGCGCCAGATTTCCCCGGTTGATCAATGTGTCCGGGTGCTCCTCATCCAACACCCGGCGCTGCACCTCCAGCACCGCCCGATGCTCCGCCTCCGCCTCGGCCCACCGCCCCAACTGCCCCAGTACAAGCGTTAGATTGCTCCGGCCGATCAACGTGGCCGGATGCTCCTCACCTAGAGCGGCTCTACAAATGGCCAGAACATAAGATGCGAATACGTGGGTGCGATGGTAGTTTCCTTCCTCCCGCTCGTGGTCGGCGGCTTCACGGAATACTTGGACGTTCTCCTGCTGGGACTCGGTGCTGATCCGGTGACGGCGGATCAAGATCTCCGCATGCGGGCTCAGTGAGCGCCGCCGCATGCGCCGCTCGGCCGGAGGCAACTCCGCCGAAGCCACCCAGACATCGGTCAGCCAGGTCAGCGCCAGGTCCGGAGCGGAGTCCTCCTCCGGAGCCGCCCCGGTCTCGTCCTCGGCCGCGACCACGGCCTGGACGAGCCGGTGAACTGCCACGGTGTCCTCGGTCAGGGTGATGAGGCTGTAGGAGTGCAGTAGCCGCAGCGCGTCTAGCACCATGGGCCGGTCACCGCCAGCGTCCAGGATGTCGCGAGGGATGTCGTTGGGGGCGTAGCAGGCCAGCACACGTAGCAGTTGCACTGCGTAGGGGTTGCGCCTGCCGACGGCCTCCAGATGAGCGCGCCAGAGCCGGGCAATGGTGCGCTCGGCGTCTCCCTCTTCGGGGGATGCGGCGTACATGTGCGCGGGATGGGCAGCCAGCAGCGACAGGTACGAATCGGGACTGATGCGAGACTCGCGGATGTAGGCGCCAGCTTGCTCCAGCGCCAGCGGCAGATGCCCCAGTTCCGCGGCAATCTCCTTGATGGCGGGCCGGTCTTCAGGCCGGTCCCGCTCGCCGACCCTGGCGATCAGCTCGACCGCTGCGTGCTCATCCAATACCTCCAGAGGGATCGGCTGGACGCCGACGGGCCAGCGCGCTAGGCGACGCGTGGTAACCAGGATGTGCCCGGTGTGGAGCTGGCCCAGCAGATCCCGCACCTGCGCTGGGTCTTCGACGTTGTCGAGCACCAGCAGCCAACCCTCGTGGGCCTGCAGCCATCCCCGAGCCCAGTCGGCCGCCTGCTCCCCGGTCAGGACCAGCGCCGTCGGCGGGTGAAGCCGCTCGGCCAGCGCGGTTAGCCCAGCTTGGACCTGCTCGGCGCTCTCGGCGGTGATCCACCACCTCAGCCGGTAGCAGTCCCGGCCGACAGTGGCGTACTGGCGGGCCAGCTCGGTCTTGCCGACGCCGCCCAGGCCGTGGATCACCTGGCCAATGACCACCCGCGCCCGGTCTCTGGATAGCTCGCGGCCGAGCCGGGCCAGCACACTCTCGCGTCCCACGAACACCGCGGCAGGCCCATCGGGCAAGTTCGTCAACGCTGCCGCCAAGTGCACCTCGGCCGGAGCCCGCAGCGTTCCCGACTCCAGCTGGATCACTCGGTTGTCCACCGGTGAGCAGTCCCCCGTGGTCACCACTCCACGGATCTGCTCGGCGGCCACCGACCTGTCGCCCGACGCCTCGATCCCCGTACGACGCTGCGGCATCATGTCCCCCATCGGGCGGCTCTCAGCGGTCGCTTGTGGTGTCGTCTCCGGTGGAGACGGTCCCGGAGATGGTTTGCGCCGCGATCGACCGCGTTCCGGACGCCGTCACCGTCACCTGAACCACCTCGGCGGCGGGCGCGGGAGTGGTCTGCGGAGCGTTGCCTATCGGGTTCTTCTCGGTTGGGCCTCTGGGCGCAGTGTCACCGGTGGAGACGGTCCCGGAGATGGTCTGCGCCGCGATCGACCGCGTCCCGGACGCCGTCGCTTGCACTCCTGTGACTGGCGGGCCGGACTGCAGAGCACGGCGGCTGAGCACTGCGCTGTACCCGGAGATGCCCAGGCCGAACAGCGTCGCAAATACACCGAGCACACTGGCCCACTTGTCGGCATCATCGAGGCCGACCTTGAACAACAGCACTCCCAGCACGACTAGAGCGAGCCCTGTCGTTATCCCGCCCGCTACCCGCCACCTGCGCGTCATGGCCCCATGATGAACCGCACGCCAAAGTTCAGATGGTTACTCCTGGAAAATCATGAGGATCGTTACATCCATCGCTTCGACACCTTTCAGCCCTTGGTGCGGTCCCGCACATGTTCTCTGTCCTGATCACCTCGTACGCCGTCGACCCATCGCGAAGCGGCAGCAGGCCGGGGACGGAGGATCAAGCCTGGCCTTGCGTGTACATGCCTCCCGGTGACCTTCCTCCCCCGCTGATTGTCCTGCCTGCACGGCCGGGCTTGAGCCGGAGGGGCTGGCCTGCTGGGCTTGCCTGGGTCGACGGCGTACGAGGTGATCAGGACTTCTCAGCCACACCGAAGCCGTCGGGTTCCGCGCGACGATCACCTCGGGGCCGGAGATCCCCGCCGGAGGCATCTTCTCTACTCTTGGGGCGGTTCACTATCAGGCTGTTGGCGCGTGGGCGGCGCGGCCGCGACCGGCCGAAGAGCCGCAGCGCGGCCAGCGACCGCCCGACGCGCGGCGAGACGCCGCAGGCGGATCGCCTTTAACCCTGTAGAGATAATTGTCGCGGTTCAAGATCGGAAAATGTTGACCATCTCCCCGTTGCGAGAGTCCTCTAGCTTGCAGATCTGTGTTTCCCCAGGTCGGGGCTAGAGGGACACTCCTGCCATGCAGACCTGACGATCCTCATGCCAACCGGCAATCTCGAAAGAATGGTTGCCTGAACCGATGTTCTCTGGGTACACGTTGGCCCCGTAGTAGGAGACCGTGAAGTGCCCGCGGCCGAAGACGTACGCGAACGGCAGGTCCGGGCCGTCGTCGCCGGGGTGGAAACCGTGCTCGGCGAGGAAGGCGAGCATGCGGTCGTGGGGGATCAGGCCGCCCTCGTCGGCGATGTGGTAGCGGATCAGGGGGATGCCGTTGTCGCCGGAGAACAGCAGGGTGCCCTCGTGCTCCTCGAAGAAGCGCACCCGGGGGTCGTACTGGACCAGGGTCGGCAGGCGGGAGGCGCCGAACAGCTTCCTGGCCGTTTCGGGGCGGTCGGCGAGGAAGCGGCGGACGCGGATGGACAGCGGGGTCTCGTTGCCGAGGACCCCGGCGTCGGCGGTGCCGTAGAGGGAGGCGGTGTCGCGGGCGGGATCGGTCATGCCGGTCCGCTCGGCGACGAGGGTGCGCCACTCCTCGCTGAACACCTCTCCGGCGGTGACGAGTTTGACCGAGTAGTCGGCCCAGGGCAGGCCCTGCGCGACCCCGGTGTCGATCACGTCCTTGAGGAACGGCGGGTAGCCGAGCAGCACGACCTGGTCGAAGTGCGGGGCCAGTTCCGGGATCACCCGGAGGATCTCGCGCCGGTCACTGCCGGGGGCGACCGCGGTGATCGGGTAGCCCTTCGCGGCGAGGTGACGGCAGCAGGCGAGGGTGAACAGCCCGCCCACCCAGGTGCCGAGCGCGAAGCAGACCACGGCGAGCGTCCTGCGCCCGGCGGCGTCGAAGGCGTCGCGGAAGACCTGCTCGAACCGTTCGGCGATCACCTCCTCGTCGGCGGCCGAGCGCGGCCAGAACGAGGGGGTGCCGGTGGAGCCCGACGACACCGCGATCATGTCCCCGACGGTGCCGTCCCGGCACAGCTCGGGCAGCGGGTGGCGGCGCGTGTAGTTGTCCTTGGCGGTCAGCGGCAGCCGGGCGAAGTCCTCGTAGGTCCTGACCCGCTCGGCGGCCACGCCGTGCTCGGCGAGGAACGCGCCGTAGGCGGGCACCGAGGCCGCCACCCGATGAAACAAGCTCGACCACGCCGTCACGAGGATCCATGCGCCGAATGTACGGCCTTCGCTCCTTTCTCGTCGCGGGTCCCGCCGCGGGTCGCGTGGTCTCAGCGTTGCCAGGCCGCCAGCAGGTCCTCAGGGGTCCAGGCCGCGGCCAGTGGAAGTCCCGGCTCGAACCCCGCTCTGGAGACCGCCACCTTCGGCGTGCCGGTGGTGACGCCGGGGACGGCGGCGGAGCCCTGGACCAGAGCGTCGTAGTCGTGGCGGTCGAAGGGCCGCGCGTCGAGCCACTTGATCGAGCCGACGAAATGGACCCGGCCCGCGACCGGCTCCCGGTCCGCGCCCACGAGGTCGATCTCGGGATTGTTCTGCCGGTTCCACCACCCGCCCACGACCTCGGTGTCGGGCCATTCGTCGTCCGGCAGCATCCTGGCCAGGCAGTCGCGCACGAGCGGTTCCATCGCGCGGCCTCGCCAGGTCGTCCACGAACGCTCGATCCGCCGCGACGCCAGATCCGGCCGGCCGCGCTCGCTGTCGGCGATGGCCCGCCGCAGGAACGCGAGCCAGAACCGGAGATAGTGGTCGGCCACCCGGTAGCGCTTGTTCTTGGTGTCGGGCCGGTCGGAGAGGGGGAGGTCGGCCGCCACCACCTGTTTGGCGACCAGGTTCGTGAGGATCGGCGCCAGGGTGCCGGACGGCAACGGCGTCGCCCCTCCCACGTTGGCGGCGATCGCGCTGAAGGTGCGCTCTCCGGCCCCGATGGTCTCCAGCACGGCCCGGGCGTGTGTCGCCGAGGGAAACTCTCCGAGCAGGGACAACTCTCCGGCGGCGAGAAGAGGGGAGAGCGGGCTGGCGAGGCTGTCGCGCAGGAAGTCGGTCCTGGCCAGACCCCGTTCCCATGACCGGACCACTTCGGGGAAGCCTCCGGTGATGAGCAGCGCGTCCACCGCGTCGGCGGCGGGCAGCCCCGTCATGTCGGCGACGTCATGGAGATCGAGCGGCTTCAACGTCATGCGAACGGCCCGGCCGAAGAACGGACGGCCGTACTCCTGCGAGGACTCCATCACGGACAGGTCGCTTCCGACCAGGATCAACAGGATCGGCCGGGCCGACAGATATCTGTCCCAGATGGTCTGCAGGGCCCCCTCGAACTCCCCGTCCTGCTCGATCAGCCACGGGACCTCGTCGAGAACGACGACGCACGGGGTCTCGTCACCCGCGGCCAGCGCCAGCGACCGCAGCGCGTGGTTCCAGTCCTGTGGCGCCGTCCCCTGGACAAGCTCGCCGCCCGCGAGCCCGGAGCAGGCGACGGCCTCGGCGAAGTCGCTCCGCTCCGCGGCCGGGCCGCGCCCCCTCGTCGCCTGGAAGACGACGTACGGCAGGCCGGAGCGATCGCAGAACTCCTGCACCAGGCGTGACTTGCCCACTCGCCTGCGGCCGGTGACGATCACCGCCCGGCCGCGCGTCCCTCCCTTCCCCTCCAGCACGAGCCGCAACTGCGCGTCCAGCTGGCCGAGGTCGAAGGCCCTGCCCGCAAATATCATCGATCCTACCTTAGTAATATCGAATATTACTTAGATCTAATCTACATTATTGAGCCCGCCGATCGGCGGCGGACATCGGCGTGATTCCCGCGCTCCTGCGGAGTGTCGGCGTTCCCGAGGAGCACCGGCAGATCTTCCAAAGTCACGCCGCGGCGCTGGAGGAGGTCAAGCGCAACGACGGCGTGGCGCCGACGGTCTCCTTCGTGATCGCGCAGGACCCGGCCAACGGCAGCCTGGTCCGCGTCGCCGGGCTGGCCTGCCGGTTCGACGGGGTGTGGGCCGCGTTGAGCCCGGCCGAACGCGACACGTCGTCGGCGGCGGCCGAACTCATCCGTTTCGTCACCAACCCGCGCGCCACGCAGGCCATGCCGCGCGGCCCGGGCGTCGACGTCGGCCGGTTCCGCCCCTCCGTCCACGTCACCCTCTGGAGCCAGGCTCTGCCTGACCATTCGTGCTGATGGCGAGTAGATGCGGCCTGGTCGTCTTGACGGCCGAGACGCCCGCCGAGAATCAGGCCGTGCGTGAGCGCCGCGTGCGGTCACTTCGGGGCCAGACGAGGAGAACCCCGTCAAGGAAAGGACCTCTACCCTCCTGAGGTCGCATGAGGTCGGGGCCACACTGTGTCGCCGTCCCACTCGACGATCTTCTTGAGCTGATCGACAGATGGCAGCCCGGTTGCGCCGGCCAGCTTGGCGTGGCCGAGTTGGGTGCCGGTCAGTTTCACGTTCGTGAAGTCGGCGTTGGTCAGGTCCGCGGCGTAAAGATTGGCGTGGCTGAGGTCGGTCGAGAGGAGTCGGGCGCCGGTCAGATCGGCCAAATTGAGATTGGCATTGACCAGGGAAGCTTTGATCAGGTAGGCGCCGCTCAGATCGGTGGCGCGCAGGTCGGCTTCGGAGAGGTCGGTGTCGTCGACGAGTGCTTCGCTGAGATCTGCCTGCATGAGGTTGGAGCGAGCCAGGTGAAGTCCTCTCAGCCTGGCGCCGGGGATTCGTGCGCGCCCAAGCTGTAGCCAGCCGGCCTCGGGGTTGACAGGGCGAGCTCTGCCCAGCACCGTGAGCGCGCCCTGGATGTCTCTCGGCTGGAGGTCCGCTCCCTTCAGGCCATGCCCGACGACGTAGGTGGCGAGAAGGTCGATCGTGGTGTCCCGATAGGAGACGTCCTCTTTGGCGACACCTTCGAGGGCGTATATGCCGCCGATCCGTACGTCGGTGCTCTTGCTGGCGAGTTGTTCGACGGCCCTGCTGAAACGGTCGGCGATCTGCCCTTTCCGCGCGACGGAGAGCCCTTCGCGTGCGATCCGCTGCTCTTCTCGTGCGGCATCAAGCGATTGGGCTGTCTGGGTGAGCCCTTGAGCCGTGAAGATCAAGCTGATCAACACCGCGACGGTCGTCGCGATCTGGACCAAGGTCGTGACGAGCTGACGACGGCTGTCAGCGGCACTGTTGTGCAGTTCTGCACGGTCTCGCGCGGGAAGCGCGTCGAACTCCGCCCGCGTGAGCGGGGCCGTCGCTCGTCGGGCGGATCTCCCTTGAAACCACGCCATGTCGGCATTATGTGATCCATCGGTCACGCTGACGAGAGCATCCCTCTACTCAGATGACCGGCGGCCACCCTCACCTCAGCCTTGGCGATGGTCAGTAGTGATCACTCCGAATCGCCGGACGGGCTTTGGCGGACACGACCTGGTTCATGTCTCCCACCGGGAGACGGTCCAGGCCTCGTTCATGTCACGCTCCGAAACGGCGGACACGTGAGATCTCGGCGATCACGTGGTGCGGGGATCGGAAGGTGTCCGCCGGAAACGCCGGCCCGTATCCGGGCGAGGGGCGTGGGCCGGGTTCCGGTCACTTCGCGTATCCGGGGCCGGGGGGCCCGGCCGGGGGATCGCAGGGGCGAAAGCAACAGGTTGGACGTCACATGCGATGAGCAGGGAATCCGTCATGGTTACCGGATCGTGATTTGACTCGTTTTGACAGGGATAATAACACTCACTCTATGTGACGGTTGGTTTTTTGTGATGTTAACGCTAACAATCGGGATCGCCTGAATTCGGGGGATCCACGAGCCTGGCGATCTCGCGCCGGAGGCCGGCGCGGGTCGCGTGCTGAGGAGACCTTCGTGCTGTCCGCGCACCTCACCCTCGACCCCGCGTTCGCGGTGGCCCCCGTCCACCGGCGCACCTTCGGGACGTTCGTCGAACACCTCGGCCGGTGCGTCTACACCGGCCTCTACGAACCCGGCCACCCCACCGCGGACGAGAGGGGCTTCCGGCGCGACGTCCTGGAGCTCACCCGCGAACTGGGCGTGACCACGGCCCGCTACCCCGGCGGGAACTTCGTCTCCGGATACCGCTGGGAGGACGGCGTCGGCCCCCGGGACAGGCGGCCCCGGCGGCTCGACCTGGCCTGGCACAGCACGGAGACCAACGAGTTCGGCCTGGACGAGTTCGTCGCCTGGACGCGCGAGGCCGGGGTGGAGCCGATGATGGCCGTC
The DNA here is from genome assembly GCF_042428775.1 of Streptosporangium vulgare. Lineage (NCBI taxonomy): Bacteria > Bacillati > Actinomycetota > Actinomycetes > Streptosporangiales > Streptosporangiaceae > Streptosporangium > Streptosporangium vulgare. The sequence goes on along the minus strand of NZ_JBHMBS010000012.1, from coordinate 73,604 downwards.
AACCTCGGCACCCGGGGCATCGCCGAGGCGCTGGACCTGCTGGAGTACTGCAACATCGAGTCCGGGACCCACCTGTCGGACCTGCGGGTCGCCCACGGAGCCAAGCAACCGCACGACGTCCGGATGTGGTGCCTGGGCAACGAGATGGACGGCCCCTGGCAGGTCGGCCACACGACCGCCCGCGAGTACGGGCGGCTCGCCGCCGGGACCGCCCGCGCCATGCGCATGATCGACCCGGGCCTGGAGCTCGTGGTCTGCGGGAGCTCCGGTTCGGCCATGCCGACCTTCGGCGCGTGGGAGGCCACCGTGCTGGAGGAGACCTACGACCTGGTGGACTTCGTCTCCTGCCACGCCTACTACGAGGAGCACGACGGCGACCTGGCGAGCTTCCTCGCCTCGGCGGCGGACATGGACCACTTCGTCGACGCGGTGGTGGCGACGGCCGACAGCGTGGGCGCCCGCCTCAAGAGCAAGAAGAAGATCAACATCTCGTTCGACGAGTGGAACGTCTGGTACCTGTCGCGCTTCCAGGACGCCGAGCCGCCGCGCGACTGGCCGGTCGCCCCGCCGCTGCTCGAAGACCACTACCACCTGGCCGACGCGGTGGCCTTCGGCGGGCTGCTGATCTCGCTGCTGCGGCACAGCGACCGGGTGACGTCCGCCTGCCTGGCCCAGCTCGTCAACGTCATCGCCCCCATCATGACCGAACCGGGCGGCAGGGCCTGGAGGCAGACCACCTTCCACCCCTTCGCCCAGGCCTCCCGGTACGCCGCGGGCCGGGTGCTGCGGGTCGAGGCCGACTCTCCCGTGCACGAGACCGCGAGGTTCGGCGAGGTCACCGCCCTCGACGCCGTCGCCACCCACGACGAGGAGACCGGCGCCACCACGCTGTTCGCCGTCAACCGCTCGACCGACCGGCCGCTCACCCTCACCGCCGACCTGCGCGCCCTCGGCCCGGTGGGTCTCGCCGGGGCCACGGTGCTGTCCGGTCCCGACCCCTACGTCCGCAACACCGCCGACGCCCCGGACACGGTGGCCCCCCGTGCGAACACCGAGGCCCGCCTCGACGCCGGGACCCTGACGGTCACCCTGCCCGCCGTCTCGTGGAACGTGATCCGTCTCATCCGCCCGTAGACCCACCCGGCCGCGCTCCCCGTAGAACACCCGTGAGACCCATCCGGCCCGCTCCCCGTAGACACCCGTGAGACCCACCCGGCCGCGCTCCCCGTGAACACCCGTAAACACCCGCAGACACCCGGAGACACCTGAAGGAAGACCCCCGAAGACCCCCGGAGACACCTGGAGGCAGCAGTGGACGACATTCCAGCGACCCCACCCCGGACTCCGCCGACCCCCTCCCGGATCACCCGGAGGAACCTGCTGGGCGGTGCCCTCGCCCTCGGGTTCCTCGGTTCCGGATGCTCCCTCCCCGTGGACCTGGGCTCCTCCCGGACCCGCATCAGGTACTGGCACTTCCTCGGCGCGAGCGACGGGGTCATCATGAACGAGATGGTCGGCGCGTTCGGCGAGGAGAACCCCGGCCTGTTCGTCGAGGAGAACGTCCTGGAGTGGGGCGAGGCCTTCTACACCAAGGTCGCGATGGCGGGAGCCGGCGGACGTTCCCCCGATCTCGCCACCTTCCACCTCGCCCGGCTGCCCGGCATCGGCCCCGGCCGGATCCTGGACCCGATCAACCTCGACCTGCTCGCCGAGAACGGCCTGCGGCCCGAGGACTTCAGCCCGCCCATCTGGGAACGCGCCCACATCGACGGCGTCCTGTACGCGGTGCCGTTCGACGCCCACCCCATGGTCCAGTACTACAACACCGATGTCTGCGGCCGTGCCGGACTGCTCGGCGGCGACGGCAGGCTGCTGGCGACCAAGGGCCCCGATCAACTGCTGGACTCGCTGCGCAAGGCCAGGGACGTCCTCGGCGGCAAGCCCCCGCTGGCCTTCGACGCGCTCGGCCTCGGGACGGTCGGGCCGTGGCGGGTGTGGTGGTCGCTGTACCCGCAGAGCGGCGGCACCCTCCTGTCGGACGACGGCGCCACGATCACGATCGACGACGCCAAGGCGCTGGAGGCGCTCTCCTTCATGCGCACGCTGGGCGCGGAGGGACTGTGCGACCCCACCACCGACTACGCGTCGTCGGTCGCCGCCTTCCAGAGCGGCGACGCGGCCTTCCTGTGGAACGGTGACTGGGAGACCACGACGTTCAAGCTGGCGAAGACGCCGTTCAGCATGGCGCGCTTCCCCTCGGTCTTCGGCGGCGCCTCGGCCCAGGCCGACTGCCACGTCTTCGTCGTGCCCCACCAGCGCGCCCGCGATCCGCGGATCGAGCGGGAGACCTACCGGTTCATCGCCTACCTGGTCAAGAACAGCGCCGACTGGGCGGTGGCCGGTCACGTGCCCGCGTACCTTCCCACGCTGGAGGAGCCGGAGTACCTGTCGCTGAGCCCGCAGTCGGAGTACCGCTCGGTCATCACCGAGGTGGCGCTCGACCCGCAGGTGTGGTTCACCGGGTCGGCGTCGAGGCTGTGGATCGAGTTCGGTGAGGCGTTCTCCCCGGTGATCGGCGGAACACGCACGCCCGAGGAGGGCCTGGCCCGGGCCAAGGCCGCCCTGCGCGGGCTGATGGAGGCCCCCAACCCCTTCCCCGAGGAGCCCCGATGACGACCGCCGTCGCACCCCCCGCCACCGCCTCGCCGGCCGCGGAGACCGGGGTGGTACGCCGCTGGACCCAGCACGGGCTGCTGTTCGTCGCACCCTTCCTCGTGGTCTACGTGGCCTTCCTGGTCTGGCCGCTGCTGCTGGGTCTGAAGATGAGCCTGACCGGTGTCAACATCGCCGGGAGCAACGACGGGTTCGTCGGCTTCGCGAACTACGCCGAGGCGTTCGCCGACCCCGAGATGTGGCGCTCGCTGTGGAACACCGTGCTGTTCACCGTGCTGAGCACCGTGCCCCTGGTCGTCCTGGGGCTGGTGTTCGCCCTGCTGGTGCACAACCTGCGCTTCGTGCGCTGGCTGTGGCGGCTGTCGTTCTTCGCGCCGTTCCTGCTGCCCTCCGCGGTGGTCTCGCTGCTCTGGCAGCAGATGATCTACCAGCCCGACTTCGGCCTGCTGAACGGGACGTTCGGCACCGACATCCTCTGGCTGGGCGATCCGAGCCTGGCGATGTGGTCGGTCGTGATGACCACCGTCTGGTGGACGGTCGGCTTCAACTTCCTGCTCTATCTGGCCGCGCTGCAGAGCATCCCCGAGCAGCTCTACGAGGCCGCCTCGATCGACGGCGCCTCGGCCTGGCACAAGCTGCGCTCGATTACGCTGCCGCTGCTCCGCCGCACCACCGGCCTCATCGTGGTGCTGCAGTTGCTGGCCTCGCTGAAGGTCTTCGACCAGATCTACCTGATGACCGGCGGGGGCCCGGAGAACTCCACCCGGCCGATCATCGAGTACGCCTACGACATGGGCTTCATGGGGTATCGCGTCGGCTACGCCTCGGCCGTCTCCTACATCCTCTTCATCCTGATCGCCGCCGTGTCCCTGGTGCAGCTACGGCTGTTCCGCAAGCGCGAGGAGTCTCTCCGATGACCAAGAGGTTCGGCCCCGGCCAGCTGGTCCTGCTCGCCGTCACCGGGGCGCTCGCCGTGGTCTGGCTCGCGCCCCTCGCCTGGGCGGTCGCCACCTCGCTCAAACCCGAGGCCGACACCAACAAGGTCCCGCTGCGGTGGGTCGGCAGCGAGGTCACCCTCGACGCCTACGGGCTGGTCCTGGGCACCGGCGGCATCGTCAAGTGGGCGATCAACTCCACCGTCACCGCGGTCGTCGTGACGTTCATGACCGTGTTGTTCTCGGCGATGGCGGCGTACGGCTTCGCGCGCACCCGCTTCCGGGGGCGGCGCGTGCTGCTCGCCGTGATCCTCGCGGGGATCATGGTCCCCCCGCAGGTGCTGCTCGCCCCGCTGTTCGCCGAGATGGTCGCGCTGGGGCTGGTCGACACCTGGTGGGGCGTCATCCTGCCGCAGGTCGCCGCGCCCGTTATCTTGTACGTCCTCTACAAGTTCTTCCAGGCCGTGCCGCCGGAGCTGGAACAGGCCGCGTTCGTCGACGGGGCCGGGCGCTGGCGGGTGTTCTTCACCATCGTGCTCCCGCTCTCGCGACCGGTGCTCGCCGCGGTGGCGATCTTCACGTTCATCACGACCTGGAACAACTTCCTCTGGCCGTTCCTGGTCTCCACCGACCCGAACACGATGACCCTGCCGGTGGGACTGGCCAACGTGGTGCAGGGCACCTTCGGCGTGCGGTACGCGCAGATCATGGCCTCGGTGGTCCTGGCCGGCCTGCCGCTGCTCGTCGTCTTCGTGCTCTTCCAGCGCCAGATCATCCGCGGTGTCGCCCACACCGGCCTGGCCGGGCAGTGACGGGAGCCCGGCAGGGGGAGGGGACCTCGTCCCGGAGTCCGCGATCCGCGTCCCGCCGCGGGGAGGGCACGCGGAGCCGGGGAGGCCGGGAGGGCCGGGAGGGCGCAGCCGGCGCCGGGTACGCGGGTGAACCGCGACCCGGCGCGCGCGCCGGGTCGCGGGACGCGGTCACCCGCTGAAGGTCCCCGCCGAGGTCACTTGCTGAAACCGGCCGTCAGGCCGCTGAGCAGCTGGCGGCGGCCGACCACGTACAGGAACAGGATGGGGAGCGTGGTGAGCACGACCGAGGCGAGCACGGCCGGGACGTTCACGCTGTACTGCCCCTGGAAGGTCCACAGCGCGAGCGGCAACGTGCGCTTGTCGGCGCTCTGGGTGAGGATCAGCGGCAGCAGGAACCCGTTCCAGATCGTCAGCGCGTTGTAGATCGTCACCGTCACGACGGCGGGCATGGTGAGCGGCAGGGCGAGGCGCCAGAGCGTAGCCATCTCGCCCGCGCCGTCCAGCCGCATCGACTCGAACAGCTCCTTGGGCACGTCACGGATGAAGTTGGTCAGGACCAGTACCGACAGCGGGATCGCGAAGGCGATCGACGGGAGGATCAGCCCCGTCAGCGAGTCGTACAGGTGCAGGCGGATGATGATCAGGTAGACGGGGATGATCGTCGCCTGCAACGGGATGGCCAGGCCCATGAGGAAGAGCGCGTTCACCCCGCGCAGGAAGCGGAAGGCGGTGCTGCCCCGGACGATCGCGTACGCCGCCATGAACGCGACCGCGACCGCCGGGACGACCGCGCCGACGGTCACGATGAGGCTGTTGAGGAAGTACAGCGGGAAGTCGGACTCGACGACCAGCCGATAGTTGTCGAGGGTCGGCTCGGTGGGCGGCGCCAGCGGGTTGGTGGCGTAGTAGCTGCTCTGCGCCTTGAAGCTGGTGATGAAGATCCAGTAGATCGGCACGATCACGATCACCAGCCAGAGCCAGCCCACGGCCCCGCCCAGCCAGTTGCGGCGCTCGCCGAGCGCCCGCGTCTCGCCGCCCGACCGAGGCCGGGGCCTGCGGCGGTGGTTGCGCGGGTTCGATCCGAGCGTCTCGGTCCGCTTGCCCCCCGTCGTACGGGTCAGGCTCATGGTCAGGCCCCTTCCATCTGGCTGGCGTTGGCGTCGCGGCCGCCGAGCCGGCGCAGGAGCAACGCGATGGCGAGACCCACGAGGACGAGGATGACGGCGATGGCACTGGCCGGTCCCATGAGGTTGGCCTGGAACCCGCGCTTGTACATGTCCAGGGCGAGCACCCTGGTGGCGTCGCCGGGACCGCCCGCGGTGAGCACGAAGATCAGGTCGAAGAAGGTCAGGGACCCGACGACCATGAGGGTGGAGGACGTGATGATCGTGTACTTGAGCTGCGGCAGCGTGATGCTGAAGAACTTGCGGACGCGGCCCGCGCCGTCTATCTCGGCGGCCTCGTACATGGAGCGCGGGATCTGCCGCACGCCGCCCTGGTAGATCAGCGAGTGGAAGGGGATGAACTGCCACGACACCACGAAGATCACGACGCTGAAGGCGAGGACGGGCTCGCCGAGCCAGTCCTGCACGAGCAGGTCGATGCCCAGCCCGGCGCCGAGCCCGAAGTTCGGGTCGAGCAGCGCCTTGTAGGCGATCGCGATGGCGGCCTGGCTGAGCAGCAGCGGGATGAAGTACAGCACCGCCAGCAGCGAGCGGTAGCGCTGCCGCCCGGCCAGGAACACCCCGATCAGGATGCTGATCGGGGTCTGGACCGCCCAGGAGACGACCATCACCAGCAGCGTTATCCACAGCGCGTGCAGGAGGCCGGGATCGCCGAGCACGGCCCGCCAGCTGGTGAGCCCGGACATCTGGATGTCGCCGAGCTGGTCCCAGGTCGAGAAGCTGAGGAACACGACCCCGACCAGCGGGACGACCCCGAAGGCGACGAAGATCACCAGGGCCGGCACGGCCAGCCAGGGCAGGAGGCGGCTGTACGCCCTCCGCCCGGTGGCCGGCCTCCCTGTCCGGGCGGGGGTGGCGATCGCGCTCAACTGCCGATGACCGCGTTCATGTTGGACACGAACTGCTCCGGCGTGATCGACAGCTGGAACAGCTTGGAGATGTTGTCCAGCAGCACCTCGGCCGCGGTGGGGCTGAGCGCCTGGTCCCAGGACTGGGCGAAGGACTTGGCGTTGCTGGCGATGCCGTAGACGAACTTCAGGAAGTCCTCGTCCTTGGCGCCGGCGAACGCGCTGTCGGCGCCGTTGACGATCGGCACCGCGCCGGTGCCAGCCCACTCCTTGACGTCCTCGTCGTTGAGCACGGCGGTCGCGAAGAACTTCTTCGCGATCTCCTTCTGCTCGGGGGTCGCCTTGGAGGAGATCGACAGGTACTGGCCGGGGTTGCCGACGGTGTTGCTGGGGTCGCCCTTGCCGCCCTCGACCGGCGGGAAGTTCATGTAGCCGAGGTGGCCGCCGGAGACGAAGTCACCGCCGTCGGCCGACATGCTGCCGTACGTCCAGCCGCCGTGCAGCATCATCGCGGCCTTGCCGGTGTACAGCAGGGCCTGGTCGGCGTTGGAGTCGGCGGTGATCGAGGAGAAGCCCTTGATGAAGCCCTTCGCCTTGACGAGGTCCTGCAGCTTGGTCAGGGCCTCGATGGCGGCCGGGTGCGACCAGGCGTCCTTCTTGGCGTCGAACACGCCCTGGAACACCTCGGGGCCGCCGATGCGGTCGAAGAGGAACTCCAGCCACATCATGTTCGTCCAGCGGGACTGGCCGCCGAGGGAGAACGGGGCGATGCCGGCGGCGTTGAACTTGGGGACCAGGGCCATGATGTCGCCCCACGACTGCGGGGGCTCCACGCCGACCTGCTCGAAGACCTTCTTGTTGTAGTACAGGACGATGGGCTGCATGGTCTCGGCCGGCATCGCGTAGATCTTGCCGTCGATCGTGGCCGCCCCGAAGGAGGAGGGGAACAGCCGGTCCTTCACGGCGGCGTTCTCCTCGAACCACGAGGTGAGGTCCTCCACCTGGCCCGCCTGCACGTACGTGCGCAGCGTCCCGCCGCCCCAGCCCCAGATGATGGTGGGTGCCTGGCCCGCGCCGATCGCCGTCTTGATCTTCGTCTTGTAGGCGTCGTTCTGCATGGCCGTGAACTCGATCTGCCCGTTGGGGTTGGCCTTGTTGAAGCGCTCCACGGCCCTGGTGCGCACGCCCTCCTGCGGCTGGACCGACAGGAACCAGTAGCTGGCCTTGGTCGCGGCGTTCCCCCCGCTGCCCCCGCTCGCGCCCCCGCCCGCCGGGGTGGGGCCGGACGTGCCGCAGGCCGCCAGCGCGGCGCTGAGGGGGATGCCCATCGAAAGGGCGAGGAAGGTGCGGCGGGATGGTGTCGTTGACTCCACGCTGATCTCCGTATGTCGAATGCCGGGGCGGGGCTGGGCGGGACTTCGGGTGAAACATCAGTCGCGGTGGTCGTCGGTCGTGGCTCGGCACCTCTGCTGCCAGGCGTCCGTCCCCCCGAGCCCAGCATGTCGAAACATTTCCGAAACAGGCCGCGTGGCACGTCAATTTAGATTTGTACCAACCGCCTGTCAAGGGGTGGGACATATGTCGTCACGAGCTTGGTATACGGGGCACGTAAGGTACTCTCATCTGGGACTTTCCTGGTCACCTCGGGTGCGCCAGGATGTGGGAAGAGCTACCGCAACACTCCGAAATGTTTCGGAAGACCGCGGGGGCGGTTTTTTCTTGAGGAGAGCACATGACGGCGCTAGATGGGACCTCCGCGACGGGCCGGACCCTCCGGTCGTGGCAGGACCCGGCACTCCCGGTGGCCGAGCGGGTCGACGCCCTCCTCGCGGAGATGACCCTGGAGGAGAAGATCGGCCAGCTCGGCAGCCGGTGGCTCGGCAACGTCATGCGGGACGACCCCGGCGAGGGGACCGAGGAGAAGTCCGAGGGCACGGCGAACGTCGCCCCGATGCAGGACGTCTTCGCGGCCTCGGGACGGGTGCCCTTCGAGGAGGCGGCCCGCCACGGGCTCGGCCACCTGACACGGGTGTTCGGCAGCGCTCCGGTGACCGCGGTCGAGGGCGCCGCCGAGGTGGTGCGGCTGCAGTCCGAGGTGGTGCGGCGCTCCCGGCTCGGCATCCCGGCGCTGGTCCACGAGGAGTGCCTGACCGGTTTCACCACCTACGGCGCGACCGTCTACCCGGCGGCCATCGCCTGGGGCGCGACGTTCGACCCGGACCTGGTGGAGCGGATGGCCGCCGCCATCGGGCGGGACATGCGCGCGGTGGGCGTCCACCAGGGCCTGTCGCCGGTGCTGGACGTGGTGCGCGACTACCGCTGGGGCCGGGTCGAGGAGACCATGGGCGAGGACCCGTACCTCGTCTCGATGCTCGGCGCCGCCTACGTGCGCGGTCTGGAGGGCGCCGGGGTCATCGCCACGCTCAAGCACTTCGCCGGATACTCCGCCTCCCGGGCGGCCCGCAACCACGGCCCGGTGCCGATGGGCCGGCGCGAGCTGATGGACATGATCCTGCCGACGTTCGAGACCGCCCTCGTCGAGGGCGGCGCGCGTTCGGTGATGAACTCCTACTCCGACGTGGACGGCGTTCCCGCCGCGGCCGACCCGTGGCTGCTCACCGACCTGCTGCGCGACGAGTGGGGGTTCGCCGGGACGGTGGTGTCGGACTACTGGGCGATCCCGTTCCTCGCGACGATGCACCAGGTCGCCGCGGACACCGGCGAGGCCGGGGTGCAGGCGCTGACCGCGGGCATCGACGTCGAGCTGCCCGACACGCTCGGCTTCGGCCAGCACCTCGCCGGGCGGGTACGGCGCGGCGAGCTGCCCGAGGCCCTGGTCGACCGGGCCGCCCGGCGCCTGCTCACCCAGAAGGTGGAGCTCGGTCTGCTGGACCCGGACTGGACGCCGGAGGGGTCGGTGGCCGGGGCCGAGGCCGTGGACCTGGACTCGCCGGCCAACCGGGCACTGGCCAGGGAGCTCGCCGAGCGGTCGATCGTGCTGCTCGACGCGGGCACCGCGCTGCCGCTGCTCGGCGAGGGACGTCCCGGAGGACGGCCCGAGCCGCGCAGGGTGGCCGTGGTCGGCCCCTGCGCCGACGACCCGCGCACGTTCATGGGCTGCTACGCCTTCCCCAACCACGTGCTGCCCCGCCATCCGGGGCTCGGGCTCGGGGTGGCCGCGCCCAGCCTGCTCGACGCGCTGCGGGCCGAGCTGCCCGAGGCCGAGCTGGTCCACGAGCCGGGCTGCGAGGTGCGGGGCGACGACCGCTCCGGCTTCGCCGCCGCGCTGCGGGCGGCCCGCGAGGCCGACGTGTGCGTGGCCGTCGTCGGCGACCTGGCGGGGATGTTCGGGCTGGGCACGTCGGGTGAGGGCTGTGACGCCGACGACCTGCGGCTGCCCGGCGCGCAGGAGGACCTGCTGGCCGAGCTCGCCGCCACCGGCACGCCGGTCGTGGTGGTCGTCGTCTCGGGCCGCCCGTACGCGCTGGGCCGGGTGTCCGAGACGGCCGCCGCGCTCGTCCAGTCGTTCATGCCGGGCGAGGAGGGCGGGGCGGCCATCGCCGGGGTCCTGTCCGGCCGGGTGCAGCCCGGCGGGAAGCTGCCGGTGCAGATCCCGCGCGGCCACGGCGGGCAGCCGGGCACCTACCTGCAGCCGCCGCTGGGCTCCAACAGCCACGGCATCAGCAACCTCGACCCGACCCCGCTGTTCCCGTTCGGGCACGGCACCTCGTACACCACCTTCGAGATCGACTCCTTGAGGATCGACGCCGCCGAGGTGCCCACCGACGGCGAGTTCACCGTGTCGGTGCGCGTGCGCAACACCGGGGGCCGGGCGGGCGAGGAGGTCGTCCAGCTCTTCCTGCACGACGTGGTCGCCCAGGTGACCCGGCCGGTGCGGCAGCTCACCGGGTTCGCCCGGGTCCGGCTGGAGCCCGGCGCGAGCGCCGTGGCGACCTTCACCGTCCCCGCCGACCGGACCGCGTTCACCGGGCGCGACCTGCGGCGCGTCGTCGAGCCGGGAGACATCGAGGTGTTCGTGGGCGCGTCGGCGTCCGACCTGCCCTGCCGGGGCCGCATACGATTGACCGGCCCGCTGCGTCACGTCGGCGCAGGCCGGCGGCTGGTCACCCGCGTGAGCGTGGAGCCGGCACCGGGCTCGTCCGCCACACAGCAGGGAGGAACAGATGCCGGCCAGTCCTAGACGGGCCACGCTGGCCACGGTCGCGGCCTCGGCGGGCGTGTCGATCGCGACCGTGTCGAAGGTGCTCAACGGCCGGGGAGACGTCTCCCCGGTGACCCGCTCCCTCGTGGAGTCGTTGCTGGAGCAGCACGACTACGTCGCGCCGCCGCAGCGCCGCAGGGACGACGCGACCGTGCCGGCCACGATCGAGGTGGAGCTCGACGCCGACCTCAACCCGTACTCGACCGAGATCGTCCAGGGCGCGGTGCGGGCCGGGGCCGAGGTCGACGCGGCGATCGTGGTGAGCATCCGGACGAGCGACGACCGCGGCGGAGCCTGGGCCCGGGGCCTGGCCGTCGCCGGACGGCGGGCCGTGATCGCCATCACCAGCGACCTGACCGCGGGCCAGCTCGCCGCCCTGTCCCGCGCGCGCCTGCCCCTGGTCGTGATCGACCCGCTGAACCTGCCGCAGACCAGGGGGGTCACCAGCGTCGGCTCGACGAACTTCGCCGGGGGCCTGGCCGCGACGCAGCACCTGCTCGCGCTCGGGCACCGGCGCATCGCCTATCTCGGTGGACCGGCCACCGCGGCCTGCAACCAGGCCCGGCTGCACGGCTACCGCGCCGCGATGGAGGCCGCGGGCGCCCCGGTCCCGCCGGGTTACGTGCGGGAGGGGCACTTCCAGTATCAGGAGGGGGTGACGGGCGGCGCGGTCCTGTTCGGCCTGCCCGAGCCCCCCACGGCCGTCTTCACCGGCTGCGACGACATCGCGCTCGGCGTGCTGGAGGCGGCCAGGGCGCGGGGGCTGCGCGTGCCCGAGGACCTCAGCATCGTCGGCTTCGACGACACCCAGGTCGCCCGGATGGCCTCGCCCCCGCTGACCACCGTACGCCAGCCGCTGCGGGAGATGGGCGGTGTCGCGGTACGCACGGCCCTGCGCCTGGCGGCGGGCGAGCGCGTCGACTCCCATCACGTGGAACTCGCCACCGAGCTGGTGGTACGCGGCTCCACCGCCCCGCCCGAGAGCTGCGGCGGCCACGGCTGACCCGCCTCACGGCGGCTTCCCTCAGCTCCCGGAGGGGCTTGGAACGGGGACCTCCCGGGCGCGGAGGAACATGTTCAGGTGGTTTCGCACGACGTGCTCGGCGGTGAGGGCGAGTTTCCTCACCTGGGGGGCGGAGCCGCTCTCCACCTGCTTCTTCACGAGGACGAGAGCCTGGCGGTGGTTGTCGATCTCCATACTGATCCAGGCCCTGTCGAACTCCGCTCCGCGCAGCGCCATCACCGCTTCGAGCCGCTCGCGCTGCGCCGCGCTGGGCTCGCCGGGGAGCTTGACGCCCAGCTCACCGGCCACCTGCCGGATGACCTTGTCGAGTCTCATGTGGTCGACGACGAGCTGCTTCGCCAGCTCGCGGACGGCCCGGCCGACCTGGCCTTCCCCCTCCTCGCCGACCCTCTCCCTGACGGCCAGGCCCGCCTCGATCTCCGACAGGCTGCCCTGGTGCGCCAGGATGAGGAAATCCCTGTCCTGCAGGCTGAGGGGCTGGGGGGTGGGGGAGACGGCCGCACCGGCCGTACCGGCCATCGCGGCCATGACGGCGGCCAGCAGAATGATCATCATTCGAACCATCGGATCCTCCGTCGATCAACCCACGGTCGGGGCTCGCACCTTCCTCTCTTTCATCTATGCACATATGGGGCGATGTGCCGCCATAAGTGGTAAATCCTCATAAAAGGACGCATTTGGCGCTGTTGGTCAAGAGGGTCGGCAGGGTCTCCGCCGTGGCGTCCGTGGTTCCTCGTCCGGAGATCGGCGCGACGTCCGTGACCCCCGACCGAGAGCGGCGTACCGTCTGGTCCCTCAGCTGAGGACGGCGTCCAGCAGGAGGGAGCCCGCGCCGAGGAGGGCGGCGTCGGGGCCGCCCCGGGTGACGGCGATCTCCAGGTCGCGGGTGGCCAGGGGCAGGCAGCGCTCGTAGACGGCGGCACGGATGGCGGAGATCAGCGGCTCGGCGGTGGAGAGGCTGCCGCCGACGACGATGGCGTCGGGGTTGAGGAAGTTGACCAGGACGGTGAGCACCTCGCCGATGAGGCGGCCCGCGTTCCTGACCAGCGCGGTGGCCTCGGGCACGCCGTTCTCGACCAGGGCGACGACGTCGGAGGGGCGCCGCGTCGCGATGCCGAGCCCGGACAGGGCGTCCATGAGCGCGGCGCCGCTCGCGTAGGCCTCCAGGCAGTCGGGGTGCCCGCACGAGCACATGGTGGAGGAGTCGGTCCTGACCCGGACGTGGCTGATGTCGCCGGCCGCGCCCCTGCCCCGGTGCAGGCGGCCGTCGACGATCACGCCGCACCCTATGCCGCTGCCGGCCTTGAGCACCATGAGGTTGCCGAACCCCGGCCACGAGCGGGCCTCGCCGACGGCGAGGAGGTTGGCGTCGTTCTCGACGAGCACCGGCAGGTCGTAGTGCGCGCCGAGATACTCGGCGACGGGGAAGTTGTTCCAGCCGGGCATGCGCGAGGGGGACACCACCCGGCCGCTGCCCGGGTCGACGGGGCCGGGTATGCCGGTGCCGACGCCGCGCAGCGGGACGCCGGCCGGGCCGTGGGCCAGCAGCAGGTCGTCGAACGCCGAGGCCATCCAGTCGAGGGTCGCCTCGGGGCCGAGCGCTATGTCGCAGGCGCGCTCCTCGACGACGAGGGGGACGCCGCTGAGGTCGAGCAGACCGAGGCGGGCGTGGTGCGCCCCGAGGTCGGCCACCGCGAGCAGGCCGGCGGTCGGGCTGACCCGCAGCTTCCTGGGCCGCCGCCCGCCGCTGGAGGTCCCCGACCCCTCCTCGACGAGGAGCCCGGTGTCGATCAGCTCCTCGACGCGCAGGGAGACGCTCGACGCCGCCAGGCCGGAGACGCGGGCCAGCTGGGCGCGCGACTCGGCGTGACCGGTGGCGACGAGACGCAGAAGGTCGCCCTGTGCGCCGCGCACCAGCAGCCGCTCTTTGCCTGACATGAACTAGAGGAATACCACGTCTGTACTTACTACGGCAACGTGTTGACTTGCATGAGAATCATCCGTTACCTTCCGCTTTATCTTCGATTTCGAAGGAAGATGGCAATGATTCAGGTCAAAGGGTTGAACAAGTGGTTCGGCGATCATCACGTGTTGCGCGACATCGACCTTGATGTGGCGCGGGGCGAGGTCGTCGTGGTGGTCGGACCCTCGGGATCCGGCAAGTCCACGCTGTGCCGCTGCCTCAACCGGCTGGAGACGGCCGGGTCCGGCGACATCCTCGTCGACGGCGTACCCGCCCCGGTGGAGGGCCGCGAGCTGGCCCGGCTCCGGGCCGACGTCGGCATGGTGTTCCAGTCGTTCAACCTGTTCCAGCACAAGACCGTGCTGGAGAACATCGTGCTCGCGCCGATGAAGGTTCGCGGCGACGGCCGCGCCGAGGCCGAGGCGTCGGCGCGGAAGCTGCTGGAGCGCGTCGGCATCGCCGAGCAGGCGGGGAAACTGCCCGCTCAGCTGTCCGGAGGGCAGCAGCAGCGGGCCGCCATCGCCCGCGCGCTCGCCATGCGGCCCAAGGTGATGCTCTTCGACGAGCCCACCTCGGCGCTCGACCCGGAGATGGTCGGCGAGGTGCTGGACGTGATGGTCCGGCTCGCCGCCGACGGGATGACCATGGTCGTCGTCACCCACGAGATGGGCTTCGCCCGCAGGGCCGCCGACCGGGTGGTCTTCATGGACGCGGGCCAGATCGTCGAGACGGGCGAGCCCGGCGCCTTCTTCCAGGCTCCCCGGACAGACAGGGCCAGGGACTTCCTGGCCAAAGTTCTCACTCACTGATCGAAATCGATCCAGAAGTTCCAGAAGGATGGTGGGCCCGATGGTGTCCATGAAGCGGCTGGCCGCTGTCGCCGCTGTGTCCATGCTCGGCCTCTCGGCCTGTGCCGGTACGGATTCGGCGAGCCCGGCCGTGCCGGGCGAGGCCAACAAGGGGAGCGACCTGATCGCCTCGGCGCCGGTCGCGGCCGCCGCCGACATCCTGCCCGGCTCCACGATGGAGAAGATCAAGCAGCGCGGCGAGCTGCTCGTCGGCGGGTCGCTCGACGCGCCGCTGCTGTCGCAGCAGAACCCGACGACCGGTGAGGTCGAGGGGTTCGACGCGGACATGGGCAAGGCGCTCGCCAAGTACATCATCGGCGAGCCCAAGGTGAAGATCGTCAACTCGGCCTCGGAGACCCGCGAGGCGCTGCTCTCCAACGGCACCGTGGACGTCGTCCTCCAGACCTACACGATCACCCCGGAGCGGGCCGAGCAGGTCGCGTTCGCCGGGCCGTACTACTCCTCGGGGCTGAGCCTCGCGGTCAGGAAGGGCACCACGGGCATCGCCAAGCCCGAGGACCTGAACGGCAAGACCGTGATCGCCGGAGCCAACACCCCGGCCATCCCGGCGATCAAGAAGCTCGCCCCGCAGGCCAAGATCGTGACGTTCGGCAGTGACCCCGAGTGCATGCAGGCCCTCAAGCAGGAGCGCGGCGACGCCTACGTCCAGGACGAGACGCTCCTGGTCGCCAACGCGCAGAAGGACCCGTCGGTCGAGGTCGTCGGCAGCCCGTTCACCGAGGACCCGTACGGCATCGGCCTCAAGCACGGCGACGACCAGTTCAAGAAGTTCGTCAACGACTGGCTGAAGAAGATCCAGGCCGACGGTCTCTGGCAGAAGACCTGGAAGAACTCCCTCGGCACGGTCGTGCAGGGTGAGGCTCCCACCCCGCCGCAGATCGGCTCGGTGCCGGGGTCCTG
Source organism: Streptosporangium vulgare (assembly GCF_042428775.1). Lineage (NCBI taxonomy): Bacteria > Bacillati > Actinomycetota > Actinomycetes > Streptosporangiales > Streptosporangiaceae > Streptosporangium > Streptosporangium vulgare. Next base: position 58,174 of record NZ_JBHMBS010000012.1, on the reverse strand, counting down.
ATGTCCGCCCTCCTGGACCACCTGCCCGAGTTGTGGCAGGGACTGGTCGTCACCCTCCAGCTGACCGCGGCGTCCTTCGCCGGCGCCGCGGTCGTGGGGCTCGTGATCACCGCGATGCGGGTCAGCCCGGTGGGTGTCCTGCGCGGGATCGGCACGGCCTACGTGGAGACCTTCCAGAACCTGCCGCTGCTGGTGCTGCTGGTGCTCGCCGTCTTCGGCCTGCCCGAGATCGGGCTCAAGGCCGACCTGCTGGTGACGGCCATGATCGTCATCGCGGTCTACGAGGCCGCCTACATCGCCGAGGCCCTGCGCTCCGGCGTCAACGCGGTCTCCGCCGGGCAGGGCGAGGCGGCCCGCGCGCTCGGGCTCACCTTCGGCCAGTCGCTGCGCCACGTGGTCCTGCCGCAGGCGCTGCGCACGGTGATCCAGCCGGTCGGCAACATCTTCATCGCGCTGACGATGAACACCTCGCTCGCCGCCGCGGTCGGCGTGGTCGACCTGACCGCCGCGGCCAACCGGGTGAACCTCGCGGAGGCGCAGCCCATCCCGATCTTCGTCGGGGCGGGCCTGGCCTACGCGCTGATCGCCGCCTGTGCCGGGTTCGTCACCGGGCGGCTCGAACGACGGCTGGTGGTGGTCCGGTGAGCGTCCTGCCCCCCGACAGAGGCGTCCCGTTCCCGGGCGGGACGGCCGGTGCCCCGGTCTCCGTCCCGGTCCCGGTTCCGGGTGGAACAGCCGATGTCCCGGTCCTGGTTCCGGGTGGAACGGCGGCGGTCCGGTGAGCAACCTCCTCTTCGACCAGCCGGGGCCGCGTGCCCGGCGCAGGATAAGGATCGCGACCGCGGTGGGGGCGGTCGCGGTCCTGCTCCTGCTGGCGCTCGCGGTCCGTCAGTTCGCCGCCAACGGCCAGCTCGACGCCGACCGCTGGTCGCCGTACGCCACCTGGCCGATGTGGCGCTACCTGCTGAACGGGCTGTGGGCCACCGCGCTCGCCGCCGTCGTCTCGGCCGCGCTCGCGATGGCCGCCGGGCTCGCCCTCGCCCTCGGACGGCTCTCGCGGCGCAGGTGGGTGCGCGTGCCCGCCGCCGCGTACGTGGAGGTCGTGCGGACCGTTCCGGCGCTGCTGCTGGTCTACGTCGTGCTGTTCGCGCTGCCCCGCTACGGGCTCGACCTGCCGCTGTTCTGGAAACTCGTGGTGCCGCTGGCGATCTCGAACGCCGCGGCGTTCGCGGAGATCTTCCGTGCCGGGGTCCTGTCCGTGGAACGCGGCCAGGGCGAGGCCGGTCTCGCGGTCGGGCTCACCCAGGGCCAGACGATGCGCCTGATCGTGCTGCCGCAGGCGGCCCGCCGGGTGCTGCCCTCGATCGTGAGCCAGTCGGTGGGCCTGCTGAAGGACACCTCGCTGGGCTTCGTGGTCAGCTACGCCGAGCTGCTCTACAGCGGCAAGGTCCTGGCGACCTTCAACGGCCTGCTCATCCAGACCTACATCATCGTCGCGCTGATCTACCTCGTGGTCAACGCGTCGCTGTCCAAACTCGCCCGTACCCTCGACGCCCGCGACACCCCGGGGGCCCGCCGGTTCAGAAGGAGACCCGCCCGTGCCTGAACTCGTCCCCCTCGCGGAGGTGGTGCGCTCCGGATTCGTGGAGAGCGTGCACTTCGGCAGCGCCGTCGCCCTGGCGCCCGACGGCACCGTCGCCGTCGCCAGGGGAGCGGTCGGCGCGCCGGTGCTGCCGCGCTCCTCGGCCAAGCCGTTCCAGGCGCTGGCCTGCCTGCTGTCCGGGGCGGACCTGAGCGGTCCCGGCCTGGCGATCGCCGCGGGCAGCCACACCGGCCAGGACTTCCACGTGCGGCTCGTCGCCGACATCCTCGCCGGGGCCGGGCTCGGCTTCGAGGCCCTCGGCTGCCCCGAGGACTGGCCTGAGGACGAGGCCACCCGGCACATGCTGATCCGGGCGGGCCTGACGGCCTCGCGCGAGCGGATGAACTGCTCGGGCAAGCACGCCGCGATGCTCGCCGCGTCCGTCGCCTCCGGCTGGGAGACCGCCTCCTACCTGGACGCCGACCACCCCCTGCAGCGGCGAGTGCGCGCCGTGACCGAGGAACTGTCGGGGGAGAGGGCGGCCCACGTCGCCGTCGACGGGTGCGGCGCCCCACTGTTCGGGCTGTCGCTGACCGGGCTCGCGCGGGCCGTACGGGCCCTGGTCGTCGCCGAGCCGGGAACCGCGCCGCGAGCGGTCGCCGACGCGATGCGCGAGCACCCCGAGTACGTCGGCGGGACCGGGCACGTCAACACCTCGCTGATGCGGGCGCTGCCGGGGGCGGTGGCCAAGGGCGGGGCCGAGGGGGTCCTCGTCGTCGCGCTCGCCACCGGGCACGCGGCGGCCGTCAAGGTCATCGACGGGAGCCCGCGGGCCACGAGCGCGATCGCGCTGGCCGCGCTCAGGGCGGCCGGCGGGGACGTCGCGGGCGCGGCGGGCTTCGCGACCGTTCCGGTACTGGGCGGGGGCCGGCCAGTCGGTGAAATCCATGCTTTGGAGGAAAAATGAGTCTTAAATATGAGATCTGCATTGACAGCACCGCGGGCGCCCTCGCGGCCGAGCAGGCCGGGGCGCACCGCGTCGAGCTGTGCTCGGCACTCTTCGAGGGGGGCCTCACCCCGACCCTCGGCACCGTCGAGGCGACCCTCGCGGCGGTCTCGGCGATCCGGGTCCACGTGATCGTCCGTCCCCGCGGCGGCGACTTCATCTACGACGAGCACGAGGTCGCGGCGATGGAGCTCGACGTGGCCACGATCAGGGACGCGGGCGCGCAGGGCGTGGTGATCGGGGTGCTGACGCCGTCGGGCGAGGTGGACGTCGAGGTGGCCAAGCGCCTCATCGGCGCGGCCGGGGGCCTCTCGGTCACCTTCCACCGGGCCTTCGACATGACCGCCGACCCGTTCGCCGCCCTGGACACCCTCGCCTCCCTGGGCGTCGACCGGGTCCTCACCTCCGGCCAGGACGTCACCGCCCTGGAGGGCGCCCCGCTGATCGCCTCCCTGGTCGAGCGGGCGGGCGACGACCTGATCGTCATGCCCGGCGGCGGCATCACGCCCCGCAACGTGCACCGCGTGGTCGAGGCGACCGGAGCCTCCGAGATCCACTTCGCCGCCCTGGTCGACGCGCCCAGCCCCGCCGTGCACCGCAACCCCCACCCGTTCATGGGCGGCGAGCTGCGCCAGCCCGAGTACAGCCGCCTGGTCACCTCCCCGCGCCTGGTCTCCGAGGTGATCGCCGCCTCGGGCACCTGAGCCCCCGGAGACCGGCCGTCGCGCCCGCCGCGCACGTGAACACCCGCCGCGCACGTGAACAGGGGCCACGTGCGCCGCCCCCGGTGCGGCCGGGCGACGGGCCGTCATGGCGCGGACGCCGGACCGGCGCGCCAAGGCTCCCCGGGAGTCTCCGGGAGTCCCGGGGACCCGCTGGACCCGCCAGGCTCCGCCCGATGACGTGGGACGCGGCCGGATGTGGTGAGATTTACCTAGTTCTCGTTACTCGTCGGCTCGTGATCGGTTCGAGGGACATGTCGCGGTTGTCATGACCTGCCGGACAGTGGGAGGTGGGCGTCATCGGTATCGTCTCGCCCGGGTTCTTCGGCCGCCGCCGCGCCGGAAACCCGGATCTGCCACCGGGGCAGTACCTCACGGAGGACTTCCCCGTCCTGTCGGCCGGGCCTACGCCCCTGGTCTCCACCGACGACTGGAGCCTCGGTGTCACCACCGAGACCGGCGAGGTCGTCCGCTGGAACTGGGCGGAGCTCAACGCCCTGCCCGTGGAGCGGTTCACGGTCGACCTGCACTGCGTCACCAAGTGGTCCAAGCTCGGCACCACCTGGGAGGGCGTGTCGCTGGACACCCTCCTCGACGGCGTGGAGACGTCCGCCGAGTACGCGCTGGCGACCTCCTACGGCGGCTACACCACCAACCTCCCGCTGGAGGACCTCCTCGACGGCCGGGCCTGGATCGCCGTCCGCTACGAGGGCGAGCCCATCACCCCCGAGCACGGCGGGCCCGCCCGGCTGCTCGTGCCGCACCTCTACCTCTGGAAGAGCGCCAAGTGGGTGCGCGGCCTCCGGCTCCTCGACGAGGACCAGCCGGGCTTCTGGGAGGGCGTCGGCTACCACAACTACGGAGACCCATGGCGCGAGCAACGGTACTGGGGCGACTGATCTGGAGGGTCGCCACGGTCACCGCCGTGCGCGACGAGACCGCCGGAGCACGCACGATCACCCTGGACGTCCCCGGCTGGCCAGGCCACCTCGCCGGCCAGCACGTCGACGTACGGCTCACCGCCCCCGACGGCTACTCCACCCAGCGCTCGTACTCCATCGCCTCGGCCGCCGACGGGGACCGCGTGGAGCTCACCGTCGAACTGCTGCCCGACGGCGAGGTCTCCCCCTACCTCGCGCAGGTCCTCTCCCCGGGAGACCCGCTGGAGATACGCGGTCCGATCGGCGGCTGGTTCGTCTGGCGGCCCGAGACGCCCGAGCCGGTGCAGCTGGTCGCGGGCGGCTCGGGCGTCGTCCCTCTCATGGCGATGGTCCGCGCCCGCGCCTCGGCCGGGACCGGCACGCCGTTCCGGCTCCTGTACTCCACGCGCGGGCCGCGCTCGGCCCTCTACCGCGCCGAGCTGGACCGCCGGAGCGCCGACGGCTCCGGCCTGGACGTCACCTACGCCTACACGCGCGAGGTGCCCGACGGCTGGGAGCGCCCGCCCGCGCGGGTCGACGCCGCCCTGCTCGCCGAGGCCGTCTGGCCCCCCGAGCGGGAACCCGCCGTCTTCGTGTGCGGGCCCACCGGCTTCGTCGAGACCGTCGCGGGCCTGCTCGTCTCCGCCGGGCACGACGCCCGGCTGATCCGCACGGAACGCTTCGGCCCCAGCGGAGGACGACCGTGAACCCCGTCCCACGGATGAATCCGGGGGATTCCTCCCCTGGCGGGCGGGGTCTCCCGCGCCGCCGGTCACACGCTGGAGGTATTCGATGAGCCAGGACCACCTCGACGGGAATTCGGCGGGAGGCGCCCTGCGCGACGTCTTCGCCGTCGACCTGACCGCCGCGAGCGGCCGGTGCTCCGGCTGCGCGCGGACCCTCGTGCTGGCCGAGGCGCTCCTCTACACCCACGCCCCGGGCCTGGTGGCCCGCTGCCCCGGGTGCGAGGAGGTCGTCTTCCGGCTCGTACGGGCGCCGGGACGGGCGTGGCTGGACATGCGCGGCATGACCTGCGTCCAGTTCGAGCTGCCCGACGGCTCCTGACGCTCCCGTCAGCCCTCCGCCCTCTCGGTGGCGTGCCGCCGCCGGTAGGCGGCGGGCGAGATGTCGAAGGCCGCGCTGAAGGTCCGGTTGAAGTGCGCCTCGTTGGGGAAGCCCCGGCGGGCCCCGATGACGCGCACCGCGCCGCGCCTCGAACGAGTTGCAGCGCACGCGGCCGACCTGCACCATGCCGAAGTCCATCATCCGCATCTCGCCGTAGAAGTCACGGGCGCGATCGCTCGCCGCGTCCACCGAGATCACCGACTTGGCGACGGCCTCCCACCAGAAGTCGAACCGATCGGCCGGTGGCACGTCCTTCACGTGGACGACCGCGGGCGTGTTCATATCTTCCCCCTTGATGTGAACGACGTGGTGACGGGCTTCGAGGAGCACCGCGACATGGCCGGATCCCTCGCTCGGGGTCCGGCCCGATGGCGGCGGTGCCGTGCCGGGGACGTCACTGCCTGACGCCCCCCGGGAGCGGCAGGGCCCACTGTCTGGCGTCCCGGGAGCGGTAGGGCTCAGTGCTTGACGACCCGGGGGCGGTACGGCTCGGCGAGGAAGGCGAGCTCCTTCTCGGTGAGGGACAGGTCCACCGCGGCGACCGCGTCGTCCACGTGATGGTCCTTGGTCGCGCCCACGACCGGGGCCGACAGGCCGGGCTGGTGCAGCAGCCACGACAGCGCCACCCGCGCGGGGGCGACCTCGCGCTCCCTGGCCACCTGGGCGGCCCGGTCGAGGATGAGCCGGTCGTTGTCGGCGTCGTCGTAGAGGGAGTCGATGCGGGGGTCACTGCCCGTCCGGGTGGTCTTCTCCTCGGATCCGGCGCGGGCCAGCAGGCCACGGGCGAGCGGGTTCCACGGGATCAGCCCGACGCCCTGGTCGAGGCAGAGCGGGTTCATCCCCCGCTCCTCCTCCCGGTAGAGCAGGTTCTAGCTCTGTAACTCGTGCAAGATGTGGGTCGGAGGTGCACATGAACCCGTCAGACTCCCCCGTCCCTGTCGTCTCCTACGCACGAATCTCGGCCGACCTCAGGCGCGACGAACACGGCGTGCAGGATCAGCACAAGGTCAACCGCCAGACCGCCGCGCGCTACGTCCCGGACGTCTACCCTGACCACCCTGTCTACCCCGACCAGCTCAGCAGATATTCCGATGTGCGGTTGGAGTACTAGGCCCGTGCCGTGCGGGCCTGGGAGTAGACGGCCGTCGCCGCCAGGGCCATCAGGCCGAGCATCCAGTACTGCCACGACTGGGAGAGGCCGAGGAAGACCGTGGCGTTCTGGATGACCTGCAGGAGGATGACGCCGAACAGGACGCCGACGAAGCTGCCCCGGCCGCCGAAGATCGAGGCGCCGCCGAGCACGACCGCGGTGATGCCGGCCATCGTGTAGCTGATGCCGGCGGTCGGGTCGCCCACGCCGATCTGCGCCATCAGCAGCAGGGCGCCGACCACGGTGAACAGCGCGCTGGCCAGGTAGACCACGAGGTGGACGCGGGCCACCGGGATGCCGCGCTTCCGCGCCGCCTGCTCGGACGAGCCGGCCCCGCGCAGCCGGAGCCCCGTCATGGAGCGCCTGGACATCACCTCCAGCGCGACGAGGACACCGGCGCCGACGATCACCGCGTACGGGATGGGGCCGATGCGCGCGCCGAGCGCCTCGGTGACGGAGGTGGAGATCGATCCTCCGGGCGAGTCCCGCATGACCAGGGAGAGTCCCTGGAGCGCGGTGTAGGTCACCAGCGTCGCGACCACCGGGGTCACCCGGGCGAATCTCACCAGCATGCCGTTGGTCAGTCCCACGCCGGTCGCCGCGAGGATCATCAGCAGGAAGCCCAGGGCCCACCATCCGGCGCCGTACCCGTCGAGGACGTAGAACGACGCGATGACCACGAGGGTCCCGCTCAGCGGGCCGACCGACAGGTCGATGCCTCCGGTGAGCATGACGATGAGCTGGCCCGCGGCGAGGAAGAGCACGGGGGCCAGCAGCCCCAGCATGCTGGCGATGTTGAACTCGGACAGGAAGCGGTCGCTCCGGGTCGCGCTCACCGCGGCCAGCAGCACGATCGCGACGGCGAGGAACGCGCTGGGCGCCTGCTCGCTGGAGAGCAGCCTGCGGAACGCGCCGAACAGGCCGGTGCCCCGGGCCCGCTCGGCGACCTCGGCGCTCCGCGCCGAGGTCGCGGCGGTGAGGGACGCCTCGGTGATGGCGTGCTCGGAGATCTGGTCCCCGGTCAGCTCGCGGACGACCTCCCCCCGGGAGAAGACCAGCACCCGGTCGCAGAGCCCGGCGAGCTCGACGTTGTCGGAGCCGAGCACCACCACCGGTGTCCCGGAGTCGGCGGTGGAGCGGAGCCGGTGGTAGATGTCGGAGCGGACGCCGACGTCGATGCCCTGGGTGGGCTCGTCGCAGAGCAGCACTTTGGGCGCGGAGAGCAGCGACCGGCCGAGTACCACCTTCTGCTGGTTGCCGCCGGACAGGTGGTCGAGGGCGGAGTCGGGTGAGGCCACCTTGATACCGAGTTTCCTGATCTCCTCGGCCACGATCGCGTTCTCCGCCGAGCCTCGTACCACTCCGGCGACCGCGGTCCTGCCGGTGGCGGCGACGCCCAGGTTCTCCTTGACCGACAGTACGGTGGCGACGCCCTCGACGTGCCGTTCCTGGGGCATGAGCACCACCCCGGCCCGCCGGGTCCGGCGGGGGCTGCCGAGTTCGACGGCCCGGCCGTCGACGGTGACGGTGCCGCCGGTGACCGGGTCGGCTCCGCCCAGCGCGCGGATGAACTCGCGCTGCCCGTTGCCCTCCACCCCGGCGAGGCCGAGGACCTCGTTGCGGGCCAGCGTGGTGGTGATCCCGCGGAGCCGGTCCGAGCGCAGGTCACGGACCTCCATCACGACGTCGCCGACCGAGGAGGGGCGCGGCGGGAACAGCGCGTCGATCTCCCGTCCCGCGATGCGGGTGACGATCTCCTCCTCGGTCACCTCCGAGGCGAGGAAGGTGCCGCGGATCTGCCCGTCGCGCAGCACGGTGAGACGGTCGGACAGGGCCATCACGTCGGGCAGCCGGTGGCTGATGTAGACCACCGCCATCCCGTCGGCGGCGAGCTTCCTGATCTGCTCGAACAGCCTCTCGATCTCGGCCACCATGAACGGCTCGGTGGGCTCGTCGAGGATCAGGACGCCGGGCTCGCAGGCGAGGGCTCCACAGATCTCGACGGCCTGCTTCTCGGCGAGGGTCAACCGGCCGGCCGCGGCGGCCGGGTCGATGTCCATCCCCATGGGCAACAGCTTTTCCCTGGCCCAGTCCTGGGCGTCGCCGAAGGACGGGCGGAGCCGTTTCGGCACGCTCAGCAGGAGGTTCTCGGTGACCGTGAGATCGGGGAGAAGCGCCGGATGCTGGAAGGCGATGGCCAGGCCCTGCTCCCGGGCGGCGATCGGGGACGACTGCCGCATCGGCGAGCCCGAGATCTCGACGGTGCCCGCGTCGGGTGCCAGCGCACCGGAGGCCACCGCCATGAGCGTGGACTTTCCGGCGCCGTTCCCGCCGACCAGGGCGTGTACCTCGCCCGGGTGCGCCTGGAAATCGACCCCGTCGAGCGCGACCACGCCGGGGAAGCGTTTGGTCACTCCACGGAGAACCAGTCCAGCGGTCGATTCGACCATGCGAAGGATCACTCCTTACTCCGGCTCAGTGCGTTCCGCCGGGCGCGCGCCCGGCGGAAGACGACAAGTGATCAGCTGTAGGCCTGCTTGAGCTGCTCCGGCGTGAGCTCGGAGGACAGGATCGCGCTGGCGGGAAGGGAGGGGTCGCACTTGGGGAGCTTCGACTTGTCGAGCGTGTTCTCGAAGATCGGGATGTTGATGATCTCCGGCTCGTCGTTCTTGATCCCCTGGTGCGCGGCGACGGCCTTGCGCAGCGCGAGACGGATGATCCAGGTACGCGAGGACACGGTCACGGTCTGGAAGTTCGGCTGCTTGCCCGAGTTGTCCTTCCAGGCGCAGGCGAAGCCGTTGAGGTCGTTGGCGGTCCACAGCGGCAGCGGCCGGCCGGCCTGCAGGAAGGCGCGGATGCCACCGAGGGAGGCGTCACCGGAGTCGGTGATCACACCGTCGATGGTCGGGTACTTGGTGAGCAGCCCGGACACCACCTTCTGCATCTGGGCGGGGTTCCAGTTGGTGTCGATCGGCTTGCCCGGGTCGTTCAGCAGCTTGACGGCCGAGCAGCCGGCGTTCTCCTTGAGCTCCTTCTCGATGCCGACCAGTTCGGTGAGGCTCTGGGTGTTGCCCGGCGTGCCGCCGAGGAAGACCACGTTGCCGCCCTTGGTGCCGAGCGCCTCGCACATCCAGCGGGTCCAGGTCACGCCGTCGTTGACCGTGTTGTGGCCGACGAACGTCGTGTAGTCCGTGCCCGGCTTGCCGCCGGGGTTGGCCGTCCACGGCACCACCTGCACGCCCGCCTTGTACGCCTCACGCAGGGTGGGCAGCAGTGCCTCGCCGGCGTCGGGGAAGACCACCAGGGCCTCCACACCCTGGGCGACCAGGGCCTTGACGTCGCTGATCGCCTTCTGCGGGTTGTTCTGGCCGTCGGCGTACGGCAGCACGGTGATGTTGGGACACTTGCTCGCCTCGTCCTCGAACTCGGCGCGGGCCGTCTTGCGGAAGGCGTTGTCGCCGGTGCCGTCGGCCAGGGCGACCTTCACCGGCTTGGTGCCGCAGAAGTCCGTCATGGGGCGGAGGGCGGAGACGTCTCCGGTCCGGGCCGCGTCGTTGTAGACGGCCTCGACACCGCCGTTCGCGGCGGCCGGTTCACCGGGGCCACCGGCGCAGCCCGCCGCGCCGAGGGCGGCGAGGGCCAGGACGGCGACCGACTGACGGGCCCGCAGGCGGGTTTTGGTGAGGGGCATTGTGATCTCCTGTTGGGGGAGGCCTCTAGGGCGAGGACAGCGTGGAAGCAGGTTCGAGGGAGCGGCTTCGCAGCCGCGCGCGGACGGAGCTCCAGGGCACTCCGCGGGCCACCACGCTGAGCGCGAGCACGCCGGCCTGGACCAGGAGCTGGGTGGCGGTGGACGCGCCGGCGGCGAGGACCACCTGGTTCAGCTGGGTGAGGAACAGCGCGGCGACGGCGGTGGCGGCCAGGTTGGTGATGCCGCCGGACAGCAGGCTGCCGCCGAGGACGACGGCCGCGATGGTGGGGAGCAGGTAGGTGTCGCCGAGCAGGATGTCCGGGGTGCGCAGGTAGCCGGCCAGCAGGATTCCGGCCAGCGAGTAGCAGATTCCGGCCACCACGTAGGCGCCCACCTCGTAGGAGCCGGTGGGCAGGCCGAGCAGCCGGGCCGCGGGCCGTCCGGCGCCGACCGCGATGAAGCGCCGGCCGAGCACCGTGTGCCGGATGCCCCAGTGCGCGAGGCCGATCACCACGACCGCGACCAGCAGCAGGTTGGGGATACCGGCCACCGAGCCGACCGCGAACGCGCTCAGCGCGGGACCGGCCGACGCGGGGAAGCCCTTGGAGACCTGCAGGACCACACCGATGAGGATCGAGTTCACCGCCAGCGAGGCCACGAACGCCGCGATGGAGAGCCGGACCACGGCGATGCCGATGACCAGTCCGCCCAGCGCGCCCGCGACCAGCCCGAGCGCGACGGCCGCCCAGACCGGGACGCCCGACACCGCGGGCAGCTTGGTGGCCAGCACCGCGGCCAGCGCCATCCCGCCGGGCACCGACAGGTCGATGCCGCCGTGCGAGACGACGAGGGTCTGCCCGAGCGCGGCGATCGCCATCACCGCCGCGAACGGCAGCATCGACAGCACGGCGGATCCGGACAGGCTGCCGGGTGAGATCAGCGGGCTGACGGCGAAGAGCAGCAGCGTGATCAGCCAGATCGAGGAGAACCGGCCGCCTTTGAGGCGGCGCAGGTCGAGCAGCCCACCAGGACCGGCGCGCTCCGCCGGAGGCAAGGTCGTACGCCGAGACATTTTCCGAGTCCCTTCCTGGAAATCCGTGCTCAGATGGCGGTGTAGCCGCCGTCGACGGCCACGTCCGCGCCGGTCATGAAGCCGGCGGCGGAGCTCAGCAGGAAGGCGACCACCTTGGCCACCTCGTGCGGATCCGCCAGCCGCGCGATCGGGTGGCCGGCGATGAGGCTCTGCCGGGCGGCTTCGGGATCGGGCTGGGACCGCAGGTAGGTGGCCAGCTGCTCGGTGGCCACCGAGCCGGGGCTGACCACGTTGCACCGGATTCCCGAGGCGGCGTAGTCGACGGCGATCTGGCGGGAAAGCTGCAGCACCGCTCCCTTGGAGGCGCAGTACGCGGGCTGGTTGGGCAGACCGACCGTCCCGGAGATCGAGGAGAGGTTGACGATCGCCCCGGGCGTCCGCTGGGCGAGCATCGCGGTCACCACGTGCTTGCACAGCAGGAAGGTCCCGGTCGCGTTGATGGTCATGACCCGGTTCCAGTCGTCAAGAGTGGTGTCGACCAGCGGTTTCGCCACGATCGTGGCGGCGCAGTTCACCAGCCCGTCGATCCGGCCCCACCGGTCGACGGCGACCCGTACCGCATGGGCGACCGCCTCCTCGTCGGTGACGTCCAGCCCGTGTGCCACGGCGTCAGCACCGTCGGCGCGGAGTTCGGCCGCGAGCCGCTCGACGAGCTCGACCCGCTGGTCCGTGAGCAGGACGGACGCGCCGGTCGCCGCGCATTCGCGGGCCGTCGCGGCGCCGATCCCGCCTCCGGCGCCACTGAGGATCACTACTTCCGGCACGACTCAATCCCTCTCAAGCACAATGTCCGATTTGGTCGGCCAGACTGACATGCAGCACGCTGCATGTCAATGATGAGTACTGCGTTGACGTGCAACATGTTGCATGCCACTCTGGGGCGTATTCAACTCACGGCGGACCCAAGGGGTGACACTTTGCCCGGCGCAGATACCGAAACCGGCATCCGGATCGGCGTGGCTCAGATAGGTGTCGACCGAACCGATGTGGCGGCGAACGTCGATCGGGTCGTCGACACCCTGCGAGAGGGTGCCGCGACCGGGCAGCAGCTGGTGGTCTTCCCGGAATGCGTGCTCACCGGGTACCTGCTCGGCTCCCGGGCCGAGACGCACGCCGCCGCGATCAGCGCGGGGGACCCGAGGATCGGCCGCATCGTGGACGCCTGCCGCGAGTACTCCACCCACGCGGTGGTGGGCCTGCTGGAGGAGGCGGACGGACGCGTCCACAACACGGCCCTGGTGCTCGGACCCACCGGGATCATCGGCAGGTACCGCAAGCAGCACCTGCCCTACCTGGGCGCGGACCGGTTCGTCGACCCGGGCACCGACGCGGCGCCACGGGTGGTCGACACCCCCTTCGGCCGGGTCGGCGTGATGATCTGCTTCGACCTGCGCTTCCCCGAATCCGCCCGCGAGCTCGGGCTGCAGGGCGCCGACGTCATCGCGATGCCCACCAACTGGCCGGAGGGAGCGGACATCCTCGCCGACCACATGGTCCGCGTGCGCGCCCTGGAGAACCTGGTCCATCTCGCGGTCGCGGACCGCGCCGACTCCGAGTCCGGAACCCGCTTCATCGGCAGGAGCCAGATCATCGCCCCCTCCGGGACGGTGCTGGTGGACGCGGGGGAGAAGGAAGGGCTGTTCGGGGCGGCGATCGACGTCCGGGAATCCCGGACGAAGAGGTTGATCATCAGGCCGGGCGAGTTCGAGCTCCCGGTGTTCTCCGGGCGGCGCCCCGAGATGTACGGCGAGATCACCCGTCCGGTGACCCCGGACCGGTAACAGGAAGGCGGACACCACATGTGCGGGCCGGCACTCATCAGCGAGGCGACCAGGAACAGGATCGCGGCGTACTGCGCGAAGTTCCGCGAGGTCACCCGTAGCCCATTCGGTCCCGACGACGAGATCGGCATGCTGAACCTGCTCACCCCCGAGGCGTCACGTGAGGTGCTGCGGCGGGCGGACGGCGGCAGCGTCATCGACCTGTCGGTCGACTACTTCGTCGGGATGCCCTCGTGGACCAAGGCCGGCGACCCGGGCTTCCAGCAGTGGATGACGCACACGCCCGCCGGCACCGTCCTGGACGACATCACCGGAATGGGCCGCGCGCAGAACGAGCTGGTCTCCTACTCGGGTGACGCGATCTCGATGTACACCCACTGCGGGACGCACATCGACACCCTCAACCACTTCGGGTACAACGGCCGGATCTGGAACGGGTTCTCCGCCGAGGAGCACATCACCTCCCGGCACTGGACCAAGTGCGGCGCCGACAAGATCCCTCCCATCATCGCCCGCGGGGTCCTGTTCGACATCGCCGCGCTGCACGACGTCGACGTGCTCCCGGACAACCACGGGATCGGCGCGGACGACCTGCGCGAGGCCATGCGACGCCAGAACGTCGAGTTCCGGCCGGGTGACGTGGCGCTGGTGCGTACCGGCCGGATGCGCGCGTGGCCGAAGATCGACGCCTACATCGACAACAGTCCCGGCCTGAACCTGGAAGGGGCGCGGTTCCTCGCCCACCTGGGCGCGTCGGTCATCGGCGGCGACACCCTCGCCCTGGAGCAGATGCCCGCCGCGGACGAGGAGAACTGGCAGGTCGTCCACACCTATCTGCTGGGGGAGGCGGGCATCCCCATCATGGAGGTGGTCGACTGCGAGCAGATCTCGGCCGAGCGGCTCTACGAGTTCGCCTTCGTGGCCGCCGCCATGAAACTGCGCGGTGCGACCGGCGCCCCGATGCGCCCGCTGGCCATGCCGCTCCGCCCCTGACGTGGCCCCATTCTTCCCTGATCGGATTGACCCCCGGAGGCATTACCACCATGCACGCCAAACCCACTGAATCGGTCATCGACCGGAGTCGTACGTCCTACGGTGATGACGGTTTCAGCAAATATCTCCGGCGTGCTTTCCTGGCCTCCAGCGGGTACGACGACGAGGCGCTGGACCGGCCGATCATCGGCATCGCGGTGACCAACTCCGACTACAACACCTGCCACCGCGACATGCCCGCGCTGCTGGCGGCGGTCAGGCGCGGGGTCCTGGAGGCCGGCGGCCTGCCCATGGAGTTCCCCACCATCTCGCTCGGGGAGATCCTGACCTCCCCGACGACGATGCTGTTCCGCAACCTGCTCGCGATGGACACCGAGGAGATGATCCGCGCCCTCCCGATGGACGCCGCGGTGCTGCTCGGCGGGTGTGACAAGACCGTGCCAGCCCAGCTCATGGCCGCGGCCTCCTCGGACAAGCCGGTACTGCTCGAGGTCGTCGGCCCGATGATGACCGGCAGCTGGCGGGGTGAGCGGCTCGGAGCCTGCACCGACTGCCGGCGCTTCTGGGGCAGGCACCGGGGCGGGGAACTCGACCAGGCCGAGATCACCGGTGTGCGCAACGAGCTCGTGACGACCGCGGGCACCTGCGCGGTGATGGGAACCGCCTCCACCATGGCCTGCGTCACCGAGACCCTCGGCATGATGCTGCCGGGCGGCGCGACGCCCCCGGCCGCCACCGGTGCCCGGCTCAGGCACGGCGCCGAGACCGGCCGCCGCGCCGTCGAGCTCGCCCGGTCGGGCGGCCCGGTGCCCAAGGAGATCATGACCCCCGCGGCGTTCCGCAACGCCATCCGGGTGCTCTCGGCGATGAGCGGCTCGACGAACGCGCTGATCCACCTGCTCGCCGTGGCCCGGCGGGCCGGCGTGGAGCTCGAACTCAGGGACTTCGACGTGATCGGTGCCGAGGTGCCGTTCCTGGTCGACTGCAAGCCCGCCGGCTCGGGGTACCTGGAGGACTTCCACCGTTCCGGAGGGCTTCCCGCGCTGCTGAAGGTCCTCGAACCGCTGCTCGAACCGGAGACCGTCGGGGTCTCCGGGGACAGCCTGAAATCGCTGCTCGCCGAGACCCCCGCGCGGGAGGACTGGCAGACGACGATCCGCCCCCTGGAGGACCCGCTCGGACCCGCGGGGAGCCTGGCCGTGCTCCGGGGCACGCTGGCCCCGGGCGGAGCGGTCATCAAGACCGCCGCCGCGAGCCCCCACCTGATGAACCACACCGGCCCCGCCCTGGTCGTCGACTCGGCGCAGGAGGCGCAGCGGATCCTGGACGACCCGGATCTGGACGTCACCCCGGACCACGTACTGGTGCTGCGCAACGCGGGCCCGATCGCCGCGGGCATGCCCGAGGCCGGTGCCCTGCCCATCCCGGCCAAGCTGGCCCGCGCCGGGCTCCGGGACATGGTGCGGGTCTCCGACGCGCGGATGAGCGGCACCTCCTACGGCACCGTGGTGCTGCACTGCGACCCGGAGAGCGCCGCCGGGGGGCCGATCGCGCTCGTCCGCAACGGCGATCTCATCAGGCTGGACGTCGAGGCGCGACGGCTCGACCTGCTGGTGGACGAGGACGAGCTTGAGCGCCGCCGGGCGGACTTCACCCCGCCCGAGCTGCCCGAGCGAGGCTGGCGGCGGCTGTACGCGCAGACGGTGCTCCCCGCGGGTGAGGGCGCCGATCTGTCGTTCCTCTGATGCCGTAGAGCGGTAATGCTGCATGTTGCATGCTGCACTACTGTGCGCGTGGTACCGTTTTTGCCCAACCAGGGGCGCCTGATCATTCAGTCGGGCGCCGGACCGATCCCCCCGGGAGTCTTGTCGGATGGAACAGATTTCGGTGGACCAGGCATCGCTGACGGCCCGGACCTTCGAGGTGGTTCGCCGTGCCATCATCACCGGTGAACTGGCTCCCGGGACGCTGCACTCCGTGGTGGGGATAGCGGCCCAGCTCGGCGTGTCCAGGACCCCGGTCAGGGAGGCCCTGCTCCAGCTGGCCACGCACGGAGTCGTCAGGTTCGAGCGCAGCCGCGGTGTCCGGATCCTCCAGATGACCACGCGTGACATCGAGGAGATCTACTCGCTCCGCTTCCTGCTGGAGGTCCCCTCGGTGTACCGTGCGGCGACCGTGATGGACGAGGTCCAGATGGCACTGGTCGCCGCGGCCTTGGAGAAGATGCGCCAGGCGGGCGAGGCCGGGGACGAGCGCCTCTTCCAGGAGGAGGACGTGAAGTTCCACCAGCTCATCCTGGAATCGGCGGGCAACGCACGGGTGACCCAGTCCGTCGCGACGACCCGCGCCCAGATGTCCGCCCGGGGCCTGTCCACCACCCGGACGCGGACTCTCGCCGACATCTGGCGGGTCCACGAGCGCATCCTCGACAACATCCGGGCCCGTGACAACCAGGGCGCCGCGCAGGCCATGCACGACCACCTGCTGGAGACCACCCGCCTGCTGCTGACCCAGTCCACCGGCGACCCGCGGACCGGCGCCGACTTCGAACCCCCGACCCTCCCCACCTTCCCGCACCAGGACCGCGCGTAGCCGGTTCACCTGCTCCCGGGTGCACGGGAGCAGGTGAACGATCGGGGATGTACGGAGGCGTCAGCTGGCGCACGTATTCCATGTCGAACCTCCGGATCTACACGACCTTGAACTCCACCCTGCGACCGCCGCCTCCGCTGTTCTCCCCGCCCGCCGCCGGCCCCGGCCGGGGCAGCGTGTCCCGTCGTAGGACGGCACGAAGCGCTGTCGCCCCAGGTTTTACCTGACCAAAAAAATCTTGACCCATGCCGCAGGGGCTGATGATTGGATTCCGACTCGCTCCTGATCACCCTTGAAACGTCAAACGTCGCGGGTTAGGGGATGATGTGGGTAAGTGGCTTACGCGATATGCATTCTCTTCCGTGACGTTCTTTTGTCTGCTGTTCGGGTCCGGGGTGTTGCCCGCGAGCGCTGATCCGCTTGGTCAGCCGTTGCCGGGTGAGTCTGCCGCCCCTCCGTCGCATCGGGCCTTGGTGTTGACGATCGTTTCGGGACCGGCCATTTTGCCGCCTTTCAGGACGGCGGCATTGCAGTGTTCGCCGCTTGGCGGGGGGACACACCCCAGAACGCGGGAGGCGTGCGCGGCTCTGACGAGGGTGGGGGGTGATGTGAGTAAGTTCAAGCCCCCGGTGGGGATGCCCTGTTCGTTGCAGTATGAGCCGACGACGATAACGGCAGTCGGTGTGTGGGACGACCGGTTCAGCCTGTCGTCTCAAACCTTCGGGAATCCTTGCCTGCTACGCAATGCGCTCGGGGTGGTGGGCCGCTTCTGACGCCAGGCGGGCGACGACGCGGAGCGCTGGTGCTTGACCCTTTGACCCCTGTGATGAGAATCGCCGGAGGAGTGGAAGTCGGCGGCGCGGGGCCGATGAGGACGACATGGAGTGAAGAAGGCACTGATCGTGGCGGGGGTGTTGCATCCGGTACCCCGGTACAGGCTTACCGTCGGGGTGCGGGGCCGCTCGCGTCGGAGACGGGTGGCCCGGCCTTGGAGGGGTCATGGAGTGGGCACCGTCCGAATGCGCGCTTCCCACCGGGGAGCGGCCGCTGCGGGTGGCGGAGTTCGACGCGCTGTTCGCCTCGGCGCTGGGCGGGCTGGAGCGGGTGAGCCAGACTCACCTGCGGCTCAGCCTGCGCGATGATGGCCAGGGGGACCAGGCGGACCAGGCAGAGCGGACAGATTTGGCGGACCGAACGGACGAGGCGCACCAGATCGGCCCGGTGGAGGAGGTCGCCCGGGATCTGGTGGCGCGGGAGACGGCGTGCTGCTCCTTCTTCACCTTCACGTTCACCCGGGAGCGGGACGGCCTGGTGCTGGACGTCGAGGTGCCCGTGACCCACGGCGGGGTGCTCGACGGCCTGGCGGCGCGGGCGCTCGCGGCGGCACCCCGGGTGTCCTCGTGAGCGGGGAGTGGCTCCGTACCGGGGAGGTGGCGCAGGCGGCGGGGGTGAACGCGCAGACGCTGCGCTACTACCACCGGCGCGGGCTGCTTGAGGAGCCGCCGCGCAGCAACGGAGGGCACCGGCTCTATCCACCGGAAACGGTCACCATCCTGCGGACGATCAAGGTGGCGCAGCGGCTCGGCTTCACGCTGGGGGAGGTGGCGGAGCTGGTGGAGGCGGTCGGGCGCCGCCACGGCGCGGGGAACGGCGGGCTGCGGAGGCGGGCGGGGGCCAAGCTGGCCGAGGTGGAACGGAGGATCGCCGATCTCCAGCTGATCCGCGAGTCGCTGGTCCAGGCGGTGAACGCCGGGTGTGACGACCTGACGGTCTGCGCGGCCGGCCCGCGCTGCCCCCTGCCGTTCTCCGATCCGGAGGCAGGGGGCCGGGCGCCGGGTACGTCCGGGGTCGTGGCCGGTCAGGGCCTCACAGGCGTGTCCCGGGGGCCATCGGGGTGACGTCCAGGCGGCCGTCGCCGCAGACCGTCGCCCTGAAGGGGATCTCCAGGTGCGCCACCTCGTCCGGCGGGATGATCATCAGCCGGGCGGACGTGACGCAGGGGTTGTTCCCGCCGGGCACCTGGTTCCAGTGGAGCGTGGCATGCGCGCTCGCTCCCGGCCGCAGGGTGATCCGGCGGGGCTTGACGTTCTCCCGGCGCGTCCTGGTGCGCAGCGCGTCGCCGCTCCCGTCGATCATGATGAGGCCGACGAAGCCGTAGACCCAGCAGGTTCTGCCGGACCTGTTGGTGAACACCAGCGGCGCGTACCGCTGTCCCGCTCCGGCGTTCACCGTGCCGACGCGCGCCGCGAGCGCCTCGGTGCGGCAGCGCGCGGCGGCGTTCGCGCCGGGGGCGGTGTCCGTGACCCGCAGCCCCGCGGCCTGGACGGCGACGGCGGCGGCGACGGGACGCGGGGGTGCGGAGCCGGGGGCGGGGAAGCTCGGGGCCGGGAAGGGGGCGGTGTTCTCCGAGACGTCCCCCGAAGCCTTTTCCGGGGTGTTCCCCGGGCGTTCTCCGAGGGGGAGACCGGGCGGGGCGCACGCGGCCAGGGCCGTCAGCACGGCCGCCGCCGCCGAGATGACCGCGAGCCGCCCGGAACCGATGGATCGTTTCATGGTCCGTTGGACGCGCGCCGGATCGGTTTTGTTGCGGCGTGGGGCGGCCGGCTCCATGAGCCTTCCGCTCTCTGGGAGTGGGTGCGTACTTTTACCGATTGAATCGGTATATACACCCCAAAGGGTCACGTTCGATATGACTGGTGACGGGTGTGGGCGCGACAATCCCAGGCATGAGTTCATCGCGACACGACCATCCCCTGCCTCCGGCGCGCGTCGAGGAGGTCTCCGAGGGGATCTACGCCTATTTGCAGCCCGACGGGAGCTGGTGGATCAACAACACGGGCTTCCTCGTCGGCCGACGCGGAGTGATCAGTGTGGACTCCTGCTCCACCGAGCGCCGTACGCTCGCCTACCGCGAGGCCATCAGGTCGGTCACCGACCGGCCGATCACGACACTGGTCAACACCCACCACCACGGTGACCACACCTTCGGCAACTCCGCCTTTCCCGAGGCGACGATCGTCGGGCACGAGCGGACCAGGGAGATGATCATTGCCGACGGTATCCCCGACTACCTGAAGCTGGCCTGGACCGAGGTCGACTGGGGCAACCTGGAGATCCACCCGCCGTTCCTCACCTACACCGACGGGGTGACCGTCCACTCCGACGAGCTGCGCTGCGAGGTACGGCACATCGGCGTCCCGGCCCACACGACCAACGACTCGATCGTGTGGATCCCCGAGCGGTCGCTGCTGTTCTCCGGCGACCTGGTGTTCAACGGCGGCACGCCGTTCGTGATGATGGGGTCGGTGACCGGGGCCATCGCGGCGCTCGACGAGCTCAGGGCACTGGGCGCGGAGACGATCGTCCCGGGACACGGCGGGGTGTGCGGGCCGGAGGTCATCGACCACGTACAGGGCTACCTGCGGTTCGTGCTCGCCACCGCCGAACGCGGCAGGCAGGCCGGGCTGTCCCCGCTGGAGACCGCGCGCGAGACCGACCTCGGGGAGTACGCCGGACTGCTCGACCCCGAGCGCATCGTCGGCAACCTGCACCGGGCCTACGCCGAACTGGACGGGCTGCCCCCGGGCGGGCGGATCGACCTGGTCACCGCGATGCTGGAGATGATCGACTACAACGGGGGCAAGCCCCTCACCTGCCTGGCCTGACCGGGGCGGTCCCGGCGGGCGCCGAAACCGCCGGAACCGCCAGGACCCGGAACCGCAGGGATCCGGAGCCGCAGGGATCCGGGCCGTGGACCCGGGCCGTGGGTCCGGCGCCCCGGTCCTCGTACGCCCCGGGAAGGTCAGGACAGGTGGCGGGACCACCACTCCAGGACGGCCTCGAAGCGCTGCAGGCGGTGCCTCGGGCGGCCGCCGCGCGTGAGCTCGTGCCCACCTGAGGGGAAGAGCAGGAGCTCGGCGGGGGTGCCGTTGCGGCGCAGCGCGACGAACATCCGCTGCGCCTGCTCGACCGGGCAGCGGATGTCGTCCTCGGAGTGGACCACCGCGAACGGCAGGGTGATCCGGTCGGCCCGGTAGAGCGGGCTCATCGCGCGCTGGGCCTCCAGGTCGGGGCCGCAGTAGGCCTCGGCGAAGAACCAGCCGATGTCGGAGGAGCCGGTGAAGGAGTCCCAGGCGTTGACCGCGCGCTCGCTCCAGGCGGCCCTGAACCGGTCCCCGTGGTGGGCGGCGAGCCAGCTGGTCATGAAGCCGCCGTAGGAGCCGCCCATCACGCCCACCCGCTCGGCGTCGCACGCGGGGTCGGTCAGCGCCGCGTCCAGCAGGGCGAGCACGTCGTCGGCGTCCACGGTGCCCAGTGCGCCGATCACCGACCGGCCGTGCGCCTGGCCGTACCCGGAGGAGCCGCGCGGGTTGGGCAGGACCACCGCGTACCCGGCGCCCGCGTAGACCTGGGTCTCGTCCAGGAACGACCATCCGTGCTGGTGGAACGGGCCGCCGTGCACGTTCAGCAGGACCGGGTGCGGCCCGTCGCCCTCGGGCAGGGCCAGCCAGCCGTGGACCGGGTAGCCGTCGGCGGAGACGGCGGTGATCTCACGCAGCGGCCTCATCCCGGGGAGGGAGCCCGCGAAGTCGGTCAGCGCCCCGTCGGGGGTGACCACCTCGCCGGGGCTCATGGGCGTGGACAGCACCGCGACGATCCGCTCCCCGCAGGTGGTGAACGCCTTGACGCGCGCCCGCTCGCCCAGGACCGGGACGAGCTTCTCCAGCGGCGCGTCGGCGGAGCCGGAGGGGACCAGGCGCAGCTCGATCGCGCCGCGCGTCCGCACCGCGACCAGGACGCCGTCCTCCCGGGGTACGGGAGGCAGCGGCTCGCAGTCCACCGACTCCTCCTCGGTCAGCCGGGTCCCGGCCGCGCCCGTCCCGTCGTCGCCGTCGCCGCCGATTTGAAGCGGCGCGCGGTAGAGGCCCACGTTGTGAGCCACCGCGTCGACGCCGGAGAACTCCGTACCGAGGTAGAGCACGTCCCCGTCCGGCAGGGCGACGGGATGCTCGGCGGATCCGGCGCTGCGCACCGCGAGGATCGGGGCGCCCCCGCCGGACGGGACCGCGTACACGTCCGTGTGCAGGCTCTCGCCGTCGAGGTCGCGGGGGGCCGAGACCAGCACGTGCTCGCCGTCCGGCGTCCAGCCGGGAGAGTCCGCGTCGTAGGGCCCCTCGGTGAGTCGCACCGGCTTCGGGACGTCGGCGAGGGCGTTGACCACGAACAGGCTCTGCCGCCGGTCGACGACGAAGCCGACCCCCTCGGTGCGGTGGCGCAGCCCGGTGATCCGGCGGGGCGCCTCGGCCGCGGCGCCCACCCCCTCCTCGGTGCCGTACCGGCCGGGCTCGGCGACCCGGGCGACGAACGCGATCCGGCGGGAGTCCGGCGCCCAGACCGGAGCTCCCGCGCCCAGCGGCAGATCGGTGACCGGCCGGGCCTCGCCACCGCCGGTGGGCATCACGTACAGCTGCGGGGCACCGCCGTCGCCGCCGTCGCCGCCGGCGCGCAGGAAGGCGACCCAGGCGCCGTCGGGGGAGATGCGCGGCGCGCTGTCGCGCTCGCCGAAGGTGAACCGGACGGGCGGGCCGTCCTCCGGCACCCGCCACAGGCCTCCCCGGTAGGCGTCGGCCTCCGGATCGGGACGGGCCACGTCGACGAGGAGGAGGTCGCCGTGGAGCGCGACACTGCCGGGGACGTTGAGCAGGGCGAGGTCTTCTGGGCGCATGGTCAACAACGCTATCACCCCTTTAGTCATTAATAGGATCATTTAAAGTGCTATGTCGGTTCTGGTGGAGATAGTGCTGATGTTGTGTTCTGCCCTTTTTTGGAAAGGTGTTGTTTGTTCGGTCTCTTGAAATACCTGAAGGCGCTGATACGAAAGAACGGTTGAGTCATTGATGGGTTCGTGTCACTTTTGATAGGAACTCTCCTTTTGAGATGGTCCGGTGAAGGGATGGGCGCGGTGTCCGTCAAACGAACGCTCTCGCGGGTCGTGTACGGCTCCCGCTACGACCGGATTCCCCGGGGACAACGGGTTTACGTACGCCCCGGGGAAAGGATCGCCCGCGAGATCCAGTGGCGCCTGAGAATTCGCCGGGCCCCTGTCCTGAGGTTCCAGGACTACCGGGAACGAACACTTCTGGGGGAGATCGAGGAATTCGTCACCTGTCACCTGTGCGGGGAGACGCGCCAGCAGCCGATGTTCCAGCCGACCGGCGACAAGCAGGGATGGAGTTACCGGGTGGTGCGCTGCCCGGCGTGCGGCTTCCTCTACCGCAACCCCAACATCCGGCCCGACCGGCTGGGCGACCTGTACGCCACCGGCTACGACGGCTTCCTGACCGGGAGGTACGCGGTCAGCCGGCAGCGGCGCCACCGGTTGACCATGGACGCCTTCGGGCCCGTCCTCTCCTCGGGGCAGGGGCGCAGGCTGCTCGACTTCGGCTGCGGCACCGGCCTTTTCCTGCGGCTCGCCGAGCGGCGCGGTTTCGACGCGGCCGGGATCGACCGCTCACCCGACTCCGTGGCCGCCGCCAACGAGCGGCTCACCTCCGCGAAGGCCCACGCCGGAGCCCTCGAGGACGTCCCGGCGGTCGCCGCGGGGGGCTTCGACGTCATCACCCTCTGGTCGGTCCTCGCCCGCCTGCCCCGCCCGATCGACGACTTCAGGCGCCTCCGGTCCCTGCTCGCCCCCGGCGGGGTGCTGCTCGTCCTCACCGTGAACGCCGCCTCCCTGCAGCTCAAGGCGTACGGCAGCGGCTGGAGCGGCTTCACCGGAAACCACCTGATGTTCTACTCGGCCGAGACCGTGCCCGCCCTGCTGCGCCGCACCGGATTCGCCGGGGTGGCCTTCGCCCCGTTCTACGGCGACACCGTCGAGGCGAGCACCACCAGGCTGCCGGAGCGGCTGAGCCGGCGCCTGCGCCGCAACGTCGAGATCAGCGGCGGGGGGAACATGCTCAGGGCCCTGGCCTTCGCCGACGACGAGGCCGTAGAGAGGTGGGGCGCGAACCTCCAGGTCCGCCGCCTGTCCTGATCCACCGGAGAGCAGCCTGTCGTGATCCACCGGAGAGCGGAGGGCCCGCGCCCGTGCGGCCCGCGTTCCCGGGATCCCGCGTTCCCGCAATCCCGCAACCCCGGGTCCTGCCTGGGCGCATGCGCGCCCGACAGGTCCGGTGAGCCCGGTGAGCCCGTCAGCGCAGGGACGGCAGGATCATCGTCACTCCGGGGACGGAACCGATCGAGGCGAGCGCGGCCCCCGCCTCGTCCAGGCCGATGGAACGGGTGACCAGGGCCTCCGGGTTCAGGGTGCCGTCGGCGACGGCCTCCAGCATCGCCGGGTAGGCGTGGGCGGCCATGCCGTGGCTGCCGAGGAGTTCGAGCTCGTAGCCGATCACCCGGCCCATCGGGAGCGGGGTGAGACCGGGCAGCAGGCCGATCTGGACGTGTCGTCCCCGGCGGCGCAGGCTCTCGATCGACGCCACGCACGTCCCGGGGCTGCCGAGCGCGTCGATGGAGACGTGGGCGCCGCCCGAGGTCAGCTCCCCGACGCGCCCGGCGACGTCGGCCTCTGACGGTCCGGCGCCGACGAGGGCGACGGCGCCGAACCGCCGGGCCAGCTCCAGGGCGCCCGCCGAGACGTCCACGGCGATCACCCGGGCCCCGGCCGCGGCGGCGATCATGACGGCGGACAGCCCCACGCCGCCGCAGCCGTGCACGGCCACCCACTCGCCCGGCCGCACCCGGCCCACGGCGGTCACCGCGCGGTACGAGGTGGCGAAGCGGCAGCCCAGGCTCGCGGCGGTGCTGAAGGACATCTCCTCGGGGAGCCGTACCAGGTTCACGTCCGCGTGGTCGACGGCCACGTACTCGGCGAAGGAACCCCAGCGGGTGAACCCCGGCTGGGTCTGGCGCTCGCAGACCTGGTGATCGCCGGACAGGCAGGCCGCGCAGGAGCCGCAGGCGCAGACGAACGGGACGGTGACGCGGTCGCCGGGCCGCCACGAGGCGACGCCGGAGCCCACCGCCTCGACGACCCCGGCGAGCTCGTGCCCGGGTACGTGGGGGAACACCCGGATGTCGGGGTCGTGGCCCTGCCAGCCGTGCCAGTCGCTCCGGCACAGCCCGGTGGCCTCCACTCGGATCACCGCTCCCCCGGGCGGAGGCTCGGGGGCGGGCACCTCCCTGACCTCTGGATCGGCCCCGAAGGCGTCGAAGACCACCGCTCGCATCCGCGCACACTCCTCTGCCCCGGCTCTGCCCCGGTTCCGTCCCGCCCCCCGGCTCCTCCCGCCGGAAAGCCCGTCTGGCCGGTGAGCCTATTCGGTCGGGGATCCGCCCGGCCGGGCGGCCCCGGGCCACCTCGGAGGCCGTACGACCTCCGGCGACGCCGTGCGCGCCCCCGGTGTCGGGACGTTCTGATTAGAACGCGCACTCTGGGAGAGAGGGAGGGCACAAGGGTCAACTGATCGGACGGTGCGATGGGGCAGAAAGTCGACAAGGACCGCTATTCCGAGGCGGAATTCCTCCGTTTCAGGGGAAAACTGGCGGAGCAGCTCGACACCCTCCGCGAGGTGCTCGCGAGACCGGGCTTCGGAGCCGGTCCCGCGACCATCGGAGCCGAGCTGGAGATGTTCCTCATAACGCCCGACGGGCGGCCGCTTCCCCGCAACCACGAGGTGCAGGCCGCCGCGGACGACGACCGGCTCACGCTGGAGCTGGGCAGGTTCAACCTGGAGGCGAACCTCACCCCGCTGCCGATCGCCGGGCGGCCGTTCAGCGCGCTGGTACGCGAGATGCGGGAGATCATGGCCGTGGTGGACGCGGCGGCCGCCACGCAGGGCGGGCAGGCCGTGGCGATCGGGATCCTGCCGTCGCTGAGCGAGTTCGACTTCACCCACGAGGCGCTGAGCGGCGAGGGCCGCTACCGGGCGCTGGCCAGGGGCATGCGGCGGCTGCGCACGGAGCCGTTCCGGGTGCGCGTCGAGGGCGTCGAGCTGCTGGAGCTGGAGGTCGAGGGGGTGATCCTGGAGAGCGCCAACACCTCCTGGCAGGTCCATCTCCGCACCACCCCCGCCGACTTCGCCCGCGTCTACAACGCCGCCCAGCTGGCCATCGGCCCGGTCCTCGCGGTCAGCGGGAACTCGCCCTCCTTCCTGGGCAGGCGGCTGTGGGAGGAGACCAGGATCGCGCTGTTCGAGGAGGCCGCCGACGACCGGGACGTGGAGCGGCTCGACCGCAGGGACCGGCGGGTGGGGTTCGGTTCGGGCTGGGTGCAGAGCATCGAGGAGATGTTCGAGACGTGCGTCCGCGACTACGAGCCGGTGCTGCCGATGACCTCGGCGCCCGAGGAGGTGCCCGTCGGCTGCGTCCCCAAGCTGGCCGAGCTCCGGCTCCACCAGGGCACCGTGTGGCAGTGGAACCGGCCGGTCTACGACCCCCGTGACGGAGGCCACCTGAGGGTGGAGATGCGCGCGCTGCCCGCCGGGCCGAGCGCGCCCGACATGGCGGCCAACACCGCGTTCCTGCTCGGGCTGACCGCCGCCCTCGCAGTCCGGCCGGTGGAGGACTTCCCCTTCGCCGGTGCCTACCGTAACTTCTACCGCGCCGCGATCCACGGCCTGGACGCCCCGCTGAGCTGGCCGGGCCTGAGCGAGGAGGTCCCGGCCGAGCGGCTCGCCCTGGACCTGCTGCCGGTCGCCGAGGCCGGGCTCGACAGGATGGGCGTGGACCCGGACGAGACCCGGTGGGCGCTGGACATCGTGCGCGAGCGCGTCGTCCGCCGCCGTACCGGTTCGATCTGGCAGCGTGAGGCGCTGGCCCGCGAGGTCGGCGACCAGGCCGCGGCGGCGCGCGTGGTGAGCCGGTACCGGGAGCTGTCGCTGGCCGGGGACCCCGTCCACACCTGGCCTTTTTAACCACAGAAGGGACTGTTCGCCCCGGCTCTTTAACTACAAAAGGGATTTGAGTACCGGCATACTCATGAACTCCGTATCTTGATCCGCCCATCCTGGCGGGACCGGACAGGGAGAGACCCCTCATGAGTCAGATGAAGGCCGTATCGGCGGAGCCGTTCGGGCTGAAACGAGACGGCGGCGGCGGTCTCGCGGCCGGGATCAAGATCCTGGAGAAGGAGCTCAAGCGGGTGTCCCTCGACACCGTCCTGGCCAAGGCCAACCGCGTCATGGTCAGGAAGGGGTCGGCCGGGGCCGGGGCCGGGGCGTTCGCCACGATGAAGCCGAAACCGGTCGACTGGTACACCTTCGACGCCGGTGACAACACCACCAGGGAGTGGTACCCGCAGGGCCTGACCTGCGCCTCCGACGCCGGGATCGGCGGGAGCGCGTTCGTGGTGAGCTGGTACCACTCTCCCGCGTCGGGGGCCGAGCGGGGCGTGCGCCTGAGCTTTCTGAACACCGCGACGCTCCGCTACCGGCACGTCCTGCTCGTCCGGGTGGGCGCCGACGGGAACATCGCGCCGATCAACATCCACGCGGGCGGCGTCGCCTGGTACGGCAACCTGCTGTACGTCGCCGACACCACCCGGGGCCTGCGGGTCTTCGACACCCGGCAGATCTTCGAGATCGACGGGGACGGCACGGAGAGCATCGGCAGGAAGGGCGACGTGTACGAGGCGTTCGGCTACCGGTACGTGATGCCGCAGACCGACGCCTGGACCACCACCAGTGGCACCGCCCGCTTCTCCTTCGCCGCCGTCGACCGCAGCACCGCCCCCGACACCCTGATCTCCGGCGAGTACGTCGACACCGCGGGCACGGTCGGGCGGGTGGCCCGCTGGCCGCTCACCGAGGGGGGAATCCTGAACGCCCCCGCCGGGAGCGTCGTCAAGGCCACGGACGCCTACGCGCTGCCGGCGGGCAAGATCCAGGGCGCGCTCTCCCACGAGGGCTCCTGGTACCTCAGCCAGACCGCGGGCTCCACCGGGAACGGCACCCTGATCGTGGTCGGCGACACGGTGCGCAGGCGTCCCTACCCGGTGGGCCCGGAGGACCTGACCTGCGTCCGCGACAAGAGGACGCTGTGGAGCGTGAGCGAGTTCGCGGGCCGCCGCGCGGTGTACGGCGTCCCCCTCTGAGGAACGCCTCTCTGAGGATCTCTGAGAAATGCTTCTGAGGATCTCTGGGGAACGCCTCTCTGAGAAACCCGTACCGGACCTCTCCGCCCCCCTCAGCGCCGGTCGGCGACCCGTCGGCGGCCTTCGGCGGGGCGGCGGCCCTCAGTGGAGGGAGCCGCCGACCAGGCGGAGATCGCCGCCCAGGGAGACCGAGACGGCGGTGGTCGCGATCGCGGTGAGCGCCTGGGCGACCATCGCGACGGGCATGGAGGGGCTGGCCTCGCCCAGGACCTGTTCGGGGCTGAACGGCACGTGCACGAAACCCCCGCGGACCGCCGGCCTCTCGGTGGCGATCAGGTGCATGAGGCCGTAGAACAGGTGGTTGCACAGGAACGTCCCGGCGCTCTGCGAGACGCTCGCCGGAACCCCGACGGCCCGCGCCGCCGCCACGCACGCCTTCACCGGCAAGGTCGAGAAGTAGGCGGCGGGGCCGCCGCGCACCACCGGCTCGTCGATCGGCCGGTGCCCCGCGCGGTCGGGAATACAGGCGTCGTCGAGGTTGACGGCCACCCGCTCCACCGTCACGTCCGGCCGCCCTCCGGCCTGCCCGACGCACACGACCACCGCCGGGTCGTGCTCCGCCACCGCCGCGCGCAGGTGCTCCAGCGTCCCGCCGAACGCGCAGGGGAGCAGCGCGGTCCGCACCCCGGGCACGAGCCCGATCGCCTCCCACGACGGGTTGGCGCCGCCGTCGAGCGGCTCGAACCCGGTGATCAGGACGCCCTTCATCGGCGTTCCGGAGTCGCGGGGCGGGAAACCGCCGTGGGGTCCGAGGGCAGGGCGCAGGCCGGGGTGCCGCCCGGCAGGCGGTGCCGGTTGGCGGCGACGAGCCGGTAGACCCAGCCGGCCACCCACCGGAACGGCGGGACCCGCAGTACGAACCCCAGGGGGCTCCACGGGAGACCGGCGGCGATCAGCAGCCTGGCCACCGCCTGCGCCCCGCCGTACACCCGGCCGTCCTCGACCCAGAGCACCTCGCGCTCGGCCCGCTCGCGCGTGACGCCCAGCGCCCGGAGGTCCGCGAACTGCCAGGGGACGACCCGGGCGCGCACCCCGACGCGGCGCTCGGCGAACCGGACGCTCGTCGTACAGAAACCGCAGTCGCCGTCGAAGACCAGTACAGGCTGTCCCGTCATGCGACTGACATTACCCAGCGGAACTCGATCAAGGCCCGGCGACCAGGGTGACCGCGACCGGACGGTGGTCGGAGTACGGGACATCGGGGTTGGCCTGGTCTTTTCCGGTGAACCCCGGGGTGACGAGCACGTGGTCGATCTGCTCGGCCGGGCCGCTCCAGGAGGGGATGGTGTTGAACGGCCTGACCGGGGCGAAGGCGTCGGTCAGGCCCGCCCCGGTCAGCACCCGCCAGGCGGGGTCGCCGGGCTGGAGGTTGAGGTCACCGGCCACGACCACCGGGGCGCCGCCTTCCGCCGCGTTCCTCACGATCCCCCCGAGCTGCTCGACCTGGTCGAGCTCGCGCCAGTCCGGCGGAGGTTGCAGGTGGGTGCCGATCACGGTGACGTCCCTGCCCTGCCAGCGCAGCCCGACCTCCAGCGCCTGCGCGCCGGTCGGGCCGCCCTGGACCAGCACGTGGTTCCTTATCGTGGTGATCGGCAGTGTGGTGAGCAGGGCATCGCCCCACACCTCGTCGGTCGCCGGGGCCCAGATGTAGTGCATGTCCAGCCGCTCGGCGATCAGCCGTACCCCGTCGTGGCCGCCGTTGAGCAGCCAGCCCCTGTCGGCCTCGCTCAGCACCACCACGTGCGGCCTCAGCCGCCTGATCGCGTCGGCCTGCTGCTCCAGGGAGAGCCTGCCGGACTCGCCGTACCCCATCCTGATGTTGTACGCCGCGATCCGCAGCCCGTCGCCCGGCGGCTCCCAGCGGGGCCGGGTGCCCTGCCATAGGGGAACGGCCGCCACCAGGGCGACCGAGGCCACGGCGGCCGCCGCGAACCGCCGGTCGTAGGAGCGGCGCGGCAGGCCCGCGCTGCCCGCCACGCCCAGGAGCGCGACGACGAGCGCCGCGCAGACCGGCACCCACCCGTTGGGCAGGTAGAGGTCGTAGGCGGCGTAGTAGCCGAAGGTGAACACGAGGAACAGCAGCATCCCCCCGGCCGCCGCCAGGCCCCGCCGGGCCGGCCGCTCCCGGCCGAAGGTCGTCGCGGCGTGCGCCAGGCAGGCTCCCAGCGCGACCTGCCCGACGATCTGCGCGACGATCGTCCAGCCGGGCGCCACGCCGTGGACGCCGTCCACGGTGGCCCTGCCCAGCGTGAACGCCACCGCCGAGGCCACCAGGGCGAGCGCGGGCAGGAGCGGGCGGCGCAGCACCGGCAGCGCGGCGGGCGCCGCGGACACCACCGCGAACGCCGCCACGATCACGGCGACGGCCTGCTGGGCGGAGTCGGTCGCCGCCTGGGCGTGCGCGGTGTTGCCCGTGTAGAGACCCCAGAGCAGCAGGGCGGGGCCGACCGCCAGCCAGGCGCGGGGAGCCCCGGAGTACTCCTCGTCCGGAGGTTCGGCCCGGACCGTGAACGCGCAGAAGAGCAGGAGCTCCACCAGCAGCAGCATCCACGGGACCGCTCCAGGCCGCCACATCAGGTCGATGCCGTCCAGCGCCGCGTGGACCACCGTGGAGGCGGCCAGACCGGCGATCAGCCCGCCCATCACCGGCCGGGCGTCCCTGCTGCCCATCGCGATCGCCACCAGCCAGACCAGCCCGGCCAGCAGGCCCAGGCCGGCCACGTACAGCTGCGCGTCCCCGCCGCCGGTCAGCTGGAGCGCGAACCTGGACAGGAGCAGCAGGCCCGCGGCGCCGAGGGCGATCAGCGGCGGCCGGACGGACCTGGCCAGCGGGACGGTCAGGAAGGCCAGCACGAACCAGGAGGCGGCGTACAGGCCCATCATCTCCGCGGGGGTGCTGCCCGCCCGGCCGAAGAGTGTGATCAGCGACGGCAGGAAGACCCGCAGCACGTCGACGAGCACGACCACGCCGAGGGTCACGTCCAGGCGGATCCGCATGCTACCTCCAAAGAACGCGAGCTATCCTCGCCTTCTTCGTCATCCATGACAAGGGCGAGACCTGCCCGGCCCGTCGCCGGGCCAGGGGGAACCTCACCGCGGTGTCCCGGCGGCCGGAGACCCCACTCCGGGAAAGACGGATCTCAGGGGGACGGGGACCCGCCCGAAGGGTCGCCTGGCCCCCGGCCCGGAGGGGTGTCGGGGGAGGGGCCGGGAGGTTCCTCCCCCAGGCCCGCGGGCCGGCCGGGGAAAGCGCCAGGGGAGGTGTCGGAAGAGGCGTCGTGAGAGGGGGGGAACCCGCCCGCGAAGGGGGCGGGACCGCCGGGGGGCGGAGCGGGGGGCGGGACGGGAGGGCCGTCGAGGTGACGGAACGCCTCGTGCGCCGAGCGGACGCTGTCGCGCAGCGCCTGCTCAAGGTGCCCGGCGTCCTCGGCCAGCCTCCCTATCTCCGGTACGGCGAAGGCATCGGCCCCGGACTCCGCGAGCAGCTCCTCGTAGCGGGGAAGGCGTGCGCGAAGCGCCTCGATCTGGTCGTGGGCGCGCAGTGCCCGCTCGGCGTCGGCCACGTGGCCCGCGTAGCGTTCCAGGGCCTCGACCCGCGCGAGCACGGCGGCCTCGCTGGCGGCGAGCGCCCGCTCCAGCGGCGCCATCGCGGCGGCCACCTCCGGCGTGCTGCCGCCGTACACGAACTCGTGGTGCTCGTTCCGCAGCGCGGAGAGTTTGGTCAGCAGCCGGGCGATCTCCCACTCCTGCGTGGGGAGCATCACCGAGTTGCGGACGCTGTCGAGCATGCCCACGGCGTTGACCCGCGAGCGCAGGATGTAGTCGATCGCCTGCTGGGTCCGGTCGAGCAGTTGCCCGGCGTTGTAGTCGAAGTCCTCGGCGGGCAGCAGGTAGCGGCCCTCGTACCAGCGGGCCTCGCGGTAGAGCTCGTGCTCGATCGTCTCCGGCTCGGCAGGCTCGCGGGCGGCCAGCAGGCCGACGAAGACCACGAAGACGAGCAGCGCGAGCATGAAGAACAACAGCTGCCCGACGTCGGCGAGGAACATCAGGCACACCAGGAAGAGCGCCGCGATCCCCCCGCCGATGTTCAGGAACCGTCCGGGCAGGCGCGAGTTGGGCGGTGGAGGCTCGGGGCTCCAACCGGCGCGGATGCGCGACAACATCGACGCGTGCCGGCGGAACAGGTCGGCGGTCTTGGGGGGGACTTCAGGATCGACCACCACTCGCCGCACGGGCTCGCCCCTCCTTCGATCACATTCATGTCAGCCGTCGAGATGGCGGAACGCCTCGTGCGCCGAGCGTACGCTCTCGCGGAGCGCCCGCCGGAGCATGTCGGCGTCGTCGCTGAGATGCCCGATCTCCGGTCCTGAGAACCTGGCCGCGCCCGTCTCGGCGACGAGCTGCTCGTACTCGGGCAGATGCGCCCGCAGGACCTCGATCTGTCCCTGGGAGAGCAGTGCCCGCTCGGCTTCGGCCACGTGGCCCGCGTAGCGTTCCAGGGCCTCGACCCGCGCGAGCACGGCGGCCTCGCTGGCGGCGAGCGCCCGCTCCAGCGGCGCCATCGCCGCGACCACCTCGGGGCTCCTGCCGCCCCTGGCGAGGTGGCGGTGCTTGGCCCGCAGCGCGGAGAGCTTGGTCAGCAGCCGGGCGATCTCCCACTCCTCGGCGGGGAGCATCACCGAGTTGCGGACGCTGTCGAGCATGCCCATCGCGTTGACCCGCGAGCGAAGGACGTAGTCGATCGCGCGCTGGACCCGGCCGAGCAGGTGCCTGGCGTTGTGGTCGAAGTCCTCCAGGATGAGGAAGCGCCCCTGCCAGTGCCGTGCGTGCGCGTACAGGATCCGCTCGATGGAGTCGGCGGGAGAGGGCTTCCTGGCGAGGTAGACCACCCCGAGGATGAAGAGGTATACGCAGATCAGCGCGGTGAGCAACACGACGGCCTGGGGGACCGGAGCGCCCAGGGCGGCCATGCCGCCCGCCGCGAGGGCCGCCGTCCCGCCGAAGATTCCCACGAGCACCCCGGGGACCCTGGGGTCGTCCTTGTCCCGGGGCGGGCGGCCGGTGCGGAGGCGGTAGAGCAGCGGACCGTTCTGGCGGAAGAGGTCGGCGACATCCCTGGGCACCTCAGGATCGACCACCACGCGCTGCACAGGCTCGCCCCCTTTGCCGTGTTTCAAGAGCATAGCGATTAACCATGTTTCAGGTCATGCGTCCTTACATGGTGCCTCCCCATCATCGAGTATCGCGTGCGAAAAAGATGATCGTAATATTTGCCCGGGAATCACCCCAGGTGGGAACGGGCCCGCCTCGGGGGCGGGCCCGGTGCGGCCGGTTCGGGCGCGGCGACCCGCGGGGCCGGTCGTCGACGGCACGCCGATCGGGCGGAGGGCACCCCGGCGACCGGCCCGGCCCGTACGAACGCGGTGGTCCGTACGGAGCAAGGCCCGGCCCGTACGCGCGGCGGCCCGTGCGGTGGTCCGTGCGGAGCAAGGCCCGGTCCGGGCGAAGCGCGATCCGGTGAGGACGTGGTGCCGCGGTACGGGCCGGGCGTGCGAGACCTCCGGCGGGTGCTGTCAGCCGATCCTCTCGCCGTACACGTGGTCGACCGTCATCGCCATGAGCACCCGGCGGTCCGACACCATCACCGACCGGTACTCGTCCCAGTCGGGGTGCTCCCCGGCGGCGACGCGGTAGTAGCCCACCAGCGCCTCGACCTCGGGACCGCGAGGGTCGGTCCCCGGTCCGGTGAGGGTCGCCGTGCCCTCGGCGGTGGCCCACGCCAGGCCGTCGGGGCTGGTGACCTCCAGGGTGGCCCGGGGGTCACGGCGCAGGTTCGCCGTCTTGGCGCGTCCCTCGGTCATCGAGACGTAGAGGACACCGGCCTCCCGGTCGTAGAAGGGCATCACGGGGGAGAGCTGGGGGCGGCCGTCCGACTTGATCGTCGCGAGGACACCGAGCCGGCTCTCCGCGAGCAGCGTGCGCGGATCGAATGATGTGGCGGTCATGTTCAGGGGCAAGCCGCGACCGGACGCCGGTTATTCCTGTCGTTCCCGGGGACGCGGGCGCGGTGGTGGCGGGGCACCCTCTGCCGGTCGCCACCCGCGACGCGGGGCCGGGACCCGGGTGCGGAGGACGGCTCAACCGGCCTCGGGTGCGGACGGCGGCTCAACCGGCTTCGGGTGCGGAGGACGGCTCAACCGGTCTCGGGGGCGGAGGCGTCCTCGGCCGGGAAGAGGATCGGGCTGAGCAGGTATCGCGCCCGGCCGGGCGCGGGCCGGTTCGCCAGCCGGGGCGCGATCGCGGCGCGCAGCTCACCGATCATCTCCAGGAGCTCGTCCCGGCTGAGCCAGGTGGCGTGCTGCCGGTAGCCGACGAGATCCGCCACCGGGTCGGCGTGCTCCCGGTCGAGGTAGGCGTTGAACTCGGCGAGCAGGGTGGCCATCGCCGTGGCGAATCCGCGCCGGTGATCGTCGAGCGACATCGACTCGATCGTGCTCGCGTCGATCGTCGCCCGATCCTGACGCAGGCGGTAGCGGCGCTCGACCGCGCCGCGCACGCGCTGCTCCTCGGCCACCTCCAGGATTCCCCCGGCCGCGAGCAGGTCGACGTGCCGGTAGACGGTGGCCTTGGAGACGTCGGGGATGCGGGCGCACAGCTGGGAGGTCGTCAGTGTCCGCCCTCCGCGCATCGCGTGCACGACGCGTAGCCGGATCGGGTGCCCCAGAAGCTCGAAGGTGTTCACTCCCTTACGATCTCATGTCGTGCTACCTTTCTCAAAAACTGAGAAAGGTAGCGTTGGGAATGACGATGGGAACCGACCCGGCGGCGATCGCCCTCACGGTCGTCGAGATGGCGCGCCAGGGACGCTTCGCCGAGATCGAAGAGCTCTTCGCGCCGCGGCTGCGAGCGCTGGTCGGCGCCGAGGCGCTGCGGGCCGCCTGGGCGGCCGAGGAGAGCAGGAGCGGTCCTGTCTCCACCGTCGGCGAGCCGGTGAGCGAACCGGCCGGGGAGCAGCCGGTCCGCGTGAGCGTCCCGGTGACCTGCGAGCGCGGAGGGCTCACCGTCGTGATGTCGGTCGACCGCGACGGCATGCTGAACGGCCTGCGGCTCGCCGCCGACACCGCGCCCTGGAAGCCTCCCCCGTACGCCGACCCGGAGAGTTTCGACGAACACGACGTCACGATCGGCGACGGACCTCTCGCCGTGTCCGGCACGATGAGCCTGCCGCGCGGCGCCGGCCCGCGACCGGGCGTCGTGCTGCTCGGCGGCGGAGGCCCCTTCGACCGCGACGCCACCGCCGGAGCCAACAAACCGCTCAAGGACCTGGCCTGGGGGCTCGCCACCCGAGGCATTGCGGTGTCGCGGTTCGACAAGGTGACCCACACCCACGGCGGCCAGGTGGCGGACATGCCCGGTTTCACGATGGCCGACGAGTACGTGCCGCACGCGGTCGCCGCCGTCCGGCTGCTCCGGCGGCAGCCGGGCGTGGACCCCGCCCGCGTCTTCGTTCTCGGCCACAGCATGGGCGGCAGGGCCGCGCCGCGTGTCGCGGCCGCCGAGACGTCGGTCGCCGGCCTGGTGATCATGGCCGGGGACACGCAGCCGATGCACCGGGCCGCCGTCCGCGTCATCCGCTACCTCGCCTCGCTGGACCCGGGCCCGGCGATGGAGGCCGCCGTCGAGACGTTCACGCGGCAGGCCGCGATGGTCGCCGATCCCGGCCTGTCACCGTCGACACCCGCCGAAGCGCTGCTGTTCGGCCGGCCCGCGGCGTACTGGCTGGACCTGCGCGACGACGACCCGGTCGCGACCGCGGCGGCACTGGACAGACCGATGTTCGTCCTCCAGGGCGGCCGCGACTATCAGGTGACCGTCGCCGACGATCTGCCAGGGTGGCGGGCCGGCCTCGCCCACCGGCCCGATGTCACCATCCGCGTCTACGACGCCGACGACCATCTGTTCTTTCCGGGCTCGGGTCCGTCCACGCCCGCGGGGTACGAGCCCGCGCAACACGTGGACCCGGCCGTCGTCGCGGACATCGCCGAGTGGCTGACGACGGACGCCGTGAAGATCGCCTGACGAGCCTCGCGGCCTCCCGGCCTCCCGGTCTTGTGGCTTCGCGGCCTCCCGGGTCCCCGGCCAGGTCTCCCGGTTTCGCGGTCAGGGCGGCGTCCGGCGGGTGCCACGCGGGCACGGCCGCAGGTACGGCCGCCGGACCGGGCGCGGGGGCACCCGGCGAGGTGTCAGCGCCCTGAACCCTCGGCGACCCTCGGCAGATCCCGCCAGGACGCGCCCGGGGGCGGGGCGGTCGCGCAGACGACGTAGTGGTGCGGGGCCATGGCCGACATGCGGCCGAACAGCAGGCTCAGGCAGGCGGAGTGCAGCGCCTCCGGGGTGGTCCCGGCCGAGGTGAAGCACACCAGCCGGTGCCCGAGCCGTTCGTCGGCCTCGGCGATGACGGCCGTTCCGGCGGCGAGGGCCGCTTCGCCGGTCACCCGCGCGAGCGCGTCCGCCGTCAGGCGCTCGACCTCGGGGAGGTGGACCCAGCAGCCGTCGACCAGCAGCCAGCCGTCGTCCCGGGGAACCGGGGCGACGCCGGTGAGGGCGGTCAGCTCGGTCAGCGGCACGTCCCGGTCGCCCGCCTCGATGAGCAGCCGGGCGATCCCCTCGCCGATGGCCGTCGTGTCGTCGCGGGGCAGGCAGCGCGGGTCGGCCCACAGGGTGACGTCGAACTCGCCGTGCAGCCGGTGGACCCAGAGCGAGGTGCGCGTGGGCAGGGTCGCCGGCGGAAGCCAGACCGAGTGAACGTCCTCGCCGGTACGGCTGACCCGCGTGCCCCGGCCGGGAGCGCTCATGTCGTTGAACACGATGTCCCGGGCGAAGAAGAGGCCGCGCTCCCGCTGGACGTCCTCCATGATCCGGATGAGGGCGGCCGAGTCGAACCGGCTGTTCTGGTACGCGGCCATCGTCGCCGAGCGCGCGCCGCGCAACACGGCGTCGAAGCCGTCCCCGCCCACCTCCACCGGGATCAGCGCGTCCTGGGCGAGCGGCCCGACGTACTCGCGCAGCTCGGGCCGGAACCGGTTCGCCGCGATGGACAGCACGACGACCGTCCGCAGGCGGGCCCGCACCCCGGCGAGCACCGCCAGGGCCGCGAGCACCGCCGCCGACGGGCTCGTCCCGGTGCGTGCGGAGATCCGCCCCAGCGCCCTGGCCGCCGGGACCGAGCGCACGCGCAACCGGGGGAGGAGCCAGTCCGTCTCGCCGTCCACCGGAACCGTCAGCGTGGACCGGGGCACCTCGCGCAGATGACCCTCCCAGTAGCGGAGCGCCGCCCCGGCCCGCCGCAGGCCGGCCGGGGTCCGCTCGGCCGCCGCGACGTCGAGCGGCTGCGGCGCGGTCACCGGCGCGAGCGGCTTGCCGAGGAGGAGGTCGTCCCACTCGGTGAGCAGTACGGCCAGCCCGGCCGCGTCCATGGCGCTGTGCGTGGTCACCAGAACGGCCTGTCGCGGCACGCCGCCGGAGGCGATCACGGCGACCCGGAGCGGGATCTCCGTGTCCAGCGCGAAGCGTGTCCCCTGGAGCCGCCGCGCGACCTCCTCCGCGAGGTCGGTGTCGGGTGTCTCGGCGCGGGTCCGGACCGCCCCTCCGTCCCCGGTGCCCTCCGGCCCCTCGTCCTCCGGCCCTCCGGTCTCTCCGCTCTCCGTGCGGCCGACGCTCTCCGTGCCGCTGACGCTCTCCGTGCGGCCGATGCTTTTTGCGTCGCCGACGCTCACCGGGGAGCCGCCCGCGTCCCGGGTGTCCGGTCCGGCCGTGGGCTCTTCGGTGTCGTGGACCTCGATGGCCACGCTCCCGGCGGCCAGGACATGCTGGAGGTCGTCGTGGAAGGTCGTGCGCAGGGACTCGTGCCGGGTCACCAGCTGGAGCGCGGCCTCGGTGATTACGGCGAGCGTCGTGCCCGGCTGGACGGCCCGTACGACGCGGTAGTTCATGTGCTCCGGCGGATCGGTGAGCATGCAGCGGACCATGTTGGCCTGCCCTGTCGTCAGCGGGCCGGATCGCGCCGTCAGACCGGAGAAGCGCGCGGTGGTCACGGGGCGCTCTTCGGCCGCGCACCGGCGCGCGTCCGCTCGGCGTACCCCGGGCACCGCTCCGCGTCGGAGACACCACCGGAGGCGCCACGGAAGACGCCACGGAAGACACCACCGGTGCGCCGGACGTCCGGAGGCTCCCGATAGGTGCCGGCCACATCGCGCGGCCGGTGCGCGCAGGAGGGGGCTGACGGGTCGGATCGGTGGAGGAGCCAGGACCGTTCCTGCCCGAACGAGAGCGGTTGTGCCACGGAAAGCCACCAAACCGGGAAGGCCGTTATTGGAAAGTTTGCTTACAGTTTCGGGGACGACGTCAGTGAATCATGTCCGCGAGAGACGCGACAAGCCCTTGTCCGCGGTGGTTTTCGCGCCTCGCCCGTCGCCCCGCACCCGTGTCACGCTGGTGATTTTTCTTGACTGTAAGGAATGTTCGCGGTCAGGGACTCTGCGGTCCGACGTCGGAGGACGCCACGGGTGAAGACGAGGAGATCCGCTGTGTCACCGGCGTCGGCGGCCGCGTGAACCGGCCGTTCGGCCCCCGTTCCGTCACCAGCTCGCCCCCGCCTCCTCCAGGGGGACCGGCCGTCCCGGGACGGGGGCGACGAGCAGGTGGTCGAGACCGGCTTCGGAGAAGGCGGCCCGCACGTCCGACTGGCTTTCGGTGAAGTGTGCCCAGCCGTCGACGTGGAGCGGCACCACGCGCCGGGCCCTCAGCAGCCGCGTGGCGGCCACCATCTCGGCGGCGTTCAGGGTGAGCCGCTCGTCGATCATGGGCGCGCGGGCGGCTCCGCCGAACAGCAACGCGATGTCGACGGCCGGGAACCGCCCGGCGATGAGCTCCACGCACGCCAGCGAGGCGTTGTCCCCGCTGACGTAGACGGTGGGCAGCCCGTGGCCGGTGAGCACGAAACCGGTGACCTGACCGACGACGGGCTCGCACCCCGGCGGGCCGTGCAGAGCGGGAACGGCGGTGACGCGAACCCGGCCGACGTCGTGGTGTTGCCAGGGGAGCATCGGGGTGACCCCGGTGCGTGCGGCGGCCTCGGGCGTGCTCAGGGTCAGCGGCACGGCGGACATCATCCGGCGGCCCAGCCCGTCCAGGTTGTCGGGATGCTGGTCGTGGCTGAGCAGCACCAGGTCCACCCGGCCGATGTCGGCGGGGGAGAGGGCCGGGCCGGCGGTCTTGGTGAGCGTGAGCGGCCCGGCGGGGTGATCTCCCGGCGGATCGAAGGTCGGGTCGGTGAGGATGCGCAGCCCGCCGAGTTCCAGCAGGGCCGTCGGGCCGCCGATCACGGTGATGGTGGTCGTCACGGACGGTTCCCCGTTCGCTGCGTGGTCGGACATCGTCCGGATCACGCTAGCCGAGCCGGGATCCCGTACGCCCCGGACACGCCGGGCCCGACAGCCGTGGCCGCCGCCCGGCGGCGGCCACGGCCCTCCCACCTTCACCACACCGCGCTCACGGCCCCGCGCGGACCGGCGCGCGGACCGTCAGACGGGCAGGACCCGCAGGGAGGGGTAACGGACCGAGTTCAGGTACAGCTTGTCGGTGCCGTGCTCCTTCTCCAGCTCCAGGACGAGCCGGTAGCGGTAGAGCCCCGGCCGGGCCTCGCTCATCACCGCCCCGGCCCAGTAGTAGTAGACGGCGGTGTACTGGTCGCGCATCCGGTCGGGAGCGCCGTAGACCTTGAGCTCGGTCATGATCCGGCGTTCGGCGACGTCGTCCTCGTCACCCTTCTCGATGTCGAGGAAGACGATGTTGTTGATCTTCGGCATCGGCGGCCAGGTGCCGTCCGCGCCGCGGTGCATGTCGATCGGGCGGATGATCCAGTTGATCACCTGCCCCTGCTTGCAGATGGTCTCCAGATGGTCGCTGCCCTGCCCGACCCCGCCGACGCTGTTGTCCATCATGTAGAGGCAGCCTTCGAGGGACTTCGTCGCGGCGGCCCTCTCCATGTCGACGAGGGTCACCACGTTCAGCTGGACGGAGTTGAGCTGGCCGCGATCGGTGAAGTCCGTGGCCGCGTACGCCTGGGTCATCGGCCTTCCTTCTTTCCCTCGCTGGCGGGACCGGCCAGGGTCGGCCGGGCGGTGGGGGTGAACGGCGTGCTGACGGTGCCGAGCAGGAACGAGAGCCGGTACGGGACCGGTTCGGTGAGGTCCTGCTTGACCTCGGCGGTCCAGAACACGATGTCGGTGCCGGGATACACCTTCTGCGTGGGCTCGGCGATCCGCGGGTCGATCTCGATGTCGCTGAGGGACACGTAGGTCTCGCACTCCAGCGGGATCACGTTCCACAGCAGGGTGTCGCCCTTGCGTACCCGGCTGTGCAGCGCGGGGGTACCGAAACCGGTGGACCCCGCGGCCTTGTTGGTGTCGTAGAAGTAGAGGTTGTCGTCCAGGTTCTCCGACGCCAGCGCGGCCACCGGGTCGACCACCGCGGTGATCGTCACGGGCCGGGTGGGACGGGCGGCCTGGGCCGGCTGGGCTGGCTGCTTGTTCCTCGGGGGCATGCGGCTCCTCCGCTCGAAAACGCTCCGGATCGGGTCAGCGGACGGCCGGGACCGCCGGGAGGGGGAGCACGCCCACTCCGGCACCGGTGAACCCGTTTCGCTTCGGGTCGTTGATGATCTTGAGGCTGGACTTGCAGGTCATGTCCACGGACTCCCAGACCATCTCGCCGTTCCGCTCGACCAGCTCGTGCAGCTGGATGTGCATCGTGTACGAGTAGACGCCGGGCCGGCTCGTGTCCACGGTCGCGGCCCAGTACCAGCCGTCGTAGATCATGTCGGGCGACCCGTACTGGGCCGGATACATGATCTTCTCGGTGATGGCCTCGCCGGTGATGTCGGTGATCACCGGGGCCGGGTAGTTGTACGCGGCGGTGCCGCTCGTGGTCTTGCCGGTGACGTCCAGCAGCTTGGCCGCGGTGAGGCCGCGCCCGCCGCCCAGCTTGCCGGCGCGCTTGCCGACCCGCCGCTGCAGCCGCTTGAGCTCGGTCTCGCTCACACCGCCCTCGGCGTCGAGCGAGGCCAGCTCGTTCAGCGTGCGCCGGTCGTCGGCGCGCTCCTGCTCGGCCAGGTAGTTGCGCGGCACCGTCGGGGGGATCGACCCCAGCGCCGCGGGCAGCCAGTTCAGGACCTGCTCGGTGGCCTGCGATCCGTCGAGGAAGTGGGTGCCGGGCACGATCGTCACCAGCTGCTCGGTGCCCACCCCGGCCGAGCCGAACAACTTCATGTTGTCGAACCAGTACGTGTTGCCGTCGAGCGATCGCGTCCGGAGCGCGTTCTCGACATCGAAGAGCACGATGATCCCGTGTTGCTGGGCCATGAAACCGCCTTTCGCAGAACGTGGCTCACACGCGCAGCAGCGCGGGCGAGTCGATGTGCAGCACGCTGTTGGGTCCTTCGTGGAGCCTGAGGGAGAGCCGGTAGCGGTACGGGACACCGGGCGTCATGTCGTAGGGCACGATGCCCTCCCACACCAGCAGGTCGTAGTTCTCGAAACCGTTGGAACCGGTGGCGTCGACCCGCGCCCCGGGCACGACACCGGGTGCCGGGGCGGCGGAGGACTCCGCCGGGTGCGGAGCCCCGGCCTGGCCGGCCGGGGACGCGACGGACGTACCGGACAAAAACTCGATGGCCTGGATCTCGACCGGGGTCTGCACGTCCACGTGGATGGGCGTCCACTGGACGACCTGTCCCGGCGCCACCGCCGTGACGAGGTCGGGGGTCCCCTGGTGTTTGCTCCCCGCCGAGCTGTCGTCGACCAGCGAGAGATTGCCGTTGTGCAGCGTCCGGTCGGACAACGCTCCCACGGCGTCGACCATCACGACGATGCTGATCCTCTGTTTCATCGATCCTCCTTGTCGGATGTCATTCGGGCGTACGGGTCACCGCGTGCTCAGCCCCGGTCTCTCACCAGCGGCGTCTTGCCGACGGTGGTCCGCTCGATCCGCGGTGAGGCGGGGGGCACGAACACCAGCCGGAACCCGTACCCGGTCTGCTCGATGGCCGCCGCGTTGGCCTCCCGGTCGTTGAAGAGCGACAGGGAGCTCGGCAGCGCCTGGGTGAACAGCTGGCGGGTCCCGCTCGGGCCGAGCGCGTGCTCGACGGCCGCGGCCATGCCCTCGGCGTCGTCCACCGCCGCCAGCAGGCTGAGGATCCGGTCCTCACGGTGGTTGTGGAACTGGACCTCGTGCGCGACCAGGTCCAGGTCGATGCCGGTCGTCGAGCGCAGCCGCCCGCGCAGGGCCGCGTAGGCCAGCGTCGCCGAGTACTGGCTGTCGTTGAGGTGCAGCACGTCGGCGGTGCGCCCGGCGAACTCGAATCGCTCGGCGCGCAGCCCCGGCCCGTTCAGGGCGGGACGGCGGATCATCCGATCGCCGAGCTTGAGCCGGAGCAGCGGCGTCTCGTCGGCGTGCAGCCGGGTGACGACCAGCTCGCCCTCCTCGCCCTCGGCGACGGCACGGCCCTGCTCGTCCACGATCTCCACCAGGTGCAGCCCCGGCACGGCCGAGAGCGCCGGCGAGGCGTGGTCGAGCTGGAGCCCGACGCACTCGGCCTGGGTCGCGGCGAAGTAACTGAGGATCGACACGTTGGGGAAGAACGCCTGCAGCTCGTCGCGCTTGCGCTGCGGCAGGGAGCCGCTGCCGTACATGGCGACCCGGAAGCTCGCCCTGGCCTGCGGGGACAGGCCCGCGCCCAGCTCGGGCAGGAGCGCGATGCCGGCGGTGATGCCCATCAGCGCCTTGTGGCCCGGGTAGGAGAACATGTGCTCCAGCACCGGCGCGCTCACCGGTCCCGCGCCGATGTAGTTGACCTCGGGGACGTGGGACAGGACGCCGCCGACCATGGTCCCGCTGCTCCACATCTGGTAGTCGGCCAGGGTGGTGAACAGCCAGCGCGGCGCGGGGCCGCGCAGGTAGCGGCCGAGCTGGTAGGCGCCCATGAACGCCCCGGCGATGCGGTAGGTGTCGCGCAGCTCCCGCAGGGAGTACACGATCTCCAGGGGCATGCCGTCGCCGGTGCCTCCGCTGGCCACCACCTCGAACCCGCCGTGGTCGAGCGGCACGACCATCCCGGCCCGCGCGCCCATGAACATGTCCCGCTGCACGGTCTTGTCCGAGAGGGGGATCCGCTCCCACTCGGACATGTCGGCGGGGGCGCCGTGGATGCCGAAGTAGTGCAGCCGCTCGCGCCACAGCGGGTTGAGCAGGGCGATGCCGACGAGCTGCTGAAGCCGGCGGAACACCAGCGCGTTCTGGAGGTCGAGCGGAGCCTCGCAGTACGGGGTGCCGGTGAGTCGCCCGCACTCCTCCAGCCTCCCCGCGAACGACGGCAGCCGGGTGACGTCGTCCACCGAGCGGGGCCGCAGCTCCTCCTCGGGGATCAGCCGTGCCGCCAGCTCCGTCGAGGTGGCGATGTCCAGATCCGTCATGGTCATGAATGGCTCCCGTTCCGCTGCTGGTCGTGCCGGGTCGCGGCGCTCGCGCGCAGCACCCGTTGCCCGATGTCCCTGATCTCGGCGATGAGCATTGCCAGGTGGTCGGCGTCGATCAGGTGGTTCATCACCACCACGCGAAGCGCCGCCACCCCGTCGATGTCGACCTTGGAGATGAAGAAGCGACCGCCGCCCCGGATCCGGTTGCGGATCTCCAGCTGCAACCGGTGCGCGGTCGCCTGTTCCAGGTCGTCCGGCAGGTAGCGGAAGCACAGGATGTTGGACTCCGGCTCGTGCGCCACGGCGAAGTCCGGCTCGGCGGCGAGCATCCGGTACGCCTGCCGGGTCATGGCGCACAGCCGGTCGATCCGCTGCGCGAACAGCGCCGGGCCGTAGACCGACCAGACCGTCCAGAGCGGCATGATCATCGGGCGTTTCGTGCACTCGAAGTTCTTGTCCGCGCTGTCGTAGGCGCTGTAGACGTCCGGCTCCTCGTCGAAGACGTAGCTGGCGCG
Source organism: Streptosporangium vulgare (assembly GCF_042428775.1). Lineage (NCBI taxonomy): Bacteria > Bacillati > Actinomycetota > Actinomycetes > Streptosporangiales > Streptosporangiaceae > Streptosporangium > Streptosporangium vulgare. The sequence goes on along the minus strand of NZ_JBHMBS010000012.1, from coordinate 14,316 downwards.
CTGCCGGAACGCGCCGCGCGCCGTCGTGCCGTCACGGTAGAAGAGCAGCGTGCACGGCGACGGCATGAACAGCATCTTGTGGGCGTCCCAGGTCAGCGAGTCGGCCTGCTCGATGCCGCGCAGCCTGTCGCGGTGCCGGTCCGACAGCAGCAGGCTCGCCCCGTGCGCCCCGTCCACATGGAGCCAGAGCCCGCGCCGGCGTGCCACGGCCGCGAGCTCCTCCAGCGGGTCGAAGGCGCCCATCGACGTGGTCCCGGCCGAGGCCACCAGGCAGAACAGCCGCAGGCCGCGCCGGTGCGCCTCGTCGAGTGCCGGACCGGCCAGATCGGGGCGGATCCGCCCGGCCCGGTCGACCGGGAGCCGGACGATCTGCCGCTCGCCGATGCCGAGCACCCCGGCCGCCCGGGTCACGCTGTAGTGGGCCTCCTCGCTGACCGCGATGGCCGGGGGACCCGACATGCCTCCGGCGCCGCGCGTCCAGATCTGCGGGAAGGCACGGTTGCGGGCGGCCAGCAGCGCGGTCAGGTTGGCGAGCGAGCCCCCCGACGTCGTCACCATGGCGAACCGGTCGCGGTCCCAGCCGATGAACCGGTTGAGCTCCTCGGCCATGAGCCGTTCGGCGACGCTGGGGAGCTGCCCGGCCTCGTAGAAGGAGGAGGGCTGGTTGACCACCGAGCCGACCAGGTCCATGAGGCTGGCCAGCGGCACCACCCCGGAGAACTGCCGTCCCATGTAGCCGGGGGAGTAGACCGGGATGCCGGTCCCTGTGTACAGGTCGACGATCTGGTTCACCCGGTCGGCGTCGAAGTCGGCGACGCGCTGCCGTTCGGGGGTCATCAGCTCCCGTGCGGCCTTGAGCAGCACCGCCGGATCGAGGAGGTCGAGCCCGCGGACCGACCGGTCGCCCAGATACGTCGTCAGGCGGCTGACGATGTCCAGGGCGCCGTCGTGGAAACGTTCGGGGTCGAAGGCCGCGGTGAGACTCGGAGTGGGTGACCGGTGACCTTCGCCGGTCGCCGGCTCTGGGGCCAGCGGCTCTGGAAAGGGACTCTGGACATCGGAAAGCGAACTCGTCACGGAGGAGGCTCCAAACGATCCGGCGTCGAGAACGCCCAATGGCCGCGCCTGGACAGGGGTTCGGGCGTGGTTAATTGAACTCCCGGGCGATCACATGAGGGTTCTCGTGAATAAATGCGTGATCTACGGTGATACGTCGAGCGGGAAAGAGGTCCCGGCATCCGGGGAGGCGTCCGGGGGCGTCAGGCGGAATTCGTGTCGCCGTCGGACCGTCCTGAAGCTTGGAACGGTCCAAGTCAAGGAGGGGTTGATGATCGATGATGGTGAGGGATGACGCGACAGGGTCTCGTCGTCCCTGCTCGCGCTCTTCTTCAGGCGGTTTCGATCAGCCGGTGACGATGCCGCCGGCTATCAGGGTCTGGAGGAGGCTCTTCGTGGACGAATCACAATTGATTCGAGCTGAATTTCGCCCGCCGCATACGTTGGCACGCCCGTCATGTAAGTGACCTAACCATTGATGACAGGAGGGGCGCAAGACCTCGGACGCAGGTGGAGTGGCAGATTCCGGCCACAGTTACTCACGCGCGGCATTGAGGTGGGGAGATGCTCGGCGGGTCCCAGTTGTTTTGGGGCTTATGGGTTTTTATTACGAACGTGAATTACGTCCAAAATCCGAGATCGCCGCTTCGGTGGATTATCCTATCGGATGGACTTTTTTATTGCATGTGGTCATTCCACTAAAATGCCTTGAAAGCCTTGATGAGACAATATATAGATTTTTTCCTAGCGTGTTGACGCTAAAATAGGACATTTATCGAGTTTCTGGCCATGCCGGGCCGTAGGTGGTGAGTACGCGCGCCTCGACCGGCGGGGTGCTCGAAGAGCGTCTCCGGCCCGACCTCCCGGTGGCCCACCGGCTTGGCCGCCAGTCGGGCGGTGGTCGGTGGTCGGCACGACGGCGGCTCGATCGGGTGGACGGCGAACTGCGCCTATCCTTCTCCCGTGGCATTGCGGTTCGAGACTCGCGCGTCCGACTCGCCCTGGGGCGACACCGTGTGGACCTGTACGAGCGAGCGGGTCGCGGAGATGACCTCGGTGGCGACGGTGTGCTGGGGTCTGGTGTTCTGGGAGCTCGAGGGCACGGCGTACGCGAACATCTCCGGCCCCGAGACCAGGACCGGCACCGCGCCGGTGCCGGAGGGCGCGACCTTCGTCGGCATCGAGTTCGCGGTGGGCACCTGGCTCCGGGCGATGCCCACACCGGCCCTGGTCGACAGTGGCGTCGAACTCCCCGACGCCACGCACAGGAGCTTCCGGCTGGACGGCCTCCGTTGGGAGACGCCCGGCCCCGACGACGCCGAGGCCCTGGTCGAGCGCCTGGTGCGCGCCGGAGCCGTGGTCCGTGACCCGCTCGTCGCCGAGGTCCGCCGAAGCCACCGTCCACCGGTCTCGGGGCGCACCGTCGAACGCCGGTTCCGCGCGGCGACCGGGTTCGCCCAGGGCGCCGTACGGCAGATCGAGCGCGTCCGCAACGCCTCGGCGCTGCTGGCCGCCGGAACCCCGGTCGCCGATGTCGTCTCCAAGCTCGAGTACTTCGACGAGCCGCACCTGGCCCGTGCGCTGCGCCGGTACGTCGGGCGTACGGCGCGGCAACTCCGCGAGGGCACCGGCGGTGCGATCGCCCTGGATCTGGATCAGCCGACGACGTCGTAGATCAACTTGACGACGCCGTTCGGGTAGGCCTCGGACGCCCGGAGGCTCAGTGCCTGCTTGTCCTTGTCCGCGCTGCTGAACAGGCTCTTCCCGGCTCCGAGCAGCACCGGGAAGACGAGCAGGTTGTACCGGTTGATCAGGCCCGCGTCCGACAGGCGCCGGGCGAGCTCCGCACTCCCGTGGATGAAGATCGCGCCACCCTCGCTCTTCTTGAGCTCGGCGACGTCCTCGGCCGAGCGCAGGATCGTCGTCGGACCCCAGCCCTCGACGAGGGCGTCGTCGGGCAGCGTGGTCGAGACCACGTACTTGGGCAGTTCCCTGTAGGCGGCGTGGTCCTCCGAGTCGCGCCAGACCGGTGCGAACATTTCGTAGCTGCGGCGGCCGAACATCAGAGCCGTCGTGTCCTCAAGCTCCTCGCCCTTGAGGGAGAACGCCTCGGGCAGGAACTCGATGTCCTTGACCACCCAGCCACCGCTGCGGTGGTCCTCGCCCGGACCACCGCCCGGGGAGTCCACGACGCCGTCGAGCGAAACGAACGCGGTATAGACCAGATCACGCATGTGGTGTTCTCCTCATTGCCGGGCGACGAGGCCGCCAGGTAGATCGACAAGCGGATGGTAAGTGTCACGCCGCACGCGGCGGAGTGCCCGTGCCATGCTAGGAAACGCGACCGCGGCCGTCTTGGACGGAAACGACGACATGTTGCCGACATGGGCGGGCACGGCAGCGCCCGGACGAACTCCTCGCCGGCCGGGCCCGCGATCATGACAGGTGCCGCCGGGTGGATTGGTCGGTGTGGGGCTGAAGGTGTGGGGCAGCCGCTCTGCCGAGCCGCTGTTACCCTCGCGAAAATCGAAGCCGATCCGGCCGGGGCGAGGGGGCAGGGCTTTTGGGACATGGCCGCTGCGATGGGGACGGATGTCCGGGGGTGGCGCTGAGACGGGGAGCAGCGACGATCAACGGCGACCGGTCAGAGAAGACAGAAGGCCACCAAGACCCTGAGCCGGGACTTTGGTGGCCGTCGATCTGGTCGGCCCATGAGTGCCATGGGCTGTGGTGGACGATACAGGGATTGAACCTGTGACCTCTTCCGTGTCAGGGAAGCGCTCTCCCGCTGAGCTAATCGTCCTCGGGTGAACCAGAGCGGAAGACGGGATTCGAACCCGCGACCCTCACCTTGGCAAGGTGATGCTCTACCACTGAGCCACTTCCGCGTATCCGCTTCGGGTTTCCCCTCCGCGCTCGCACTACTTTACCGGATCCCTGGGGGTCCGATGGTCGTGCGTTGAGGTGGAGACGGGATTTGAACCCGTGTAGACGGCTTTGCAGGCCGTTGCCTCGCCTCTCGGCCACTCCACCGGTCAGGCCCCTGAGGACCCGCCGGAGCGGAAGACGGGATTCGAACCCGCGACCCTCACCTTGGCAAGGTGATGCTCTACCACTGAGCCACTTCCGCGTGACCCCGGGAAACGCTCCGGGGCACGTGAAAACTCTAGCGCCTCCACGGGGCGGATGTGCGCAACCGGCCGGGCTGCCGAAGATCCTCACCTGGTGACCGGCCGGACGTCGGAGGCCCGGACGAACATGATCCGGTGCCCGAACTGGATCTGCCGGTAGCGGATCCCGCCCGTGACGACACGGTGCTCGGACGGGTCGAAGGCGGCCGCCCTGAGGTACGAGGCCCGCGTCGTCCCGCCCGAGCTGTACGCCTGCCCGGCGGGTATCGAGTACTGCAGCGGGACCAGGGCCTGTACGGGAACGCCCCCCGGGTAGGCGGGCGCCTTCGGATACGCCCTGCCGTACACCCTGACCGGGGAGCGGCCCGGCCTGGGCGTCACCAGGGGGCCGGACGCGCGTACGGAGGTGGGGGCTCCGGCCGGATCGTGGAACCAGGCCTTCTGACCGAGGTACCAGATCGCGGTCCAGTCGCCCCTGCGCTCGGCGAGCGCGTACCGCTGGCCGGTGGAGGCGCGGGCGGCGTGGTCGTAGACGCTGTACGTGGAGTCGCCGGTGGGGTGCTTGCCGACGTCCCTGACCAGCGGCGCGGTGGGGGAGGGGCGCGTGCGCAGCCAGACCGAGGCGGCGCCCAGGGCGCGGCATCCCCCGGCGCAGCCGGTGAACCCCGGGCTGTTGGTGGCGTAGTCGGGCCTGATCAGCACCGAGCGCGCGTCGTCGCCGCCCGAGGCGCGCAACGGCCTGCCGAGCAGCTCGAAGTAGTGGGCCCAGTCCCAGTAGGGGCCGGGGTCGTCGTGCATGCCGCCCACGGTCTCCGGGGTGGTGCCCGGCACGTTGTCGTGCCCCAGGATGTGCGCCCGGTCGAGGGGGATGTCGTACTTGGCGGCGAGGTGGCGGACCAGCCTGGCCGACGCCAGGTACATCGCCTCGGTGAACCAGGCGCCGCCCCTGGCCAGGTAGCCCTCGTGCTCCAGGCCGATGGAGCGGGAGTTGACGTACCAGTTTCCCGCGTGCCAGCCGATGTCCCTGGCCCGCAGGTGCTGGGCGATGTGGCCGTCGGCGGAGCGGATGGTGAAGTGCCAGCTCAGGTAGGCGGGGTTCTTGACCAGGCGGGTCATGGCGTCGTAGCTCGTCTCACCGTCGTGGATCACGATGTAGTCGATCTTCCGGGGGCCGGTGGACCGGTCGTGGTTGCCGTACCCGCCGCCGGGGAGCCGCTGGTAGGCGGCCGGGAGCCACTCGCAGGAGACGTTCTTCGGGCAGTCGGGTCCCGGTACGGGAGCAGGGGCGGGAGCGGGCCGCTGGGTGAGCATCATGGCCGTCTTCGCGGGGGGAGCGGGGGTCTTCGCGGCGGGAGCGGGCGACGGGGCCGGGGTGACCGGGGCGGGGGCGGGTGGGGCGGTGGGCGGCCCGGAGGGGGAGGCGCGCCGTTCCGGGGGGTGCGGTTCTCGCGGGTCGGACGGTCCGGAGAGCTTCGCGGGGGGCCGGGGGGCGGACGGTCGGGAGAACCTCGCCGGGGTGAGAGGGGTGGGTCCCGGGCGTCTCGCCGAAGTGAGAGGTTCGGAGGGGTCGGAGTGCCTCGCCGGGGTGAGGGGCTCGGACGGATCCGAGTGCCTCGCCGGGGTGAGGTGGCTGGAGGGTGTGGGCAGGTCCGGGGTGGCGGGGAGTGTCACCCGCTCGCCGTCGTCGGTCACCCGCGCGGCGCCGGACCGGATCGTCGCGTAGACCTCGTCGGCGAAGGACAGCGCCGCCTCCTTGCCCGCCGCGCCCTTCTCCGGGGCGCCGGGGTAGCGGGCCACGGCGTCGTACCAGCTCGCCGGGTCGTCGCCGGGGCCTTCGCCGCCGGTGCGGCGCCGGTGGTCGGCGAGCAGCGCGGCGCCGCCCATGATGTTGGCGGAGGTGTCCTCGCGCAACCGGTCGAGGGGGAGGCCGGTCAGCTCCGAGGCCCGTCGCAGGGTGTCCTCCGGCGGGTCCGCCGCCATGGGAGGAAGGGCGATCACCCGTGGCCGGGTCTCGTCGCCGCGCGGGTCCTCCCCGGCGCCGTGGGGGCGCCCGGGTTCGGCCCGGCCGTCGACCAGGTGCATCGGGCCGTACCCGGCGGAGACACTGGGCAGCCCGCCGTGGCCCTCCCAGCGGGACTCCAGGTAGGAGACCGCGAGCAGCACGCTCTCCGGCACCCCGTAGCGCCGTGCCGCCTCGGCGAAGGCGGCCTGCCTGCCGGACCGGGGGCTCGTCTCCCTCACCGTCCCTCTCGCGGTGTCCTCCGCCGTGTCCCTCGCCGTGTCCCTCACCGTGTCCTCCGCCGTGCCGGCCGTCGTGGTCTCCGAGGGGGCCGGGTGCGCCTGGAGCCGGATGGGCCGGTCCCCGGGGTGTGCCGCCTCCGCCGGGGCGACCGGGGCTGGGAGAACAGAGGCCGGGAGAACCGGCGCCGAAAGAATCGAGGCCGAGAGAACCGGGGCCGGGACGGTCGAGGCCAGGACGGTGAGCGCGGCGACGACGGCGGTCCCCGGCAGGCGGTGCATAGCGGTTCCTCCCCCTCTGATAACTACCTAGAGTTATCAGAGATTACCGAGTGTCGCGCGTTGCGACGGGATTGAGATGTTGAAGAGATTCTCTGCCCGAAATCGGGCAAGGAACTTGGTGTGTTCTCTCCCGGATGCGTATGGTCCTGCTCTGTGTCCACGGCACGGAATCCGCATGAGGATCTGATCACCCACCTGACCCGGACGAGCGCGCTCGGTCCGGGCGAGGCGGCGCGGGTCGTCGCGGACGTACTGGCCTACTTCTCCGAGCCCGTCGACGAGTTCGTCCGGCGGCGCCACGCGGAGCTCAAGGCCAGGGGGCTGGTCAACGACGAGATCTTCCCCAGGGTGGCCGCCGAGCTGGCGGTACGCCGTGTCGCGGCCCCCGAACTCTCCCTCCGGCAGCTTCGCCGGATCGTCTACGGGTAGCGGACGACGGCACCTCGATCGTTTACGGATAAGGAGCGGTTACATGTGCGGAATCGTGGCCTACGTTGGGCCCAAGGACGCGGCACCCATCCTGCTGGAGGGCCTGCAGCGTCTTGAGTACCGGGGCTACGACTCGGCCGGGGTGGTGGTCTCCAACAAGGGCCTCAAGATGCGCAAGGTCAAGGGCCGGGTGGCCGACCTGGCGGCGGTCGTGCCCGCGCGGTTCAAGGGCGGTCTGGGCATCGGCCACACCCGCTGGGCCACCCACGGCGCGCCCAGCGACGTCAACGCCCACCCGCACCTGTCGACCGACGAGCGCATCGGCGTCGTGCACAACGGCATCATCGAGAACGCCGACGAGCTGCGCGCCAAGCTGGAGGCCGACGGGGCGATCTTCCTGTCGGAGACCGACACCGAGGTGCTGTCGCACCTGATCGCCCGTACGGTCAAGGAGGCCGACTCGCTGGAGGAGGCCGTGCGGACCGCGCTCAAGCGGGTCGTCGGCACGTACGGGATCGCGGTGATCGACTCCGAGCGTCCCGGCGAGGTGGTCGTGGCGCGCAACGGCAGCCCCATCGTGCTGGGCATCGGCGAGAAGGAGATGTTCGCCGCGTCCGACGTCGCCGCGCTGGTCCGCTACACCCGCCAGGTGGTGCACCTGGAGGACGGCGAGATCGCCGTGCTGCGGGCCGACGGGTTCAACACCTTCGCCAGCGACGCGCGGGAGACGGCCAAGGAGACGCTGACCGTCGACTGGGAGGCCGGGCACTACGACACCGGCGGCTACGAGCACTACCTGCTCAAGGAGATCTCCGAGCAGCCCGACACGGTGGCCAGGACGCTGCGCGGGCGGCTGGACGACCGCTTCCACATCGCCCACCTGGGCGGCCTCAACATGGACGCGCGGGAGACCCGCTCGTTCCGCCGGGTGAAGATCATCGGTTGCGGGTCCGCGTACTACTCGGGCCAGATCGGCGCGCAGCTCATCGAGGAGCTGGCGCGCATCCCGGCCGACGCGGAGCCGGCGAGCGAGTTCCGCTACCGCAGCCCGGTGGTGGAGGCCGACACCCTCTACGTGGCGATCAGCCAGTCGGGGGAGACCTACGACACCCTCGCCGCCGTGCAGGAGCTCAAGCGCAAGGGCGGCAGGGTGCTCGGCATCGTCAACACCGTGGGCAGCGCGATCGCCCGCGAGTGCGACGGCGGCGTCTACCTGCACGCGGGCCCCGAGGTCTCGGTGGCGAGCACCAAGGCGTTCACCTCGACGGCCGTGGCCTTCGCGCTGCTCGCGCTGCACCTGGGCCGGGTACGCGACCTGTCTCCCGCCGACGGCCGCAGGATCTGCGACGGCCTGCGGAGGCTGCCGGACCAGATCAAGGAGATCCTGGCGCTGGAGCCGCAGATCAAGGAGCTGGCGGGCAAGTACGCCGAGTCGCCCAGCATGATGTTCGTGGGTCGGGTGAGGGGCTACCCGGCGGCCCGCGAAGGCGCGCAGAAGCTCAAGGAGATCTCGTACGTGCACGCCGAGGCGTACCCGGCCAGCGAGCTGAAGCACGGGCCGCTGGCGCTGATCGGGCCGGACATGCCGACGGTGGCGATCGTCCCCGACGACGAGCTGCTGGACAAGAACCTCACCACGCTGGGCGAGATCCGCGCCCGGGGCGGCCGGGTGCTCATGGTGGGCCACCGCACGGCCGATCCCAAGCTGGCCGACGACTGCGTCGTGGTGCCCAAGAACGAGACCGAGCTGGACCCGATCCTGCTGTCGATCCCGCTCCAGCTCTTCGCCTACCACGCCGCCGTGGCGCTGGGCCGGGACGTCGACAAGCCCAGGAACCTGGCCAAGAGCGTCACGGTGGAGTGAGTCGCGCTTTCCTCCCTGCGCTCTGCCCCCATGAGGCGGCCGTCTCCGATATCCGGATTTTTGTTGGTTTTTCCGGTGGTTCGTGATCGCGTACGGACCACCGGAAATTCCGGCATACCCCACTTCATCACGGAAAGTGATGGGTAGGTAACATCTGGAATAGGGGGTTCTTGGGGGAAGGGGCGCTTATGCGCCGTAGGGGGTTTTTCGCGCTGGCGGCGGGGGCCGCGCTCGTCGCGGGGTGCGGCGCGGACGGCGGCGCCGGCCCTGAGGTGAAGCGCCTGTTCCTCCTCGAACCGACCGCCGACGGCCACGGCTGGGACGGGATCGCGGGCAGGCTCGCGACCGTCCTGGTCCAGTCGGGGCTGGTGCGCACCGCGATGGCCGTCGAGCGCGGGGGCGCCCTGGGCCTCGCCCCGCGCGACGCGTTCGGCGCCTTCCACGGCCCCTTCGCGCGCGAGGGCAGGCTGCTCGTCACCTCGATGCCGATGGTGGCCGCCGCGGAGATCGCCAACACCTCGGCCGTGGTGAACGCCGCCACCCCCATCGCCCGCCTGGTCGGCGACTGGGCGGTCCTGGTCGTCCCCTCCGGCTCCCGCCTGCGCACCTTCGAGGACTTCGTCGCGCGGCTGCGGCACGACCCGGCGGGGCTGACGGTCGGCGGCCGGTCGGAGGGCGGCTCCGACCACGTGCTCTACGGCATGATCGGCAAGTGCCTCGGGGTGGACACCCGGCTGCTGGAGTACGCCGGGTACCTCGCCCCCGAGGACGCCATGGAGGCGCTCCACGTCGGCCGGGTGGCGGCCCTGCTGGGGTCGGCGCGCGCCCTGCGGCCCGAGATCGCCGCGGGCCGCCTGCGGCCCCTGGTGGTCTCCTCCGGCGGCCGGATCGACGGGATCGACGCCCCGACTCTCATGGAGGTCGACGTCCGGCTGGAATACAGCGACTGGTGCGGACTGCTGGGCCCCAAGGGCATGAGCCCGCAGGACCGGGACGCCGCGATCGCCCTGTGTGACGATGTCGACGCCGCGCCGCGCTGGCGTGCCCTGTGCGCGTCCCAGGGGTGGAGCCGGGTCTACCTCGGCGGTGACGAGTTCCGTCAGTGGCTTTCCACCGAGACGGCCCGCACTCGCGGGGTGCTTCACGAGCTCGGGTTGCTGAAGTCATCCGACACAACTTGTTGGGGTAGTTGCGTCAGACGCCCCTAGATGTAGGATCCTGCTCGTTGCTGGTTCGCCCCGAGAGGGGCGAGGCAAGAGGGAACCCGGTGAGATTCCGGGACTGCCCCGCAGCGGTGAACGGGAACGAAAGCCGTCATTGAGCACTGGGTGAGCCATGCCTGGGAAGCGACGGCCGGTAGGCGTGTGCGGTGTGCCCGTGAGTCCGAAGACCTGCCGGTGACGTGATTGTCCAGGGCCTCGTGGGAGGGTCCGCGGAACGAGGCGATCCGGCGTGCCCGGGATCGCTCGCGGACGCGTGCCCATCCGGCGGAGCCGTACGGGGAAGTCCGATCGAGCGAGGGGCACTACGTGACACAGGCATTGGCGGAGACCGCGGCGGGGACCGCGGTGAGCGACGGCGACGCGGAGAACGTCGCGGGTGCCGCGAGCGCGGTGGCGACCGCGACGGGCGACGGTGACGCCGGGAACGCGGCGGGGATCGCGACGAGCGGCGGCGGCGGGAGCGCCGGAAGCGCGGCGGGGACGGCGACGGGCGACGGTGGCGGCGGGGGCGCCGGAGACGCCGCGAGCGCGTCGGACGGCCGCAGGCTGGCCATCGACGAGGCCGCCGCACGGGTGATCACCGATCCGGCGAACTCCAGGGTCGCCGCCGCGATGCTGGCCGAGCTGATCGCCGACGAGGCCGCCGGGCACGGCGTCCGCGACTTCTCCGAGTCCATCGCCGCGACCCACGAGGCGGGGCTGATCCAGGACGGGCTCGCGGAGTTCGTGGCCGCCCACGCCGGGACGCTGGACGCGCTGGTCGATCCGGAGGCCGACGCCAGGTTCGAGTACTTCGGGCTGCGTACGGTCTACGACCGCTACCTGCTGCGCCACCCGAGGACCCGCAAGGTCCTGGAGCGCCCGCAGCACTTCTTCCTGCGGGTGGCCTGCGGCCTGTCCGAGACCGTCGAGGAGGCCGCCGAGCTGTACGCGCTCATGGCCACCCTGTCCTACCTGCCCAGCTCGCCCACGCTGTTCAACTCCGGCTCCCGCAGGCCCCAGCTCTCCTCGTGCTTCCTGCTCGACTCGCCCCGTGACGAGCTGGAGTCCATCTACGACCGCTACGGGCAGGTCGCGCGGCTGTCGAAGTACGCGGGGGGCATCGGGATCGCCTGGACCAGGGTCCGCTCGCGGGGCTCGCTGATCCGCGGCACCAACGGCCACTCCAACGGCATCGTGCCGTGGCTGCGCACGCTCGACTCCAGCGTCGCCGCGGTCAACCAGGGCGGCCGGCGCAAGGGCGCGGCCTGCGTCTACCTGGAGCCCTGGCACGCCGACGTCGAGGAGTTCCTGGAACTGCGCGACAACACCGGCGAGGAGGCCCGCCGCACGCACAACCTGAACCTGGCCAACTGGATCCCCGACGAGTTCATGCGCCGGGTCGAGGCCGACGGGGTCTGGTCGCTGTTCGACCCCAAGGAGGTCCCGCACCTCACCGACCTGTACGGCGCCGCGTTCGACGACGCCTACCGGGCCGCCGAGGCCGAGGGCAGGTTCACCCGGCAGATCCCCGCCCGCACCCTGTACGGGCGGATGATGCGCACGCTCGCCCAGACCGGCAACGGCTGGATGACCTTCAAGGACGCGGCCAACCGGACGTCCAACCAGACGGCCAGGCCCCAGAACGTCATCCACCTGTCGAACCTCTGCACCGAGATCCTGGAGGTCACCGGCGACGCGGAGACCGCCGTCTGCAACCTCGGCTCGATCAACCTCGCCGCCCACCTGTCCGCGGACGCCGGGAGCATCGGGAGCACCGGGAGCACCGGGGACGCGATGGACTGGGACCGGCTGCGCGCGACCGTCCGCACCGCCGTGCGGTTCCTCGACCGCACCATCGACCTGGGCTTCTACCCGACCCCCGAGGCCGAGGCGGCCAACCGGAGGTGGCGCCCGATCGGGCTCGGCGTGATGGGCCTGGCCGACGTGCTGTTCACGCTGCGGCTGCCGTTCGACTCGCCGCGCGCCCTGGAGCTGTCCACCAGGATCTCCGAGGAGATCGCGCTCGCCGCCTACCGGACCTCCTCCGACCTGGCCGTGGAGCGGGGCCGCCACCCCTCGTACGAGGAGACCAGGGCCGCCGCCGGGGTGCTGCACCCCGACCACTACGGGGCGGCGGGGTCCGCGGAGTGGACCGGGCTCAGGGAGCGGATCGCCGGGACCGGCCTGCGCAACTCGCTGATGGTCGCGATCGCGCCGACGGCCACGATCGCCTCCATCGCGGGCTGCTACGAGTGCATCGAGCCGCAGGTCTCCAACGTCTTCAAGCGCGAGACCCTCTCGGGGGAGTTCCTCCAGGTCAACCGCTATCTCGTCCGCGACCTGCAGGCCCGTGGCCTGTGGACCCCGCTGATCCGCGACGCGATCAAGCGCGCCGACGGCTCCGTCCAGGACATCCCGGAGATCCCCGCCGACCTGAAGGCGCTCTACCGGACCGCCTGGGAGCTGCCGCAGAAGGCGCTGATCGACCTGGCCGCCGCGCGCACCCCGTACATCGACCAGTCGCAGTCGCTGAACCTCTTCATGGCCACGCCGACCATCGGCAAGCTCTCCTCGATGTACGCCTACGCGTGGAAGTCGGGCCTCAAGACCACCTACTACCTGCGCTCGCGCCCGGCCACCCGGATCGCGCAGGCCACCGTGGCGGCACCGGTCGCGCAGGCGGCGCTCGACCCCGAGGCGATCGCCTGCTCCCTGGAGAACCCCGAGTACTGCGACGCCTGCCAGTAGCCGTCCCGGTTCCTCGAAAAGGGTCTCCCGAAAGCTTTGAGAAAGGCAGTCTCCCGATGTTGCTCGACCCCGGCATGGACCTCACCCTGCGGCCGATGCGCTACCCCGAGTTCTACGAGCGCTACCGGGCCGCGATCCGCAACACCTGGACCGTCGAGGAGGTGGACCTCACCTCCGACCTCGCCGACCTGGCGAGGATGACGCCCGAGGAGCGCCACCTGATCAACCGCCTCGTGGCGTTCTTCGCCACCGGCGACTCGATCGTGGCCAACAACCTCGTCCTCAACCTCTACCAGCACCTCAACGCCCCCGAGGCGCGCCTGTATCTCAGCAGGCAGCTGTTCGAGGAGGCGGTGCACGTCCAGTTCTACCTGACCCTGCTGGACACCTACCTGCCCGATCCCGACGAGCGGGTCAAGGCCTTCGCCGCGGTCGAGCACATCCCCTCGATCCGGGACAAGGCGGAGTTCTGCTTCCGCTGGATCGACTCGCTCGGCGGGCTGACCCGGCTGGAGACGCGGGAGGACCGGCGGGCGTTCCTGCTCAACCTGATCTGCTTCGCGGCGTGCATCGAGGGGCTGTTCTTCTACGGGGCCTTCGCCTACGTCTACTGGTTCCGCTCCAGGGGCCTGCTCGGCGGCCTGGCCACCGGGACGAACTGGGTGTTCCGCGACGAGTCCATGCACATGGAGTTCGCCTTCGGCGTCGTGGAGACCGTACGGGCCGAGGAGCCGGACCTGTTCGACGACAAGCTCGCCGAGCAGGTCACCCAGATGATCGAGGAGGCGGTGGCGGCCGAGCTGGCCTTCGCGGCCGACCTGTGCGGCGACGGCCTGCTCGGGATGAGTGTGGACCAGATGCGCCGGTATCTGGAGTACGTGGCCGACCAGCGCCTGGTCCGGCTGCGGATGCCCGCCCGGTACGGCACGGCCAACCCGTTCGCGTTCATGGAGTTGCAGGACGTCCAAGAGCTGGCCAACTTCTTCGAACGCCGGGTTTCGGCCTACCAGATAGCCGTGGAAGGGAATGTCGCATTCGACGAATCCTTCTGATTAGCTGGTGATTTCGTCCGTAGAGGCCGCAGGCTCCGCCCTTCGGGGCGGGGACAGGCCGGAATCGGCCAGCATGCTTAACATGATCATGCGGTATCGTGTTAAGCATGTCCCAGGTCGTGAAGCGGGCCTTCAAATACCGCTTCCACCCGACCCCCGAGCAAGCGGATCTGCTGGTCCGCACGTTCGGGTGTGTCCGGCTGATCTGGAACAGGGCGCTTGCCGAACGCAACCGCCGCTACACCGACGAGCGTGTCTCGACCTCGTATGTGGAAACCGCCAAATGGCTGACCGTGTGGAAGCAGGATCCG
>NZ_JBHMBS010000117.1:0-1011 GCF_042428775.1 Streptosporangium vulgare | reverse complement strand
CGACAACCCGCGCCCGTTTGTCTGGAAGAAGACCGCCGAGGAGATCCTCGAATCCTTAGCCCGATATTGCCGACGAATTTCTGACGCAGGACACTAGTGCTGTGACCGGGATGGTTCACCGTGGTCGGGAGACGGCTCACGGGACGAGCGCGGTCCGCGAGGCGACTGGTATTACTGGTGCATGCAGGAAGAGACCGCGCGGTCCGCGATCGACACGTTCATCTCCGCGTTCAACGCCTCGGACGACAGCTATGTGACTGCGCTGCTCTCCCAGGCCCTAACCTGGGACGTGGTCTTCTGGGGACCGTTGGGCCGCAGTGAGGGGATCGAGGCGGTCGAGCGGTTCGTGCTGGACATCCGGCGCCACCCCGCGGGGACCGGCACGATGGCGCGCTGTTCGGCGGTGGACATGCCGGACGAGTGGGCCCGGTACCAGTGGGTCTTCACGACACCGGATGGAGGGCCCCGCCTGGCGGGAACGGACGTAGTCCATCTGCGGCGGAGCCTCATCGACCAGGTCATCGTCTTCGCGGGGGAGATCGAACCGTCCGCCTCCTGAGTCATTCTCCTCTGGCGCCGTCCTTCTCCTGAACCGGCCCCGTTCGGGGCTCCGGGTCTGCCCAGCCGAGATCATCTTCACAACGCTTCGGTCGTCCGCGCCTGGCCACGAGCGGACCGATGATGCGCTGTGGCTGTGTAAGTTCGCGGTTGGTCAGGCTGCGGTGTTGAGGGGGCGTCCGCCCCAACGGATGCCCTTCTCGCTTCGGATGCGGGCGCGTTCCTTGCGTTCGGCGGCCAGGACGTCGCGGTGGCGGGCGTCGGCGTTGCGCCAGCGTAGATAGGCGTGCAGGGCTCGTGTCTGCACGGTGTGGTTGGGGTGGTTGGAGTTGGCGATGGTGAACTGCCTCAGCGGTCCGAAGTGGGCCTCGTCGGGTAACCCCGGCGCATTGCTGCGCCGGGGTCCCCTCAGAACCGGCCGTGCCCGCTTTCCAGGCAACCGGCTCAAGCAAG
>NZ_JBHMBS010000116.1:0-1022 GCF_042428775.1 Streptosporangium vulgare | reverse complement strand
TTCGGTCCGGAGATTCAGTCCGAGGAGAAGGCGGCGTCGAAGGCCGCGGTGGGCGGGGTGATGGCGTTGAGCTTGCGGATGATGGCCAGCGCGTCGGGGGCGCCGTCGAGGCGGTCCATGCCGGCGTCCTCCCACTCGATGGAGATGGGTCCGTCGTAGCCGATGGCGTTGAGGGCGCGGAAGCAGTCCTCCCAGGGCACGTCGCCGCGTCCGGTGGAGACGAAGTCCCAGCCGCGGCGCAGGTCGGCCCAGGGCAGGTGGGAGGCGAGGCGGCCGCGGCGGCCGTCGCCGGTGCGGACCTTGGCGTCCTTGCAGTCGACGTGGTAGATGCGGTCGGCGAAGTCGAGGATGAAGGCGACCGGGTCGATCTCCTGCCAGACCATGTGGGAGGGGTCCCAGTTCAGGCCGAACGCGGGGCGGTGGCCGATGGCCTCCAGGGTGCGCACGGTGGTGTGGTAGTCGTAGGCGATCTCGCTGGGGTGGACCTCGTGGGCGAAGCGGACGCCGACCTCGTCGAAGACGTCGAGGATGGGGTTCCAGCGGTCGGCGAAGTCGGCGTAGCCGTCTTCGATCATCTGGGGTGGGACGGGGGGGAACATGGCGACGGTGTGCCAGATGGAGGAGCCGGTGAAGCCGACCACGGTGTCGACGCCGAGTTTGGCGGCGGCGCGGGCGGTGTTCTTGATCTCCTCGGCGGCGTTGCGGCGGACCTGTTCGGCGTCGCCGTTGCCCCAGATGCGGGCGGGCAGGATGCCCTGGTGGCGGGCGTCGATGGGGTTGTCGCAGACGGCCTGGCCGACCAGGTGGTTGGAGATGGTGTAGACGCTCAGATTGTGCTTGGCGAGCATCTCCTGCTTGCGGGGGATGTAGTCGTCGTCGCTGAGGGCTTTGTCGACCTCGAAGTGGTCGCCCCAGCAGGCGATCTCCAGGCCGTCGTAGCCCCAGCCCGAGGCCAGGCGACAGACCTCCTCGAACGGCAGGTCGGCCCACTGGCCGGTGAACAAGGTGATCGGCCTGCTCAT
>NZ_JBHMBS010000115.1:0-1112 GCF_042428775.1 Streptosporangium vulgare | reverse complement strand
GTGCACCCCGGCTACGGCTTCCTGGCGGAGAACGCCGGGTTCGCCCAGGCCGTGATCGACGCGGGGCTCACCTGGATCGGGCCTCCCCCGGCCGCGATCACCGCGCTCGGCGACAAGGTGCAGGCCCGCCACATCGCCCAGAAGGTCGGCGCGCCGCTGGTGGCCGGTACCAAGGATCCGGTCTCCGGGAGCGAGGAGGTCGTCGCCTTCGCCACCGAGCACGGCCTGCCCATCGCGATCAAGGCCGCGTACGGCGGCGGCGGGCGCGGGCTGAAGGTCGCGCGCACCCTGGAGGAGATCCCCGAGCTGTACGACAGCGCGGTCCGTGAGGCCGTCACCGCGTTCGGGCGGGGCGAGTGCTTCGTCGAGCGCTACCTGGACCGGCCCCGGCACGTGGAGACCCAGTGCCTGGCCGACGCCCACGGCAGCGTGGTCGTGGTCTCCACCCGCGACTGCTCGCTGCAGCGCCGCCACCAGAAGCTGGTCGAGGAGGCCCCGGCCCCCTTCCTGTCACCTGAGCAGACCGAGATCCTCCGCACCAGCTCCAAGGCGATCCTGCGCGAGGCGGGCTACGTCGGCGCCGGCACGTGCGAGTTCCTGGTCGGCCAGGACGGCACGATCTCCTTCCTGGAGGTCAACACCCGCCTGCAGGTCGAGCACCCGGTCTCCGAGGAGGTGACGGGCATCGACCTGGTACGGGAGATGTTCCGCGTCGCCGACGGGGAGCCGCTGGGCTACACCGACCCGGTGGTGCGCGGTCACTCGATCGAGTTCCGGATCAACGCCGAGGACGCCGGGCGCGGCTTCCTGCCCGCTCCCGGCACGATCACGCGCATGAGCGCGCCCTCGGGGCCCGGGGTGCGCCTGGACGCGGGGTACGAGGCGGGCATGACCGTCCCGCAGACCTTCGACTCGCTCGTGGCCAAGCTCATCGTGACCGGGCAGAGCCGTACGGCGGCCCTGGAGAGGTCGCGGCGGGCACTGGCGGAGCTGGAGATCGAGGGGATGCCGACCGTGCTGCCCTTCCACCGGGCCGTGGTGTCCGATCCCGCGTTCACCGGCGACCCGTTCACGGTGCACACCCGCTGGATCGAGACCGAGTTCGACAACAC
>NZ_JBHMBS010000114.1:0-1153 GCF_042428775.1 Streptosporangium vulgare | reverse complement strand
TCGATCATCGTGCGGTGGTGGTGGGCGGGGATCGTGTGGGTGTGGTGCGGGGGTTGTCGGCGCTGGCCGACGGGGCCGCGGGTGTGGGTGTGGTGCGGGGCCGGGTGGGGGATGGCCGGTTGGCGGTGTTGTTCTCGGGTCAGGGTTCGCAGCGGGTGGGGATGGGCCGGGAGTTGTGCCGGGTGGTTCCGGGGTTCGCGGCGGTGGTGGGGGAGATCTGCGGCCGGTTCGAGGGGTTGTTGGAGCGGCCGTTGGGTGAGGTGTTGTTCGCCGAGCCGGGGTCGGAGGCGGCGGTGTTGCTGGATCGGACGGCGTATACCCAGGCGGCGTTGTTCGCGGTGGAGGTGGGGTTGTTCCGGGTGTTGGAGGGGTGGGGGGTTCGGGCGGATTATCTGCTGGGGCATTCGATCGGGGAGTTGGTGGCGGCGCATGTGGCGGGGGTGTTGTCGCTGGAGGATGCGTGTGCTCTGGTGGCGGCGCGGGGCCGGTTGATGCAGGCGTTGCCCGAGGGTGGGGCGATGGTCGCCTTGCAGGCGGGCGAGGCCGAGGTGCTGGAGGTGCTGTCGCGAGTCGATGGCGACGGGGCTCGGGTGGGGATCGCCGCACTCAACGGGCCGACCTCAATAGTGGTCTCCGGAGACGAGGACGCGGTCGCCGAGGTGGCGGGGCATTTCACCGGGTTGGGGCGGAAGAGTCGTCGGTTGCGGGTCAGTCACGCGTTCCACTCCCCCCGGATGGAGGCGATGCTGGCGGAGTTCCAGGCGGTGGCGGAGAAGGTGTCTTATGCTCCGGCGCGGATCGCGGTGGTCTCCAATGTCACGGGTGCGTTGGCGGGGCAGGAGCTGGGGACGGCGGAGTATTGGGTGCGGCATGTGCGTCAGGCGGTGCGGTTCGCCGATGGGATCGCCACGTTGGAGGCGGCCGGGGTGGGCACGTTCGTGGAGGCGGGTCCGGACGCGGTGTTGTCGGCGATGGGCCAGGAATGCCTGTCCGGCGAGTCCGCGGCCGCGTCGGTCGCGGCTGCCGCGGCTGTCGGCTTGAACGGTTCCGGTGCGGGGTCCGGGGCGGTGTTCGTGCCGATGTTGCGGCGTGATCGTGGTGAGGTGTCGGAGCTGGTGGCGGCGCTGGGCGTCCTGCACGCGCGGGGGGTGGC
>NZ_JBHMBS010000113.1:0-1178 GCF_042428775.1 Streptosporangium vulgare | reverse complement strand
ATCAAGAAACGTAGGCGTGACAAGCTTGTGCCCCGTTGATCGGGATCGTTTTCGCGGGTGACAGCCTGGATGTATGAGGTATTCAGACAGAAGCGGAGGGCTGTCTGCGCGGGTCCGGGAACAGCGGCAGGAACTGCGGTTGCGGGCGGCGGACATGTTCGCCGGGAACATCAAGCCGCCGCGGGTGGCCCAGTTGCTGGGCGTGACGCGTAAGTCGGCCTATGAGTGGCATCGGGCATGGCGGGCCGGAGGCAAGGCCGCGCCGGCCTCCAAGGGAGCCACCGGTAACGGCTGCAAGTTGACCGATGAGCGGCTGATGCACCTGGAGACGGCCTTGGAGCAGGGAGCCTCCGCTTACGGCTGGAGTGACCAGCGCTGGACGGCACCACGGGTCGCCACGTTGATCGCTGGGACGTTTCACGTCTCCTACACCGCCCGTGGGGTGGTGTATCTGCTGAGGCGGCTGGGCTGGTCGTTTCAGGTGCCGGCGCATCGAGCCGTCCGCCGTGACGAGGCGCGGGTCACCGAGTGGACGAGGCGGGTGTGGCCAGCGATAAAAGCACCTGGGCGGCTTGGGGATCGTGGCTGGTCTTCGCCGACGAATCCGGCCAGAGCCTGAGACCGCCCCGAGGAAGGACCTGGGCCCGCAAAGGCCAGACCCCGGTCCTGGAGGTCTCCTACGGTGACCGGGGCCGCGTCTCGATCGCTGCTCTGATCTGCATCCAGCCAGGTCGTCGCGTTCGGCTGATCTACCGCACGATCACCTACCACCAGCGCAGGGGTGAGCGGAAAGGGTTCGTCGCGGCCGACCTCAAGGCTTTGCTGCATGCGGCTCATGCCCAGCTGGGCGGTCCGATCTCGCTGGTGTGGGACAGCCTGCCCGAGCACGTCAGCGCCCAGATGCGCCAGTGGATCACTGCCCAGGCCGACTGGTTGGTGGTCTATCGATTACCGCCGTACGCGCCTGACCTCAACCCGGCCGAGGGCATCTGGTCCAACCTGCGCATCGCCATCCTCAACTTCGCCGTCCGCAGCATTGACGAGCTCACCGCTCTGATCAAGCACCGGCTCAATCACATGCAGTACCAGCCCGAGCTCCTGGCCGGGTTCATCGCCCAGACCGGCCTCATGATCTCCGAGCCGATGTAACGCTCGGCTTTCTCGCTCAGTACAGCAGT
>NZ_JBHMBS010000112.1:0-1225 GCF_042428775.1 Streptosporangium vulgare | reverse complement strand
GCCAGCCACCCCTGCACCAGCCCCAACACCTCGTGCACCCCGGCCGACACCTCGACCAGCACACACTCCGCGACCCCACCATCCAGCGAACCGGCCACCACCCACTCGGGCACCCCGGCGGAAGCGGCCGGAGCCGCGCTCCACTCGACGTGGAACAGCTTGTTCCTGAGCCCGGTGGTGCGGGTGACCTCCGGGCCGCCGATGGAGACCGGGCGTACGGCCAGCGACGCGACCGTCGCCACCGGCAGGCCCGCGGTGTCCATCAGCTTGAGGGAGACCGCGCCCTGGGCGGTCAGCGAGATCCGGATACGGAGCTTCGTGGCTCCGGAGGCGTGCAGCGCCACCCCGTTCCAGGCGAACGGCAGGGAGGGCCGGCCGGGCTCGGAGTCGGTCACGAACTCACCGAGGGCGGTGGCGTGCAGGGCGACGTCGAACAGCGCCGGGTGCAGCCCGAACCTGGCGGCGTCCCGTGTCATGTCCTCGGGCAGCGCCAGCTCGGCGAAGACCTCGTCACCCTTGCGCCACGCGGCCCGCAGCCCGCGGAAGGCGGGACCGTAACCCAGGCCGATGGCGGCGAAGTCCTCGTACAGCCCGTCCATGCCGACGGCCTGCGCGCCCTCCGGAGGCCAGATCTCCTCGGCCTCCGGCACGACCACGCCGACGTGGGCCAGTATGCCCGCGGCGTTCTGGGTCCAGGGCTCGTCCTGCGCGTCGTGGAGTCGGGAGTAGATCCCCAGCTGCCTGCGTCCGTCCTCGTCGGGCGCGCCGACGGCCACCTGGAGCTGGACGGCTCCGCGCTCGGGCAGGAACAGCGGCGCCTGCAGCGTCAGCTCCTCCAGCAGGTCGCAGCCGACCTCGTCACCCGCCCGTACGGCCAGCTCCACGAGACCGGTTCCCGGCAGGAGCACCTGCCCGTTGACCGCGTGGTCGGCGAGCCAGGGGTGAGTGGCGATCGACACACGTCCGGTGAGCACCGCCGCTCCACTCTCCGCGAGCCCGGTGGACGCGCCGAGCAGCGGGTGCCCGGTCGCCCGGAGACCGAGGCTCTCCGCGTCGCCCGCGCCGCCCGTCTCCAGCAGCCAGTAGCGCTGGTGCTGGAAGGCGTAGGTGGGCAGGTCGACGGCCCTGGGCCGGGCCGGGGCGATGGCCCGCTCCCAGTCCACCTCCCCACCACGCACCCACACCTCGGCCGCGCTCGTCCACAACCGGCGCAACCCACCATCAT
>NZ_JBHMBS010000111.1:0-1260 GCF_042428775.1 Streptosporangium vulgare | reverse complement strand
GCGGTGTCGAGCAGGGCGAGTCCTTCGGGGATGGACAGCGCTTTGACGCCCGCTCGTTCCATTCGTCGTAGGTCGGCTTCGCCGAGGTCTCCTGCCATGCCGCCGGAGGCCCACAGTCCCCAGGCCAGTGAGGTGGCGGCGAGTCCTTGTGCGTGGCGTTGGTGGGCCAGGGCGTCGAGGTAGGCGTTGGCGGCGCCGTAGCCGGCCTGGCCCGCGCTGCCCAGTACCCCGGCCAGGGAGGAGAACAACACGAAGGCCGACAGGTCGAGGTCACGGGTGAGTTCGTGCAGGTGGCGGGCGGCGTCGGCCTTGGGCCGCAGGACCGCCTCGATGCGCTCGGGGGTGAGGGAGGCCACGATGCCGTCGTCGAGGACTCCGGCGGTGTGCACGATGCCGGTCAGGGGGTGCTCGGCCGGTATCGAGGCGAGCAGGTGGGCCAGGTCGGCGCGGTCGCCGACGTCGCAGGCCGCGATCGTGACCGTGGCGCCCAGGTCGGTCAGCTCGGCGGCCAGGTCGGCGGCTCCGGGCGCCTCGGGTCCGCGCCTGCTGGCCAGCAGCAGGTGTTTGACCTGGTAGGTGGCGGCGAGGTGTTTGGCCACGACCGCGCCCAGACCGCCGGTGCCACCGGTGACCAGCACCGTCCCCTCCGGACCGAACACCGACCGCTCGTCACCACGGTCCGCGGTGCGGTTCAGTCCCGGTGTCAGCAGTTGCCTGTCTCGTACCGCGATCTGTGGTTCGCCCGTGGCCAGTGCCTGGGCGAGCACGCTCTCGTCGAGGACTTCGGTGTCCACATCCAGCAGCACGAACCGGCCCGGCTGCTCGGCCTGCGCCGCCCGCACCAGACCCCACACCGCCGCCTGCGCCGGATCCGGCACCTCACCCGCGACCGCCACCACCGCGCCACGAGTGAGCAGGACCAGCCGCGAGGAGACGAACCGCTCCCCGGCCAGCCACCCCTGCACCAACGCCAGCACCTCACCCGTCACCACGCCCAGCTCACCACCCGACGCAACGCTGACCAGCACCACCGCAGGCGGCTCGACGACCGAATCCAGACCGGCCCCCGCCTCCAGCACCATCCAGGAGGACGACTCCGCAACCGCCCCGGCCGCGACCGCGCTCCAGCTCACCTGGTGCAACCAGCCCTGACCACCCGAAGCGGCCAGATCAGAGGTCGACAACGGACGCAACGTGAGCGCCTCGACCTCCGCCACCGGCACACCACTCCCATCGGCGATGGTGAGCGCCATGCTGGTG
>NZ_JBHMBS010000110.1:0-1273 GCF_042428775.1 Streptosporangium vulgare | reverse complement strand
GCTGCCCCCAGCGGCAGTGCGTGTCCGTGGCGACCAGGTCGTCGGGGTCGGAGTGGGCGCGCAGCCACCGGCCTGCCTCCAGGGCGCCCAGGGGGACGGGCGAGGCCACCGCTCCGACCGTGTGAGAACTCTCTCCGGTGAGGCGGTCCATGACGAGAAGGCCACGCGCGTGCACATAGGCGGGCAGGCCGATGGCCGCGAGCATGATGGTCACGAGGGCCCATCCGCGAAGGCCGCCGCACCTGACGACCAGGACGGCGGACACCAGGACGACGGCCACCGCCAGCACGATGTACGGCCGGTAGAGGACGGTGTCCCGCTCATCGGGACCGAGGGGGACTCTGACGCCGCACAGGACGGGAATCGCATAGGCGGCGACCGCCCCGGCACCGGCCGAGCACATCGCCTGTCCGCGTGAGACCCGCGCGTGCCGCAGGAGGACAAGGAGACCGTAGACCGAGACGATCACCAGGTAGGGATAGGCGCCCCAGAGAAAGAAGAGCTGGCTCCGGCCCGGGTGCCCGAGCAGGAGCGCCGCGCCCATGCCCGCCGCGCCCATGCCGAGCAGGAGGACCACCGCCGGTCGCAGGAGCAGCCTCGGCCGGCACAGCAGCCCGAGGATCCCGCACCACGCGACGGCCCAGCCCGACAGGTAGAGCGACGCGACGGCGAGCACCGAGAGCGACGGGGGGCTCACCTGTTCACCCAGGCCGGTCAACTCGCCCCACGCGGTTCGCGCGAACGAGAGGGGGTCGACGATCAGCCCCTGCCGCACCCGGCCGAACAGCGTCACCTGCGCGACGAGGAAGCAGGCCGCGGTCATCCCGAGCGCGGTGAGCGCGGGCCACGGCACCCGGCGCCGTCTGATCACCTCGACCACGACCACCGCCAGCAGGCCCGCCGCGAGCAGGGGCAGGTAGACGGCCTTGGCCCCCATGACCGCGAGGAGGAGGACCGCCAGCAGCGGCCACCCGCCCGCACCGCGGCGCCCACGATCGAGGAGGTCGACGAGCAGCAGGACGACCGGGGCGAACAGCAGGGCTCCGAACGCCTGGGTGGGGCTTGTCCATGAGGCGTCTGGAATGCCTCCCCAGGTGAACAGCTCGCTGCTGCCCAGGTAGAGGCTCGCCGCTCCGACCGAGATCGAGCCCGTGATGGCGAGGAGTGCGGCGGGGTGGGAGCCGGTGAGACGGCGGGCGATCATGGCCAGTAGCACGATCAGGGCGAACATCATGGGCAGCATGCCCAGGCGGAACAGCAGGACGAGGGGTTC
>NZ_JBHMBS010000109.1:0-1279 GCF_042428775.1 Streptosporangium vulgare | reverse complement strand
GCTGCCCCCAGCGGCAGTGCGTGTCCGTGGCGACCAGGTCGTCGGGGTCGGAGTGGGCGCGCAGCCACCGGCCTGCCTCCAGGGCGCCCAGGGGGACCGCCTGAACCGCCACCGGCGGGACCTCCCCGAACGTCCGGGCCACCGGGACGCTCTCCGCACCCGGGAGAACGCGCGTGAACCAGGCGGCGGGCGGCCCCACGGCCGCGAACGCGACGAGCGTGAAGGCCCAGGCCCGCAGGCCACCGCGCCCGGTCGTCACCAGGGCGACGGCCACCAGCACGGCGACGGACAGCAGCACGGCGTAGGGCAGGTACAGCACGGTGTCCGGCTGCCCAGGCCTCAGGGGGGTCCTGACATCGCACAGCAGGCGGATCAGGTAGGCCGTCGTCACACCGGCGCCGGCCGCGTACGCGATCGTCCTGAGCGGCATCCGTGCCCGTCGCACGATGACGGAGAGCCCGTAGGCCGTGACGATCATCAGGTAGGGATAGCCGGCCCCGAAGAAGTAGAGCTGGCCGAGGTGGGGGTGCCCCAGCAGGAGCACGGCGGCGACACACGCGGCGCCCATGCCGAGCAGGAGGACCACCGCCGGTCGCAGGAGCAGCCTCGGCCGGCACAGCAGCCCGAGGATCCCGCACCACGCGACGGCCAGGCAGAGCACGTACAGCGCCGTGACGCCGAGCACCGACGGCGGTGGCGGCTCGACCGCGCCGGCGTGGCCGGTCAGCTCTCCCCAGGCCCGGCGCAGCAGGGAGAGAGGGTCGACCGTCATCCCCTGCCTCGCACCGCCGAACAGTATTACCTGCGCGAAGAGAGAGCACGCCACCGTCATCCCGAGCGCGGCGAGCGCGGGCCGGGGTATCCGGCGCCGCCTGATCACCTCGACCACGACGACGGCGGCCAGTCCTGCGGCGAGCGGAGGAAGATGGGTGGCCTTGGCTCCCATGACCGCCACCATGAACACGCCGAGCAGGAGCCACCCCCCGACGTCACGTCTCCGCCTTTCGAGAAGGTCGACGAGCAGCAGGACGACCGGGGCGAACAGCAGGGCTCCGAAGGTCTGGGTGGGCCCTGTCCAGGACTGGAAGCCCCTCCAGGTGAACGTCCCGATGTTCACTCCCAGATAGAGGTTCGGGGCGGTCATGAACAAGGTGCCCGTGATGGCGAGGAGTGCGGCGGGGCGGGAGCCGGTGAGACGGCGGGCGATCATGGCCAGTAGCACGATCAGGGCGAACATCATGGGCAGCATGCCCAGGCGGAACAGCAGGACGAGGGGTTC
>NZ_JBHMBS010000011.1:0-325858 GCF_042428775.1 Streptosporangium vulgare | reverse complement strand
TGAGCTGGTAGGTGAGCGTGCCCGACTTCGAGACCAGGCCGATGCGGCCCGCGCTGGTGATGTCGGCCGGGATGATCCCCGCGTTGGAGGCGCCGGGCGAGGCGATGCCGGGGCAGTTGGGCCCGATGATCCGGGTCTTTCCGCCCTTGGCGATCGCGTACGCCCAGAACTCGGTGGTGTCGTGGATCGGGACGCCCTCGGTGATGACCACGCAGAGCGGGATCTCGGCGTCGACGGCCTCCTTGACGGCGTCCTTGGTGAACGCCGGGGGCACGAAGACGACCGACACGTCGGCGCCGGTCTCCTTGATCGCCTCGGCGACGGTGCCGAAGACGGGCAGGCCCTCGTGGACGGTGCCCGCCTTGCGGGCGTTCACGCCGCCGACGACGCGGGCGCCGGAGGCGAGCATCCGGCGGGTGTGCTTGGTGCCCTCACCGCCGGTCATGCCCTGGACGATGATCTTGCTGTTCTCGTTCAGCCAGATGGCCATTACGCACCTACCGCGGCGAGCTCGGCGGCGCGCTTGGCCGCATCGTCCATGGTGTCCACCAGTTCGACGCCGGAGAGCTTGGCGTCGGAGAGAATCTGACGCCCGAGTTCGGCGTTGTTGCCGTCCAGACGGACGACGAGCGGGCGGCTCACGCTCTCACCGCGGGCGTCCAGCAGCTGGAACGCCGAGACGATGCCGTTGGCGACCGCGTCACAGGCGGTGATGCCGCCGAAGACGTTGACGAAGATCGACTTCACCGCGGGGTCGGAGATGATGATCTCCAGGCCGGCCGCCATCACCTCGGCCGAGGCGCCGCCGCCGATGTCGAGGAAGTTGGCGGGCTTGGGCCGGCCGGGGAACGCCTCGCCCGCGTAGGCGACGACGTCCAGGGTCGACATGACCAGGCCGGCGCCGTTGCCGATGATGCCGACGGAACCGTCGAGCTTGACGTAGTTGAGGTCCTTGGCCTTGGCCGCGGCCTCCAGCGGGTCCTCGGCGGCCTTGTCCTCGAAGGCCGCGTGGTCCGTCTGGCGGAAGGAGGCGTTGTCGTCGAGGGTGACCTTGCCGTCGAGGGCCTTCACCTGGCCGTCGGCGGACAGGATCATCGGGTTGACCTCGACGAGGGAGGCGTCCTCGTCGACGAAGGCGCACCAGAGCTTCTCGATGAGCTCGGCGGCGCCGTCGAGCGCGGCCTCCGGCAGCCCTCCGGCCTGGGCGATCTCACGGGCCTTGGCCCGGTCGACGCCGTCCAGGGGGGAGATCGGGACCTTGGCCACCTTCTCGGGGGCGCTGTGCGCGACCTCTTCGATGTCCATGCCGCCCGCCGCCGAGCAGATGGCGAGGAACGTACGGTTGGCGCGGTCGAGCAGGAAGGAGAAGTAGTACTCCTCCGCGATCGCGCTGGCCTCCTCGATCAGGACCTTGTGGACCGTGTGGCCCTTGATGTCCATGCCGAGGATGTCGGTGGCCTTGCGCTCGGCGTCGTCGGCGTCGTCGGCGACCTTCACGCCACCGGCCTTGCCTCGACCACCGGTCTTGACCTGGGCCTTGACAACGACACGGCCGGTCAGCTGCTCGGCTGCCGCCCGTGCCTCCTCCACGGTGTGCGCGACCACGCCGCGCGGCACCGGGATGCCGTACTCCGCGAAGAGCTCCTTCGCCTGATGTTCGAACAGGTCCACGAGGGTCCGTCCTTGCTTGTCCGGCTGGTGTATAGATGTGAGCGGGCCGACTCCATGATCCAAGGGGGAGCCCGGCGGTTTTGCGCCAATGAAGCCTAGCCCGCCTCATGGCATGACCAGGTAACCGGGTTCCAGATCGTACGCCCCGAATGCTGTTCGCGCCGAACCGGCCGGCCCGGCCGCCGGTCCCGCGAGCCGGTTCACCGGGTCGGCGGGTGATCTGTCAGAGGTTCGTCAGACAGGCGAGAGGCGGCCGGAGCACCGGCGAGAGGTACGGCGGGACCCGTCGGACGAGCGGGGACCGTCAGGCGGGCGGGAGAACCGGCAGGTGGAAGCGGGGATCGCCGGACGGGCGGGAAGACCGTCCGGCCGGTGAGGGGATCGTCAGACGGGCGAGGGGATCGCGCTCCGCACCCAGTCGACGATCTCCTGGGTGGTGGCCCCCGGGGTGAAGACGCGCGCGACGCCCATCTCCTGGAGCGCGGGCATGTCGGCCTCGGGGATGATCCCGCCGCCGAACACCACGATGTCGCCCGCGTCGTTCTCCTTCAGCAGCTCCAGCACCTTGGCGAAGAGCGTCATGTGCGCGCCGGACAGGATGGACAGCCCGATCGCCGCGGCGTCCTCCTGGATCGCGGTGCGCACGATCTGCTCGGGCGTCTGGTGCAGGCCGGTGTAGACGACCTCCATCCCGGCGTCCCGCAGCGCCCGCGCCACGATCTTCACGCCCCGGTCGTGACCGTCCAGCCCCGGCTTGGCGATGACGACGCGGATCCTTGACACGGCATCCATCCAGACCTCCTTGTCTGCGCTCCCCTCGCGACGTGGGAGCTGTCCGCAGCGTAACCGGCCGCGCCGCGCCGGGCTCGGCGGGCCACCGCGAACCACGGTACAGCGGCACAAACCTCACCGCCTTTCCATACGGCGTCACGGCCCGTCTCCCCGTCGGCCGCACCTCGGCCAAAGGCGCCGGAATGCGCGGCGGAATCGAAGATCAACGAAAAAGGGAAACTAACCGTCCGTGGTTGTCCGGAAACAAACTCCTGTCCCCGGGCGTGGCCGGACGACAGCCCCCAAAAGCCTGGAGGATGCCCCTGCACCAAATATGCACAATTAATTCAAGGCAATCCTCCAAATGCGCTACTATTTCGTGATCTTGCTCTGCAAGACTATTCCTCCCCTCCCTCGTCGGGGCGGAGGGGTCAATCAGGAGGACTTCCCCTTGAAGCGATACATCGCCGGGTTGGCGTGCGCCGCCACGGCAGTGCTGGGCGTTCCGGCGCTGGCATCGACCGCGCACGCGCAGGCCGCCGATCCGATCAGCGCGCTGAAGAGCCAGCTCAAAAGCGGCAACGGCGTCGCGTTCGTCGACACCCTCAAGATTCGAAGCGGCAAGAAGAGCACGATTCTCGCCCACCGCAAGGGTGAATTGCAGTTCGGTGCCTCCGGAGTCGAGGCGTCGGACCACACCACCCAGTTGCGGTTCGAGGAGGACCTCCTCGCATTCGACACCGAAGAGAATACCTTCGGCGCGGAAGAGGACGACATCGAAAAGACCGAGACGGAGAAGGACCTCGACAGGCTGTTCTCCGGGCTGACCGAGCCCGAACGAGTCGTGCGGGTCAAGAACAAGGCGTATATCTGGGGCGGGGCATTCGGCCAGTTCCTGCCGCAGGACAAGCCCTGGCTCGTGTACCCGCAGGACACGTTCGGCCTGACCGGCTCGCTGGGCCAGTTCGTCAACCCCACCGAACCCGCGACCCTCAAGGCTCTTCTCGCGCACGCCACGGTCAAGCGCCCGACCGCCTACTCGGGAAAGATCACTTTTGGTGAGCTCCACAAGGTCTCACCGTGGTTCCGCGTCGCGCACGAAGCCCCCCTGTCCAAGCAGCAGGCGAAGCTCGTGGTCAACTGGCGGCTGTTCCTCAACGCCGACCGCCTCCCCGTACGACTGACGACCTCGTCCTCGGATTTCGCGAACGGGCCCACCTCCACGATCGACACCCGCTACAGCGGCTGGGGCTCGAAGGTCACGATCGACGCCCCGCCCGCCGACCAGATCTCCACGATGAAGGAACTGAACGAGCGGTTCGCGGCCGACACGCCCATTCCGCTGCTCACGGTCAAGTGATCCTTCCGCGCTGATCGCCCCCTCGAACCACCCGAAATACCCGAATCACCCGAGCCGCGCCCGGCGGGCCTCACCCGCCGGGCGCGGCTCGCGGCGTTCTCCGCCCCGCACGGGACCTGTCCCGTCGGGGAATCCCCGCCGCCCGGAACGGCCGACCCCATGGCTCCCGATCCCGACGCCTCTGTCGATTCTTGATCCGACATTTCGGGATTTAGGTAAGAATCTTGGTCCACCCTCCGCGACGACGCGAGGACCCATACGGGAGGACCCCCTCGATGAGGCGAATCATCGCCACCCTGACCGGCGCCACCATGGCAGCCCTGATCGTTCCCACGCTGGTGACCGTCGCCCCGGCGAGCGCCAAGGCCGTCCGGACCACCCAGGCCACCGCGGCCGACCCGGTCTCGGCGCTGAAGCGCCAGTTCAGGACCCACCGGGGCGTGAAGCTCGCCGAGAACACGAAAATCGTCGGTGAGGGCAAGAAGAACCGGGCGATCTTCACCCGGCGGAGCGGTGTGCTGGAGTTCGGGAGGACCGGCCTGGTCGCCTCGGACCTGACCACCAAGTTCAGCCTGCCCCTCCCGGACAGCGACGAGCTCAAGGGCCTGTTCACCCCGTCACGGACGCTCTCGCTGAAGGGCGTCAGCTACACCTCGGGCGGTGTCTTCGCCGAGTCCATGCCCGAGGGCAAGAAGTGGCTGCGCACGCCCGGTGACACACTCTCCCTGGTCAGCGCCGTCCAGCAGATCATCAGCACCGTCGAGCCCGGCACGCTCAGGACGACCCTGGCCCACACCCGCGCCAAGCGTCCCGGCGGGACGTGGGACGGCACCCGGACCACGGTCCACTCGGGCACGATCACGCTGGCCGAGCTCTTCAAGGTCTCCCCCGCGGTCCGCACGCTGCTGGGCAGGAAGCCCACCGGCAGGTCCGCGACGCTTCCGGTGACCTGGAAGATCTATCTCGGCTCCGACCAGCTGGTCCGCCGGGTCGTGTCGTCGTACACGGAGTCCACCCGGGGCCTCAACAGCACCGAGCTGACCTACGTCAACGACACCCGCTACACCGGCTGGGGCACCAAGGTCACGATCAAGGCGCCGCCCGCCGACCAGGTGGCCGACTTCGACGAGCTCATCGGTGACACCACCCAGCCGGAGGACCCCATCGGGGAGATCTTCAAGGGCTGAACGGCACACGGCCCGAGTGGCCGGCGCCCGAACGACCCGGGCGCCGGACGCTCATCCGTGGAGGTCAGAGCTTCTCAAGGGGCGCGTACGCCAGCAGCAGGGTCTTCTCGCCCCCGCCGCCGAAGTCGATCTTGACCTTGGTCTTCTCCGCGACGCCGTCCACGGACACGACCGTGCCCAGGCCGAACTGGTCGTGGGTGATCCGGTCGCCGGGGGTGAGGTTGGGGATCTGCCTGCCGCCGGGCTTCCTCGCCGGGGCGGGGCGGGAGTCGCGGCGGGTGGCGGCGCTCCAGGCGCTCTTCTCCGGGTCGCTGCGCCAGTCGACCAGGTCGGACGGGATCTCTGCGACGAACCGGGAGGCCGGGTTGAACGCGGGTGAGCCCCAGGAGCTGCGGACGGCCGCCCTGGAGATGTACAGACGCTGCTCGGCCCGGGTGATGCCGACGTAGGCCAGGCGGCGCTCCTCCTCCAGCTCCTTGGGCTCGCCGAGCGAGCGCATGTGCGGGAAGACGCCGTCTTCCATGCCGGTGAGGAACACCACCGGGAACTCCAGACCCTTCGCGGTGTGCAGCGTCATCAGCGTCACCACGCCCTGGCCCCCGTCGGCCGCCGGGATCTGGTCGGCGTCGGCGACCAGGGAGACCTGCTCCAGGAACTCCACCAGCGTGCCCTCGGGGTTGGCCTCCTCGAACTCGGAGGCGACCGAGACCATCTCGTCCAGGTTCTCCAGGCGGCTCTCGTCCTGCGGGTCGTTGGAGGCCGTGAGCTCCAGGCGGTAGCCGGTGCTCGCCAGCACCTCCTGGGCGAGCTCCGAGGGCGTCATGTCGTCGGCCTTCACCATGAGCTCGTCCATCAGCGCGACGAACTCCTTGATCGCCTTGAGCGAGCGGGTGGCCATGCCCGGCGCGTCGTCCGCCCGGCGGAGCCCCTCCCAGTAGGGGATCCGCTCCCTGGCCGCGAACGCCTCGACCATCGCCTCGGCGCGCTCGCCGATGCCGCGCTTGGGCACGTTGAGGATGCGGCGCAGCGACACCACGTCGTTCGGGTTGGACAGGAAGCGCAGGTAGGCGAGCAGGTCGCGGACCTCCTTGCGCTCGTAGAAGCGCACCCCGCCCACCACCTTGTACGGCAGGCCGGTCCGGATGAAGATCTCCTCGAACACCCGGGAGGCGGCGTTGGTCCGGTAGAACACCGCGACCTGGCCGGGCACGACGTCCTCGTGGTCGGTGAGCCTGTCGACCTCCTGCGCGACGAACATGGCCTCGTCGTGCTCGTTGTCGGCGACATAGCCGATGATCTTCGCCCCGGCGCCCTGGTCGGACCAGAGGTTCTTGGGCTTGCGGCTCGCGTTGCGCGAGATCACCGCGTTGGCGGCGGACAGGATCGTCTGGGTGGAGCGGTAGTTCTGCTCCAGCAGGATCGTCCTCGCCTCCGGGTAGTCACGCTCGAACTCCAGGATGTTGCGGATCGTCGCGCCGCGGAAGGCGTAGATCGACTGGTCGGCGTCACCGACCACGCACAGCTCGGCCGGGGCGACCCCGCCCTCCCCGCCCTCCCTGACCAGGCCCCCGTCGGCGGTGCGCGGCTCGGGACGGCCCGCGATCTCGCGGATCAGGGTGTACTGGGCGTGGTTGGTGTCCTGGTACTCGTCGAC
Source organism: Streptosporangium vulgare (assembly GCF_042428775.1). Lineage (NCBI taxonomy): Bacteria > Bacillati > Actinomycetota > Actinomycetes > Streptosporangiales > Streptosporangiaceae > Streptosporangium > Streptosporangium vulgare. The sequence goes on along the minus strand of NZ_JBHMBS010000011.1, from coordinate 319,215 downwards.
CATGATGTGGCGCCAGCGGAGCCGGTAGTGCTCGGCCACGTCGGGGAAGATCTGGAACAGCGTCACCGTCAGCATGATGAGGTCGTCGAAGTCCATCGCTCCGGCCTCGGTGAGCTTCTGCTGGTAGTTGCGGTACGCCTCGGCGAGCTTGCGCTCCAGGTGGGTGGACGCCTGGGCCGACGCCGTCTCGTAGTCGATCAGCTCGTTCTTGAAGTTGCTGACCTGGGCGGAGAACGATCTCGGCGGGTAGCGCTTGGGATCGAGGTCCATCTCGCGGCAGACCATCGCCATCAGCCGCTGGGAGTCGGCCTGGTCGTAGATGGAGAAGCTGGTGGGGAAGCCCAGGCGCTTGGCCTCGCGGCGCAGGATCCGCACGCACGCGCTGTGGAAGGTCATCACCCACATCGCCGCCGAGCGCGGGCCGATGAGCCGGTCGACCCGGTCCTTCATCTCCCTCGCGGCCTTGTTGGTGAAGGTGATCGCCAGGATCTCCTGCGGCTGCACGCCCCGCTCGCCCAGCAGGTAGGCGATGCGGTGGGTCAGCACCCGGGTCTTGCCGGAACCCGCGCCCGCGACGATGAGCAGGGGGCTGCCGTGGTGCACGACGGCCTCGCGCTGCTGGGGGTTGAGCCCGTCGAGCAACGGATGGGTCAGGGAAGAGGCTGGGATCGACACGTCCCCTAGGTTAGAACGACCGACCGACAACCGGGTCCAGCCACCGCGAAGGAATGCGGGCGGACCCGCTCACGGTTGTGATGACGAAGCGGTACGGGGACAACGGAGGGGCTTCCATGCTTTCTGAGAACGAGATCAGCCGCGTACTGGCGGTCACCGCACACCCCGACGACGTCGACTTCGCCGCCGCGGGCACGATCGCGCTGTTCACCGACCGAGGCGTCGAGGTGACCTACTGCGTGGTCACCGACGGTGACGCGGGCGGCTTCGACCGCGAGCTGGACAACGGCGGCATGGCCGAGCTGCGCCGGACCGAGCAGTCCAACGCCGCCAAGGCCGTCGGCGTGACCGACGTGCGCTATCTCGGCCACCACGACGGGACCGTGGTGCAGAGCCTGGACCTGCGGCGCGACATCACCCGGGTCATCCGTCAGGTCAGACCCGACCTGGTGATCACCCACAGTCCCGAGCGCAACCACCGGTTCATCGCCCCCAGCCACCCCGACCACCGCGCGGTGGGCGGCTGTGCCCTCGACGCCGTCTATCCCGACGCGCGCAACCCGTACACCTTCCCGTCGCTGCTGCTCGACGAGGGCCTGGAGGCGTGGACCGTCCGCGAGGTCTGGCTCAACGGCGGCCCGACGCCCGACCACCACGTGGACATCACCGACACCTTCGACCGCAAGCTCGCCGCCCTGCGCGCCCACGCCAGCCAGATCGGCCACCTGGAGGACTTCGAGGACTTCCTGCGGGGCCGCTTCTCGCAGATCGCCGCCGAGGCGGGCTTCGGCGAGGGCCGCTACGTCGAGGCCTTCCAGCGGGTCCCCACCGCCTGACCCCCGAGCGGCGAACCACCGCCGGGGAAGGGCCACGACCGGACCGCCGCTCCACCGGGAGCCCTGAGGGCATCCGGAGGGAGAAGCCGGAGCCTGGCCCTCCTCACAATCCCCATCGGGACCTGAGAGCGCGGTCACTGTCGGGAACCCGGAACCCGGGAAGCGGTCACCATTGGAAACCCGGGAATCCAGCCATCGTCGGGAACCCGGCAATCCGGTCAGCATCAGGAACCCGAGATCTGGGAACCTGGGAACCCGGAAGGCACCCGACGGGAAGTCCGCGCCGTTGAACAGCATCCATCTGTCGCTCGCCACCTCCGTCGTCGTCCTCCTGCTGGCGATCGGAGCCGCCGCCGTCGCCCGGCTCGGCAGCCTCGGGCACGCGTCCGCGGTGCTCGTGGCGTGCCTGCGGGCCGCCGCCCAGCTCGGCGCGGTGTCCCTGATCATCGTGTGGGCAGTCGAGCGCGCGCTCGCGGTGACGGTCTTCGTGCTGGTCATGTACGCGGTGGCGAGCGTGACCGCGGGACGCAGGATCACCTCGGGTCCCGCCGTCCGGTGGGCCGCGGCGCCCATCGCGGCCGGGACCGTACCGGTCCTGGCGCTGCTGTTCGGCAGCGGCGTCGTCCCGCCCCTGGGCATCACGCTGATCCCCATCGCGGGCATCCTGCTGGGCGGGTGCCTGACGGCCACGGCCCTCGCGGGACGGCGGGCCCTGGACGAGCTGGCCCACCGGCGCGGTGAGGTGGAGGCGGCGCTCTCGCTGGGCTTCTCCGAGCGGGACGCGGCGCTGGAGATCTGCCGGCCGCCCGCGGCGCAGGCGCTGGTGCCCGCGCTGGACCAGACGGGAACCGTGGGCCTGGTCACGTTGCCCGGCGCCTTCGTGGGGATGCTCCTGGGCGGGGCCGGCCCACTCCAGGCCGGGGTGGTGCAGCTCGTCGTGCTGGTCGCGCTGCTGGCCGCGGAGGCGGTGGCCGTAGTCGTCACGGTCGAGCTCGCCGCCCGCGGCCTCTTCGGCGGCGGTCAGCGGCCCGGGGCGGGCTCCTCCGGCGGGGCCGGGCGGGTCAGATGGGCCCGGTGGACCGGGTGGACCGGGTGGGCGCGGTCCGGCGGGGCCAGGCGGGCGAACAGGTAGCCCAGGGAGTTGGTCGCGACGTGGAACATCGCGGGAGCGGCCAGACCTCCCCTCCTGCGCAGCTCGGTGAAGAGCATCCCGGCGAGGCCCGTCGTGACCACCGACCCGGACACGACACGCGCCACCTGCCACGCGGGCGCCTTCCCGGGGATCCCGGATCCGCCCGGCACACCCCGCGTGGCCTGCGTGGCCTGCATATCCGGAGCGCCCTGCGTGCCCTGCGCGCCTTGTGCGCTCTGCGCGCCCTGCGCGTCCGATCCGGTGGGCGTTTCCGACGCGCCGGGGGTGTGCTCGCTCGCCGATCCGTTCCCCGCGCCCTCCGTACCGGGGGCACGGGCGGCCGGAGCGTCGAGGGCCTCCCCCGCGGCCAGGCGGCTCAGGGCGGGGTTGGCGGCCATCATGTCGACGGCGGGCAGGATGTGCCAGAGTCCGAAGAGAACCGAGGAGACCGCGGTCGCCGTACCGTGGCCGTGGGAGCGGGCGACGAGGGCGTGCAGCACCCCTCGGAAACCGACCTCCTCCAGCAGGACCGTGCCGACCGGCACCTGGAGCAGGGCCTCCTCCAGCGCGCGGGCGCGAGACAGGGACAGGGCGCGCTCGTCGCGGAAGAACCGGCGGGTGGCCGGGACGGCGATGCCCACGGTGTAGGCCGCGGCCACGGCGGAGGCGAGCGCACCACCGATCCGCAGGCCCCGCGCGCGCCGGTGGAATCCCAGCTCGGCCCAGGAGAGGCCGGAACGGCGGGCCATCACGACCAGCGCGCCGGTGGCCGCGGCCGAGGTCAGCGGTGCCAGCCTCGGCGCCAGGCGGTTGTTGAGCACGTTGGCCGCCACCAGCACGGCCACCGCGCTCGCCGGCACGCCCGCGGACACACCTCGCCCCGCCGGCACGACCGCGCCCGCACCCGGCACCACCTGGAGTCCGGTGCGGGCGGCTCGCCCCGGCTCGCGCTCCATGCTCACGACTGCCCCCGACTCCCTCGGACGCCGTCCCGCGCCCCGCGTGCCGGGTCGCGCCGGGGATCTCGATCTTCGAGATCCCCTGGAGTCCGGTTCGAGGCTACGTGATCAGGGCTCAGCTCGCGGCGGCCTGACGCCAGCCGGCGGGGAAGCGCAGGCTGCGGCGTTCCCGCACCGTCAGGCCGCCCCAGATCCCCTCGGGCTCGGCCGCGCGGAGCGCGTAGGCCCGGCACTCCTTCAGCACCGGGCACCGCTCGCAGACCGCCTTCGCCCGCGCCTCGTGCTCGGGTGACTGTGTCAACGGGAAGAACAGCTCGGGGTCGCTCGTACCGCAGGCACCCCGCACGGCCCAGCCGATATCCCGCATCATCATCCGCATGACACCGCCCCCTGGTGACTCACCGTCCTCAGCCAGACTAGGTCGACCTCGACGGCGGGACATCAGCCTCTTGACGGATTCACACGTACTCATCGCGGCTTACTGCCCCGTCGCGGCGTAATCCCCCATCAGGATCCCCATCAGGGCGTACTCCGGGGGTGCGTCGCTCCCGCCGAGCCCCCGCCACGTCCCGCGTCCCCGTGGCCCGTTGCGGTGACACCTCCGCGACACCCCGCGCCGCCGGGGCCCGCTTCGGTGCCCGCCACCGCGCGCCGAAGCGCCGGGACGAGGCACCGGGACGAAGCGCGGAGGCGAAGCGGGCGGGGTCTCAGCAGGCGGTCGTCCCCTGGTCGTATCCCTTGGCGAACAGCTCCTGGCGCTGTCCCGCCGTGCCGTGGGCGTCCGGGCGCAGCCAGTCGTCGGTGGGGTCGCCCGCGGCGGCGAGGTTGATCAGGAGCTCGTCCTCGTCGCCGGGCTCGGTCTGCAGCGAGCCGCCCTTGACGAGTGCCCCCAGGGTTCCCCCGGCGTAGCAGTCGGCCTGGAGCTCCTGCTCGACGTTCAGGCGGAACGTCGTGTTCAGCTGCGCCTGTACCGCGTGCCCGAACTCGTGCGGGATGATCACGTAGACCGAGCCGTCGCCCATCTCCTCGTAGAGGCCGTTCATCCACTTCTCGTCGTAGGCGATGAAGTGTCCCACCGGGCAGTAGAAGGCGTTGTTCGGCACCGACGGCTGCCCGCCGCAGTCGGGCCCGTCCTCTCCCCGGTAGGCGACGAACTCGGTGACCGGGCGGTAGGTCAGCCCGGCCGCGGAGAAGGTCTGCTTCCAGTAGGCCTCGGTGAGTTCCCTGGCCAGCTCGACGTCCGACTCGAACGTCTGCCCGCGCGCGCTGGGTGTGGCCTCCTCACCGGTGGGGGCCGCCTCCGGTTCCGTGCCCTCCCCCACGCTCCCGCAGGCGGTGACGGCGGCCAGGACCAAGGCCAGGCAAAGGGAGAACGCTCTCATGGGCCCATCGTGACGGAGTCCAAGGCTCCCGCGCGAGGGATCGGCGCCACCGGGGACCGGCGGGCACGGGGGCGGGGGCTCGCGGCGGGCCTCATCAGCGGCCCCGGCGACCTCAGGCGCGGTCCCGGCGCTCCCGATGGGGGCCTCACAGCCTGTCCCGGCGCTCCTGGCGAGGACCTCACAGGCGGCCCTGGCGGTCCCGGACGCGATTCCGGCGACGCCCCCCGGCGGTCCCGTGGCGATCCCGTAGGCGATCTCACAGGGACGGCCAGGTGTGGACGGGCTCGTTGGTGTGCATGTTCTCGATGTAGCGCAGGGTCATCCGGCGCAGCGCCTCGTGCCTGTCGAGGTCACCGAGCGCGTTCACCGCGTCGATCTGCCAGCTCGCCCCGGTCGTGCCCGTCAGGCAGCGCTGCTCGACGATCCCCAGCAGCCGGTCCCTGACCCCGGGGTCCACCCCCCACAGGTCGAGTCCCTCGTGGGCGAGCGGCAGCAGGCGGCGCAGGACCAGCTCGGACGCGACCACCTCGCCGAGCCCCGGCCAGAAGAGCCGGGCGTCCAGGCCGTACCGGGCGGCGGCGTGCAGGTTGTCCTCGGCCGCGGCGAACGACATGCGCGTCCACACCGGGCGTTCCGCGTAGGGCAGGACGCGCATGAGCCCGTAGTAGAAGGCGGCGTTGGCGGCGACGTCGGCCACCGAGGGCCCCGCGGGCAGCACCCGGTTCTCCACCCGCAGGTGCGGGGTGCCGTCCACGACCGCGTAGACCGGCCGGTTCCACCGGTAGACGGTGCCGTTGTGCAGGGTCAGCTCGCCGAGCTGCGGGGTGATCCCGCGCGCCAGCTCCTCGCGCGGGTCCTCCTCGTCGCACAGGGGCAGCAGCGCGGGGAAGTAGCGGGCGTTCTCCTCGAAGAGGTCGAAGACCGAGGTGATCCACCGCTCGCCGAACCACACCCTGGGCCGTACCCCCTGGGTCTTCAGCTCCACCGGGCGGGTGTCGGTGGCCTGCTCGAACAGCGGGATCCTGGTCTCCTGCCAGAGCCTGCGGCCGAACAGGAACGGCGAGTTGGCCGCCAGCGCCACCTGGGGGCCCGCGATGGCCTGGGCGGCGTTCCAGTTGGCGGCGAACGCCTCCGGGCTGACCTGGAGGTGGAGCTGGAGACTCGTGCAGGCGGCCTCGGGCGTGATGCTGTCGGCGTAGGCCTCCAGGAACTCCTCGCCCTCGATCGAGAGGTGCAGGTCCTCGCCCCTCGCCGCGAAGATCTGCTCGTTGAGGAGCCTGTAGCGGGGGTTGGCCGACAGCGTGCCCTCGTGTACGTCGCTCTCTCGCAGCGTGGGCAGGATGCCGACCATCATCATGTGCCCGCCGACGGTGCGGGCCCGTTCCTCGGCGTGGTTGAGCCGGTCCCTGATCACCCTCTCCAGCCGGGCCGCGCCGTCGCCGTCCAGGGACTCGGGCAGGACGTTGATCTCCACGTTGAACTGGCCCAGCTCCGTCGCCCAGTCGGGCTGGGCGATCGCCTCCAGCACCTCGATGTTCTTCATGGCCGCCTCGCCGCGCTCGTCCACGAGGTTGAGTTCGATCTCCAGCCCGGCCTTGGGCTCCTCGAACTCGAATCTGGACTCGCGCAGCATCTGCGCGAAGACGTCAAGGCACCGGCGGACCTTGTCCCGGTAGCGCCGCCGGTCCTCGCGGCTGAACACCATCGCAGGCACATCGCGTCCCATACTTCGCAGAGTCGCACAGAAGTAACTACTCGTACAGAAGCACGCGGGATGCGAAAGCGCGGAGGCTCAGACCAGGCGCCGCGCCGTGGCCCAGCGGGACAGCTCGTGGCGGTTGGAGAGCTGCAGCTTGCGCAGCACGGACGAGACGTGGGTCTCCACCGTCTTCACCGAGATGAACAGCTCCTTGGCGATCTCCTTGTACGCGTAACCGCGGGCGATCAGCCGCAGCACCTCGCGCTCGCGCTGGGTGAGCGAGTCGAGCTCGGGGTCGATCGGCGGGGCCTCGCTGGAGGCGAACGCGTCCAGCACGAACCCGGCCAGCCTCGGGGAGAAGACCGCGTCGCCCTCGGCCACCCGGCGGATCGCGTCGGTGAGCTCGCGCCCGCTGATGTTCTTGGTCACGTATCCCCTGGCACCGCCCCGGATCACGCCGATGACGTCCTCCGCCGCGTCGGAGACCGACAGGGCGAGGAAGCGGACCGTGGAACCGGCGCCGAGCACCCGGCGCAGCACCTCCTGGCCGCCGCCTCCGGGCATGTGCACGTCGAGCAGGACCACGTCGGGCCCCAGCGCGGCGATCGCCTTGACCGCGGACTCCACGTCCTCGGCCTCCCCGATCACCTCGATGGAGTCGCCCAGCTCGGCCCGCACGCCGGAGCGGAACAGACGGTGGTCGTCGACGATCAGGACCTTCACCACACTCATCGGACTTCTTCCCCTCGCGGTCCCGGGGGCCGCTCTCCGGCCTGCCGCGATCCTCGCCGTGATCCTACGCGCAGGACTCCGGCCCGCCGCGAGCCCGAGGGCGGGGCCCCGGTTCGCCGTGTCGTGGCCCGCTCGCCGCTCACGTCTTCTCCAGTTTCATGGTCAGCATCACTTCCGTGCCCTCGCCGGGCTCGGTCCGCACCCGGGCGCTGCCCCCGTGGCGCTCCATCCTGCCGATGATCGACTGGCGGATACCCATACGATCCTCGGGCACATCGCCCATGTCGAACCCGATTCCCCGATCTCGGATGAAAACGGTGACCTCATCCGGCTCCGTCTCGGCGTACACGGAGACGACCTCGGACCCGGAGTATTTCGCGGCGTTGACCATGGCCTGCCTCGCGGCCTGCATCATCGCGGACAGTTCGGGGGTGAGCGGGCCGTCGCCGACGCAGACGACCTCGATCGGCACCCCGTGCGCGTCCTCCTCCTCGGCCGCGACCCGCCGCACGGCCGCGGCCACCGACGCGTCGGCGTCCTGCTGGGGCTGGTAGAGCCAGTTGCGCAGCTCCCGCTCCTGGGAGCGGGCCAGCCGCATCACCTCGCGCGGGTCCTGGGCGTTGCGCTGGATGAGCGTGAGCGTGTGCAGCACCGAGTCGTGCACGTGCGCGGCCACCTCGGCGCGTTCCTCCTGCCGGATGCGCTCGCGGCGCTCGCGCTGCAGCTCCTTCCACAGGGCGGCCAGCCAGGGCGCCGCGATCAGCGCGACACCCCCCACGACCACCAGGGTGAACACGATGCCCGGACGGGCGTTGCCCAGCTCGTCGTTGGCCACCAGGAAGCCGATCGCGCCGACCACGACGAGCACGAGCCCGAGGAAGGTACGGACCCGGTTCTGGCGGACCTGCCCGACGGTGTTGCTCATCCAGCGCTGCCGCCGGTCGGGGTCGGCCTGCTGCCACAGGATCAGCGAGCCGATGCCGCCCACCGCGATCGGCCAGGCCCCGATCCCGGTGTCCGAGGTGCCGGTGAGCCAGCCCAGGGCCATCAGCGCCATCGCGATCGCGCCGTACGCGACGAGCTGGCTCCAGTCTCTCCCAGGCTCCCTGCCCTCGTACGGCTCGCGCGGGGTGAACATCCACAGGGCGGCGTACGCCAGGGCTCCGAACCCGTTCAGGACGGTGAGCAGCACGAAGGCCAGCCGCAGCACGACCGGGTCGAGCCGGAGCTGGGCGGCGGCCCCCTGGGCCACCCCGGCGACGAGCCGCCCCTCCACCGGTCTCACCAGGCGGGGGAAGGGGGCGTCCTCGGTCATCACGGGCGCCGCGTCACGAACTGTCTGTCGGTCAGCCATATCGTCAGCATCGTCACATGAACCAGCCTGCCAGTGCATCAGGCGTTCCCCTGAAGCGACCCTGAGAGAGACGTACCCTCTCCGGGACGACTCAGGGGTCTCCCGGATGCATCTCGGACCGGGAAAGGCCACGATGAGGACATGAACGACACCGGGCGGGCCCAGGATCCGGCGAGCTCGCCGTCCGCCTCCTCCCCCTTCGAGGAGCGCTCCCGGGAGCGTTCCGAGGAGCGCGGCCTGAAGCGCAGCAACGAGGGGCGCATGCTCACGGGCGTCTGCGCAGGTCTGGGGAGATACGCCCGGATCGATCCCGTGGTGCTCCGGGTCGGTTTCGCGGTGCTGGTGCTCGGCTCCGGAATCGGGATCATGCTCTACGTCGCGGCGTTCCTGCTCATGCGCGAGACCGACGGCAGCCCCGGCTACCTGGAGCAGTGGATCCGGCGCGACTTCGACAGCGAGACGGTCCTGACCCTGCTGACCGGCCTGTTCGCCCTCGGGTTGATCGTCAACGTCTCCTCGGACGGCATCGGCACCGGCACGGTCGTGGTCGGCACGGTGTTCGCCATCGCCCTGCTCGCCGCCCATTCCCGCGGGGTCGACCTGCTGGCCGTGGCGAGGTCGCTGCCCGAACGGCTGCGCAGGCGCCGCCCCCCGTCCCCGTCCCCCGCCGGTCAGTGGCCCGGCCCGGCCGCCCCGGCGCCGGGCACCGCCGCCGGGCAGCGGCCCGTCGGCGAGCGGGATCCGGCCGCCCACGCCGCCGCGTCTCCCACCATCCACGCGGCCGCCCAGCCGGGCGCCGAGACGGTCACGGAGCCGTACGCGCCCGCGGCCGGACCGGGAGCCGCGACGGCCCCCCCGCCCTCCACCCCCTGGACCCAGGCCATGTCCGCCTCCGGGAACCGTGCGGAGCAGGCGCCCGGCAGGCCCCAGGGGCCCGCCGCGTCACCGGAGCACGGGCCGAGGGACGCCCCGCCCGGCCCCTACGGCCCGTACGGCGCCGCGAGGCCGTCGTTCGACTCCTCCGGCGAGCCCTTCTCGCCGTACGGCCCCTACCAGCCTCTGGATCCCCGGAGGCGGCAGCAGCCGTACTCCCCCTACGACCCGTCCGCGTACGGAGGAACGGTGGTGGCGCCGCCCGGACCGCGGCGGCGCAGGTCGCTCGTCGGGAGCTTCACCATCTGTCTGGCCATCATCGTTGGAGGGATCATCGTGGCGATCCAGTCGGCATCGGGACCGGTCAACATGACGGTCGTCGGCGGCGCGGCGCTCGTCGTCATCGGCGCCGGCCTGCTGATCGCCACCTGGTTCGGCCGGGGAGCGGGACTGGTCGCGACCGGCACCGTCCTGTCGATCGCCCTGATCGCGGGGTCCATGCTGGGCGGCATGCCGAAGAGGTTCGGCAACTACACCTGGGAGCCCGCCACCCTGTCCGAGGTGGCCCGCACCTACTCGGTGGGCGTGGGAGAGGGCAGGCTCGACCTGGGCGACCTGGTCCTGCCACCGGGCTCGAGGACCATCGTGGACGCCTCGGTCTCGGTCGGCGAGATCAGCGTGATCCTGCCCTCGACGGCCAGGGTCGAGGTGAACGGCTCCACCAAGTTCGGGGACGTCAAGATCGACCATGTGGTGGAGGGCGGGGCCGACATCGAGCACAACAAGATCCTGGAGCCCGAGGTGGCCCCCAAGGGCGACGTGGCGACGATCGTGCTGAACATCAAGGCCGGCATCGGGGACGTGGAGGTGCGCCGTGCGGCCTGACGTCGACAGGACCGAGCGCCGTCTCGCGCACCGCACCGACTGGATGGCCCTGCTCAGCGGAATGGTGTTCATCGCGGCCGGCATCGTCTTCATCAGCGAGCCGTCCGTCCAGCCGCTGGTCATGCTCACGCTCCTGGTGAGCGGCCTGGGCTTCGCGGGCCTGGTCGCCATCCTGGCCAGGGTCATCCGGCGCTAGGGCCGCGAGCCTCGCGTCGCCCGCCCGAACGAGGTCGTACGGGCGCTCTTCGCCGGGGCGGCGGGGCCGGGTGCCGCGAGCGGCGCGGACGCGCACCGCCTTCCCGGGTTCGCCGAGTCACCCGACCTGGTCAACGCCACGCCTCCGGACGTTCCGCCGGTCGCGCGGCTGGAGACGTCTGCCCGGCGCGGACGCGCGTGCCGCGGCGTACGGCGGCGCGGTGCGCTACCGCTCCCAGGACTTATCTGATTGCAAGGTCTTGACCTATGTCCCAGATGTCGGTGCTTGGTTTTTATGTTGCTCTTGATCACGCTTAGAGCGTTGAGTTTCGCCTGCTGGGGGACGGCATGGACAAGCGGCTTACGAAGTGGATGCTTTCTGGCGCGGTGTTCTTCGGCCTGATGGGTGGGCTCGGAGTGTTGCCTGCGAGCGCCGGTTCGCCGGGTGAACCAGCGCCGGATGCGTCGGATGTATCTGTAAGAGACCTGTCAGCTCGGGCGCTGGTGCTGACGATCGTGCGGGGACCGACCATTTCACCACCTACTCAGGTGGCGGTGTTGCAGTGTTCGCCGCTTGTTGGAGGGACGCACCCGAAGGCGCGGGAGGCGTGCGTGGCCCTGGCGCCCAAGGACGGCGACGTAGGTAAATTCACGCCTCCGGCGCGGACGTTCTGTCCATGGCTGTATGAGCCGGTGACAATATCGGCGGTCGGTGTGTGGGATGACCGGTTCAGCTTGTCGTCTCAGACCTTCGGGAATTCTTGCCTGCTAAGCAGTTCACTCGGGGCGGTGGCCGGCTTCGCATCTTTGGCCCCGAGTTCCGAGGTCTCCCATGGCGGGCCCGTGGGAAGGCCGTGAGCGTCTCCGGCAGGCGGTGGCGCAGAGCGCCGCCCCCCGCTTGAACCCGTAGGGTCTGCGGCCTCCGCCGAACCTGCCTTGCCCTGCCTTGCCTGCCTTGCCCTGCCCGGCCTGCCGTTCGCGGGCGACCGTCACCCGCTCCCGGCACGGCCGTTCCTGGTCGGCGACTCCCGCACCCTCGTCCAGGCCGCCTTCGCCCTTGTCTCAGGAGATCCGGACATAGATCACCGCACGCTTGGGCATACTGTCCGTCGCGTCACGTATGTCTTACCTTGGCGCTCCGTACTCACCCATTCGTCCGTACCCCTGCTGGTAGATCTGATTTCGCGGCGAAAGAAGGCCTCAATCAGGAGCCGGGCAACTCCATGTACATGATGTCGGGAAACCTGGAGCCGGACGACGGCTGCGGCCCGCTCTTCCTCGGCCGGGAGAGGACGACGCCCCGCATGGGGGCGCGACGCGGATCCGCGCATCGTCCCCGCCAACGAGGGCAGTACCAAGAGCGGGCACAGATCCGGCGTGCGGACCGTGGGACCGTGCGGACCGTGGAACCTTGGCGGACCGCACGGACACGGACCGCCACGGACCGTCACGGACCGCTGCGGAAGGCTCGATCGGCCTCCAGGGCGGCATACTGGCAATACGCCCCCGTGTAGTCGCAATGTCGCGACAGCGGCCGACCGTGAGGAGCGGAGCGATGGCGATGCGATTCGAGCACGAGTTCACGGTTCCGGTGCCTGTCGACCAGGCGTGGCCGGTGCTGCTCGATGTCGAGCGGATCGCGCCCTGCCTGCCCGGAGCGGCCGTGGACAAGGTCGAGGGTGACTCCTTCACCGGCCGGATGAAGATGAGGATCGGGCCGATCACGGTGACGTACCAGGGCCGGGCCGCCTTCGAGAAGGTGGACGAGGACACCCGCTCCATGACCGTCAGGGCCTCCGGCAAGGAGGCCAGGGGACCGGGCACGGCGGGTGCCACGGTCGTCGCGCGCCTGCACCCCGACGGCCGGAACACCCGGGTCACCGTAGACACCTCCTTCGACGTGACCGGCCGCCCGGCCCAGTTCGGCCGGGGCGTGATGGCCGAGGTCGGCGGGAAGCTGATCGACAGGTTCGCGGCCAACCTCTCCCGCCTGCTGGGCGAGGGCCCCGGCGTGGAGACGGCCGCCGAGACGACCTCCGGGACGGCCGGCGTGGGCGGCTGGAGCGCGCCCCCGGCCCAGGCGCCGGACGACGACGTTCCGGCGATCTCGGAGACCTGGGGCCCCGGCCCGGCACGCCCGGCCGATGCGGACGGCTCACCCGAGTCCACCGGCCCCGCGGCCGTGTCCCCCGCACCCGCCGCGTCCACCGGTCCCGCGGGTTCGACGGCCTCCGGCGCGGAGAGCCCCGGCACCACCGCCTCGGCGTTCCCCGGCCCGGCCGGCTCGACGGGACACGGTTCGGAGGGCCACGGTTCGGAGGGCCACGAGGGCGGCGAGGACCACGGGGGCCGCGAGGGCCGCGAGGGCCGCGAGGGCATGGCCCCGGGTGCGGCGGCGTTCGGGCTGGGCGGTCCCGGTGGCCCGGAGGGCCTGGACGGTCCCGGCATCCCGGGTGGGCCGGGCCGTCACCTCAGCGCGGTGCCGACGCCGCCCGGTCTCGCCGTCGGCGAGGAGGCGGCGTCCCGCCAGAGCCACCCGGCGGGCACCTCGCGCACCTCGCTCAGCCCCGACGAGGAGGCCCTGAACCTCCTGGAGGTGGCGGGCCTGCCGCTGCTCAAGCGCGTCGCCCCCCTGGTCGCCGCCCTGACGGGCATCGTCCTGCTCGCCTGGCTGATCCGCCGCGCCCTGCGGCGCTAGCCGCACTCGGCCGTGTCCGGCCCCGCTCGACCGTGTCCGGTCCCGCTCAGCCGTCCGCGGCACCGCCGCCCCGTCGGGGCACCCGTTCCCGCCTCGTCCCGCGCCGGTCGGTGCCCGCCACGCGGGCCGTCACCGGGGTGATCTCGACGGTGAGGTGCTTGGTCAGCGGCTGCCCGCTCTGCGGGCTGAAGTCGCCGATCCCGCAGAGCAGGTTCAGCTCGGGCATGTATCCGGCCGCGCTGCCGCGCGGGATGTCGTAGCCGAAGGCGCGGTAGCCGTGGACGGTGCGCCTGCTGCCGTCCCTGGCGATGCTCGTGATGTCGACGAGGTCCGCCTCGGCGAGGCCCCGCTCGCGCATGTCGTCACGGTTCATCAGGACCAGGGTGCGCAGGTTCTTGACCCCCCGGTAGCGGTCGTCGTCGGAGTAGATGGTGGTGTTCCACTGGTCGTGGGAGCGCATCGTGCCCAGCGTCAGGCGGCCCGCCGCCGGGACGACGTCCGGTACCGGGACGTTCGAGAACTCGGCGCGGCCGGACTCGGTGAGGAAGACCAGCTCGCGGGCCGGCTGGTGGATCCGGAAGCCCAGCGGGAGCCTGGCCCGGCGGTTGAAGTCCTCGAACCCGTCGAGGACCTGGGCCATGGTGTCGCGGACGCGGTCGTAGTCGTCGACGTACCCCTGCCAGGGCGTGGCGCTGTGCGGCAGGGTCGCCCGCGCCATCCCGGCGATGATCGCCGGTTCCGACAGCAGGTGCCGTGAGGCGGGGTTCCGCATGCCGAGCGACATGTGCACCATGCTCATCGAGTCCTCGACCGTGACGCCCTGCAGTCCGCCGCGCTGCCGGTCCTTCTCGGTGCGGCCGAGGCAGGGCAGGATCAGCGCCTTCCTGCCGTGCACCAGGTGGCCGCGGTTGAGCTTGGTGCTGACCTGCACGGTCAGCTCGCAGTTGCGAAGCGCCTGGAAGGTGTACGCGGTGTCGGGCGCGGCCAGCGCGAAGTTGCCGCCCATGCCCACGAACACCTTGACGTCGCCACGGTGCATCGCCGCGATGGTGCCGACGGTGTCCAGGCCGTGGGCCCGTGGCGGGTCGATGCCGCACACCTCGGCCAGCCGGGACAGCAGGTGCTCGCTCGGGCGGTGGGTGACGCCGCAGGTGCGGTTGCCCTGGACGTTGCTGTGCCCCCGGATGGGGCACGGGCCCGCGCCCTCGCGGCCGATGTTGCCGCGCAGCAGCAGCAGGTTGACGATCTCGCGTACGGTGTCGACGCCGTGTTCCTGCTGGGTGATGCCGAGGCACCAGCTGACGATGGTGCGGTCGGACCGCATGTAGACGCCGGCGAGTTCGCGGATCCGGGCCTCGTCCACCCCTGACTGGAACTCCAGCTCCGGCCAGGTGGCCTCGGCGCACGCCCGCCGGTAGTCCTCGAAGCCGTGCGTGTACCGGTCGACGAACTCCCGGTCGATCGCCTTCGGGTCGGTCTCCGCCGCCTCCAGCACGACCTTCCCGACCCCGCGCAGCAGGGCCAGGTCGCCGCCGATCCTCGGCCGCACGTTGAGGGTGCCGGTCCTGGTGGCGTGGAAGGTCGCCATCGCCAGGAAGTCGTGCGGCACGATCGTGCTCCGGGCCGCGGCCTCGACCATCGGGTTGATGTGCACGAGCTGGGCGCCCCGGCGGTACGCCTCGGCCAGCGAGGTGAGCATGCGCGGCGCGTTGGAGGCCGCGTTGGCGCCGATGATGAACAGCGCGTCCGTCTTGCCCCAGTCGTCCAGGTCGACGGTCCCCTTGCCGGTGCCCAGCGCGGCGGTGAGCGCCCGGCCGCTCGCCTCGTGGCACATGTTCGAGCAGTCGGGCAGGTTGTTGGTGCCGAACTCGCGGGCCCACAGCTGGTAGAGGAACGTGGCCTCGTTGCTCAGCCGCCCCGAGGTGTAGAACGACGCCTCGTCCGGGCTGTCCAGCTTCCTGAGCTCCGCGCCGACCAGCTCGAACGCGTCCGGCCAGGAGATCGGCAGATATTTGTCGGAGGACGGGTCGTAGACCATCGGCTCGGTCAGCCTGCCCTGGTCCTCCAGCGCGAAGTCGCTCCAGCCCGACAGCTCGGTGACGGTGTGCGCGGCGAAGAACGCGCGTCCGACCCGTTTGGGAGTCATCTCCCAGGTGACGTGTTTGATGCCGTTCTCGCAGATGTCCAGGCGCAGGCCCTTCGTGCTGTCCGGCCACGCGCACCCCGGGCAGTCGAAGCCGTAGTTCTCGTGGTTCATCCGGAAGATCGCCCGCGTCCCGTCGACCGGCTCCCGCGTCCTGGCCAGCACCTTCCCGACGCTGAACGCCGCCCCCCAGCCCGCCGCCGGGTGCCGGTAGTCGCGCCTGGAGAAGGGCTCCCCGGTGTTGGGGCCCCGCCCCCGCGCCGGAACCCCCGGACGCCCCTGCCCGAGCATCTCCTCTGGAACGTTGTCGTCGGCCATCAGCGGTCTCCCCAGATCGCGCAGCCATACCCGATATGCGAGCACATGCTGCAATATTTCCGGTCTACCGCCCCCGATCCCGTACCAAGGTCAAACAGCCCCCTGGCCTTGACCAAGCTTGGACCGCCAACCGGCCCGCGACGGCCTCTCGAATCCGGCCATGCCCCCCAGAGCACCGATTTCCAGCGGCCGGGGAGGCGGGACCGGCCGCTACCCCACTTCCCACAACCCCAAAAAAAGTGTCATCACTGCACAAGTAGGACAACTGCCTACTTTTTCCCGGGAATACCTCGGATCGTGATCAATATCCCGGAATGCAGCGTTGTGGTCATCACCTACAACGATGCCGCGCGGCTGGCGAGGGCCGTGCGGTCCGTGCTCCGGCAGTCCCTGCGCGACATCGAGGTGATCATCGCGGACGACGCGAGCACCGACGGCACGGAGAAGGTGGTCAGGGAGTTCCAGCGCAAGGACCCGAGGGTCCGCTACCTGCGCGGGGAGGTCAACAGCGGGGGCTGCGGGGTGCCCCGCAACAGGGGGGTGGCGGCGGCGCGGGCGCCGTACGTGATGTTCCTGGACAGCGACGACGAGCTGACGAGGCACGCCTGCAAGAGCATGCTGCTGGAGATCGAGCGGACCGGGGCGGACTTCGTCACCGGGCAGATCTCCCGGCTGTACGAGCGGACGGGGAAGACCGCGCGCTACTATCCCGCCCTGTTCGCCAGGCGCCGGACGGTCGAGGGGATCGCGCGGGAGCCGGAGATGTTCCTCGACTCCTTCAGCACCAACAAGCTCTACCGGGCCGAGCTGCTGCGGCGGGTGCCGTTCCGCGAGGACATGCACTACGAGGACCACGTCTTCAGCACCGCCCTGTACTGCGCGGCGCGGCGGTTCGCCGTGGTCCCCTGGGTGGTCTACCTCTGGCACCGGGCCTCGGCGGAGGGCGACGAGCGGCTGTCGATCTCGCTGTGCCTGACGGACATGGCCAACGTCCGCTCCCGGATCAGGGCGGCCCGGCTGAGCGACGACATCCTGCGGGACAACGGCCTCGGCGACCTGGTGCACGAGCGGCAGCGCCGCTTCATCCGCCAGGACCTGAGGGTCTACCTCAACCCGCTGCCCTCGCGCGACCCGGCGTGGATCGAGGAGTTCGTCTCGGTGATCCGCCCCTACCTGGCGGAGCTCGACCCGGTGGTGTTCGAGACGGTCGACCCGCTCCTGCGGGTCTGCTGCAGCTTCATCCTCGACAACAGGCCCGACGAGCTCCTGGTGGCCGCCCGGTCGCTGAACGGGCCGAAGGCCCCGCCGCGCGCCGCCGTACGGGAGGGCGGGCGCACCTACTGGGGGACGGTCGCCGACGAGAGGCGGGACATCACCTCGCTCCGGATGGCCGAGCTTCCCTACACCGCCTCCCGGCTGCGCCACGAGGCGGTCGTCACCGGCGAGGGCACGCTGGTCAGGCTGGAGATCACGACGTACGACCCGTTCGGGGTGCTCACCGCCACGCCCGGCTGGACCGCGTTCCTGCGGTTCAGGAACCATCGGGTACGGCTGGAGCCGCGCCCGCGGGAGGGCAGCGGCGGCGGTAACGCCGGTGACGGCGGTTACCTGAGCGAGGCGACGATCGATCTCGCCGCGATCCGCCACGGCCGCCTGGGCTTCGAGAGTCGCTACGACCCGGTGGTCGAGATCGTCAACCCCGAAGGGAGGGTCACCTCGGACCGGTTGCTCGTCGACCCGTCCTCCAAGCCGTTCGGCATGACCATCCTGTGTCACGAGGTCATCGTCAAGCCGGAGGGGAACGCCGCGTTCCTGCGGGTGCTCTGGCGCCGCCAGGGGGTGCTGCGGCAGCTGCCCCGGCTCAAGCGGGCCGCCACCGGCCTGCTGCGGAGGGTGGGCGGGCCCGAGGTGAAGCTCCGCGTCTACAAGGGGCTGATCTCGGTGCTGCCGCCCCGCGCGGACTTAGCCCTCTTCGAGTCCGACGTCGGCGCCGGGTACACCGGGAACCCGCGCTACATCTACGAGGAGCTCAGGCGCCGGAACGCGCCGCTGAAGGTGGTGTGGTCGATCGCCGAGGCCCGGGGGAACCTCCCCTCCGACGTCAGGCCGGTGCGGCGGATGAGCTGGCGTCACATCTGGACCATGGCCAGGGCGGCCTACTGGGTCGACAGCCACGGCATGCCGCTGGCCTACCCGAAACCGCCCGGCACCCGCTACCTGCAGACCTGGCACGGCCAGGGCATCAAGTCGGTCGGCTTCGACGCGCCCGACCTGCGCGCCGACTTCGACGGGCCGAGGGCGACCTGGCGGGCCGCGGTGGAGCGGTGGGACGCGCTGGTCTCGCCCAGCGCCGAGTTCGAGCGGGTCTTCGTGCCCTCCAACGGCTACCGGGGACGGCTGCTGCGGCACGGCTCGCCCCGCTGCGACGTGCTCGTGCACGGCGACCAGGAGGCGGTCAGGCGGGCGAGGGAGGAACTGGAGATCCCGCACTGGTCCAGGGTGCTGCTGTACGCCCCCACCTACCGCGACCGGGCCAAGGGGTCGGGGCAGTCGGTCAGGGCCGACCTGGCCGCGATGGCCGACGCCCTGTCGGGCGACTGGACGGTGATCCTGCGGACCCATCCGGTCGAACGGTTCGAGGTGCCCGAGCACCTGCGCCACTTCGTCCGGCACGCGGGATCGTATCCCGAGGTCAACGACCTGATCCTGCTCTCGGACGCGCTGCTGACCGACTACTCGTCGCTGATGTGCGACTACGCGGTCACCGGGCGGCCGATGCTGTTCCTGATCGACGACTGGGACGAGTACCGCAGGGTGGAACGCGGGGTCTACCACGACCTGCCCGCGATCGCCCCCGGCCCCTGCCTCACCACGACCGAGGAGCTGATCGAGGCGCTGCGCGATCTCGACGGTCTGTCGGCGTCTTTCGCCTCCAGGTACATCGCGTTCCGCAGGACGTGGTGCGCCGACGAGAAGGGCCACGCCTCGGCGAGGGTGGTGGACGCCTTCTTCCCTGCCGCCCACGCCCAGGCCCCCCGCCCCGCCGACGCGCCGGAACGTCTCCCGGCCAGGGTGCGGCAGCTGAGCCGCCTGCCGCTGCTGGGACGGCCGCGGTGAGCGGCGGGCGTGCGGGGGGCGGGCGTACGGGGGCGGTGGTGTTCGCGTGCATGGACGCCGACACTCTCGGCGGCGTCCAGCGGGTCACCCACACCATGGCGCAGGGCCTCGCCGAGCGGGGCCGCGAGGTGCACGTGATCGGGCTGCACCGGGCGGAGAAGCCGTTCCGGTACGTGGAGAGGCCGCGTTACACCAGCCATGTGATCCACCGCACGCCGGTGGGCAGGCTCTCGCGGCTGGGCAGGCGCCGCGAGCGGCGGGCGCTCGGCAGGCTGCTGCGAGAGGTGGGGCCGGGGTTCGCGGTGCTCGCCTCGCCCGGTGTGGTCACCCGGATCGGGAACCTGCTGCCCGAGGGGTTGCTGCCGATCGGGCAGTACCACGGCTCGTACGAGCACGCGCGGGGCTCCTGGCACCTCGGCTCGGTCCGCGGCCACTACGGCACCCTGGAGAAGGCGGTGTTCCTCAGCGAGGAGGACGCCTGGCTGTTCTCCGAGCACGCGCTGCTGCCCAACACCTGGTCCATCCCGAACCCGCTGCCCGCCTGGCCGTCGCGGACCGCGGAGCTGACCGCCCGCCGGGTGCTCGGGGTCGGCAGGCTGGAGGGCGTGAAGCGGTTCGACCGGCTGATCTCGGCCTTCGCGGAGGCGTGCGGACGCCCGGGTCCCGGAGGGGCCTGTCATGACACGGATCTCATGGAGGCCCGTCGCGAGGCCGGTGAGGACTGGGAGCTGCACCTGATCGGCGAGGGGGCCGAGCGGGGGCGGCTCATGTCGCACGCGGCGGCGTGCGAGGTGAGCGACCGGGTGGTGTTCCGCGGCGCGGTGCCCGCGGCCCGGATGGCGGACGAGTACCTGGGCGGGTCGGTGCTGGCGCTGTCCAGCGAGCACGAGGGACTGCCCCTGGTGGTCGGCGAGGCGGCGTCCTACGGGGTGCCCTCGGTGGCGTTCGACGTGTCGGGCGGGCTCAGGTCACTCGTCCTGGACGGGCGGACCGGGGTGCTGGTGCCCCCGGCCGACGTGACCGCGCTCGGCGCCGCGCTCGCCGCGCTGATGGCCTCGGCCGAGGAGCGGCGGCGGCTGGGAGCCGCCGCCCGCGCGCACGTCGAGGCGTTCCGCCCGGACCGCGTCCTGGACCGGTGGGAGGCACTGTTCGAGCAGGTCACCCGCTGAACGAGCGTCACGGGCTCGTTCGGCGGGTCACCCGTCGGCCGTCACCGGTTCGCGCGGGCAGGTCAACCGTTGACCGTGACGGGCTCGTTGCGCGGCAGCGGCACTCCCGCCAGCACGATCTGGGCGGAGGTGAGCCGTGCCCCCAGCGGGTTCGGCTCGCGGAGCCGGATCAGCCGGTCGAACGCGACCCGCTTGACGCGGGCCAGCTTCCGCTTCGCCGCGGTCCGCTCGTAGGAGACCATCCGCGAGGTCTCGACCTTCGGCGCCCCGGTGAGCTCGTACCCGTACATCTCCAGCCGGTCCCCGAGCACGCTCTCGCACAGCGAGACCTCGCCGGGGTCGAGCCGGTCGCGCCAGGAGCCGGTCCGCGCGGTGGTCACCTCTCCGAAGGTGCGTGCGTGCCAGGTCTTGCGCGCGGGTACGGCGATGTCGGCCACCGCGCCCGGATCGCACATGGCGGGGTCGAAGTCCTCGCCGAGGAACTCGCACAGCCTGCGCAGGTGGGCCTCGGGCTCCGTGGTCAGGTCCTCGTAGCGCAGCTCGTGGTAGCTGCCCTCGGGGAGCTTCGGCGCGCCGTGCCTGGCGAAGTCGATCGCCTCGGCCCAGGCGGACACCGCGCTGTAGACGGTCCCGTTGTACCAGGGCATCTCCTTCAGCGACGCCACGCAGTCACGGCCGTCCCTGATCAGGTGCACGAACTGGGCGTCGGGGAACAACCGCAGCAGCACGTCGGTGTACTGGAAGTACGAGGGCCGCTTGTCGCCCCAGCGCGGCTTGCCGTGCCTGGCCGCGTACGCGCGCAGCACGATGCCCAGCGCGGAGCCGAGCGTCGGCGGCCCGTCGACGATCTGCTCCAGCACCTCGTCGCGGTTCAGGTCCAGCTCGTGGAAGCGCGACTGGCGCCGGTCGACCACCCACTCGCCCAGCTCGCGCCGGTGTCCGGCGTCGTTGAGATCGCCGAACTGGAGCCGCCGCTGGTAGGTGGAGACCATGAACCGGGTCTCCGGCGGGATGGCGACGCGCGGGTGGGCGTGCAGCATGAGCTGCAGCATCGTCGTCCCCGAGCGGGGACAGCCCAGGACGAAGATCGGGCGATCGGGCTTCATGTCAGACCTTCGCAAGCTCGCCGAGCTGCCGGCTGGTGAGCCTCGCGGCCACCGGGCTCGGCTCGCGGAACCGGTTGAGGCGGTCGCGGATCTCCTTGCGCCTGCGCGCCCAGCGCCGCTTGGAGGCCGCCTTCTCACACGCCTGGACGTGGGTCTTGCTCGCCTTGGGCGCGCCGCTCAGCTCGTAGCCGTTGGCGACGAGCCGGTCGGCCAGCACGGTCTCGCACACCGAGATCTCCCAGGGCTCCAGCCTCGCCTTCCACGAGCCCGCCCGCGCGGTCGTGACGTCGCCGTGGGTGTTGCTGTGCCAGACCTTGTGCTGCGGGATCGCCACCCTGGCGACGTGGTACGGCTCGGTCATCGCCGGGTCGTAGTCCTCGCCGAGGAAGTCGCAGAGCTTGCTCAGCTCGGTCTCCGGGTAGGCCGTCAGGTCCTCGTAGCGCAGCTCGTAGTAGCTGTCGGCAGGGAGCTTCTTCGCGTGCCGGCGGCCGTAGTCGATCGCCTCGCTCCAGTTGACCGCCGCGTGGAAGACGTCCTTGGTGTACCAGGGCATCTCCTTCAGCGACGCCACGCAGTCACGGCCGTCCCGGATCAGGTGCACGAACTGGGCGTCGGGGAACAACCGCGTCAGCAGGTCCACGTGGTGGTAGTAGCTGGGCCGCTTGTCGCCCCAGCGGCTCTTGCCGTACTGCTCGGCGTACGAGCGGAAGGTGATGCCCATCGCCGACCCCAGCGTGGGCGGTCCCGCGACGATGTCGTCGATCAGCCTGTCCCCGTCGAGCTTGAGCTCCTTGAACTTGGTGTCCTTGTCGCTCACGATCCACCGGCCGACCCTGCGCCGGTTGCGTTCCTCGCGCAGGTCCCCGAAGGAGAACCTGCGGTAGTAGCCGGGCACCACGAACCGTGTCTCCGGAGGCACCGCGATGCGCGGGTGCGAGTGCAGCATCAGCTGCAACATCGTGGTGCCGGAACGCGGACAACCGATCACGAAGATCGGACGGTCGGACTGCATGACAACGAACCCCCGTAAAGCTTGGTCAAACAGATACGCGTGGCGCCTTCTGCACGAGCGGCATGACGGGCACCACCCGGGCGAAGAGCCACATTCGATAGATCAGGACGACCTCGTTCAGCAGAAGCAGCACACCGGCCGCGACCGAGAGGGGCACCAGGGCGACCGGCCCGATCAGCGGGGCGACCACGAACACCGCGGCGTGGAACTCGATGCCGCTGATCAGGTGGGTCCGCACCCGGTGGCGGGCCAGCAGGCGGCCGAACCTGCGGGGCAGCTTCGGGCGCCGGCCCCCCCGGCCGCCCGGCCGCCCGGCCCGGCTCCCGCCCCGATCCCCGTCGCGGCCCTCGCCCGGGTTCTCGTCCCGGTCCTCGAACCCGGCGACCCGCAGCGGCTCGCGGGGCGTGATGACCTCGACGGGCCTGACGTGCCCCGCGTGCCCCGGGTGTCCCGCGTGGACGGTGTGACCGGCGGGCACCGTCGCCTCGCCGGGCCTGGGGTGGCCCACGGTCACCACGGACTCGACGGGCGCGAGGCGGCCGAGCCGGTTCTCCTTGACCACCTCGCGCACGCGCTTCATCTGCGGCGCGTTCACGTAGCGGAACAGGTCGAGGACGGCCACCCCGGCGCCGAGCAGGATGTAGGAGACGTCCCCCGTCGCCACGTACTGCCCGGAGGCGAGGCCCGCCGCGCAGCAGACCACCCTGATGCGGTCGCCCACGTAGTCGAGCCAGAGCCCGAACGCGGTCCCCGTCCCCTTGAGCCGCGCGATCTTCCCGTCCATGCAGTCGACCATGAAGCTCACGTAGAACAGCAGGGCCCCCGCGGCCAGCCGTCCGGACGCGAAGCAGATCGCCGCGCACATCCCGAGGATCAGGGAGAAACGGGTGAGCCCGTTGGGGGTGATGGACGTGTGGTTGGCGACGAGCAGGGTGAGCCTGCACGCCACCGGGTCGACCAGGAAAACGGTCCACCAGGAGTCTTTTCGTTTCCGGGTCGCGTGAACGTCGTCCAACGAATAGGCCCTCATGCGTTCCAGCATGGCCACGCGGAGTCTCCTCTCATCTACGCTCTGTAACTACTAGAAGATCTCCATGCCACTTCTTGACCGACCCGCGCCACAGCGATCGGGGGCTTTGGGGACGCGAAAGGCCGAGAAGGGCCTGCCCGGCCTTTCGCCTCCCCGGCCTTTCGCGTCCCCCGGCCTTTCGCGTCCCCGGCCTTTCGTCCTCGCGGGGCGGGCGGCTCACCGGCCAAGGGCTTCTTCTGCTTTCTGCCTTCGCCTTCGCCAGGCGGGCGGGTTACCGGAAGATCCGGTCCACGGCCCTCGCCGACGCGCCGCCGTCCTCCAGCGGGCAGAACCTCGCGGTGAAGGCGTCGTACAGCTTCCGGTACTTGGCGTGCACCTCGTCGGCGTCGCGCACGGCCGCCACGACCTCCTCGGTCGTGCGCAGCAGCGGCCCGGGGGCCTCGGCCTCGAAGTCGAAGTAGAAGCCGCGCACCTCGTCGCGGTAGCGCTCCAGGTCGTAGGTGTAGAAGAGCATCGGCTTACCGGTCACCGCGAAGTCGAACATCGCCGACGAGTAGTCCGTGATCAGCATGTCCGCCACCAGGTAGAGCTCCTGGATGTCCGGATACGCCGAGACGTCGAGGACGAAGTCCGTGCCGACCCTGGGCAGCCTGTCCGTGACGCTCGGATGCTTGCGGATCATGAGCACGTGGTCCCCGCCCAGTTCCTCGTCCATGAGCCGGAGGTCCAGCCGCAGGTCGAGCCGGTAGCGCCCCTTGCTGTAGAACTTGTCGTCGCGCCAGGTCGGGGCGTACAGCACGACCTTCCTGCCCTCGGGCAGGCCGAGCCGTTCCCGGATCTCCCGGGTGCGCGTGGCGGCTCCGGCGCGGCGCAGCAGGTCGTCGCGGGGAGAGCCGATCTCCAGGACCTCCCCCTCGAACCGCAGGGCGCCGTCCAGGACCGAGGTGCACCAGGGACTCGGCGAGATCAGGTGGCTCCACCTGGCGACGGCCCTGGCCAGCCGCTCGTGGTGGTCGGACCTGGCCGGCGGCGCCTTCTCGACGTCGAAGCCGACGCGCTTCAACGGGGTGCCGCGCCAGGTCTGCAGCACCGTCTGGCCCTCCCTGCGCTCGAACCAGGAGGGCAGGTGGCTGTTGGTGACGATGTACCGGCAGCGGGCCAGCGCGTCGAAGAACTCCCGCCCGTACCGCCGGATCGGCGTCACCCCCTCGGGCAGCTCCACCTGCCCGTCCCGCACGATCCACATGAACTCCAGGTCGGAGCCGCGCCGCACGAGCTCCTCGTAGATCGCCTTCGGGCTGTCGGAGAACTGCCTGCCGCCGTAGCTGTCGAAGAGGACGGCGGGCCGCAGCGGCTCCTGGCACCTCGCGGGGTAGAAGTCCTCGCGCAGCAGCCGCTGCTGCTTCGGCCTGCCCGAGGCGCGCAGGTCGTCGCTCACGGTGAAGACGGCCTCGTCCATCAGGTCGGTGTCGAAGGTGAACGTACGGGTGGCGGAGATGTGCTCCAGCGGCGCGGACAGCCGGAACTCCATGCGCATGTCACCGGTGCCGGTACGGATCGCGAAGCCGTGCGTGCCCGCCGGCAGCGGCAGCCGGCCGCCGAGCGTGTCGCTCCCCTCGGGCGTCACCGTGGCGCTGCCGTCGACGAGCGGGAAGAGCCGCTCGTTGAGCCGGTTGCGCGAGGTGACGACCAGCCACGCCGGGCCGTCGATCGGGCGCATCGGGGCCCCGGTCACCTTGAGGTGCCCCTGGTCGGTCCACTCCACCCGCTCGACGTAGAACGTCGGCCGCTGCTCGCGCAGCACGAGCCCGCCCGCCTGCGACCGGTCCAGCACCACGTCCCGGCCGCGGAGCCGGTAGAGGCCGCGCTCCACGTCGCGGCCGACGAGCAGCGGCCGGGCCTGCCGCCGCTCCGGGTTCTCCGGGTTCTCCGCGGTCTCCGGATTCTTCGGGGTCTTCGGGGGTTCCCGGTGCTCGGGGCTTTCCTGGACGACGTCGAAGTGCCATTCGGCGCCGGGGTTGAGCGCGCTCATCTCCAGTCCCGCCGGGTCGAGACCCGGCCAGCGCTCGGACAGCACCTCGTCGAGGTCGATCACCGCCTCGAAGGCGCCGTCCGTCACGGTCATCGGGTAGCGCCGGTCGCGCCCGCCCTGCGGCCGGGTGAGCCGCAGGGCCGGCGCGGCGCCGAGGTCGCCGTCGCACCGGCCGCTGATCCGCAGCCTGCCCTCGGCCACCCGGTGGCCGGTGACCCGCCCGCCCGGCCGCTCCACCCGGAGCCTGAACTCCTCGGCGGGCGTCCACTCCGTCCACGCCACGGTCCCCGACTCGCGCTCGGCGAACTCCAGCCGCCGCGCGGCCGGGCTCGGCTGCGACAGCCTGCCCCTGCGTACGAGGCCCCGGGACAGCACGCACAGGTCGATCCGCCAGGTCGAGCCGGCCGGAAGCGTGGCCGGGTCGATGGAGAGCCGGAACCCGCACCAGTCCTTGCGCCTGCGCGGGCCGGTGTCGACCAGCGACAGGCCGCGCCGGATCGTGACCGGGAGCCGGATCCTGCGGCTGCGGCCCTCGGGGCTCCCCGGGCCCTCGGGGACCAGCCAGGCGAGGACGTGCTGCTGGATCCGCCTGCGGGGACGCAGGTAGCGCAGCGAGACCCGGCCCTCGACGACCAGCCTGTCGTCCTTCCAGTCCAGGCTGTCCACCCGCTGCCGCAGGTCCAGTTCCTCGCGCATCCGCGTGGTCGCCCGGTCGACCTGCACCGGGCTGTTGAGGTGGTACCCGCGCAGGCCGCCGCCGACGACGCGGGCGGTCGGCTTCACCGTCCTGTCCCACTCCAGCAGCTGGAGGAGGTCGTCGACCCGGCGTTCCCGTACCAGAGCCCACTTCGCCCGGCGCTGCGCGGGGATGAGCGAGAGGACCTTCGGCCCGGCCTGGTCGAGGTAGGCGCACGCCAGGTCGAGGAAACGGCTCCGGAACTCCTCCCCCGCCTGGTCGAGCACCTGCAGGAAGTTCGGCAGGTCGCTGTCGAGGACCATCCGGTCCCACGCCCTCAGGTGCTGGGCCCGCCCGGTGCCGGAGAGGAAGCTCCGCACCGAGTTGACGGCGGCGAACCGGTCCTCGATCCCCTTGACGTGCCCCCGGTTCTGCGTGATCGAGACGCTCTCCCCCTCCCGCTCCCGCCACAGGTAGACCGGGGTGGACAGCACGTCCACCGCCCCGGCCATGAAGTGGGCGGGCAGGGAGACGGCGATGTCCTCCCACAGCACCCCCTCGGGAAAGCTCAGCCCCTGCTCGTCCCAGAAGGAACGGCGCCACAGCTTGTTCGTGACCAGCCGGTCCTTGAGCAGGATCTCGTCGCCGGTCACGTGGGTGCGCCTGGCGGAGTTGGCGAAGATCGCCCTGTGCATCGCGGACTGGCGCACCCCCTGGCCGCTGAAGCGGAGGACGTTGCCCGTGACGAGATCGGACCCGCTCTCCTTCAGGCTGCACACCATCGTCTCGACGGCCGTCAGCGGGAGCATGTCGTCGCTGTCCAGGAAGGCGAGGAAATCACCGGTGGCGTGCCTTATCCCGGTGTTGCGCGCGGTGCCGAGGCCCCCGTTCTCCTGCCGGATCAACCGGAACCGGTCGTCACGCTCGGCGAAGGCCCCGGCGATCTCCGCGCTGGAGTCGGGAGAACCGTCGTCCACCATGACGACCTCGATGTCACTCCAGGTCTGCGCGACCAACGACTCCAGACACGCCTCAAGGTACGGTTCCACGTCGTAGATGGGCACGATGATGCTCACTGGGGCCACGATCGGTCCTCCGGTAGTCGAAAGCTCACAGTCCGGTCCGTCGGCGTGAACGCCGGGCACGGCACACAGGCGAAGATCCACTCATCGTGGAAGACGTCACGGGCGCGCGGCGGGAGGCCCAGCGGTCGCCGGAAAGCGGCGGAAGGGGCCCGTGTGCCCGTCGACACGACCGTCGACACAACCTGGCGGCCATGAGCGCGACGTAGACGTCACGTCAGCAGCATGGCTTCGCCCGGCAGGCGGGCGGCCCCAAAACATGACCGCGATGGAGTGAGCTGACCGAGACTTGACCATCTTCCGCACATCTCCCCCGCGTCTCCGGTGCACGCGCGTCTCCCGCGGGCCGCTCGTCCGGCTCCGGGCCCGTGGCGCGGCAACGCCTTCCCCAAGCCCAGGTCAAGGCTGGGAATGCACACGTCCTAGTAAGACGTGATGACCCTTCGATCCCCCCTGGCCGTCCGACACCATCGTGTGACCGAGACGGGCGAGATCGCGGGAAACGGCATTCACGGGGGGAAGCGCATGGATTCGACAGTGGTCGTGGGGGCGGGGCCCGCCGGGCTCACCGCGGCCTACGAGCTGGCCAGGCGCGGACATCCGTGCGAGGTCTTCGAAGCCGACCGCGTGGTGGGCGGGATCAGCCGGACGGAGGAACGCGACGGCTGGCGCTTCGACATCGGCGGGCACCGCTTCTTCACGAAGGTGTCGCGGGTGGAGGACTTCTGGAACGAGATCCTCGGCGAGGACGACTTCCTGCTCCGCCCGAGGATGAGCCGCATCCACTACAAGGGCCGTTTCTACGACTACCCGCTCAGGGCGTCCAACGCCCTGCTCAACCTCGGTGTCCTCGAATCCCTGAGGTGCGTCGGCTCGTACGCCTGGGCCCGGATCCGGCCGCCCGCCGACCAGTCCACCTTCGAGGGCTGGGTCGCGGCCAGGTTCGGCCGACGGCTCTACGGGATCTTCTTCAAGACCTACACGGAGAAGGTGTGGGGCGTTCCCGCCGCGAGCATCCAGGCCGACTGGGCCGCGCAGCGGATCAGGAACCTCTCCCTGGGAAAGGCCATCGCCGGCGCGCTGACGACCGGGAGGAACCGGAAGGAGATCACGAGCCTCATCGAGGAGTTCCGCTACCCCAAGCTGGGGCCGGGCATGATGTGGGAGACCTGCGCCGACCGGGTCCGCGAGCGGGGCTCCACCGTGCACCTCGGCACCCGGGTCGAACGCATCCGCCGCCACCACGGCCGCCTCGCCGTCACCGTCCGCTCGGACGGCGCTACCGGTACCGGTACCGGCACCGAGGGCGGGACCGGCACCGTTCGCCCGTACGACGGCGGGACCGGTGCCGTTGACCCGTACGACGGCGGAACCGCCCGCCCGGAGGACGACCTCGACCGCCCGTACGGCGGGAGCGTCACCCGCGAGGTGTTCTGCGGGAACCTCGTCTCCTCGATGCCGCTCACCGCCCTGATCCGCGCGCTCGGGCCCGACGTGCCCGACGCCGTCGCCGAGGCCGCCGCGGGGTTGAGGTACCGCGACTTCCTCACGGTCGCGCTGGTCGTCCCCGAGCGGTTCTCCTTCCCCGACAACTGGATCTACATCCACTCCCCCGAGGTACGGCTCGGCCGGGTGCAGAACTACGGCTCCTGGTCGCCCTACCTCGTGCAGGCCGGGCGGACCTGTCTCGGCCTGGAGTACTTCGTCAACGAGGGCGACGACCTGTGGCGCGCCCCGGACGACGAGCTCGTCGCGTTCGGCACCCGGGAGCTGGAGCAGCTGGGCCTGGTGACGCCCGGCTCGGTGCAGGGGGGCTACGTGGTGCGGATGCCGAAGGCCTACCCGGTCTACGACGCCGGTTACGCCGGGAACGTCGAGGTGCTCAGGAAGTATCTCGACGTGGAGTGGCCGGAGATCCACCCGGTCGGCCGCAACGGCATGCACCGGTACAACAACCAGGACCACTCCATGCTCACCGCGATGCTGACCGTGGAGAACATCGTCGACGGAGCCCGGCACGACGTCTGGGAGGTCAACGTCGACGCGGAGTACCACGAGGAGCGCGCGGACCGGAAGCGGTCCGCGAGCGGCACCGGCCGTGACGCCCCCGTCCTCCTCTCGGACGCGCCCGCCTCAGCCTGAGCCTCTGACCTGAGGGCCTCGACCTGAGCCCCCAGCCTGAGCGCCTCGACCTGAAAGCCCGACCTGAAAGCCCCGACCAACACCAGCGATCCCATGACGCCTTGCCTGGCTCGTGCCCGTCGGGCCCGAGCCACCGCGGGTCAAGGCTCTCCTCCCAGCCGCCTTGGAGTTGCGCACATGACAACACAGCCACACACGATCCCGGACGTCAGCGTGATCGTCATCACCTTCGACGACGCGGCCCGGTTACCCCGGGCCGTGCGCTCCGTGCTCAGCCAGACGCTCAAGAACCTCGAAGTGATCATCGTGGACGACTGTTCCGGCGACGACACCCCCGCGGTGGCCAAGGCGCTCACCGAGGAGGACGGCCGGGTCCGCTACGTACGGCTGCCCGCCAACAGCGGCGGCTGCGGCGCGCCGCGCAACGCGGGCATGGACGCCTCGCGCGCGCCCTTCCTGATGTTCCTCGACAGCGACGACGAGCTGCCCAGGCACGCCTGCAAGAGCCTCCTGCTGGAGGCGGAGGCGACCGGCGCCGACTTCGTCATGGGCACCGTGGAGCGCGTCGACGAGGCGACCGGCGCCATCACCCTCTGGTACCCCCAGCTGTTCGCGGAACGGCGGGTCGTCGACGGCATCCGCGCGGAGCCCGAGCTGCTCTTCAACTGCCTGGCCACCAACAAGCTGTACCGGCGGACCTTCCTCGACGGCACCGGCATCCGCTTCCCCGAGGAGATCCACCACGAGGACATCGTCTGGTCGACGGAGCTGTTCTGCCGCAGCAAGCTGTTCGCCATCGTGCCGTGGCCGGTCTACCGCTGGCTGCTCGCGGCCACCCCCGCCACCAGGTCGATCTCGTCCCGGCGGCACGAGCTGGAGAACGTGCGCCAGCGCGTCACGGCCGCCGTCCTGAGCGACCACGTCCTGGCGAGCACCCACTCCCTCGACCTGAAGGAGGACAAGGACTTCCGCTTCCTCTCCCACGACCTCCGCCTCTACCTGGGGGACCTGCCCCAGCGCGACCCGGCGTGGATCTCCGAGTTCGCCGACATCGTCATCCCGTACGTGGACACGCTCGACCCCGCCGCGATCGAGCGGCTGACCCGGGCGGAGCGGGTGTGCATCCAGCTCGTCCGCGAGCGGCGCGGAGCGGAGGCGGCGCTCGCCGCCGTCGAGCTGGGGGGCAGGCACTCGGTCCCGCCCCGGGCGGTCACCGCGGACGGCGAGCGGGTGTTCTGGGGGACGACACTCCCGCGGAGCGAGCAGGGGCGGAGCGAGCTGGACGTCACCGAGCTGCGCCTGGCGGAGCAGCCGCTGTCCGGAGCGCTGCTCCGGCACGAGCTCGTCGAGTTGCAGGCGTCGAGGGACGAGATCCGGCTGCGCCTGCGGACCTACGACCCGGGCCGGGTGCTCGACGGCCGCACGCTGACCGCGTGGCTCCGCATCGGCGGCAGGAAGAGGACGATCGCCTCGATCCCCGTCCAGATGACACCCGTCGTGATCGAGTCGCCCGGGGAGCGGGAGAAACAGGTCCCGAGGGGACTCGAAGGGCAGTGGGACCCGGAGGAACCGGAGAGGACGATGATCCCCCGGATGACGGGAGCTCCCCCCGAGGGGACGGGCATCCTGGAGGGGGCGGTGTCGATCTTCCTGCCCGACCTGGAGTGGCCGGACAACGCCGTGAGGCCGCAGGCGGTCATGATCTCGCTCCACGAGGGCGAGCGCCGCAACCTCAGGCCCCTCCTCGCGGCACCAGGGCTGTCGTTCACCTCCCTGGGCGCGGTGGGCTCGGGCCGTCTGGTCCTGGAGGCGTCGGCCGACATCCCGTTCCGCCTCACGGCGCGCAGGCTCGGCCCCGCGTCCAGGCGGCGTCTCCCGAACGTGGCGGAACTCTGGCGGACCCTGCTGTCCGACCTCGCCACCCCCCGCAACCTGGGCCGCTTCTACCGGCTGGTCAGCGCGACGGTGCCGGTGAACCGCCGCCTGGTGCTGTTCGAGTCGGCCGAGGGCACCGGCTACACCGGCAACCCGCGCTACGTCCACGAGGAGTTGCAGCGGCGCGCCACGGGCCTGCGGGCGGTCTGGTCCCACGCGGACGTCCCCGAACGCTTCCCCGAGGACGTCGACCTCGTCCGGCGCGGCACCTTCCGCTACGCCTGGACCCTGGCGCGCGCCGGGTACTGGGTGGACAGCCACAACCTGCCCTACTGCTACCGCAAGCGCGGGAGCACCCGCTACCTGCAGACCTGGCACGGGCAGGTGCTCAAGAAGATGGGACTGGACGAGCCCCGGCACCGGGCGCAGCCGGCCCTGGCCAAGAAGTACGCCGAGGCGGTCGCGCGCTGGGACACGCTGCTCACGCCGGGCCCCGACTTCCGCCGCGACTTCGCGGAGGCCAGCGGGTTCAGGGGCGAGCTGCTGCACGCCGGCTACCCGCGTACCGACGTGCTGGTGCGGCACATGGAACCGGCGCAGCGCGAGCGGGCGCGGCGGGTCAGGGAGTTCTTCGAGATCCCCGCGGGAAAGCACGTGATCCTCTACGCGCCCACCTACCGCGACAGCAGGCGCTTCAGCGGCGACTCGATCCGGCTCGACCTGCCCGCCCTCGCCGGCACGCTGCCCCCGGACTGGGTGATCCTCGTCCGCGCCCACCAGTACGACCGCTTCTCGGTGCCCGACCCGCTCGGCTGGCTCGTCCGGGACGCCTCGGCGTTCCCCGAGGTCAACGACCTGATGCTCGCCTCGGACGTGCTGGTGACGGACTACTCCTCGATCATGTTCGACTACGCCTGCCTCGGCAGGCCGATCCTCTACTACGTCGACGACTACGAGCGCTACGCCTCCACCCAGCGGGGGGTCTGCTTCGACCTCGCCGAGGTCGCCCCCGGGCCGCTGCTGCGCGACCCCGGCGAGCTGGCCGTGGCACTGGACGGGCTCACCGAGATCACCGAGCGGTACGGGCGACGCTACGCGGAGTTCCGCGACCGCTGGTGCGGCCTCGACGACGGACAGGCGAGCGGCAGGGTCGTGGACGCGTTCTTCCCGGAGGCCGTGCGGTGAAGTCACCTCTTCCCGGAGGCCGTGCGGTGAAGTCACCTCTCCCCGAAAGCCATGCGGTGAAGTCACCTCTCCCCGAAAGCCATGCGGTGAAGTCACCTCTCCCCGAAAGCCATGCGGTGAAGTCGCCTCTTCCCGAAGCCCGTGCGGTGACATCACCTCTCCCCGAAGGCCGTGCAGTGAGATCGCTTCTTCCCGGAGGTCACGCGGTGAGATCGCGCAACGTCTTCTTCCTCAGCACCGACGGCGACTCGATGGGCGGGTCCCAGCGGGTCATCCACACCCTCGCCCAGGGCCTCGGCTCGCGCGGGCACAATGTGACCCTGATCAGCATCAACCCCTCCCGGCAGCCGCAGACCTACGTCGCCGACCCCGTCTACCGGCACACCACGCTGTACGACACGCCCGCCCCCGAGTCCACCGGCCGCGCACTGCCGTGGCGCAGGGGCAGGCTGCGGAGGACCCCGGAGGAGGTCGCCGCCGCCCGGCGGAAGCTGCTGCGGCTGACGGACCGGACCCGCGACGGCTACCTGGTCATCGCCTCGCCCTGGGCGGCCCACTGGATCGCCGACCTGCCCATGCCGCACATCGCCAAGGTCGGCCAGTACCACCAGTCGTACACCGAGGCGGTGGACTCCCCGAACCTCAGGCTGATCAAGAAGCACTACGCGCACTTCGACAAGGCGCTCTTCCTCTGCGACGACTACGCCGCGTCCTTCACCGGACACCGGCTCGCCAACTGCGGGACCATGCTGAACCCGGTCAGCGTCTTCCCCGAGAAGGCGGCCCCGCTGCGCAACCCGCGGATCGTCTCGGCGGGGCGGCTGGTCAGGGTGAAGCGGATCGACCTGCTCATCGACGCCTTTGCCGCCGCGGCCCCGGCCGTCGCCGAGCCGTGGGAGCTGCACATCATCGGCGGCGGGCCGCTCCGGGCGGCCCTGGAGGCGCAGGCCGCGCGGACCGGGCTCGGCGACCGGATCGTCTTCCGCGGGCAGGTCGAGAACATCGAGGCCGAGTACCTGGACGCCTCCATCGTCACCCTGAGCAGCGACTTCGAGGGGTGGGGACTCGTCCTCGCCGAGGGCGCGGCCTGCGGGCTGCCCGCCGTGGCCTGCGACGCCTCGGCGGGGGTGCGGACCCTGGTCGAGGACGGGGACAACGGCATACTGGCCGAGCCGGGCAACGCCGGGAGTTTCGCCGCCGCGCTGGAGCGCCTCATGTCCGACGCCGAGCTGCGCCAGAGGATGGGGTCGAGGGGCAGGGAACGGATGAGGGAGTACCGGCTGCCCCGCGTCCTGGACCGGTGGGAGGCGCTGTTCGACGAGCTCGACCGCTGAGGGCCGGGCGCGCGCCCGCATCGGACCGCCCGGCACCGGCGGGAGACTCCCGGGACACCCCGGGGTCCCCGGTCCGCCGCCGGATGGCTCGGGAACGGTTCAGAGGTCCCGTTCATCGACGGGCCGCGAGGGCCGTACCTCCCGCAGGAGCAGGGGAACGAACAGGACCCCGACGAAGATCGGCGTCACCATGAACCGGAAGTCCGGCGCGGTGTTGGTGAGGATCACCCCGATCTGCTGCCCCGCGACCACCGCCGCCCCGGCGAGCGCCGCCCGGCTTCCCGTCCGCCACCACACGAGCGCGGCGGTGGCGTAGGCGAGGTAACACCAGAAGGGCGCCCGCCAGAGCAGCCATTCGAGCTGCCTGACCGTGCTCGCGTCCAGCGCGAACACCCCGGCGGCCAGCAGCCCGTCGGAGATCGGCCGCTGCCGCATCACCGAGGCCGCCGGGGTGCCCTGCCAGCCTTCGGGCAGCCGGGGGTCCCTCAGCGAGAAGCGGTAGAGCTCACCGCCGGGTTCGCCCGAGGTCGAGCCGACCTGCCAGGCGAGCGCGGCGCGGCAGATCCGGGTGCCCAGCATCATGCCCGGGGCGCGGACCAGCAGCCCCCGCCAGAGCTCCAGGACGTCGGAGATCCGCTCCTCGGCCCGCGCGTGGCCGAACCCGGGGTCGAAGAAGACGCCCGCCATGGTCTGGCAGGTCGCCCCCCGCCGCCAGACGTCGAGTGGGGCGATCCCCGCCAGGAGCGCCCGCTGCTCGCGGTCGAAGAGCCGGGGTCTTCGCTCGTACGCCACGGCGAGGTCGCCGAACACCGTCTGGTAGGCGAACGAGCGGGACGGCGGTGCGATGCCCATCGCCGGGTAACCGATGCCCAGCAGGAGCAGGGGCGCCGCCACCGCCCCGGCCGCCAGCGCCGCGACCCACCGGCGAGCCCCCGGGCGGCCGGACAGGAGCGCGACCAGCAGTGCGGCGGCGATCGACGCCACGAGGAAGCCGTTGTTGCGGAAGAGCCCCAGCCCGAGCAGCTCCGCCCCGAGCGCGGCGAAGCGCGGATCCCAGCCCCACCGGCCATCCCCACGCCCGGCCCCGCCACGCTTCCCGTCCGCGTCCCGCACAACGGTCCCGGCCGCGCCTCCCACCCGGTCCTCGTCCCACACAACGGTCCCGGCCGCGCCTCCCACCCGGTCCTCGTCCCACACAACCGCCCTGGCCGCGCCACGTCCCCTGGACCGGGCACCGCCCCGCGCGCCGGGCCGGGTCGCGAGCCGCACGGCGGTGCCCGCGGCCAGTACCGCGCACACGGTGAACGGCACGTCCTTCCACATCGCCACCGTGAAGGCGCCGAGTGGCGGCGACAGCGCCGCGCACCCCACCGCCACGAGCAGCGGACGCCCCCGTACCCCCAGCGACCTGATCGCGCCCGCGAGGTGGGTGAGCGCGGCGGCCATCGCCACCGTCTGCAGGAGGGTGACCGGGGACAGGTCGCCGGTCACCCTCAGGGAGAACCCGAGCAGGGCGTCGTAGGCGACCGACTGCCCGGCCACCCACGGGCCCGTCGTGACGTGCGCGACGTAGGTGACGGAGTCGGGACTCATCAGTCCGGGATGGAAGGCGAGCCACCAGCCGAGCAGCGCGAGCTGGGCGGTCGCGTAGCAGGCGAGGGTGAACCACCGCTCGTGGGCCGGCGCCCCACCGGTCTCCCCCCGCTCCCCCTCGACCGGTTTCGGGCTCACCGTACTGATCATCATGGTCTTCCCAGCGTGCTCCGGCAGGGGGCCGATGCCATCATCGAGCACGCGAGGGGCCGACCCGGCCCGTTATACACACCCATGACCTGGGAAAACGTCAAGTTTGCGGGCCCCGCCGACCACAACGCCGCGAGCAACGTCGGTCGCAGGACAGTGAGTCACGCTGCCGACGACGCGGCCTGACCCGTGTACCCCACGCACGGTGAGGAGCTGCAAGCTCGGCCCTCAGGGCCGAGAAGCTGACAGGACATCGTGACACTTTAGCCCCGGAAGGCATCAAGCATCTCGATAGGATACCCATTCGACCGACGTCGATTTGACCCGGAGCTCCCCTCATGAAGTCTCCTGTCCGAATGTTGCTGGCCGCATCCTGCGCGCTGGCCATGATCGCCATCCCGACCACCGCGTGGAGTGCGGACCAGCCCAAAACGACGGCCACGACGGCGGGCAAGGCCAAGCCCGCCCCCAAGGCCACCACCACCCCCAAGCCCGTGCCCGTGGACTGCACGAAGGTGAAGTGCATCGCGCTCACCTTCGACGACGGCCCCGGCAAGTACGCGGACAAGCTGCTCGACACCTTCAAGAAGTACAAGTCCAAGGCGACGTTCTTCCTTGAGGGCCAGTACGTGAAGTCCCGCCCCGCGTTCGCCAAGCGGATGGTCACCGAAGGCCATGACATCGGTAACCACAGCTACAGCCACCCGCACCTGCGGGAGCTGTCGGAGGACAAGATCCGCGAGGAGCTGACCAAGACCCAGGACATCGTCAAGAAGTCCACCGGGAAGTACCCGACGACGATCCGCCCGCCCTACGGCGAGTTCGACGAGCGGGTCGCGGCGATCGCCACCCAGATGGGCATGCCGATCGTCCTGTGGAACGGCGGTTCGCGGGACTGGGCGACCAAGAACGAGAAGGCCATCTACGACGAGGTGCTCAAGAACGCCAAGCGTGACGGGGTCATCCTCATGCACGACTGGGTGGCGCAGACCGTCACGGTGATGCCGAAGCTGCTGGCCGCCCTGCAGAAGCAGGGATACCACGTGGTGGCGGTCTCCTCGCTGCGCGGCGCCAAGACCACCAAGGCCGGGGACGTCTACCCGGTCGGCTCCGAGAAGGACGAGGACCTGTCCTCCGAGTCGCCCACCGGCGACCCGGAAGACTACGCCCAGTCACCCTCGGACGGTCTCTGAACGACCACCTCACCGTGAGGATGCGACCTCACGGGAGCCGGAGGACGGCCTTCGGGCCAGCCGCCTGCCCAGCCGCTGCATGGGAAGCTCCACGTAGCGGTGGGTGAGCAGGCTCAGGCCGAGCACCACCAGCACGAACGCTGCCGACAGTGACAGCTGCACCACCTGCCCCGCGTCCCGTACGTCACCGACAACGGCGTGCGTGAGCCGCAGCAGCGGGTGGTGCAGCAGGTAGATCGAGTAACTCACCAGGCCCAGCCAGACGAGGAACCGGGGCAGCCGGCGCTCGCGCAGGGCCATCGCGACCGCGAACGTCACGCCGGCCAGCGCCATGGTCGCGAACCACGGCCCCGGCCGCACCCACCACCAGCCCGCCTGCTCCGACCAGACCGGGGCCAGGGCCACCAGCACGGTCGCCGCCGCCACCGGCCAGAGCCCGCCCGCGCCCTGCTCCCAGCGGCGGATCGCGGTCCCGGCGAACATCACCGCGAGGATCGCCGCCCCCAGCCACGGCACGAAGCCCGAGAAGATCAGCAGCACCAGCGCCATCGCGCCGAGCACGTACGCGGCAACGTTCCGGAACCGGCCGCTGATCAGGCACACCAGGCCCGCGAAGAACACCACCCCGGACACGTACGCGGGCCAGGGCCCCGTCAGCAACGGCCCCGTCAGCAGCAGCCCCGCCACGACCGCGACGGCGCCGAAGCCCACCGCGTAGGTCCCGCTCGCGCGGTGCGCCCCGCCGACGAACAGCGCGGTGACGACCAGGTAGAAGACCATCTCGTAGGAGAGCGTCCACATGGTGTCGGCCAGGCCGCCCAGGTGCACCACGTCCAGCAGCATCGTGGCGTGCGCGGACACCGACGACAGGTCCCTGGGCACCTGCTCGCGGACGGGCATCCAGATCGCCATCACCAGGACGGCCGCCGCGACGAGCAGGTAGATCGGGTAGAGCCGGAACACGCGGCTGATCCAGAAGGCCCTGACGTCGCCGCGCCTCTCCAGCGAGACCGGGATGATGTAACCGCTGACCAGGAAGAACACCAGGACGCCGTACATCCCGAGGTTGAACCAGTACGGTCTCAGGGCGGGCATGAACCAGGGCAGCAGGTGCTCCAGCAACACGGCGACCGCGCCGATGCCACGCAACGCGTCGAGCCACGCCAGGCGGGCGCCGGAGGTCGGGGGGGAGTCTGCGCCGATGGGGGTGGTGGAGGACACCCGCCCCAACTTACCGCCCGGCACCTCGCGAAACCGCGCCATCGGCGTCATCGGCGCCATACGACCCGAGCGGCTCATCCCCGCCGCTCACGCCGTGACTCACGCCGTGGCCCATCCTCCGGTCACGTCCGCGGGAACGCTCACTCCCACCCGAGCGGTTCGCCGCCGCAGTTCGCCGCCGCAGTTCGCCGCCGCAGTTCGCCGCCGCAGTTCGCCGCCGCGGCTCGCCGCCGTGATTCGCTCCCAGGTCGCGGCCCGGAAGCGCCTACTCCCACTCGATGGTGCCCGGCGGCTTGCTGGTCACGTCGAGGACCACCCGGTTGACCTCGCGGACCTCGTTGGTGATGCGGGTGGAGATGCGGGCGAGCACGTCGTACGGGACACGCGACCAGTCGGCGGTCATGGCGTCCTCGCTGGAGACCGGGCGCAGCACGACCGGGTGGCCGTAGGTGCGGCCGTCGCCCTGGACGCCCACCGAACGGACGTCGGCGAGCAGGACGACCGGGCACTGCCAGATCTCCCGGTCGAGACCGGCGCGGGAGAGCTCCTCGCGGGCGATGGCGTCGGCCTCGCGAAGGATCTCCAGGCGCTCGCGGCTCACCGCGCCGACGATGCGGATGCCCAGCCCGGGGCCGGGGAACGGCTGGCGCCAGACCATGGCGGCGGGCAGGCCCAGCTCCTCGCCGGCCCGGCGCACCTCGTCCTTGAACAGGGCGCGGAGCGGCTCCACCAGCGAGAACTGGAGATCGTCGGGGAGACCGCCGACGTTGTGGTGGGACTTGATGTTGGCGGTGCCGGTGCCGCCGCCCGACTCGACCACGTCCGGGTAGAGGGTGCCCTGGACGAGGAAGTCGACGGGGCCGTCGGCGATGATGGCGCGCTGCTCGTCCTCGAAGACCCTGATGAACTCGCGGCCGATGATCTTGCGCTTCTCCTCGGGGTCGGTGACCCCGTCGAGCGCCTTCAGGAAGCGCTCCTGGGCGTCGACCACGCGGAGCTTCACGCCGGTGACGGCCACGAAGTCGCGCTCGACCTGCTCGGCCTCGCCCTTGCGCAGCAGCCCGTGATCGACGAAGACGCAGGTCAGCCGGTCGCCGATGGCCCGCTGGACCATGGCGGCGGCCACCGCGGAGTCGACTCCGCCGGAGAGGCCGCAGATGGCGCGGCCCTCGGGGCCGATCTGGGCGCGGATCGCCTCGACCGCGTCCTCGACGATGTTGAGCATCGTCCAGGAGGGACGGCAGCCCGCGGCGTCGAGGAAGTGCTTCAGCACGGCCTGGCCGTGCTCCGAGTGCAGGACCTCGGGGTGGAACTGGACACCGTACAGGCCCAGCTCGGGGTGCTCGAAGGCGGCGACGGGCGTCTGGGCGGTCGCGGCGGTGACGGTGAAGCCCTCGGGAGCGGCGGAGACGCTGTCACCGTGGGACATCCAGACCGACTGCTCGGCGGGCAGCCCCGCGAAGAGCACGCCCTGCCGCCCGACGTCGAGGTGGGTGCCGCCGTACTCGGCGGTGCCGGTCCTGGCCACCTCCCCGCCGAGCTCCTGGGCCATGATCTGGAAGCCGTAGCAGATGCCGAAGGTCGGCACGCCGGTCTGGAACAGGCCCGCGGGGGCGGCGGGGGCGCCTTCGGCGTACACCGACGAGGGGCCGCCGGACAGGATGATCGCCTTGGGCTTCTTCGCCATCATCTCCTCGACCGGCATCGTCGAGGGGACGATCTCGGAGTAGACGTGGCATTCACGCACCCTTCGCGCGATCAGCTGCGCGTACTGCGCGCCGAAGTCGACGACCAGGACCGTGTCGAACTCAGACACCAAGACCCCCAAAAAGAACAGAGCGGTTTTCCCAGTCTATCGGCGCCCGTCAGCGCGCCTGGTCGTGGCCGGGAAGATCTCCCACCGCCCGGCTCACCCACGACCGGAAAGATCGTCCGCCATTCCTCCCTCTCCCTCACGGGCGGGGAAGGCCCCCGTCTCTCATGGCCGGGAAGGATCCCTTTCACTCACGGCCGGGAAGGACTCCCCCGTCGGCGGGACCGCCCACATGGTCCGCGTGGTCCACGTCCTCCGCGTGGTCCGCTTGGTCCGTGTGCTCCGCTTGGTCCGTGTGGCCGGGAAACGAGGGCAGCGCCCCGGAGATCAGGGTCTCGGTCTGCTCGCGCAGGGCCTCGGCGTGGCCGGGGTGGGTGAGGACCAGGAAGCGCTCCTCGCGGATGGCGGCCACCGCGGCGAGCGCCACCTCGGCCGGGTCGACGCCGCCCTCCACCAGGCTGTCGATGATCGCGGAGGAGGCCACCTCGTCCTCGGTGCGCTCGGCGGCCACGAGGTTCTCCGGCCGGTGGCGGCTGGAGTTGTTGAGGCCGGTCCGCACGCCGCCGGGGCACAGCGCGGTCACCCGGAGCTTGGACCCGGCGGTCGCGAGGTCCTGGGCGAGGGACTGCGAGGCGGCGAGCGCGGCGTACTTCGAGACCGTGTAGGGGCCGAGGTAGGGAACGGCGAACAGGCCCGCGGCGGAGACGGTGTTGAGGATGTGGCCCTCGGTGTCCTGGGCGATCATGCGGGGCACGAAGGCCCGGATCCCGTGGAGCACCCCCCACAGGTTCACGCCGAGCATCCAGGCGAAGTCCTCCGGCTCCCGCGTCCACATCCGGCCGCCCTGGAAGACCCCCGCGTTGTTGCACAGCACGTGGACCGCGCCCAGCTCGCCGAACGTACGGTCGGCGAGGTGATCCACGGCCGCCGGGTCGGAGACGTCGGTGATCTCGGTGAGCACCTTGCCCCCGAGGATCCTGCCCTCCGCCGCGCTCCCCCTCGCCGCGCTCCCCTCCACCAGCGAGGCGGTCTCCGCGAGACCTCCCGGGTCGACGTCGGCGAGCATGAGGGACATCCCCTCCGCGGCGAGGCTCAGCGCGAGCGCCCTCCCGATCCCGCTGCCCGCCCCTGTGACGACCGCGACCTTGCCCGACAGTTCACGCATAGCGCTTCCTCCCGCATCATGGCTCACGCATCGTGTTACCCCGGGTCGGCGGTTCACACCTCGCACCGCCTCCGGTCCGCGCCGTGCCCGGCGACCATCCGGGCACGAACGGGCGTACTTGGTGACCATCCGGGCACGAACCGGCGTGCCTGGTGACCATCCGGGCACGGCCCTCCGTGTCCGGCGGCCGCTCGGGGACGAACCGCCTGTACCTAGCGACCGATTGGGCACAAAGCTAACGTCAGCTTCTCGGCCGTAAGCGACCGAGCTTGCAGCTCCTCGCCGTCGATGGATTCGACGGTTCAGGCCGCGTCGTCGGCAGCGTGACTCACTGCCCAGCTCGCAACGCCGCGTGCGGCGATGTTGCGGGCCGCGTTGACGTCGGCGTGCTCAGCGAAGCCGCACGACATGCAGGAAAAGGCGGCCTGATCGGGCCGGTTCTTCTTGTCGATGTGGCCGCACGCCGAACACCCCTGCGAGGTGTATGCGGGATCGACGTGGACCACGGCGACCCCGGCACGGGCCGCCTTGTAGGCGACGAACGCACCGAGCTGGTGAAACG
The DNA here is from genome assembly GCF_042428775.1 of Streptosporangium vulgare. NCBI lineage: Bacteria > Bacillati > Actinomycetota > Actinomycetes > Streptosporangiales > Streptosporangiaceae > Streptosporangium > Streptosporangium vulgare. The sequence goes on along the minus strand of NZ_JBHMBS010000011.1, from coordinate 277,877 downwards.
CCCACGAGTGCAGCGTGACCCGCTGGGGCCTGCGGAGCCGTACCCGCTCACGGATGCCCTGGAGGTCTTCCAGGGCGATGCCGCGTCCGGTGCGTGCAGCCTCGGTCACGATCTGCTTGGAGATGACATGGTTGACGTCGCGGGCGAAGCGGGCCTCCTTACGGCGGCGTGCCCTCAGCAGCCGTTTGGCGGATTTGGTCTGCCTGGCCTGCAGGCGCCGCCGCAGCTCTCGGTTGCGGTGCCGGACGGCGTTCAGGTGCTTGCCGCAGTAGCGTGTGCCGTCGTCGGTGGTGGCGATGTTCGCGATACCAAGGTCGACGCCGAGGAAGGTGTCGGGTTCGGTGACGTCGACATCGGGGACGTCACAGGTGGCCATCAGCAGCCACAGGCCGTCGCGGTGGATGAGGTCGGATTCGCCCTTGCGGTAGGCGGCCAGCGCGCGGGCCTGCTCATCGGAGCAGCCGAACCGGACTGCTTTCATCCGGCCGCCGGTGGTCCAGATGCTCACGGTCCGCTCGGCGGTCTGCCAGGACAGGCACCGGTCGTCGAACGGCTGGGCGGCGTCGGCGCGGAAGGCGAGCGGCTTGGCGAGCGGCTGGCGCAGCTTCGCCTTCACCTGCGCCTTCACCGTCGTGTAGGCGTCGGTGACCTTCTTGATGACGTGCTGGGCGGGCTGAGCCGACAGGCCCATGTCCTTGAGTTGGCCGTAGGTATGCCTGCGCAGGTCGTAGTTACGGAACGTCCTCGTCTCCCACGCGATACCGGAGACGAGGTTGGCCGCTTCGTTGCACAGGCGTAGCGTGTCCGCCAGCGCCGCCTCCTGGGCGGGCGTGGGGAACAGACGGACCTGCACAACGAATTTCACGCTGTGAAGCGTAGCCGCCCGGGCCGACACGTGCGGCGCCGTATGCGATTCCTCCCGGTCCTGAAGGCCCGGGGTTCCTCGCAAGTGACATGCTGAAGCCCCCCAACAATCGAGGAGGCCGCCGATGACCGGTACCGGAGTCGTCGTCACCGGCGGGGCGTCGGGGATCGGCCGGGCCTGCGCGCTGGCGCTCGCCGAGGCCGGGCGTCCGGTGGCGGTCTGGGACCTGAACGAGACGGGCGCCAAGGAGACCGCCTCGCTCGCCGCCGCGCACGGCGTCGCCGCGATCGCCGTCCCCGTCGACGTCACCGACTCCTCGGCCTTCCCCGCCGCGATCTCCACCAGCCGCGACGCCCTCGCCTCGATCGGCGGCCTCGTGCACGCGGCCGGGATCGCCGCCCCCATGGCCCTCGGCGACCTGACCGAGACCTCGTGGAACGAGGTGCTCAACGTCAACCTGCGCGCCCACGCCCTGCTGGTGAAGGCCCTGCTGGAGGACCTGCGCGGCCAGGAGGGGGCCGCGGTCGTCGGCATCTCCTCGATCGAGGGCCTGGTCGGGCAGGCCTTCATCCCGGCCTACTGCTCGTCCAAGGCGGGCATGCTCGGCCTGACCCGCTCGATGGCCCACGAGCTGGCGCCGATCCGGGTCAACGCCGTCTGCCCCGGCTACGTCGACACCCCGCTGCTCACCGCCGCCACGGGCGGCGACGCGGGTTATCTGGAGTCCTTCACCCGCAGGTCGCTCTTCGGCCGCCTGGGCCGCCCCGCCGAGGTCGCGACGGCCGTACGGTTCCTGCTGAGCGACGAGGCGTCGTTCATCACCGGCACCCACCTGGTCGTCGACGGCGGCACCACCGCCGTCGACCGCTGAGCCCCTGCCGCACCCGCCCGCGGTCTAACGGGCGCCTGGATCCGCGTGAAGGGCGTGGTCGAGCAGGCCGAGGGGTGGGGAGCCGAGGGCGAGCATCGCGGTGTGGAAGCGGTTGAGGCCGAAGCCGGGGCCCCATTCGGCCCTGGCGCGGTCGCGAAGGTCGAGGATCTCCAGCTTGCCCCACGTGTAGCGGCCGTAGGTGGGGTCGAAGGTGGCCCGTGCCGCCTCCGAGAGGGCGGCCGGACCGGCGAGGTGGGTGTCGGCGGCGAAGCGGCGGGCGCCCTCCTCGACGGTCATCGCGCCGGAGTGCACGCCGATCGCGCAGGCCAGCCGGGTCACCCTGATGAGCGCCTCCAGCCACACGCCGATCTCGAAGCGCGGGTCGCCGGGGGCGAAGTCCTCCTCGACGCAGAGCTCCTCCGCGTAGTGCGCCCAGCCCTCCGCGAAGGCCAGCGACATCAGCGTCCGCCGCACGTCGGAGCGGGCGTGGCGCAGGGCGCGGCCGTGGGAGAAGTGCCCGGGGGCGACCTCGTGCACGTTGATCGCGGGAAGCGTGGTCTCGCTGAAGACCTCCAGCCACTCCTCGATGTCGCGCTCGGGCCACGAGGGGTCGGGCGGGGTGACGTGGTACCACGAGGGGCTGTCGGGCTCGCCGGGCGCCGACCAGCTCATCATGGCCATGCCCCACCGGCGCGACTCGGGCGCGATGCCGACCAGGCACTCCCCGTCGTGGTAGGGCACCAGGTCCTTCTCCCTGGTGAAGGCGATCGCCCTCTCGGTGCCGATCCTGGCCGCCTCGATCACGCCGTCGGGATCGGGGTGCTGCCTGACCAGCTCGCGCGCGACCTCCAGCGGCGGTCGTCCGGCGAATCCCAGCGCGGCGCACGACTCCGCCAGCCGGGCCATCAGGCGGTCGCGCTCGGCGTCGGCGCGCTCGGCGAGCCGTCCCAGGTCGACCGGGAGGCCGTCGCCGGCGCCCATGAGCCTGGCGAGCCCCTCGGCTCCGAGGGAGGCGTCCGGGTCTCCGGTGTGCGATGCCTTCTCGATGTGCTCCACCAGCCGGGCGTGGGCCCTGAACGCCGCCTCGCGCACACGCTCGTCGACGTCCTGGGGCACCCCGGCGGCCAGGCCGCGCACCGGCCCGAGCAGGGCGGTCGCGACGGGGGCGCTGAGCAGGTCGAGCGCGGCGACCGCGTTGTCCACCGCCTCGGGCCAGCGGGCCAGGTGCGCGAGCCTGGCGGCGTCCCGCTCGGCCTCGGGGGCGTACTCGCGGTCGTAGGTGGCCAGGTCGAGATTGCCCAGGTGCTCCAGGGGGTTGCGGCGGTGCAGCTCCAGCTCACCGAGCTGCACCCGCGCGGACTCCTCGAAGATCTGCAGGTGCGCCGCGTCGTACGGGTCGGCGGGCAGCGGTCCCCGGCCCAGCGCGGCCAGCCCGGCGCGCACCCCCTCCGGCGACAGGTCCTGGATCAGGCCGTCGTACTCGTGCCGCCCGGCCATTTCCCGGACGCCGGAGACGGCGAGGTCGCACACCGCGCGGAGGCGGCCGTCGAGTTCGGTCATGGACGTGACGCTATATCAGGAGAGGTCTCCCGAACCCGGGAACGACACCCGCGCATCCGGGAGCGGACCCGGGAAACCGCCGCTCGATTCCCCCCGGACGTCCACGCGAAGCCCCTTCACAACGGATTCACGGCGGACCGGAATTAATATATGGGAATATGAAATAGGCGCATTAAATGCCTGGCAGACCACTCTCACCGAACGAGAAGTGCGTACTTTTACATGGCGCATCCCGTATCCAGCGTGTTTGTGTATTGCCCAGCGCCGGCAGGCGGAAAAGAACGCGGCGGCTCCGCCGATCTCACATATGCGCGATCACCACGACGCGGTCCCGGTGACGGGAGCGGCGACGGGCGGGATCCCGGGCGGGACCCACGCCATCGGCGCGGCTCCCGGACGCGAGCACCTCGCGCGTCCCCGGCTCGCTTCTCGCGTCCGTCTTTCCCGTGTGACGCGGATTTCCCGTTTGACGTGTTTCTCGTACGACGTGTTTCTCGTGTGACATCGAACCGTGACAGCCGAAGGATGACCTCCCGTGAAAATCCCCCCGGGCGACAGCGCCCTCCTGCGCGACATCGCGATCGCCGAGATCGGACGGGTACCGGCCCGCGACTGGTCGGTCACCGACGGGGAATTCTGGTGCCTGGTCGTTCCCGGCGGATACGCGATGCCCGCGCAGGGCTGGAAACTTCACGTCTCCGCGACGATGCTCTCCGCCCCGATCGTGCTTTCCCGGGTCGTACGAGTGCTGGCCGCCGAGGGATGCGCCTTCAAGTTCCCCGCGCGGCTGGGTGACTACTGGGAACTTCTCGCCCCCCACTGCGCGCGCGGACAGGCGGGGAAGTTCGTCACCGCCTACCCCGCGGGCAGCGCCGAGGCGGCCCGGCTGGCGCCGCTGCTCGACGAGGCCACCTGGGGGCTTCCCGGCCCGGTGATCCTGTCGGACCGCCCCTACCGGCCCGGCGGGATCGTCCACTACCGCTACGGGGCCTTCGGCGGGCACCGGGTGCTCGGCAACGACGGTTTCTACGAGGTCCGGCTCCGCACGCCGGAGGGAAAGACGATCCATGACGAGCGGCTGCCACGGTTCTCCCCGCCCTCCTTCGCCACCTCACCCTTCACCACGCCCGCCGGCTCCGGCGCGGCGGACCGTGCCTCCGGGACACCGGAGCGGCCCGCCGTGATGCTGAACGGCCGTTTCGTGGTCCGTGAGGCGGTGCGACACGCCAACAGGGGCGGCGTGTACATCGCTGAGGACACCGAGAGCGGCGCCGAAGTAGTGATCAAGGAAGGCCGGCCGCACGCCTCGGCCGATCTCGGCGGCCGGGACGCGCGTGACCGGCTGGCGACGGAAAGGTCCCGGCTGGAGGCCCTGGCGTCCAGCGGGGTCGTCCCGGCCGTGGTCGACTTCTTCGAGCAGGGCGGGCACGCGTTCCTCGTCGAGGAACGCGTGCCCGGGACGACGCTGCGGCGCTGGTCCGAAGGGAACGCCGGGCCTCTCGGGCACGACGGCTTCGGGAACGGGGCCGCCGAGGTCCTGCCGATCCTGCGGCGCCTCGTCGACGCGCTGCGGGCCGTCCACGACCTCGGCCACGTCTTCCGCGACCTCTCGCCGGACAACGTGATGCTCCTGCCCGGCGGCGACCTCCGGCTCGTCGACCTGGAGCACGCGACGGTGCCGGGTGACATCGTCATGATCGGTGGAACCCCCGGCTACCTGGCCCCCGAGCTGGTGCCGCACACCGGCGAACTCCGCCCGGCCCCGGGGGAGACCGCCGACCTGTTCGGCCTCGGCGGGCTGGCGTACTTCCTCGCGACCGGTGCCGGGCTGGAGCTGCCCGAGGACGGCACGACGGGCCCGGCCCGCGGCCGGCGCCTCCTCGGCCACGTCGCCGCGGTGTCAGCGGCCAACCCCACCCTCGCCCTCCTCCGCCCCCTGGTGGATGGACTGGTCACCGAACCGGAGGAGCGCTGGTCCCTGGACGGCTGCGCGAGGTATCTGGACACGCTCGCCCCGGCGACCCCCACCACCGGCCTCGCGGCGACACGGGAGACGGGAAGTGCCCGCACCCTCGACAGTCCCGTCCTCGCGGGGGTGAGGACGGACGGCGTACGACGGGCGGACGGCGTACGACGGGCGGACCTCCTGGTGGCGGACGGGCTGGCACGGCTGGTGGAGACCATGGACACCCGGGAGGACAGCCCGTCGCCGTGGCCCAACGCGGTCGGCGGGGCCGGTGGGGCCGAGGCGGACCCGTGCTCGGTGAACGGGGGCGTACCGGGCATCCTGGCCGTCCTGGCACTCGCCTCCCGCACCACCGTCACAGACAACGCCGTCACGAACAACACCGTCACAGACAACGCCGCTGTGGACAGCGCCGTCACAGGCAACGCCATCACAGGCGACACGTCGGGCGCGAAAGACACGGCCGACGCGAAAGACATGACGGACGCGAAAGGCGCGGCGGACGCCGCGGCCAGGTGGCTCCGCCGCCGCCTCTCCGACGAGGACGCCTGGCCCCCCGGCCTGTACTTCGGGCGCTCGGGAGCCGTCTGGGCCCTGTACGACGCGGCGGAGACCTCGGGCGACGACGAGACGAGAGAGTTCGCGCTGCGGGCGGCGGCCCGGCTTCCGGTGGACCACCCGAGCTCCGACGTGACGCACGGGCTGGCCGGGGCCGGTATGACGGTGCTGCGCCTCGCCCTGCGCTCGGGCGACCCCGTACTCCGGAGACGGGCCGTGAAGACGTTCGAGAACCTGCACGGCGCGCGGTCCTACCGGATGGGGCACCCGCGATGGCCGACGCCGGAGTCGTTCGACTCCGGCCTCGCGGGCGCCGACCACCTCGGCTTCGCGCACGGAATCGCCGGGGTCGGCACGGCGCTGCTCTACGCCGCCGTCACCCTCGGCCGCCCGGAGTGGATGGCGACCGTGCGCGAGGTCGCCCGCGCCCTGTGCGAGCGGGCCGAGGTCGACGGCGACACCGCCTGGTGGCCGACCCTCGCGCGGGACCCGCGGACGGTCCTGCCGCGCCGGCCGCACTGGTGCAGCGGCTCGTCGGGGATCGGCTCCTTCCTCGTCCGGTACTGGCGCGCCACCGGTGACCCGGACGCCCTGCGGCTCGCCGGTCAGGCGGCGGCCGCGGTGCACAGGACCCGCTGGCAGTCGGGAGCGGTGCCGTGCCACGGCCTGCCCGGCGACGGCGAGTTCCTCCTCGACATGGCCGGGTTCACGGCCGACGACCGGTATCTGCGCTGGGCCGGGGACCTGGCCGGATGCCTGGAGGCCAGGGCCGTGACCCGCTCCGGCAGGCTGCTCGTGCCCGACCCGTTCTCGCAGGTCGTCCCGACGTTCCTCGGCGGCACCGCCGGGATCGTCGCCTTCCTGGTCCGGCTGCGCCACCGGCACGCGCGGCCGTGGATGCTCGACGACGTCGTGGGGGACGCCTGGCGTCCCCCCGTCCCAGGCTCGCCGCCCGCTCCGGGGCGGCGGAAGGAGAAGCGGCCCGCGCCCGGCGCGGCCACGAGATCGGCGAGGAGGTGAAATCGATGTCGTTCGACGTTCAGGACCTTCAGGGTCTTCAGGAGCGCGAGCCGGCCTCCAGCGAGGCGGGCCGTCTCACGAACTGCCGGATCCACATGTTCTGCACCGACAACTGATCACACGGGCCCCCTGCCCTCTCCGCGGCCGGGCAGGGGGCCCTTCGGCCGGCCCGCGTCCCGGCCCTGTTCGCGAAGTCCCGCGACGATGACCTCCAGGGCCGGCCTGGGCGCCCGGCCGAGCAGGCTCCGCAGGTCGCCGCCCGTCGTGTCCATGAACCCGTTCGCGATCGAGGAGTAGGTGCTCGTCAGCATCGGGACCTGGAAGGGCGCCAGGCCGAGGGCGGTGAACGCCTCGCGGGCCCCGGCCAGGGTGCCCGGCTCGTACGAGACGGCGTCCCCCGTGGCCTCGGTGAGGGCCGCGGCCAGCTCCGCGCCGCCGACCGCCTCCTCCCCGACCAGCTCGTAGGTCCGGCCCGTGTGCGCGGAGGCACCGGTCGCGACCAGGGCGGCCACGTCGGCCAGGTCCTCGCGGGCCACCGCGGCCAGCCGCCCGGAGCCCAGCGGCGCGGTGATCCTGCCGTCCACGACGGGCGCGAGCGTCGCCAGCAGCTCGGCGTAGAGGCCGTTGCGCAGGATCGTCCAGCCCGCGGTCCCCTCGCGGAGCCTGCGCTCGGTCCAGCGGTGGGCGAGCGCGTAGGCCAGGTGGTCCCCGGCGCCGCTGAGGCTGGTGTAGACGATGTGCGCGACCCCGGCCTTCTCCGCCGCCTCGATCGCCGCGCCGTGCCTGGCGATCACCACGTCGTCCTCGCCGTAGCCCGCGGAGATCATCAGCAGCGTGTCCACCCCGGCGAACCCCTCCGCCAGCGAGGCGGGATGCTCGAAGTCGATCAGCCTGGCCGGTCTCCCCGCGGGGACCGTATCCGGGGCGCGGCTGCCGATCGCCACGTCGTCCCGCCCGGCCAGCCGCGCGGCGACGAGCCGCCCCAGTGCGCCCGTCGCCCCCGTCATGAGAATCATGGGATCTCCCCCGCGTAGTTGGTTCTCTTCGGTAACCGGGTCCATCATCGAGAACCAGGACACGTGGCATAAGGAGGCACTTCGATGTCAGTCGGGCACACGGAGGTAACCACGGAGCCGGTCGTCTCCTGCGGGGGCGAGGACTGCGGCATCCGCGAGGTCCTCGACCGGATCGGCGACAAGTGGTCGGTGCTGGTGGTCGTGGAGCTGGCCCAGGGGGTGCGCCGGTTCCGCGAGCTCCAGCGGGCCGTGCCCGGCATCTCGCAGCGGATGCTCACCCTGACCGTGCGGCGCCTGGAGCGCGACGGCCTGATCTCCAGGACCGTCCACGCCGTCGTCCCGCCGCAGGTCGACTACGAGCTGACCCCGACCGGCCACAGCCTCACCCACCTGGTGCGGGCCCTCGCCGACTGGTCGGCCGAGCACCGCGACGGCATCGCCGAGTCGCGCCGCCGCTGGGACGCCGCCCACCCCGGTTCCGGAATCCACTGAGGCCCGCCGGGGTCTCACCGGGAACCGGCCGTGGCCTCCTCCGCCCCGGCGATCCGGTCGAGCAACGCCTCCAGCGTCTTGTCGTCCGTGGCGGGGGCCATCACGGTGATCCGCAGATGGCGGACCCCGCCGACCTCCGCCGAGGTCAGGTGGAAGGCGCCGTCCTCCATCAGGCGCTCGCGGATGTCCGCCTGGTCGCCGGTGCCGTACCGGAAGCAGACGATGTTGCTCTCCGGCTCGTACGGGCACTCGAAGCCCGGCCGCTCGCGGGCCAGTTCCCAGAAGCGGTGCGCAGTGGCGTACCGGCGCGCGACGTACTCGCCCAGGCCCCGTTCGCCCCGCCAGGCCAGGTTGAGGAAGACCTTCAGGCCCAGCTCGGCCTTGCTGCACTCCACGGTCCTGCCGATGAGGTCGAAGCCCTGCTCCCCGTAGAACAGGTAACTGGCCCGCTGCCGGAAGGCCGCGTCCAGGTCGCCCTCGCGCCGGGTCAGCACCGCCGCGGCCAGACTGGAGGTACGCAGCATCTTGTGCGCGTCCCAGATCAGCGAGTCGGCGAGGTCGATCCCGTCGAGCAGGTGGCGGTGCTTCTCGGAGAGCAGCGCGGAGGCCCCGTGGGCGCCGTCCACGTGGAACCAGACGCCGTTGGCGGCGCAGAACCCCCCGATCCCGCGCAGGTCGTCGTGGAGGCCGGTCCCGGTCGCGCAGGCGTTCGCCACCAGGGCCATCGGCCGGCGCCCCGCCCGGCGCACCCGTTCCAGGGCCTCGGGCAGGCGGGCGACGTCGATCCTGCCGAGCCCGTCCACGTCCAGCGGCATGACCGCGCGCTCCCCCAGCCCGAGGATCGCGGCGGCGCGGGTGAGCGAGTAGTGCGACGACGCCGGGGCGAGCAGCGCGAGGTCGCCGGGGACGCCCTCGGTCCACGCCTCCGGGGCCACCGACGCCCGCGCGGCGAGCAGCGCGGTGAGGTTGGCCAGCGATCCCCCGTGGGTCAGCACCCCGCCGCCCGACTCGCCGAAACCGACCTTGCCCAGCATCCAGCGCAGCACCTCGAACTCGACCGTCGCCGCGGAGGCGCCCATCTCGTAGATCGCCATCGGGTTGTTGCTCACGCCGTGGACGAGGTCGGCGAGGGCGGCCGGGAAGTCGGGAGCGGCGACCTGGTGCCCGAGGTAGGCGGGATGGTGCAGCCGGGTGCCCTCGGCGAGGTAGGTGCGCAGGAACCCCGCGTGGTCGTCGACGGTCATCCCGCCCTCGCGGATCCACCGGGCGAGCCCGAGCCGTTCGGCCAGCTCACCGGGGGGCCGGCGGCCGACGACGCGCGGCACGCCCCGCTGGCTCTCGTCGACGTAGGCGGCCAGTTCGTCGACGGTCACGGCCGCCGCGTTCACGAATTCCTCAACATTCCACGTCACACGGGGATACTGGTGGAATTCACGATGACTCGCCACGTGAGCCGAATTCCACGGAGGTGAACCCGGTGAACGTCGAACTGGATTCGGTGGACCGGCGGATTCTGACCGAGCTGCAGAAGGATGCGCGGCTCCCCAACAAGGACCTCGCCGAACGGGTGGGCGTCGCCCCCTCCACGGCGCTGGAGCGCGTGCGCTCCCTGCGGAGGCGCGGGGTGATCGGCGCCTTCCGCGCCGAGGTCGACCCGGCGACGCTGGGCCGTCCCCTGCAGGCGCTGCTCGCCCTGCGGGTCCGGCCGCACACCAGCCAGCTCGTCGACCCGCTGCGGGCCTTCGTCCTGGGCCTGCCCGAGACCATCGCCCTGTTCCACGTGGCCGGCCCCCAGGACTTCCTGGTCCACGTGGCGGTCGCCGACGCCGACCGCCTGCACCGCCTGCTCCTGGAGAAGTTCCTGATCCGGCCCGAGATCGTGCACGTCGAGACGACCCTCATCTACCGGACCGAGACCCAGCCCGTCCAGCGGCCCGCCGGCTGACCGCACCCTTCTCGATTGAAAGGAAGACTCCTTGATCGCCGACCGTACCGGCCGGACCTTCGCCACAGCCGATCACTGGGCCGTCGGACGCCGCGGGCCGGGAGGCTTTCCCGAACCGAAGGTGCGGCGTCCCCGCGTGAGCCTGTGGTCGTGGGCGGAAGTGGCGACCTGGCCCCACGAGAACCGCCTCGCCGAGGTCTCGCCCGTGGAAGTGGAGCTCGCCGAGGTGTGCGAGATCGCGGATTCACTCATCCGCGCCCGGCGCCTCCAGCAGCGGCTTCCGGAGAAGGATCGCGAGCGCCTCCACCATGCGATGGCCTGACATCGGCCCTTGATCGCCGGCTCGCCACCCGCCTTCGCGTACCGTGTCAGGCGAAGTATTTCCAAGTGATGCCGACGACGGGAAGCCGCCGGTCGGATTCACGACATCCGGCCAACCGGGACGCGATCGCCGTGACCGTTCACCGCCCGGCTCCCGGCCTCAGGACGACGGCTGGGGAGTTGTTCCAAACCGCGCATCGGGACTTCAGCTGCGGGCCGTGGCCACGAACGGCACGAACGGCACGAACGGCGTCTCCCGTCAGGTGATGCCGACGATGGGCAGGCGCAGGGCTCCGGGGGCGGCGGCCGGGACGGCGGGGCGCTTGGGGGCGACAGGCGACAGGCGGGCGTACGGGGACCCCTGGGCCGGGCGGGTGTCCGCCTCTCCCCGGTTGGGCCACAGCGCCATGGCGCGCTCGGCCTGGGCGGTGATGGTGAGGGAGGGGTTGACGCCCGGGTTGGCGGAGACCGCGGAGCCGTCGACGACGTGCAGGCCCTCGTAGCCGTGGACGCGGTGGTAGGGGTCGATCACCCCGGTGTCGCGCCCGGCGCCGATGGCGCAACCGCCCAGGAAGTGGGCGGTGGCCGGGATGTCGAACAAGTCGAGCCAGGAGCCCGCGGGGATGCCGCCGACCTCCTCGGCCGCGTGCCGGACGAACTCGTGGCCCGCGGGCAGCCAGGTGGGGTTGGGCTCGCCGTGGCCGCGCTCCGCGCGCAGCCTCCGGCCGAACGGCCCCCTTCGCGCGGACAGGGTGATCGAGTTGTCCTTCGCCTGCATGACCAGTGCGATGATGCCGCGCTCGGACCACCGGCGGTGGTTGAACAGCCTCGCCACCCGGTGGGGCGCGCGCAGGGCCTCACCGAGGAACCTCAGCCAGCGCGGGGCGCCGCCGCCGTCGACGAGCAGGGTGCGGAGCATGCCCATGGCGTTGGAACCGTCCCCGTAGCGGACCGGCTCGATGTGCGTGTGGGCGTCGGGATGGATCGAGGAGGTGATCGCCACTCCCCGGTTGAGCTTCTCCCCCTCGACCGAGAGGCGCTCGAACCCGAGCAGCGCCTCGGAGTTGGTCCTGGTGAGGGTACCCAGGCGGTCGGAGAGCAGGGGCAGCGCACCCGAAGCCTTGAGCCGGTGCAGCAGGCGCTGGGTGCCGTACGTCCCCGCCGCGAAGACCACGTGCTCGGCGGTGAGCGCGCGACGGCGCCAGGGCGCGCCCGTCGCGCGCGTCTCGACCCGGTAGCCGCCGTCCACCGGGACGACCGAGGTGACCGTGGTCTCGGGGAGAACCTCGGCCCCGGCCCGCTCCGCCAGGTGGAGGTAGTTCTTGACCAGTGTGTTCTTGGCACCGTGGCGGCAGCCCGTCATGCACTCGCCGCACTCGGTGCAGCCGCTGCGGCGCGGCCCCGCGCCGCCGAAGTAGGGGTCGTCCACCTCCACGCCCGGGGCGCCGAAGAAGACGCCGACCGGCGCCAGGTGGAAGGTGTCGCCCACGCCCATCCGCTCGGCGACCGCGCGCACCACCCTGTCGGCCGGGGTGACCGTCGGGTTGGGCGTCACGCCCAGCATGCGCGAGGCCTGGTCGTAGTACGGGGCCAGCTCGGCCTTCCAGTCGGTGATGGACGCCCACTGGGCGTCCCGGAAGAACGCGTCCGGCGGCTCGTAGAGGGTGTTGGCGTAGACCAGGGAGCCCCCGCCGACCCCGGCGCCCGCCAGGACCATCACGCCGGCGCCCTTCTCGCCCCGGAGCACGTGGATGCGCTGGATCCCCTTCAGGCCCAGCGCCGGGGCCCACAGGAAGTCGCGGACCCGCCAGGAGGTCCTGGGGAGCGTGGTCTCGTCGAAGCGGCGCCCCGCCTCCAGCACGGCGACCCGGTAGCCCTTCTCCGCCAGCCGCAGCGCCGAGACGCTCCCGCCGAACCCCGATCCGATCACCAGCACGTCGTGGTCGAACACCGCGCTCCCTTACTCCCTTCGAACGACCTTCCGGACGACCTTCCGGACGACCTTCGCCGACCCCGGCGGCCCCGGCGGCCCAACGGCGCCGGTGGCCCCGACGACCCCGGCGGTACCGGAGCCCTCACTTCAGGCGGAGCGTCTTCATGGCCTTGAAGGCGGTCGCGAGGGTGTCGGCGTACTTCTCGTACGCCATGCCGAGGACCGGCTCGAAGCCCAGCCAGGACGCCTGGCTGGAGATGGTCTGCCCCTCGGTGTACTTCAGCAGCCCCTCGGACCCGTGGCGGCGGCCGAGGCCCGAGGACTTCATGCCGCCCATGGGCGCGTCGTAGGAGGCGTAGGCGGAGCCGTAGCCCTCGTTGATGTTGACCGAGCCCGCCCTGATCCGGGAGGCGAGCGCCCGCCCGCGCGGCACGTCGCGGGTCCAGACGGAGGCGTTGAGGCCGTACGCGGTGTCGTTGGCCCTCTCGACCGCCTCGTCGTCGTCGCCGAAGCGGTAGACCGCGACGACGGGGCCGAAGGTCTCGGCCCGGCACAGGTCCATGCTCTCGTCGACGTCGGCCAGGACGGTGGGCTCGTAGAACAGCGGGCCGAGGTCGGGGCGGGCCCTCCCCCCGGCGAGGACGCGGGCGCCCTTCGCGACGGCGTCGTCCACGTGGGCGCCGACCGCCTCCAGCTGCCGCCGGGAGGAGAGCGAGCCCATCTGCACGTTCCAGTCGAGCCCGGCGCCGAGCCTCATGTTCCCGACCTGCCGCACGAGCCGCGCCACGAACTCGTCGTGCACGGAGTCGTGGACGTAGAGCCGCTCGACGGACAGGCACAGCTGCCCGGCGTTGGTGAAGCAGGCGCGCAGCGCGCCCTGGGTCGCCGCGTCCAGGTCGGCGTCGTCGAGCACGAGCATCGGGTTCTTGCCGCCGAGCTCCAGCGAGCAGCCGATCAGCCGCCTGGCCGCCTCCTCGGCGATCTTCCGGCCGGCCCGGGTGGAGCCGGTGAACGCCACGTAGTCGGCGCCGTCGAGCAGCGGTTCGCCGATCTCCGCGGGGTCGCCGAGGACGACCTGCCAGATCTCCCTGGGCATGCCGAGGGAGACGAGCAGGTCGATCGTCCACAGCGTGGACAGCGCGGTCTGGGTGTCGGGCTTGTGGACCACGGCGTTCCCCGCGAGCAGCGCGGGAACGGCGTCGGTGACGCCGAGCGAGAGCGGATAGTTCCACGGCGAGATCAGGGCCACCGTCCCCCGGGGCTGGCGCGTCTCGACGGTCCTGGTGGCGACGGGCATGATCCCGGCCCGTCGCCTCGGCTCCAGCAGGCCGGGGGCCCGCCGCGCGTGGTAGAGGGTGCAGCCCGCGACGTCGAGGACCTCCTCGAAGGCGTGCCTGCGGGCCTTGCCGGTCTCCCACTGGACCACGTCGAGGATCTCCTCGCGGCGGTCGAGGATGGCGTCGTGCAGGCGCAGGAAGGGCTCGGCCCGCTCCCGCGCGGGCCGGGCCGCCCACGCCCGCTGTGCCTCCCGCGCCACGGCGTGGGCGGAGCGGACGTCGTCGGCGGTGGAGACGGGCATCTCGGCGAGGACCTCGCCGGTGAACGGCGCCGTGATCTCCCGCGTCTTACCATCGGAGGTCACGTGCCGCACGACGCGTTCGATCATGCGGGGAGCGAGGACCCGTGTCATCTCGGCCCGCGTCATTTCAGGGGGAACGGCCATGTTCGCAGCGTAATCGTGGGAGGCGCACCCTGACTACCGGCGGGTAGCAAGGTGTTGAACCACATGTCCTCCCGATCCGTCGTAGGGGCATGAGGACATCGATTCGTACGGCCGGCGCTGTCACCCTCGCCGCCGCGCTGCTCGCCACGGCGTGCACGTCGACGGAGACGAAGACCGCCGCGGGCCGTGCGACGGCGCCGGTCGATCTGGGGAACGTCAAGCTCGTCTCCTACAGCGACTGCGACGACATGCTGGCCGGCCTGCGCGCGGCGACGGCGAGGAACGTCGGCCCCTGGGGCATCGGCGGCCCCGTGGTCATGTACGCGGAGTCGCAGGACGCCTCCGCCAAGCGGGCGACCGGGGCTCCCGAGCACTCCACCACGAACACGCACGAGGCCGGGGTCGACGAGCCCGACCTGGTGAAGACCGACGGCGACCGGGTCGTCACCGTGAACCGCGGCGTGCTGCGGGTGGTGGACACCGCGACCAGGAAGGTCACCGGCACGCTCAGGCTCGTGGACGCCGAGCAGTCGTGGGTCCCGGCCGACCTGCTGCTCAGCGGTGACCGGGCGCTGGTGCTGTTCTCCGGCGGCGGGATCATCCCGTACGGCGCGTCGGCGAAGCGCGCGCCGAGCCCGGGACCGCGCTACGTCCTCGTCGACCTGTCGGGCGAGGGGAAACCGAAGGTGATCGGCTCGCTCACCCCCGACGGCGCCCACGTGGACGCCAGGATGGTCGGCTCGACCGTGCGGATCGTGGTGCGCAGCCAGCCGCGCATCGAGTTCCCCGACGTCGACCCCGGCCTGTCGGACAACGAGCGCACCCGGCGGAACACGGAGATCGTCGCCAAGGCGCCGATCGAGGCGTGGCTGCCGAAGTACGAGCTGACGTCCGCGGACGGGGTGACCTCGGACCGCACGGTCGACTGCGGGCAGGTCAGCCACCCCGCGGAGTACACCGGGACGTCGATGCTGACCGTGCACAGCCTCGACCTGTCGAAGGCCCTCACCGAGACGGCCCCGATCGGCGTCGCGGCCGACGGCGACACCGTCTACGGGACGGGCACCAGCCTTTACGTGGCCAGCAACCCGCGCTGGTGGTGGCCCCGGGCGATCGACCCGGCGATCGTCGAGGACGCCCCGGCGACCTCCTCGCCGTCCGACTCCGCGACCGTCACCCCCGTCCCCGAGGCGTCGTCGACCACCGCGCCGACCTTGACGCCGAACTCGTCGCCCGCCCCCACCGTCACCCCGGCGTCCGTCTCGAACGCCGACCCGGCCCCGAGCCTGCTCCCCGAGCCCGCGACGCCCTCGGCCGTCTCGCCGGCCCCGGTCCCCTCGGTGACCTTCTCCGGCACCCCGTCCACGCCCATCACGATCTCACCGTCTCCGACTCTCCCGCCCGGTGACACCGTTCCTCCGACGGCGGCCCCCGAGCCGCCGCCGGAGGAGACCGAGATCCATCGGTTCGACATCACCGCGGCCGGGGCACCCCGCTACGTCGCCTCGGGCAAGGTCTCCGGCAGGCTGCTCAACCAGTACTCCCTGTCGGAGTACGAGGGGCACCTGCGGGTCGCCACCACCTCGACCGACGCGCGGGACACCTCGACCGGCTCCCCGGACACCCCGACCGGCTCCCCGGCCGCGCCGGACACCTCCAGCGCCGTCTACGTGCTCGACGCCGACACCCTGGCCAAGACCGGCGAGGTCGGCGGCCTCGGGCGGGGAGAGCGGATCTACTCGGTCCGCTTCATCGGCCCCGTCGGCTACGTGGTGACGTTCAAGCAGGTGGACCCGCTCTACACGCTCGACCTGCGCGACCCGGCGGCACCGAGGAGGACGGGCGAGCTGAAGATCACCGGCTACTCGGCGTACCTGCACCCGGCGGGCGACGGGCGGCTGATCGGCGTGGGCCAGGAGGCCAGCGAGCAGGGCCGCACGCTCGGCACCCAGGTCTCCCTGTTCGACGTCAGCGACCCGGCCAACCCGCGCCGCCTGTCGCAGATGTTCCAGAAGGACTCGGGCTCCGAGGCCGAGTGGGACCCGCACGCCTTCCTGTACTGGGCGAAGACGGGGATGGCGGTCCTCCCGGTGAACTCGTGGACCGGGACCGAGCAGACCAACGGGACCGCCCTGGTCCTCAGGATCGACGACTCCGCGATCGACCGGACCGGCACGGTCAGCCATCCCAGGCCCGAGCCGGTGGAGAACGGCCGCATGGCCTACGACCCGGGCATCCGCCGCTCGGTCGTCGTCGGCGACAGCCTGTGGACGGTCTCCGACCTCGGCCTCAAGGTCAGCGACATGAGGGACCTGAGCGACCAGGCCTGGATCCCCTTCTCCTGACCTTTCCCTGACTCCACGACCCGCGCCCCCGGCCGACCGCCGGGGGCGCACTCACCTACGCGCTCCCCCGAGGCGTCCCATAACACCGACATGTACACCTTTACAAGATCTTGTCATGACACTTGAATCGGTGTTACCTCTTGCGCAACACACGTGATCCGCGTGTGGCGTGGCCGGCGACGGCCATCTTTCGCAGGAGGATCGGTGCCGACCAAACCCTGGTCACGCGTTACCGTCATCGCCGCCGCCACCGCGGCGCTCGTCATTCCCCTGCCGGGGGTCGCCCAGGGCGAACCCGGCGGCGGGCCCCCCAAGGTCCACGACTTCCAGGCCGAACACGGCGCCAAGCCCGATTTGGACAACCGGCGCGGCAGCGTCGCTCCCCCCACCTCGCTCTCCAGGTCGGCGTCGGCGAGTGCCGCGACGATCCGGTGGAACGCTCTCGGCACCCCGGCCGTCATCACCGGCTCCGCCCCCCTCGCCGAGGGCCTGGACGCCGACCCCGAGCGGGCCGCGCGGGCCTACCTCAAGGCGAACGAGAACCTCTTCGGCCTCTCCGGCGAGGCCGTGGACGCGCTGGAGAAGGTCGCCGCCAACCCCATCGGGGACGGGTACGCCGTACTCCTGCGGCAGAAATTCGGCGGCCTGCCCGCGGGCGTGGACGGCCAGGTGGTGGTCGGCGTGAAGGGCGGCAAGGTCCTCCACGTCACCTCGACCCTCTCGCGCTCCTCCGAGGCGCCTCCCGCCGCCAGGCTCACCGAACGGCAGGCGCTGGAGATCGCGGCCAGGGACGGCGGGATCGACCTGGCCACGGCCACCGTCAAGAAGGCCACCGCCACGGCGGTGCCCGCACCCGACGGGACGCACAACGCGTTCCAGATCACCCTGATCGGCGGCGGCGAGGGCGAGCCCGCCGCGTACACGACGCACGTGGACGCGGTCAGCG
The DNA here is from genome assembly GCF_042428775.1 of Streptosporangium vulgare. Taxonomy (NCBI): domain Bacteria; kingdom Bacillati; phylum Actinomycetota; class Actinomycetes; order Streptosporangiales; family Streptosporangiaceae; genus Streptosporangium; species Streptosporangium vulgare. Next base: position 260,316 of record NZ_JBHMBS010000011.1, on the reverse strand, counting down.
GCGAGATCCTGACCCGCGAGAACCTGGTGGACCACCACAGCGCGCCGGACGACCCCCGCTGGAAGGCGTTCCCCGCCAATCCCCCGGCCGACTACTCCGGCACCGACACCCGCGCGACGTGGTGCGCCAAGGCCGGTCCCGGCTGCGACGTGGTCGGGGCCGACCCGGCCACCGGCAAGGCGTGGGACGTCGACCACGCCACGGACACCCCGGCGAACACGAGCGTCAGCAACGCCACCAAGACCGTGGAGAACCGCGCCAGCGGCGACGCGTTCTCCGTCGGCACCCGCACCAACGTGACCACGCCGAACCGTGAGTACGTCTACCCGTGGACCAACAAGTGGTACACGGCCAAGTGCGACCCGGCCGCCCTGGACCAGCCCGGCGAGGCCGACCTCGAAGCCGCCATCTCCAACCTGCACGTCATGCACAACCGCATGCACGACTGGTCCTACCGGCTCGGCTTCACCGAGACCGCCTGGAACATGCAGAACGACAACGGCGAGCGCGGCGGCCTCGGCGGCGACCCCGAGCAGGGCAACGCCCAGGCGGGCGCCCGGGTGCTCAGCGTGCGCGACAACGCCAACCAGATCACCGGCCCCGACGGGGTCGCGCCCATCACCAACATGTACATGTGGCAGCCGATCGCGGGCTCGTTCTACTCGCCCTGCGTGGACGGCGACTACGACATGTCGGTGATCGGGCACGAGTACACCCACGCGATCTCCGGCCGCATGATCGGCGGCCCGAACGCCGGGTGGAGCGGCGCCCAGGCCGGGGCGATGAACGAGAGCACCTCCGACCTGTTCGCGATGGAGTACCTCTCCGAGTACGGCTTCCGCCCCGCGGGCGACACCCCGTACGTCACCGGCGGCTACGTCACCGGCGACAAGAAGGCGGGCATCCGCAACTACGACATGTCCGACTCCCCGCTGAACTACAGCGACATCGCGTACGACATCGTCGGCCAGCAGGTGCACGCCGACGGTGAGATCTGGTCGGCGACCCAGTACGACGTGCGCAAGGCCTTCGTGCAGAAGTACGGCCAGGGCACCCCGGCGAAGCAGAAGGCGTGCGCCGACGGCAAGACCCCGCTCGGGGAGTGCCCCGGCAACCGCCGCTGGGCGCAGGTCTCCTTCGACGCGCTGCTGCTGATGGCCTCCGGCGCGGTCAGCTACGTCGACCACCGCGACGCGCTGCTCGCGGCCGACGCCATCCGCTTCGGCGGCGCGAACCAGGCCATCATGTGGCGCGCGTTCGCCGAGCACGGCCTCGGCCAGGGCGCGGCGAGCGTCGGGGCCAACGACCCCGACCCGACGCCGAGCTTCGTCGACCCGGCCGGCAAGAACGGGAAGATCCAGCTCAAGCCGCTGCTCGACGCCGAGGACGCCGCGCTGCGGCTGTACGTCGGCGACTACGAGGGCCGCGTCGTGCCGGTGGCCGACACCGACCCGGCGACCCCGCTCGGCGACACCGTCGAGATGACCCCGGGGATCTACGACTTCGTGGTCGCGGGCAACGGGTTCGGGCACACCCGGGTGAAGTTCGCGGTGCTGCCCGGCCTGAAGCTGCCGCTCCCGCTCGCGATTCCGAAGAACCTCGCCTCGGCGGCGCTGGGCGCCACCGCGACCGGCGACGGCGTCAACCAGGCCAAGCTGATCGACGAGACGGAGGCGACGAACTGGGCCTCGCTCACCGGTCCGGTCTCCGGCAAGTCCGTCACCGTGGACCTGGCCGGGACCAAGCCGGAGAAGATCCGCCGCGTGCAGGTCAGCGCCATGCTCAGGCCCCCCGCCGCCACCGACCCGGCCGACCCGGGCACCCAGAACCGCTTCAGCGCCCTGCGCGCCTTCGAGGTCCTGGCCTGCGACGCCACCAAGAAGGACTGCTCCTCACCGGCGTCCTTCTCGGTCGTCTACACCAGCCCGTCCAACGCCTTCGAGACGCGCAGGCCGCGTCCCCGTGGCGCCGACCTGGTGATCGAGTCCTTCAAGATCCCCACGACCACCGCGACCCACCTGACCCTGCGGGCCGTCTCCACCCAGTGCACCGGCAACCCGGTCTACGCCGGTGAGCAGGACGCCGACCCCAACTCCGCCACCGACTGCGCCACGGCCAGCCCCGTCAGGGACCACCTGCGCGCGGCCGAGTTCCAGGCCTTCACCCGCTAGTCCCTCCGGAACCTCCCGCCGGCCCCTCCCCGGGGCCGGCGGGCCCCCGGGCACCCACCAGCCCCTCCGGAGTCCCGTCAGTCCCTCCGGAGGAGTCCCCGGGCCCCGAGTCTCTCGGGACCCGGGGGCCTTTCCGTTTCGGGGGCCACAGCGGGTTGCGGGATGTCCCGGCTCCCGAGGGCCGGGTTGCGGGGCTTTCCCGTTTCGAGAGCCGGGCCGGGTTGCGAGGCTTTCCCGTTTCGAGGGCCGCACCGGAGCCCGGCTCTCGAGGGGCTTACACCGGGTTCGTCTCGGGACTGGCCACCGGCACGATCTCCGGGGCGCCGAGACGGATGGCGTCGGCCTCCTGGTCGGTGTCCTGCTCCTGGGAGAGGCGCTCGGACTCCACGCGCTTGGTGTAGTACTCCACCTCGCGCTTGACCTGCTCGGCGTCCCAGCCCAGCGGCTCGGCGAGCAGCTGGGCCGTCTCCTCGACCACGCCCAGCCCCCGGTGGAAGGTCTCGATCGAGATGTGCGTACGCCGGGTCAGCACGTCGTTCACGTGCCGGGCGCCCTCGTGGGTCGCCGCGTAGACCACCTCCGCGCGGAGGTAGTCGTCGGCCCCCGTCAGCGGCTTGGCCAGCGACGGGTCCCGCTCGATCAGCGCCAAGACCTCGTCGATCATCGACCCGTACCGCTGGAGCAGGTGTTCGATCCTGGCCACGTGCAGCCCGGAGGACTGGGCCAGCCGCTGCCGGGAGTTCCACATCGCCTGGTAGCCCTCGGCACCGACCAGCGGGACCCGGTCGGTGCAGGAGGGCGGGACCCGCTGGTCCAGGCCGTGGGCCACGGCGTCGACCGCGTCCTTCGCCATAACGCGATATGTCGTGTACTTGCCCCCGGCCACCATGACCAGCCCCGGAACCGGATGGGCCACCACGTGCTCGCGGGAGAGTTTGGACGTCTCCTCCGACTCCCCCGACAGCAGCGGGCGCAGCCCGGCGTAGACGCCCTCGACGTCCTCGCGGGTGAGCGGGACCGAGAGCACCTCGTTCACGTGGTCGAGGACGTAGTCGATGTCCGACCGCGACGCCGCCGGGTGGGCCCGGTCCAGCTTCCAGGCGGTGTCGGTGGTGCCGATGATCCAGTGACGTCCCCAGGGGATGACGAACAGCACCGACTTCTCGGTGCGCAGGATGATCCCGGTGAGCGAGTGGATCCGGTCGCGCGGCACCACCAGGTGGATCCCCTTGGAGGCACGCACGTGGATCTGCCCGCGCCCGCCGACCATCTCCTGGACGTCGTCCGTCCACACCCCGGTGGCGTTGACCACCTGACGGGCCCGCACCTCGAACTCCCTGCCGCCCTCCAGGTCGCGCACCCGGACCCCGGTGACCCGCTCCCCCTCGCGCAGGAAACCCACCACCTGGGCCCGCGAGGCGACGTTGGCCCCGTACATGGCCGCCGTCCGCAGCGTGGTCATCACGTGGCGGGCGTCGTCGACCTGGGCGTCCCAGTACTGCACCGCGCCGGAGAACGCCGTCTTGCGCAACGCGGGCGCGAGCCGCAACGCCCTCGTACGCGACAGGTGCCTGTGGCCCGGCACCCCCCGGGCGAGGCCGGTGGAGAAGCCCATCGCGTCGTACAGCGCCAGTCCCGCGCCGACGTAGGGCCGCTCCCAGCCGTAATGCGTCAGCGGGAACAGGAACGGCACCGGCCGCACCAGGTGCGGGGCGATCCGCTGCAGCAGCAGGGCCCGCTCCTGGAGCGCCTCCCTGACCAGATCGAAGTTGAGCTGTTCCAGATAGCGCAGGCCGCCGTGGATCAGCTTGGACGACCTGGAGGAAGTGCCCGAGGCGAAGTCGCGCGCCTCGAGCAGCCCGACCGACAAGCCGCGGGTCACCGCGTCCAGTGCGACTCCCGCTCCGACGACCCCGCCTCCGATCACCACCACGTCGAGTTCCTCGGCGCTCATCTGCGCCAGTGCGGCGGACCGTTCGGCAGGACCGAGCCGTCCGGTGCCCATTCGCGCCGTCATGTGCAACCCCCTGGGGTGCGGCTTGTCGCCTTACGTGAGGTATCTACCCATCTACCCTAGGCACCATTACCGACCGGTAGGAAACGGCGACGGTGATTCACGCCATACCCCCGCGAACAGCGGGAACACCATGAGATGCCCAAGGGAGAGCAACGTACGGGATCCCCTCTCCCGGGAGGGGGCCGGAAGGGCCGGGACACAGGGAACGGCTCCTCACGTTCCGCGACACCGTTCCCGGCGCGACCTCGGCACGATTCCGGCGGGAGATCCGAGCTCCGGGAGTGCCGGGAACAGGTTCTCCCGGGGACCCGCGAGGATGGGGAGCATGAGCATCACACTCGCCGACGCCCGCGTCGTGACCCCCGAAGGTGTCCACGAAGGCTGGCTCACCATCGAAGACGGCCGCATCACCCACGTGGGCCAGGGCTCGGCCCCCGGCGCCGGGCTCGGCCTCGGCGGCCGGTACGTCGTGCCGGGCTTCGTCGACATCCACAACCACGGCGGGGCGGGCGGTTCCTTCCCCACCGGCGACCCGGACCAGGCGAGCCGGGCCGTCGACCTGCACGCCCGCCACGGCACCACCACGCTCATGGCCAGCCTGGTCACCGCGTCCCTGGACGACCTGGCCCAGAGCGCCGCCTCCCTCGCCGACCTGTGCGAGGACGGGCTGCTGGCCGGGATCCACTTCGAGGGCCCCTACATCTCCGCCGCCCGGTGCGGGGCGCACAACCCGGCACTGCTGCGCGAGCCCTCGCCAGGGGAGTTCGCCGCGCTCCTCAAGGCCGGACGCGGCCACGTGCGGATGATCACCATCGCCGCCGAGCTGCCCGGCGCGCTGGACACCGTACGGGAGGCGGTGGCCAACGGCGTGATCGCCGCCCTCGGCCACAGCGACGCCACCTACGAGCAGACGATCTCCGGTATCGAGGCGGGCGGCAGCGTCGCGACCCACCTCTACAACGCGATGCCGCCGCTGCACCACCGCGCCCCCGGGCCGATCGCCGCGCTGCTCCAGGACGAGCGCGTCACGGTCGAGCTGATCAACGACGGCGTGCACCTGCACCCGGCCATGACGCGCCTCGCCTTCGAGGTCGCCGGTCCCGGCAGGACCGCGCTGATCACCGACGCCATGGCGGCGGCGGGCATGGGCGACGGCGTCTACGGGCTCGGCGCGATGACGGTGAACGTCGCGGACGGGGTAGCCAGGCTGGCCGAGGGCGGCACCATCGCGGGCAGCACCCTGACCATGGACGTCGCGTTCCGGCGCGCCGTACGCGAGGTGGGCCTGTCACTGTCCGAGGCGTCCGAGATCGCCTCCCTCACCCCGGCCCGGGTTCTCGGTCTCGCCGACCGCCTGGGCTCCGTCTCGGTCGGCAAGCGGGCCGACCTGGTGGTGCTCACCGACGACCTGGAGGTCTCCGGCGTCATGCGCGGCGGCACCTGGATCACCGAACCCCGCTGAGCCCGCTGAGCCCGCTCCCCCGGATCACCGCCCCCGGGCCGGCGCCCTTGACGCCGTGCCCCCGGGCCGGTCTCCAGCCCCGGCCGTCCGGGCCGGTGCCCCGCCGCCCGGCCGGATGACCGGATGACCGGGCCTGCCGCGCGAGCCGGGCGCGGCAGGCTCAGGACCAGTCCCAGCGGATGCCGACCAGGCCGGGTTCCAGCGACCCGGCCACCAGGTGCACGGCGTTGTGGGCGTTGAGGGAGAGCTCGCCGAGGTCCTGTTCGCCGGTGCCGGAGCCCTGGCGGGCGAACCGCCGGACGCGCACCGGGAGGGCTTCCGGCGTGAAGTTCACCCGGAGCACGTACTGCCCGGCCGGGTGCCGGAAGCCCCGCTCGTACTCGACGGTCTCCACGCCGCTCGGGTCGGCCAGCTCGTAGCGGATGATCTGCGTCTCGCCGGGGCGCAGCATCTGGTCGAACAGCAGTTCCGCCACGACCAGGGCGGTCGGCCCGTCGCGGCGGACCCGGCCGACCCGGCAGTCCTCCAGGGCCCGGACGCGCACGCGCTCCACGTCGCATCCCAGATCGCCCCGGTAGACCATGATGTAGCGGTCGGTGGCCTCCTCGTGCGCCTGCACCACCTGGAGCGTCTCGCGCCGCACGGTGCTGCGGTCAGGGCCGATCTGCAACGTCTCGTACATCCCGGCGATGTGCAGGCGCCAGTCGTCGGCCACCCCGTTCAGATCGTGGATCATCGCCGACAGCGTCTGGGAGGAATCCATGATCGCGGAGTAGGGGAGGGCGCCCACCGGCAGCTTCCCCGCGTCCCGCCCGCGCGGCCGGGGCGGGCCGAGAAGGGCCATGAGGGAGCGCGGCGGCAGGACGAGGATCTCCTCCAGGGCGCGCACGGCGCGCAGCGACTCGGGGCGCTCAGGACGGCGCAGACCCTGTTGCCAGTAGCTCAGGCTCGTCATCCCGACGCGCAGACCGCGTTCCCCGAGCTGCTGGCGGATCCCGCTCAGGGTCAGCCCACGGGTCTCCACCGCGGCGCGCAGCGCGACGTGGAAGGGCCCCTCCTTGAGGGCGCCCCGGAGCTCCCGGTCATTTGGCACGTATGAATGCTCACAGATTTCTTCAAGCGCGTCATTTCGGTTACCGACGGTACGGGAGACGGCGAACCCCCGGCCCGGCGGGCCGGGGGTTCGCGCACGGAGCCTCGACAGGCCGGACGAGATGTCAGCCGACCTGCGGGGCGACGACGACCTCGACCCGCTGGAACTCCTTGAGGTCGGAGTATCCGGCGGTGGCCATCGTGCGCCTGAGCGCGCCCATCAGGTTCATCGAGCCGTCGGCCACCGAGGAGGGGCCGTGCAGGATCTGCTCCAGCGTGCCGACCGTGCCGAACTCGACCCGCTTGCCCCTGGGCAGATCGGGGTGCTGCGCCTCGGAACCCCAGTGGAAGCCCTGGCCGGGAGCCTCGACGGCCCTCGCCAGCGGCGAGCCGACCATGACCGCGTCCGCGCCCACCGCGATCGCCTTCGCGATGTCGCCGGAGGTGCCCATTCCGCCGTCGGCGATGACGTGGACGTAACGGCCGCCGGACTCGTCCATGTAGTCGCGGCGGGCGGCGGCCACGTCGGAGATCGCGGTGGCCATCGGCACCACCACGCCCAGCACCGTGCGGGTGGTGTGCGAGGCGCCGCCGCCGAAGCCGACGAGCACCCCGGCCGCGCCGGTCCGCATCAGGTGCAGGGCCGCGGTGTAGGTGGCGCACCCGCCGACGACCACGGGGACGTCGAGCTCGTAGATGAACTGCTTGAGGTTGAGCGGCTCGGCCCTGCCGGAGACGTGCTCGGCGGAGACCGTGGTGCCGCGGATCACGAAGATGTCCACGCCCGCGTCGATGACGGCCTTGTGGTACTGGACCGTGCGCTGCGGGGACAGCCGGACGGCCGTCGCCACCCCGGCGGCGCGGATCTCCTCGATGCGGCGGCCGATCAGCTCCTCCTTGATCGGCGCGTCGTAGATCTCCTGCAGCCGCCTCGTGGCGGGCTCGCCCTTGAGCTCGGCCACCTCCTCCAGCAGCGGCATCGGGTCGTCGTACCGGGTCCACAGCCCTTCGAGGTCGAGCACGGCGAGACCGCCGAGCCTGCCGACCTCGATGGCGGTCTTCGGCGAGACCACGCTGTCCATCGGGCTCACCACGACGGGCAGCTCGAAGCGGTAGGCGTCGATCTGCCAGGCGATCGAGACCTCCTCCGGGTCGCGGGTGCGACGGGACGGAACGATGCCGATCTCGTCGAGCGCGTAGGCACGACGGCCGTTCTTGCCGCGGCCGATCTCCACCTGAGTCATATGTCTGTCTTTCCCGTTCCGTGCGTGCACAGCGCACGCCGCGTTCCATGCGTGCGCCTTGCACGCCACGTTCCATGCGGTACGGCCGTGCGCGCGGTGTCCCGTGCGTGCGGCGCACGCCACGTTCGCCCGCGTGCCCGGCGCGGGCCGCCCCTAGCGACCGTGGTAGTTGGGAGCCTCGACCGTCATCTGGATGTCGTGCGGGTGGCTCTCCTTGAGACCGGCCGCCGTGATCGGCATCAGCTCGCACCGCACGTGCATGTCGGAGACCGTACGGCACCCGGCGTACCACATGCCCTGGCGCAGGCCGCCGATGAGCTGGTGGGCCACCGCGGCGACCGGGCCGCGGTAGGGGACCTGTCCCTCGATGCCCTCGGGGATGAACTTGTCCTCGTTGCCGACGTCGCCCTGGGCGTAGCGGTCCTTGCTGAAGGAGGCGCCGCCGCGCTCACGGTTGCGGACCGCGCCGAGCGAGCCCATGCCCCGGTACGACTTGAACTGCTTGCCGTTGATGAAGATCAGCTCACCCGGGGACTCCTCGCAGCCCGCCAGGAGGGAGCCGAGCATGACCGTGTCGGCCCCGGCCGCGATGGCCTTGACGATGTCGCCCGAGTACTGCAGGCCGCCGTCGCCGATCACCGGGACCCCGGCGGGACCGGCGGCCAGCGAGGCCTCGTGGATCGCCGTCACCTGCGGGGCGCCGACACCGGCGACCACGCGGGTGGTGCAGATGGAGCCGGGCCCGACCCCGACCTTGACCGCGTCGACCCCGGCGTCGACCAGCATCTGGGCGCCCGCACGGGTGGCGATGTTGCCGCCGATCACCTCGACCCGGCTGTTGGACTTGATCTTGGCGATCATGTCGGCGAGGCCCTTGGAGTGGCCGTGCGCGACGTCCACCACGATCACGTCGACCCCGGCCTCGATGAGCGCGATCGCCCGCTTCTCCGCGTCGCCGCCGACGCCGACGGCCGCCCCCACGACGAGCCGGCCGTCGGCGTCCTTGGTGGCGAGGGGATACTGCTCGCTCTTGGTGAAGTCCTTGACGGTGATGAGCCCGCGCAGCCGCCCCCCGGCGTCGACCAGCGGGAGCTTCTCGATCTTGTTCTGCTTGAGCAGGGCGAACGCGTCGTCGGTGGAGACCCCGACCGGCGCGGTGACCAGCGGCATCGGGGTCATGACCTCGCGCACCGGACGGTTCTCGTCGGTCTCGAAGCGCATGTCGCGGTTGGTGACGATGCCGACGAGCACGCCGGTCTCGTCGGTCACCGGGACGCCGGAGATCCGGTACGTCGCGCAGAGGCGCTCGACGTCGGCCAGCGTCTCGTCCGGGGAGCAGGTGACCGGGTTGGTGACCATCCCGGCCTCGGAGCGCTTGACGAGGTCGGCCTGCTGGGCCTGGTCCTCGATCGACAGGTTGCGGTGCAGGACGCCGATGCCGCCCTGGCGCGCCATCGCCACCGCCATGCGGGCCTCGGTGACCGTGTCCATCGCCGCGGAGACCAGCGGGATCCGCAGGGTGATGCCCCGTGACAGCCGCGTGGTGGTGTCGGCCTGCCCCGGCTGCAGGTCCGAATACGCGGGAACCAGCAACACGTCGTCGAACGTGAGCCCCGGCTCGGTGAACTTGGCCATCTGCAACCCTCCTGCCGCGGCGCTCTCATGACGGGGAAAGGCGCCGACCCCCGGGTCACAGTTTAGAGTCTGGCGCCAAACCTGGTGGACCCGGGGGAAAAGGCGGTCCCCGGGGGCCCCGGGGGCCCGGAGGGCCTGGGGTGCCGGAGACCCGGGGCGCCGAGGGCCGGACGACCTGGAGTGCCGGGGGCCCCGGGGGGCCCGGAGGAAGGACGGGCCCCCGAGGACCCGGGGAAAAGCGGGGAGCCGAGCGGTCGGTGACCCGCTCGGCCCCCCGGATCACCGGCATCGGCGCGGAGATGCCCTGACGCCAACCGAACCCCCCTCCGCATCCGGCTGGTGCGTGATCCGCGCCTTGTGCCGACGCTGAGTCAAGAGTGCGTCACGATGCGTTCGTCTCGCAATGTCGAAACGTGCAATTGCACGAAGCTGCACACCACGGCCTGCGAGTAGGAGCAACGCCCGGACAGGGACGATTCGCCGAGTTATCCTCGCCAGACCCTCGTGTCACTTGCAGGAGTCCCTCGCCGATGAGCACCGACACACCCACACTGCCCGACCCGCTGGAGAGCCTGGGGCTCACCCCGGCCCAGACGGCCCTTTACAACGCGGTCCTGCGCCTGCACCGCGCCACCTGTGCCGAGCTCGCCCAGGCCACCAACCGCTCGCCCGAGCCGCTCGCCCGAGAGCTGGCCACCCTGGTACGGCTGGGCGTGGTCGACGAGCAGGGGGGTGAGTACCTGGCCCGCCACCCGGCCGCGGCCCTCGGCCACCTGGTCGCGGAGAGGCTGGACCGGCTCGCCGCCGAGAGCCGCAGGATCGACACCGTGCTCGGCTCGATCCGCGGCTTCATCCACCAGTACGACGCCGGACGCGACTACCAGACCGGCCAGTTCTCCGTGGACCTGGTCGGGGGCGCCGACGAGCTCTACGAGAGCGTGATCGGCATGGCGGTCCAGGCCCCACCGCTGAAACTGCTGTCGAGCATCCCCGACCGGCGGACGATGAGCGACTTCGCGCACCGCTACGCCGACCAGTGGATCGGCGGCCAGCGCACCGGCCTGCTCTCCTGCCGGGTCGTCATCCCGGTCCACACCCTGGAGATCCCCGGCCTGCGCGACAAGCTGGACCAGTTCGAGGAGGCGGGGGCCGAGGTGCGCACCCTCGACACGGTGCCCAGCTGGTTCCTCGTCGCGGGGGACGACGCCGCGGGCATGCCCGCCCGGTGGGGCGGCGCGCTCGCCGAGAACGCCTACAACTTCCACCTGGTCAGGGCTCCGGTCGTGGTGGCCGCGCTGCGCTCGCTCTTCGAGGAGCTGTGGGCCCGCGGGGCCCGCCTGCCCGGGACCCACCGCGACGACGGGGTGGTCAGGGTGCTGCGGCTGGCCGGCCAGGGCGTCCCCGACGAGATGATCGCCCGGCAGCTGGGCGTCTCGGTCCGCACGGTGCGCGCCAGGTTCGCCGACGCCATGGCCGAGCTGGGGGCGCAGTCCCGGTTCCAGGCGGGCGTGGAGGCCTCCCGGCGCGGCTGGCTCACCTAGGGTCTCTCGCTTCGCACCGTCGGGAGGCCGGGCACACCGGGGTCCTTGCCACCCGTCGGGCACACCGGGTCAATACCACTTCCGGGCACCCCCGCGCACCGGGTCCGTGGCCCGTGGCACCGGGAATCTCGGCCCTCCCCGCCCTCGGAAGCCTTCGTATGCGGGTGCCTCCGGGCCTCTGACCTGCCCGTGCCGCCCCGGAGCGTCCTACTCGTGCAGTTCGGAACCTGTCTGTCACATCCAGGCCATAAGGTGGGATCGTGCTCGACGATGTCCCTCGCGACCCGTTCGCGGATGACCCCGACGACCCGGCGGCGGCGCTGGGCGATCCCGACGATCCCGAGCCGCTGACGACGGACGAGCGCGACGAGGCCATGACCGACCTCGCCGACGTGGAGGTCTTCCGCTCACTGCTGGAGCCCCAGGGTGTGCTCGGCCTGGTGCTCGACTGCCCCGAATGCGGGGAACAGCACTACTTCGACTGGGAGCTGCTGCGCGGCAACCTGCGCCAGATGATCGAGAACGGCCAGCCCCAGGTGCACGAGCCCGCCTACCAGCCCAACCCCACCGACTACGTGAGCTGGGAATACGCCCGTGGTTACGTGGACGGCGTGATCGACACCGAGGAACACCGCTGATCCACGTCGTCGATCAGGGCCGCCAGCAGGGCGACCGCGACGTCTGAGGTGGAGACGGGCCTCCTGCCGGAGAGCGCCTCCACGAGCTCGTCGCTCTCGGCTACCGCCGGGTCCTCGTCCGGCCCGTATCTCCGAGCCGGACGTCGCGGGTGAACCGTTGTCATGATCGTTCTCGCTCCGGGTCGTCGCGAGCCCCGTCCCGCGGTTCGGGCCTCCGCTCGCGCCCCCTGCTCGACGGCTCCGCGGTCAAGCTATCGACTCCAGCTCCGCCATCGCTCGTAGCCGGGCCAGCGCCCTGTGCTGGGCCACACGAACCGCACCTGGTGACATGCCAAGTACATTACCCGTCTCCTCGGCGGAAAGGCCCGACACCACTCGAAGCATGAGTAGCTCGCGCTGGTTGTCCGGCAGCCTCGACAGCAGCCGGCGGGCGTGTTCGGCCTCGATGTAACGCACCACGGTCTCCTCCGGCCCCGGACCCTCGTCGGGCCCGTCAGGAAGATCCTGGGTGGGCACGGCGGATCGTACGGAGCTGCGCAGCGCGTCGGCCACCTTGTGAGACGCGATGCCGAAGACGAAGGACGCGAACGGGCGTCCCATGTCACGGTAGCGGGGCAGTGCGGACAGCACCGCTATGCATACTTCCTGGGCCACGTCGTCCGCGATGTGATACTGACCGGAAACCCGGCCCAGACGACCACGGCAATATCGGACGACCATCGGCCGCAGTTGCGCGATCAGAGACTCGATCGCGGTGCGATCCCCCTGAACGGCGAGGCTCGTCAGATCCTTGAGATCATCCCTGTGGGCGACCCCATCAGACCTCGTCGCAAGCCTCACCCCATTTTTGGCGTCGGCGACGCATCCCTCGGTCACGTTAGGCATGATGCCCGCCCTGATAGTGACTGTCGTCATCGCAAACGGCTACGGATTGGTCACATTGAGGCGGAGATAACGGGGCGTAATCGAACGGCGACGGCAACGACTACAGAATGTGCAAATATTTCATTCGATTGCCAAATACGTTGGCTATTCGGGGAGAACCGCGTTTGGTCTTCTGTCCAGCGTGACGTCTGAGATCGTTTTTGGTTTACCGCGAAACGCGAACGGCTCGCGCCTCCGGAGAGACGCGAGCCGTTCGGAACCGATGATCGATCAGTGACCGATCAGTGGCCGTGACCGTGGCCGTGACCCTGGCCGGCGGCCGGGGCCTCCTCCTCGGGCTTGTCCACCACGAGGGCCTCGGTCGTCAGCAGCATGCCGGCGATGGAGGCGGCGTTCTGGACGGCCGAGCGGGTGACCTTGACCGGGTCGATGACGCCCTGGGCGATCAGGTCGCCGTACTCGCCGGTGGCGGCGTTGAAGCCCTGGCCGACGGGCAGCTCGGTGACCTTCGCCGTCACGACGTAGCCCTCGAGACCGGCGTTCTCCGCGATCCAGCGGGCCGGCTCGACGAGCGCCTTGCGGACGATGGAGACGCCGGTCGCCTCGTCGCCGGTGAGGCCCAGGTCGTCGAGGACCTTGGAGACGTGGATGAGCGCGGAGCCACCGCCGGAGACGATGCCCTCCTCGATCGCCGCGCGCGTCGCCGAGATGGCGTCCTCCAGGCGGTGCTTCTTCTCCTTCAGCTCCACCTCGGTGGCCGCGCCGACCTTGAGCACGCAGACGCCGCCGGAGAGCTTGGCGAGGCGCTCCTGGAGCTTCTCGCGGTCCCAGTCGGAGTCGGACTGCTCGATGGCGAGCTTGATCTCCTTGACGCGGTCGGCGATCGCCGAGGCCTCACCGGCACCGTCGACGACGGTGGTGGAGTCCTTGGTGATGACGACGCGCCGGGCGGTGCCCAGCACCTCCAGGCCGACGTGCTCCAGCTTGAGGCCGATCTCCTCGCTGACGACCTGGCCACCGGTGAGGATGGCGATGTCCTGCAGCATGGCCTTGCGGCGGTCGCCGAAGCCCGGCGCCTTGACGGCGACGGAGGTGAAGGTGCCACGGATCTTGTTCGTGACGAGGACCGCGAGGGCCTCGCCCTCGACGTCCTCGGCGATGACCAGCAGGGCCTTCTTCGTCTGCGCGATCTTCTCCAGCAGCGGGAGGAAGTCCGCGACAGAGGCGATCTTGCCCTGGGTGATCAGGATGTAGGGGTCCTCCAGGGTCGCTTCCATGCGCTCCTGGTCGGTCACCATGTAGGGCGACAGGTAACCCTTGTCGAACTGGAGACCCTCGGTGAACTCGAGCTCCAGGCCCATGCTGTTGGACTCTTCGACGGTGATGACACCGTCCTTGCCCACCTTGTCGAACGCCTCGGCGATCAGCTCGCCGATCTTGGCGTCCTGCGCGGAGATCGTCGCCACATTGGCGATCTCCTTCTTGTCCTCGACCGGGCGGGCCGACTCGATGAGCCGGTCGCTGACGGCCTTGGCCGCGATGTCGATGCCGCGCTTGAGGGAGAGCGGCTGCGCTCCGGCGGCCACGTTGCGCAGACCCTCGCGGACCATGGCCTGGGCCAGGACGGTCGCGGTGGTGGTGCCGTCACCGGCGACGTCGTTGGTCTTGGTCGCCACTTCCTTGGCCAGCTGGGCGCCGAGGTTCTCGTACGGCGCCTCCAGCTCGACCTCGCGGGCGATGGTGACACCGTCGTTGGTGATGGTCGGCGCACCGAACTTCTTGTCGATGACGACATTGCGGCCACGCGGGCCCAGCGTCACCTTGACCGCGTCCGCGAGAGCGTTCACGCCGCGCTCGAGAGCTCGGCGCGCGTCCTCCTCGAACGACAGGGTCTTCGGCATGACAATCCTCTCTATAAGTACGTCGGCGCATCAAAGCCCCGGGCGCTCTCGCGACCCGGGGCTCGATACGTCATCTTTGTGAAGTTGAGAATTACTTCTCGATGATGGCGAGCACGTCACGGGCGGAGAGCACGAGGTACTCCTCGCCGTTGTACTTCACCTCGGTGCCGCCGTACTTGCTGTAGAGGACCACGTCGCCCTCGCTGACGTCGAGCGGAATGCGCTTCTCGCCTTCCTCATCCCAGTTGCCGGGACCCACCGCGAGGACTTTGCCCTCCTGCGGCTTCTCCTTGGCGGTGTCCGGGATGACCAGACCGGAAGCGGTGGTCTGCTCGGCCTCAAGCGGCTGGACCACAATGCGGTCGCCGAGCGGCTTAACGGGAACCTTGGTGGCGGTCGTCACGTCGGACCTCCCCTTCAGATGTGAACGATCTAGAAGAGGCGACCAGCGGTCTGCCGTCGCGGGTGTCAGACCTGCCTCGTCGCATGTATTTGGCACTCTCACCGGGAGAGTGCCAATACGGAACAGTATGCAAGGTGGCCTTGACAGTCAACACGAAGCACCCCTTCTGCGCTTCACGCGAACGTCAAGCCAGGTGGAAGGCCCTCGCGAAGCCCTACGGCTGAGGCGGTAGCGTCGGCTGGTGTGAATCTCGACGCATTCCGGGAACTGCTGACCCCGCGCGGCCAGGAGGCCCTGGACGCGGCGGCCGGGACCGCCGGCGACGACCCGGTGGCGGCGGTGACCAGGTTGCGGAAGACCTACGACGCGGATCTGACCTCCGCGGCGCTCACGCAGGCCACGCTCAGGCTGCGCGCGCGGGAGAAGTTCGGGGCCGACGCCGATCTCATGTACTTCACCCGGACCGGCCTGGAGCAGGCCACCCGCCGGGAGGTCGCCGACCACCGGGCGCGACGCGTCCCCGCGGGCTCGCGGGTCGCCGACGTCTGCTGCGGCATCGGCGGCGACCTCCTCGCCCTGGCCAGGGCCGGGTGCTCCGTCGAGGCCGTCGACACCGACCCGCTCACCGCGGCGATCGCCCAGGCCAACGCGGACGCGCTGGGCCTCGGCGACCGGGTCTCGGTCCGCGCCGCGGACGCCTCCACCCTGGACCCGGCCGCCTTCGACGTCCTGTTCGCCGACCCCGCGCGCCGGACGGCGCGGGGCAGGACCTTCGACCCGATGGGCTACTCGCCGCCCTGGCCCGCCGTGCTGGAGATGGTGGCCGGGGCCGGGGCCGCCTGCCTGAAGGTCGCCCCCGGGATCCCGTACGAGTTCGTCCCCGAGGGCGCGGAGGCCGAGTGGGTCTCCTACAGGGGCGACGTCAAGGAGGCCGTGATCTGGTGCGGCGCGCTGGCGGGCGAGACGGCGCGCAGGGCCACGATGCTGCCGTCGGGCGCCACGATGACGCCCGACCCCGCCCTC
Source organism: Streptosporangium vulgare (assembly GCF_042428775.1). NCBI lineage: Bacteria > Bacillati > Actinomycetota > Actinomycetes > Streptosporangiales > Streptosporangiaceae > Streptosporangium > Streptosporangium vulgare. The sequence continues at coordinate 244,304 of NZ_JBHMBS010000011.1, read as the reverse complement.
GGCGAGCCCGCCACCGGCCCGGTCGGCCGCTACATCTACGAGCCGGACGGCGCGGCGATCCGCGCCCACCTGGTCGCGGAGATCGCCGCGTCGGTCGGCGGGCGCCTGCTCGACCCGCAGATCGCCTACATCACCGGCGACGCCGCGACACCGACGCCGTGGGCGTCGCGGTACGAGGTCCACGAGACGATGCCGTTCTCGCTCAAGCGGCTGCGCGCGGCGCTCCGCGAGCGCGGCGCGGGCAATGTGACGATCAAGAAGCGCGGCTCCGCGGTGGACGTCGACCGCCTCAGGAAAGACCTCCGGCTTTCCGGTGACGAATCCGCGGTGGTCATTCTCACCCGAATCGGCGACCGGCCGTTCGCCTTCGTGTGCGGCCCCGGCTGACCGGCCGGACCGGTTCCGCCTAACCGGCCGTATCGGCCCTGGTTGACCAGCCAAAATAGTCAATTCTTCCAGCGAACCGGCAATTCCTGTCTTTTATTCTCGCTGCCGGAAAACCTTGATCCAGAGGCTAAGGTTGCCGGGCGGGAGTTCTCTCTCGACTGCGGTTTCATCTCGTTCATCAGCAAATCCCATCAAATCCAACCGCGCGGCTGAGCGTCGGCGAGTGAAGGAGCTCTCGGTGGATCACTCCGACCACACCCTGCTCCAGGCGGGCAGCCAGACCGCGATCTCCGACCGGATGCGCGAGCTCCTCGCCCGCGCGGCGCAGGACCACGTCTACGAGCAGCGGACCCAGGGCGCGGTGCTCGACGAGATCCGGCAGCGCCTGGAGGGCATGGAGTGGCTGCTGCGCGAGGTCAGGGAGCGCGAGATCGGCGGGCTGAACGGCACGCTGGAGTCCGTCCACGGCCGCCTGGACGACATCGCCGCCAAACCGCCCTCCTGGGCCGAGGGCCTGGCCCAGCACGTCGAGGCGGTGCGCGACCACGTCGACGCCGTCGGCGAGCGGGTCGACTCCCTCGGCCGCCGGGTCGAGACCGTCCGCGACCGGGTCACCCCCCTCGGCGAGCTGCCGAGCCTGTGGACCGACCTCGGCACCGTGGGCGAGAGCGTGGAGGAGGCGCTCACCCGCCTGAGGGCGATCTCGGACGGCACCCTCGGCCTCGACGAGCAGGTGCGTCAGCTCGCCGAGCACCTCGGCAGGCTCCAGGCCGACATGGGCATCGCGGCGCACCGGTTCAGCCGCCTGGACAGGGCCCTCGCCGACCTCGCCCAGCGCACCGGGCGCGTCGAGGCGGGGATGCTCGACCTGTCGGCGAGCGTCCAGCAGGCCGTCGGCACCGCCGCCGACCGGATGCTCGCGGCCGTCGAGCAGGTCAACGGCAAGGTGGACCTGGTGAGCGGCAGGGTCGAGCAGGTGGGCGCCAGAGTCGACCTGGTCGTGCCCAGGATCGACGAGCGCACCGCCGCCGTCGAGAACCGCATCGACCACCGCATCGACCGGCTGGACGGCCACCGCATGGCGGCCGGTGGCCGCTTCGACACCCTTGAGGAGCGCCTCGACGACATCGAGGGCCGCCTCACCGGCCGGATGGACGTCATCGACTCCCGGCTGTCCACGCTGGACGGGCACGCGGAGAAGTCCGCCGAGCGCCTGGAGAGCCTGGACGAGCGCCTGGAGGTCCTGCCCGCCGTCCTCGGCGTCGGCGCGCTCATCGGCGTCCAGACCGACGAGCAGCGCGAGCGCTTCGACTCCCTGGACGAGCGTGTCATCCGGGCCGAGGCCGCGCTCGCCCCGCTGGCCGAGACGCTCCGCACCCTGCCCGACCGCGACCAGCTCTCCGAGGCGCTGAGCGAGACCGTGGAGCCCGCGCACACCGACCTCACCCGCCGCCTCGGCGCCCTGGAGGAGACCATGCTCGCCCTGGCCGAGGCGCTGCTCCGCCCCACCAGGGGCGACAAGGACTGACCACCGGGCCCGCCCCAGCCCCCCGCGCCTCCACCGGCCCGCCCGGCCCCGTACGGACGTCGCCGGTCGGCTCGGCGCCCCCTCGTGCTCGCCCGAGCCCCGTACGGGCACCTCCGGCCGACGCGGGCGACACCGACCGGACGGCTCTCGGAAGCCGACTCCCGAGGCTCGCCAGGCCTCCGCACGGACGCCGTCAACCGGCGTGCGCGACACCGATCGGGTGGCTCTCCGTGCCCTCGACGACCCGCATCTCGGGGCACAGGTTGTCCCTGACCACGGACAGCAGGGTCAACAGCTCCTCGGTCTGCTCGGCCGTCAGCCCCTGGGTCATCCGGCGATGCATCTCGGTGAGGACCCGGTCCACCTCGGGGCGCAGCGCGTGCCCCTTGGGCGTGACGTCGACGATGCTGATCCGCCGGTTGGCCATGTCGGGCCTGCGGCTGACGAACCCGCTGCGCTCCAGGCGCTGCAGGGTCTTGGTCATGGTGGACACGTCGATGCCGACGATTTTCGCCAGGGCGTTCTGCGACTGCGGCCCGTTGTCCCACAGGGCGCCCATCACGCGCTCCTGGCCGGGGTAGAGGTCGATCTCCCCGAGAAGGCTGGCGAGCAGTACGCGGTGGCCGCGGGTCGCGTTCGCCATCAGGCAGTTGAGGTCACCGTCGTAGTCACCGCAGGCCGTGGCCACACCGCACGACCCGGCCGTGACCTCGCCGACCTCGCCGCCCCCGGCGCCCCCGGCCGCGGCGCACTCGCCGGTCACGTCGAGCTCTTCGTCGATCAGCGGCTCCGCCATGTTCAGGTCCTTCCGTCACCCCCGAGACTACCGCTTGCATGTTGGCCGACCAAGTTGTAGAACTACTTATTGGCTAGCCAAGTTGGTTAGCCAATAAAGGGAGTCGTCATGCCTTTCACACCGTTCTCGCTCGCCGGTCTCCAGCTGCCCAACCGCCTGGTGATGGCGCCCATGACCCGGTCGCGGTCCTACGTCGACGGGATCCCCTCGTCGCTGACCGCCCTCTACTACGCGCAGCGGGCCTCCGCGGGGTTGATCATCACCGAGGGCGTGCAGCCCAGCCAGGACGGCAAGGGCTACATGAACACCCCCGGACTGCACACCGACGAGCAGGTGGCCGGGTGGCGTGAGGTCACCGACTCCGTCCACGCGGCGGGCGGCAGGATCTTCGCCCAGATCATGCACTCCGGCCGGATCGGCCACCCCGACAACACCGGCGCGCTGCCCATCGGGCCGTCCGCCGTACGACCGGCGGGCCAGATCTTCACACCCTCGGGCCTGCAGGACTACCGGACGCCGCGCGAGCTGACGACCGCCCAGGTGGAGTCGGCCGTCCAGGACTTCGCCGACGCCGCCGAGCGCGCCGTGGACGCGGGCTTCGACGGGATCGAGCTGCACGGCGCCAACGGCTATCTCATCCACCAGTTCCTGTCGCGGAACGCGAACCTGCGCGAGGACCACTTCGGCGGTTCGGTGGAGAACAGGATCCGCTTCGGCGTGGAGACCGCGCGGGCGGTCGCGGACCGGATCGGCGCCTCCAAGGTCGGCATCCGGCTCTCGCCGGGCAACGGCGCGGGAGACCTGGTCGAGGACGACATGCACGAGGTCTACCCGGCGCTGGTCTCCGAGCTCGCCGAGCTCGACCTCGCCTACCTGCACCTGGTGGCCGGCCCCTCCGACGACCTCAACCAGGAGATCCTCAAGTCCTGGCCGAACACCCTGATCGTCAACGACCCCTCGATCGGCGACCCCGCGGCCCGGACCGCGCACTGGCTGGAGCGCGGCGCCCACCTGGTCTCGCTGGGCGCGTCGTTCATGGCCAACCCCGACCTGCCGCTCCGCCTGCGTCTCGGCGCCGAGCTCAACCAGGCGGACTTCAGCTCGGCCTTCGGCGGCGACCACCGCGGCTACACCGACTACCCGGTGCTTGCCCTGCACTCCGCCTAGGACAGCCCGCCCACTCCGGCCCCCGGCCACTCCGGCTCAGGACACCCGGCGGCTCCGCCCGAGGGCACCCAGGACACCCAGCCGCGGAGAGCCCGCACAGCCGCCGCCCGATGGGGGCGCGACGGCCGGCGGGCACCGGCCACCTGTGAACGGAACGCCCCGGCCGGGCGACACCCGCGGACGAGAGCCGGCCCCGTCAGACGGGGGCGGCGGTGCGTACGCGACCGCCCCCGGACCTGGTCGTAAGCCGGTCCCGCCAGACAGGGATGGCGGTACGTGCACGACCGCCCCCGGACCTGGTCGTCGGCCGGACCCGTCAGACGTGGACGGTGGTGATGGGCATCGAGGAGTCGGCGGGGATGTCCAGCCCCGACGGCGTGATGCCGGCCGCCACCAGGTCGGCCCCCAGGGCCGCCACCATGGCGCCGTTGTCCGTGCACAGCCCGGGGCTGGGGACCCGCAACCGGACCCCGGCCGCGTCGCAACGCTCCTGGGCCATCGCCCGCAGCCGGGAGTTGGCCGCCACGCCACCGCCGATCAGCAGGTCCTGGACGTCGTACTTGGCGCACGCGCGCAGCGCCTTGCGGGTCAGCACGTCGACGACGGCCTCCTGGAACGACGCCGCCACGTCGGGCACGTGGATCGACTCGCCCGCCTTCTCCCTGGCCTCCACCCACCGGGCGACGGCCGTCTTCAGGCCGGAGAAGGAGAAGTCGAGCGTCCCGTCGTCGTACTTGCCGCGCGGGAACGCGATGGCCGCGCCGGAGCCCTCACGGGCCGCCCTGTCGATGTGCGGCCCGCCGGGGAACGGCAGGCCGAGCACCCTGGCCACCTTGTCGAACGCCTCGCCCGCGGCGTCGTCCACCGTGGACCCCAGCGAGATGACGTCCCTGGCGACGTCGGGCACCAGCAGCAGGGACGAGTGCCCGCCGGAGACCAGCAGGGCGATGCAGGGCTTGGGCAGGGCCCCGTGCTCCAGCTGGTCCACCGCGACGTGCGCGGCCAGGTGGTTGACGCCGTACAGCGGCACGCCCAGGCCCAGCGAGTACGCCTTGGCGGCGGCGACGCCGACCAGCAGCGCGCCGGACAGGCCCGGCCCGGCGGTGACCGCGATCGCGTCGACGTCGGCGAGGCGCAGCCCCGCCCGGCCCAGTGCCAGCTCGACGGTCGGGGTCATCGCCTCCAGGTGCGCCCGGGAGGCGACCTCGGGCACCACCCCGCCGAAGCGGGCGTGCTGCTCGACGCTGGAGGCGATGGCGTTGGCCAGCATGGTGTGCCCCCTGACGATGCCTATCCCCGTCTCGTCGCAGGAGGTCTCGATGCCCAGGACCACCGGTTCGTCACGCATGGAGATCCTTCCTCATCATGATCGCGTCAGTGCCGTCCTCGTAGTAGCGGCGGCGCAGGCCGATCCGCTCGAACCCGAACCTGTCGTAGACGGCCTGCGCGCCCGGGTTGTCGGCGCGCACCTCCAGGAAGACCGACACCGCGCCCCGGCGGGCGGCCTCGGCCAGCAGCTCGGTCAGCATGGCGCCGCCGACGCCGGCCCGGCGCCACTCGGTCAGGACGGCGATGGTCTGCACGTCGGCCTGGTCCCCCGCCGCCGCGAGGCCCGCGTAGCCGACGATCACGTCGTCGACCAGGGCCACCACGTAGTGTCTCGTCCTCGGCTGGTCGTCGAGCTCGCCGCGGAGCATGCCCTCGCTCCAGGCGTCGGCGGGAAAGGTCTTCCGCTCGACCTCCATCACCGCGGGCAGGTCGTCGGCGGTCATCGGGCGCAGCACCGCCGTCATGCGGAGACCCTCTTGGGCGCCGAGGGCACCTTGGCGTCGGGGCGGCGCAGGTAGATCGGGCGGGGCGGGCCGAGCACGGGGTGGGTGCCGCTCTCCACGGCCTCCAGGACGCCCGGCTCGCCGAGCCGCCCGGCGGCGAGCGCCGCCAGCGCGCCCGCGTGGGGGTACTCGGGGGCGTCCAGGATCCGGGAGGCGCCGACGATCTCGGCGTACATCCGCGCGCCCGCGCCGACCAGGGGGAGCTCCGCGGGCAGGTCCTGGGGCCGGTCCACCGCTGGACCCGACAACCGGGTGCGCGCGTCCCGGTAGTGGCCCCAGAACACCTCCTTGCGCCGGGCGTCGGTGGCCACCAGGAACGGCTCGGTCAGCCCGCTGCCGTACGCGAGCGCGTCGAGGGTGCACACGCCGTACGCCGGGACGCCCATCGTCGTCGCGAGGGCCTGGGCGGTCACCAGGCCGACCCGGAGACCGGTGTAGGGGCCGGGGCCCGAGCCCGCGACGACGGCGGTGACGTCGCCGAGCGAGGCTCCGGCCTCCCGAAGGACCGTCTCGATCGTGGGCACGAGCAACTCGCCGTGGCGGCGCGCGTCGATCGTCGTCGACTCGGCGAGGACCCTCTCACCGTCGTGCAGAGCTGCGGTGACGGCGGGGGTGGCGGTGTCAAAGGCCAGGACCAGCACGAACAGTTAGCCTATCCCGTCCCGCGAGGGCTCAGGGGCACTCCCCCCGACCTGAGCCCCTCCGGCGGGCGGGACTTCAGGTCTTGACCAGGGTGGCGTAGACGATGAGGTTGTCGCGGTACTCGTGGTTGTCCCAGTCGAAGTCCCCGCCGCAGGTGATCAGCCGCAGGCCGTCCTCAAGGTAGACCTTGTCCGCGGGGAACCGGTGCTTGCTGATCTGCTCGATCGTGTCCACGCGGTACTGGGCCACCTTGCCGTCGCTGCGCACGACCTTGATGACCTGCCCCTCCCGCATGTCCTTGAGCTTGTAGAAGACCGCGGGCGCGGTCTTGGTGTCCACGTGCCCGAGGATCACCGCGGACCCCTCGTCTCCGGGGACCGCGCTGTCCTTCACCCATCCCGCGACGTTCGGCTTCTCGTACGGCGGCAGATCGACCCGGCCGTCCGTCACGCCGAGCTTCATCAGGGGCGCCTTGATCCCCAGGGACGGGATGTCGATGCGGCTGGGCACGATCGAGGTGCGGGCGGGCGCCTTCTCCTTCTCCTTGACGTCCCCGCCCCTGTTGCCGAACGCGACCATGACGGCACCGGTGATCACTCCGGCCAGGACGATCCTGGACCAGCGGGTGGAATCGGCCATCGGGGACTACGAGCGGCGGCGACGCACGACCGCGATGCCGATGCCGCCCGCCAGGGCGAGGGCGAGCAGGACACCGGTCGTGCCGATCGGGGCGCCCGACTCGTTGGGGCCTCCGGCCGCGGTGCCGCCGCCGCCCGTACCGGGCGCCTCGGTGCTGATGATCGTCCTGGTCGGCTTGGAGGTGGGCTCCTCGGAGGTGGGGGTCGAGCTCGGCTCGGTGTCGGGCACGATCCTCAGGTTCGCCTTGCCGGTGTCGTTGGTCCCCTCGCACCTGGCGTTGACCTCGTGGACCCCGGCGGCGGCGCCCTCGGCGACGGTGGCCTGGCCGCGGACCCACGGGCGCGGCGTCGGGGTCGCGGTCGAGGCGGGGTCGGGCGTGGGCGTCGCGAGGATCGGGTCGAGGGTCACCGGGGTGCGGAAGATCCGGGAGGACGCGGTGCCGCGATGCTCGGGACCTCCCTGCGGGATCGGGCAGTTGGCCAGGATCCACACCTTCTGCCCGGCTTTGGCGCGGGCCGGCTGGAGCTGGACCTCGATGTCCTGCCGGCTGATGCCGGAATCAGGCGGGGTTGGGGTGGGCGTGCCCGATGGGCTCGCCGATTCGGCGCCCGCCGAGCACCCGACCAGTCCGAAAAGGACGATAGCTCCCAGAACCGCGACACGCTTGACGCTTGGCACCGTCGAACTCCACTTCGCCCTCCGGCCGACGACCCTCGCCCGGCACGATTTCCCACCTGTTCCCCATTAAACATGGGCAAACCCGCCAGAGTCGATCATCACGCCTGACGATCTAGACCAATGGGGCGTAGTGCCAGCGTGCCAGGATTTCTCCTTCTTCGTAGGCACAACAGACGACACCGTTTGGATGACGCCGTACCAACTCCGATGACGCCGCGCCAACGCCCAGGTGACACCGCCGGATGACACCGCCGGACGAGACCGCTAGACGACACCGTGCCAGCGCGGCCCGACGCCCCGGAGGGTCACGGTCCGCTCCTCGCCCGGCTCGCCGGACGCGCCCCTGCCGATGAGGATCTCCAGCCGGTCGTCGGCGAGCCCCTCCACCAGGCCCTCGCCCCACTCCACGACCGTCACCGACTCCTCCAGCGAGGCGTCCAGGTCCAGGTCGTCGACCTCCAGGTCGCCCCCGAGGCGGTAGGCGTCGACGTGGACCAGCGGCGGGCCTCCCGAGAGCGAGGGATGCACCCGGGCGATGACGAAGGTCGGCGAGGTGATCGGGCCGCGCACCTTGAGCCCCTCGGCGATCCCCTGCACCAGGGTCGTCTTGCCCGCGCCGAGCGGGCCCGACAGCACCGCCAGGTCTCCCGGGCGCAACAGCGCCGCCAGCTCCTCGCCCAGCTCCCGCATCTCCTCGGCGGTCGCCACGATTCTCACCGCTTCGTCACTCCTGTCGATGCCTCTCGGTGCCTCACGGCGCCTCCCGGGGTCCGCTGACCACCCCGTGACGCCGCCCGGCACCCTCTCGAACCCCGGTCCGGGTCCCGTCGGACCCCGGGGCTCACCGTACGCCGTGCGCGCCCGTGACGCCGCCCGGCGCCCCCTCGATCCCGGTCCCGTCGGATCTCGGGCTCACCGTACGCCGTGCGCGTGCCCCCGGCTCACCGGTCGGCGTCATCGGCGTCGGCGGCGTCGATCTCACCGGCGTCCACCCGCTTGAGGAGGTCGCGCAGGGCGTCGTTGACCACGGTAGGCCGCTCCAGCTGGACCAGGTGCGAACTTTCCGGAACCTCGGTGAACCTGGCGCTCGGCAGCGCCGCCGCCATCGCCCTGCTGTGCTCGACGGGCGTGAGCCAGTCCTTGTCGCCGACCATGATGGAGGTCGGCACCCCGTCCAGCACACGCAGCGCGCTCAGCTTGTCGTGCGACATCAGCGCCGGGTAGAACTCGGCGATCACCTCGAAAGGGGTGGAGCGGATCATCGACTCGGCGAAGTCGACGACCGTGGGGCTGACGTTCTTGGAGTCGCCGAAACCCAGGTGGCGCAGGGCGAGGAAGGCCACGTCGTTGCCGACCTGGCGGCTCTTGTCGACCAGCGAACCGCCACGGCTCAGGAGCGACACCGTGCCCGGCGTGACCTTGTGCACCGCCTTCGACAGCAGCGCGGGCAGGCCCAGGGAGATCTCGCCGAGCTTGCCGGTGGAGGTGGAGATCAGCGCGACGCCCTTGATCCTGTCGCCGAACAGCCCGGGATGCCGGTCGGCCAGCGCCATGATCGTCATGCCGCCCATGGAGTGGCCGACGAGCACGCACGGGCCGGGCACCAGCGCCTCGATGACCTCGGCCAGGTCGTCGCCGAGCCGGTCGATCGAGCAGTCCTTCATCGGGATGCGCGGCGAGCGGCCGTGGGAGCGCTGGTCCCACAGGACCAGGCGGTGCGTGCCGCCCAGGTCGCGCCGCTGGTAGTGCCAGGAGTCGAGGTTGAGGGTGTAGCCGTGGCAGAACACCACGGTCAGCGGGGCGTCCTCCTCCCCGTCGACCTCGGCGTACAGGGGAACGCCGTCGGAGGTGGTGACCGTGGTGGGGCTGCCGCGCAGCTCTCCGAGCGGCTCGCTCGCCTCCAGGTCGGGGCGGAGCCTGATGCGCCCGATGGCGTACCGCTTGGCGAGGGCCCCGGCGGCCAATCCCGCCGACGCGACACCGACGACCGCGCCCGCGATACCGACCCTGCGCCGTCTGGTACTACTCATGCGACCCCCTGAGCTGCCTTTCATCGGTAAACGCGCGGGACCCGCGAACCGATCCTGGTCACGATCTCATGCGTGATCGTGCCAAGGGAATCCGCCCACTCCTGAGCGGTGGGCTCACCTCGCGAGCCGTCGCCGAACAGGATCACCTCGTCACCCTCCGCCAGCGGGTCGTCCCCTACGTCGATCATGAACTGGTCCATGCAGACCCTGCCCGCGATCCGCCTCCTGCGGCCACCGGCCAGCACCTCCGCCAGGTTGGTGGCGTGCCGTAGGACCCCGTCCGCATACCCGAGCGGGACGAGGCCAAGCGTCGTTTCCCGATCCGTGATGTACAGATGCCCGTAGGACACGCCCGATCCGGCGGGCACCCGCTTGGCCAGCGCGATCCGCGCGGCGAGCGTCATCGCCGGGCGCAGCCCGAAGTCCCCGAGCTGGGGAACCGGGCTCAGCCCGAAGGCCGCGATGCCCGGGCGGACCAGGTCGTAGCGTGCCTGCGGCAGCGTCAGGATGGCCGCCGAGTTGGCGATGTGCCTGACGACGTGGGAGCCCCCCGCGCCGGCCTTCTCCGCGACGAGCAGCGCCTCGTCGAAGGCGGCCAGCTGGGCCGCGACGGACGGGTCTCCCGGGATGTCGGCGCAGGCGAGGTGGGACCAGAGCCCGACGATCTCGATCGTGCCCTCGGCCCGGTGCCGCAGCGCCCGCTCGACCAGGGCGGACCAGTCGGCCGCCGCCGCGCCGCCGCGCGACATGCCGGTGTCGGCCTTCAGGTGCACCCTGGCCGTCTCGCCGGCGTCGGCGGCGGCGTCGGCGATCGCGTCGACCGTCGTGACGGAACCCGCCGACAGCTCGATGTCGTGCCCGACGGCCTGGTCCAGCGGCTCGCCCGGGGGGATGATCCACGCCAGGATCGGCGCGGTGATCCCGGCGGCGCGCAGCTCCAGGGCCTCGCGGACGTAGGCGGTGCCCAGCCGCCCCGCCCCGGCCTCCAGGCAGGCGCGGGCGACGGGGACCAGCCCGTGCCCGTAGGCGTCGGCCTTGACCGCGACCATCATCCCGGCGCCCGGGGCGTGGCTCGCGAGCAGCGCCAGGTTCTCGCGGATCGCCGAGAGATCCACCCGTGCCTCGGCGGGAGTCATCGGGAAACTCATGACCCCAGTTTGGCAGGTGAGCTGTGGTGCCTGGTGCCGTCGGCCGGTCCGTCGAGCAGGGAGCGCACCGCCTCCGGCAGGGCCTCGGCGACGTCCCAGGCGGTGAGAGGGCCCTCCCGCCCGGCGATCCCGTGCAGGTAGGCGGCGCAGGAGGCCGCGTCGTACCCGCTCAGCCCGGCGGCCAGCAGCGCGCCCGCCAGGCCGGCCAGCACGTCGCCGGTGCCGCCGGTCGCGAGCCAGGGGCTGCCGGTGGGGTTGATCCTGACCGGCCGCCCGTCCTCGGCGACCAGCGTGGTCGAGCCCTTGAGCAGCACCGTCACGCCCAGCTCGTCCGCCGCCCGCCGCACGTTCTCCAGGCGCCGCGCCTCGATCCGCTCCCTCGGCACGCCGATCAGGCGGGAGAGCTCGCCCGCGTGCGGGGTGATCAGCACCGGCGCGCCCCGGCGGAGCAGGGACCTGTCCTGGGCCGCCAGGGTCAGCGCGTCGGCGTCGACGAGCACGGGGACCTCGCTCGACAGCACCGAGCGGGCGATGGCGTGCGCCTCGTCGCCGGTGCCGAGGCCGGGGCCGAGCACCCACGCCTGCACGCGGCCCACCTCCTCGACCCCCTCGCCCGGCGCGAGCGTGGTGATCACGGCCTCGGGCCAGCGGGCCCGTACCTGGGCCACCGGCTCCGCGACCCCCGCGTAGCGGACCATGCCCACCCCGGCCCGCAGCGCCCCGCCCACGGCGAGCACCGCGGCTCCGGTGTAGCGCTCGCTCCCGGCCGCGATCCCGATGACACCCCTGCGGTACTTGTCGGACGACGCGCCGGGCCTGGGCAGCAGCCCGGCCACGTCGGGGCCGGTGAGCACGGCCGCGTCGGGGTCGGGCAGGTGGGGGCCGAGTCCGATGTCGACGAGCTCTCTCCGGCCCGCGTGCCCGGAGCCGGGATCGACGAGCAGCCCGACCTTCCACGCCCCGAACGTGACGGTGGCGTCCGCGTGGACCGCCGGACCCTCCACCCGGCCGCTGCTCGCGTCCACCCCGCTCGGCACGTCCACCGCGAGGACCTCGGCCGGCGCGTCGTTCGCGAGCCCGGCGAGGGTCGCGTACGGCTCCCTGAGCGCCCCGGCCCCGCCGATCCCGAGCATCCCGTCCACGATCAGGTCCGCCGCGTCGAGCAGGGCGCGGACGCGCGCTCCCGCCGGGTCCTCCGCGGGGCCGTGAGCCGGATCCTCGGTGGGGCCGTGAGCCGGGTTCTTGGCGGGGCCGTGATCGGAGCGCAGGCCGGTCACCCGGCCGCCCGCGCGGCGCAGGGCCGCCAGGCCCGCCGCGTGGACGCGTGTCCCGGCGAGGAGCGCCTCGACCCTCGCCCCCCTCGCCGCCAGGCGGGCCCCGGCGTACAGGGCGTCGCCGCCGTTGTCGCCGCCGCCGACGAGCAGCACGACGCGGGAGCCGTACACCCCGCCGAGCATCCTGGCGCAGACCACCGCGAGCCCGGTGGCCGCCCGCTCCATCAGGGCGCCCTCGGGCAGCGTCGCCATCAGCGCCGCCTCGGCCGCCCTGATCTGGTCGGATGTGTACGCGGTCAGCATTCCACCGAATCTATCCCTCGGCGATCACATAGGCGATGGCGACGCCCCCGTCATGGGTCAGGGAGACGTGCCACCGGGCCACGCCCAGCGCCCCGGCGACCTCCGCCGCCCGCCCGGTCACCCGCAGCTCGGGCCGCCCGTGCTCCCCGCTGACCACCTCGGCGTCCAGGTGCCGCAGCCCGGGAGGCGCTCCCAGGGCCTTGGCGACGGCCTCCTTCGCCGCGAACCTGGCGGCCAGGGAGGCCGTGCCCAGCGTGCTCTCCCCCTCGGTGAACAGGCGCCCCCGCAGCGCGGGCGTCCGCGCCAGCGTCGCCTCGAACCTGGCCGTGTCCACGACGTCGACGCCGATACCAACGATCACCCTCCCAGGCTAGGGCTCCCGGGCCGGAGGAGGGTGGCCGGTGCCGTGACGCCCCCGATCCCGGCCGCCGGTCCCCGGTTTCACAACTGACCCGCAGGTCACTTCCAAGACGCCCTGCCCAGACTGTGCGACTCCACCTGATCCATCAGATTCACCTGATTCACCTGATTCACCTGATTCACCTGAGAAATCGACAGACAGGAGACAGCCCATGAGGATCGCACTGGTCACCGGAGCCGGGCGGGGCATCGGCCGGGAGATCGCCCGGCAGCTCGCCGGGCGCGGGATGACGGTGTTCGCCGGGGTTCGCGACGAGAGCCACGCTCCCGAGGGCACCCGTCCGCTGCGGCTCGACGTCACCGACGAGGCGGCGGCGCTGAACGCCGCCAAGACCGTCGGCGAGGAGTTCGGCAAGCTCGACGTGCTGGTCAACAACGCCGCGCTCTGCGGCGACTACGGCGTGGCCCCGGCGGACGTGACGGCCGCGCACATGCGGACCACCTACGAGGTCGGCGTGTTCGGGGTCGTCACGGTCACCCACGCGATGATCCCGCTGCTGCGGGCCTCCGGCGAGGCCAGGATCGTCAACATGACGACCCGGCTGGGCTCGCTCGCCCTCACCTCGGCCAGGGACGGCATCAACCCCGACTGGGCGATGCTGGCCTACAACTCCGCCAAGAGCGCGCTCAACGCGATCACGGTGCTCTACGCCAACGAGCTGGAGGGGTCAGGCATCCTGGTCAACGGCGTCGATCCCGGGCACTGCGCCACCGACCTGACCGGCCACACCGGGACCCGCACCGCGGCCCAGGGCGCGGCGGTGGCCGTGCGGATGGCGACCCTCGGCGGCGACGGCCCGACCGGCACGTTCAGCTCGGAGGACGGCCCTCTTCCCTGGTGACCGCCCCTTCCCCTGGTGGCCCGGTTACCTGGCCGGCCGGGCTCCTCGCTCGGCCGGGCCTTCCGGGGCCCGGAGGTCAGAAGCCGCCGCGCTGCCAGGGGCCCCAGATGGCGAAGCTCATCCCCTTGGACGACTGGACGTTGACGTAGAGGGTGTGGCCGCCGGGGCCGAACGTCGATCCGGCGAACTCGGCGCCGGAGTCGCCCTCGACGGGGACGAGCCGGGAGAAGTCGAAGATCTCGCCCCGGCGGGTGAGGCCGCGCAGGTAGTTGTCGCCCGAGCCGTCCTCGCAGAGGACCAGGGTCCCCCGGGGGCTGGCGGTGACGTTGTCGGGCAGGTCGAGGGTGACCGCGCCCGGCGACTCGTAGACGAGCCTGAGCCGCCCGCTCCACGTCTCGTACGCCCACACCTGGCCGCGTCCCTTGCCGAAGCCGCTGGGCGGGGTGTCGCCGTCCGCGGTCGCGCCGCCCTGGGTGGAGACGAAGTAGATCGTGCCGTGGTGGTTGATCGCCCCCTCCAGCCGGGAGAAGAGCGCCGCCCCCTTGGCCCTGCCCTGGTTGCCGACGGCCTGGATGGCGACGTCGTTGGCGGGGGTGCCGATGAACGCGGGATCGGGGTCGTCGATGTCCACCCAGGTGGTCTCGTACGAGGCCCCCTTGGGCTGGCCGAGCGAGAGGTCCTTGCCCGGGGCGCCCCGCACGGCCAGCATCTGGAGCCTGCCGCCGTCGAGGATGCGGCGGGCCGCCAGCGGGTTCTTCGGGGGCAGGTAGCGGTAGAAGCCGGAGGCGAAACCGAAGTTGTCCTCGGTGAGGTAGACCGCGCCGGTGAACCCGTCGAACGCGGCCGACTCGTGGGCGAACCGCCCGGCGCTCCTGATCGGCCCCCCGGCCTTGCCGTCGAGCGGGACCTCGAAGATGTAGCCGTGCTTCTGCGTGAGCTTGCCGTTGTCCTGGCCGGTGAAGTCGTTGCCCACGTCCGGCCCGTTGACGGTCTCCTCGCAGGTCACCCAGGCGCCCCAGGGCATCGGGCCGCCGGAGCAGTTCATCTGGGTGCCGGTCAGGCTGGGGGCGGACTTGAGCACCTTGCCGTAGCGGGTGACCCGCAGGGTCGAGGTGCCGCCGCCCGCCGCCGGGTCGTAGGCCTCGGCCGGGTCGCCGAACGCGCCGACCGGGCCGTTCACCTCGTGGTTGCGGACGAGGATCGCGCTGCCCGCGGGCCCGCGGAACGCGGCCATGCCGTCGTGCCGGGAGGGGACGGTGGATCCGTCGCTGTACTTGTCACCGGCGGCGTTGAAGGACCTGTAGTGGAAGCCGCCGGGCAGATGGAGGCGCACCACGCCGTCCCGCTCGTCCTTGATCGGCTTCAGCGGCCCGTATCCGGCGCCCGGGAGGATCTCCCCGTTCAGTCCCGCCTGTGCGACGCCGGCGAACGGCCCGGCCACCCCCAGGGCGGCCAGCGCACCACCTCGGGCGAGGAAACGACGACGATCCATCTTGCGGCTCCCTTGGGTCCGGTGGATTCACGCCACGTTAATCTGCCTCAGTAAACCGCTATATGGCATATATCGACAATTAATCTGACAAAAAGGCGGGCCGCCCCCATACCCACTTCCGGCCATGAGTAATCCATAGGCTTTATCCACAGGCTGTGGAGAACCTCCGGGCGGGGCTTACTCCACCGTGACCGATTTGGCGAGGTTGCGGGGCTGGTCGACGTCGTGCCCCTTGGCCGTGGCCAGCTCGCAGGCGAAGACCTGGAGCGGCACGGTGGCGACCAGCGGCTGGAGCAGGGTCGGCACGGCCGGGATGTGGATCAGCGTGTCGGCGTACCGCCCGACCGCGTCGTCCCCCTCCTCGGCGATGACGAGGGTCCGCGCGCCCCTGGCCCGGATCTCCTGGATGTTGGACACGATCTTGTCATGGATCACCCGCTGGCCGGACGGCGAGGGGACGACGACGACCACCGGGAGCCCCCTGTCGATCAGCGCGATCGGGCCGTGCTTCAGCTCCCCCGCCGCGAAGCCCTCGGCGTGCATGTACGCCAGCTCCTTGAGTTTCAGCGCCCCTTCGAGCGCGACGGGAAAGCCCACGTGCCGCCCCAGGAAGAGCACGCACCGCTCGTCGGCCAGCGACCTGGCCAGCGCGCGGACCGGTTCGACGGTCGAGAGGACCTCGCTCACCTTGGACGGCGTCTGCGCGAGCCGCTCGACGATCTGGGTGATCTCGTCGCCGAACTTCACCCCCCTGACCTGGGCGAGATAGAGCGCCACCAGGTAGCACGCCACCAACTGGGTGAGGAACGCCTTGGTGGAGGCCACCGCGACCTCGGGGCCCGCGTGCGTGTAGAGGACGGCGTCGGACTCGCGGGAGATCGTGGAACCGTTCACGTTGCAGACCGCCAGCACCCGGGACCGCTGCCCGCGCGCGTGCCGTACCGCCATGAGGGTGTCCATGGTCTCGCCCGACTGGCTGATCACGATCACCAGTGTGTCGCGGGTGAGGATCGGGTCGCGGTAGCGGAACTCGCTCGCCACCTCGACCTCGCAGGGCAGCTGGGCCCAGTGCTCGATGGCGTACTTCGCGATGAGCCCGGCGTGGTACGAGGTCCCGCAGGCGACCAGAATGATCTTGTTGATGTCGCGCAGCTCCTGGTCGGACAGCCTCATCTCGTCCAGCGCCAGCCGCCCGTCCTGGCCGATCCTGCCGAGCAGCGTGTCGGCGACGGCCCGGGGCTGCTCGGCGATCTCCTTGAGCATGAAGTGGTCGTAGCCGTCCTTCTCGGCGGCGGAGGCGTCCCAGCCGACGTGGTAGTCACGTGTCACGGCCGGGAGTCCCTGGAAGTCGACGACCGTGATCTTCGAGGGACGCAGCTCGACCACCTGGTCCTGGCCCAGCTCCACCGCCTCGCGCGTGTACGCGATGAAGGCCGCCACGTCCGAGCCGAGGAAGTTCTCCCCGTCCCCCCTGCCGACCACCAGCGGCGAGTTGCGCCGCGCGCCCACCACCACGTCGGGCTCGTCGGCCGAGACCGCGAGCAGGGTGAACGCCCCCTCCAGCCGCAGGCAGACCCGGCGCATCGCCTCCATGAGACCTCCGGCGGCGAACTCCTCCAGCAGGTGCGCCACCACCTCCGTGTCGGTCTCGGAGACGATCCGGTGCCCCGCGCCCTCCAGCTCGGTCCTGAGCGCGGCGAAGTTCTCGATGATCCCGTTGTGGATGACCGCGATCCGCCCGTCGCAGTCGGTGTGCGGGTGGGCGTTGCGGTCGGTCGGGGCTCCGTGGGTGGCCCACCGGGTGTGCCCGATCCCCGTCGTCGCGCCGACCGGCGGCACGGGCCGCGAGACCAGCGCCGAGCGGAGGTTGGCCAGCTTCCCCGCCCGCTTCTCCACGGCGAGGCCGTCCGCCCCGACCAGGGCGATCCCCGCCGAGTCGTACCCCCGGTACTCCAGCCGGCCCAGCCCCTCGACCACGACCTCGACCGCCGGGCGCTGTCCCGTATATCCCACTATTCCGCACATTGTCATACCCCCTCCCTGAGGGATCGTCCACCGCGTCTATGGCGAACCCCCCGGACAGCCCAAGAATCCCGCCCGGTACGTGGAGGGAGCCGGGGACCCGCTCCCGGCGGACCGGTCCCCGGCGGGAACCCACTCCGGACGGATCGGCACACGGCGGGAACCCGATCCGGGCGGATCGACATCGGGCGGGGAGCCCGTTCCGGGCGGACCAGCACCCGGCAGGAGCCCGCCCCCGGCGGATCAGTAGGCTCTCTGAGCATGGCCAACGGTTTGGACACCGCGACACCGTACGTGCAGCTGAGCCGGGCTCAGTGGAGCGACCTGCGCAAGAACACCCCCCTCACGCTCACCGCGGACGAGCTGGAGGAGCTGCGCGGCGTCGACGACCCGATCGACCTGGCCGAGGTCACCGACATCTACCTGCCGCTCACCCGGCTGCTCAACCTCCACTTCACCGGGGCCAGGCAGCGCAGCGCGGCGCTCAACACCTTCCTCGGCGGCGGCCGGAGGGAGGCCCCGTACGTCCTGGGCATCGCCGGGAGCGTCGCGGTCGGCAAGTCGACCACGGCCAGGCTGCTGCACACCCTGCTGGCCCGCTGGCCCGAGCACCCCCGGGTGGACCTGATCACCACCGACAGCTTCCTGTTCCCGAACGAGACCCTCACGGCCAGGGACATCATGCACAGGAAGGGCTTCCCCGAGAGCTACGACCGGCGGGCCCTGGTCAGGTTCGTCGCCGACGTCAAGGCGGGCCTGCCGGAGGTGACGGCCCCGGTCTACAGCCACCTGGAGTACGACATCGTGCCCGGCGCGACCCAGACCGTACGCCGCCCCGACATCCTCATCGTCGAGGGCCTCAACGTCCTCCAGCCCGCCCCGCCCACCGCTCTCGCGATCAACGACTACTTCGACTTCTCCATCTACGTGGACGCCAAGGTCGAGCACATCCGCGACTGGTACGTGGACCGCTTCCACAAGCTCCGGCGCACGGCCTTCGAGGACCCGAAGTCCTACTTCAGGTATCTCGCCGACCTGTCGGAGGAGGAGGCGACCGACTTCGCCAAGAACGTCTGGCGCGACATCAACGAGCGCAACCTCGTCGAGAACATCGCCCCCACCAGGGGACGGGCCGACCTGGTCCTCCACAAGGGCGCCAACCACTCCATCCAGCGCGTCCGCCTCCGCCGAATCTGACCCTCTCGGCGCTCCGCACCGCGTCCCGTGGGGTCCCGCGTTCCGCGTGTCGCCGGACCCGCGAGGGACTTGAACCCGCCGCGACGGCAGGTCCTAACGTTGCGGACGTGATCGGGAGAGACGACGCCGGGCGTCGGTGGAGCATCGGCGAGGTGGCGCGGACGAGCGGGATGACCGTACGCGCGCTGCGCCACTACGACGCGATCGGCCTGCTGAGCGCGAGCGAACGCACCGCGTCGGGGCACCGCCGCTACACCGGGGACGACGTGCGGCGGCTGTACCGGGTGCGGGCCCTGCGAACGCTCGGGCTGTCCCTGGAGGAGATCGCGGACGTCCTCGCGAACTCCACCGACGACCTGGCGGCGATGCGCGCCCTGCTGAAAGCCCAGCTCCACGAGCTGGAGGCGCACGGCGCGCGGATCCAGCGGCTCACCCACCGGCTGCACGGCCTGCTGGGACAGATCGACAGCGCGTCGATGCCCGATCCGGACCAGTTCATGACGACCCTGGAGATGATCTCTATGTTCGAGAGCTCGTTCACGACGGAGCAGCGGGAGCAACTGGCCCGGCGCAGGGCCGACCTCGGCCCGGAGGCCGTCGAGACGGCCAGGACCGAATGGGCGGGGCTCGTCGAGGAGCTCCTGCGGCACGTGCGGGACCACACCCCCGTGGACGACCCGCGCGTGCGGGCCCTGGTCCACCGCTGGGACGCGCTGGCGAACCGCTTCCACGACGACGGCGACGACGGGGAGGGGACCAAGGCCGCCGCGCGGCGGATGTGGCGGGAGAACAGCGAGGAGATCGGCCGGAGCCTCCCCTGGCCCGCCGGCCACATGCGCGACCTGGTCCTCTATCTGGAGCGCTGCCGCCAGGCCGGTTGACCGCGACCTGGAGCGCTCACGCCGGCCCGGATGACCGCGGCGACCCGATCGCGGCCATCACGGCGGCGGCCGTCGGTTCCGGGTTTTCCGGGCTTCTCGCCCGTTTCGGTCGACCACGACGACGCGATCACGCCAACGGCAGGCGACTTCGGGCTTCCCGGCCGTTTCGGTCGGAGCCGCGTGGATATTTTCGGAGCGGGAGCCGGTGAGGAAGGCGGGTGCCGTGGGCGAGACGGCGAGCGGTCGGGTGATCGTGAAGGTCCTGGGCCCCGAGGAGGCCGGGGCGATCACCGAGGAGGTCGGCACGGCGTACCGGGACTCGTTCGGTGCCCCGCCCAACAGCGAGGGGCCCGCCGAGTTCGAGCACCAGCGTGCCTCCTACGCCGACCTTCTCAAACGGCGGGGGTTCCGGCTCGCGGTCGCCCGGCAGGACGGGCTGCTGGTCGGCTTCGCCTACGGGGCGTTCCTGCGGGAGGGCGGGCGCTGGTGGAACGGCATGCGTGACCCGCTCCCCGCCGGGTTCACCCACGAGTCCGGTTCCCGCACCTGGCACCTGGTGGACCTGGGCGTGCTGCCGGGCCACCGCGGGCGCGGCATCGCCAGGAAGCTGACCGAGGCGGTGCTGGCCGGATGCGGGGCGCGGCGGGCGGTGCTGGCCGTGGAGCCGCGGCTGAAGGGCAACCAGCGGCTCTACCGGTCGTGGGGCTGGCGGCAGGTCGGGAGCGTGGACGCCCCGGCGTCGTCCATCAACGACATCTACGACATCTACCTGCTGGAAGACCTGCCCGCGGGCAGGTCGTAGGAGCGCAGCCGCTCGTCCAGGCGCACCAGGGGGTCGGTGCGGTTCCAGGGCGACAGGGCCTGGCGGGCCTCGGCGGTGGCCGCGACCAGTCGCGGGGACCGGTTGCGGTCGGTGAGCTCGGCGGCCCTGGCCAGTTCCGTACAGGCCTGGCCGATCTCACGTTTCTGGGCGAAGGCACGGCCGAGGTACAGGTGGCCGAACGCCAGGTTGCGGGAGAAGGCCGTCCCGATCGAGGTCATCGCCTCCCGCGCGCAGGAGATCGCACTGTCGGGCTCGCGCATGTCGAGGTGGCACAGGGCGCGCGTCAGCGTGAGCATGGCCGGACCGAAGAAGTACGCCAGGCTCCGGCCGGGGTCGTCCTCCGCGGAGCCCTCCAGCCCCGAGCGGGCGGCCGACAACGCGGTGCGGCACCGCGCGTGGTCCTTGGCCCGGTTCCTGGCGTTCTCGCGACGCAGGACTCCCGCGTAGGCGCGGGCGCCGACGTCGTTGGCGTAGGCGATCAGTATGGGACTGCCGCCTCGCTGCGCCCAGGCGAGCGCCCCGAGAGCGTGCTCGACTCCGAGACGGGGATCACCGGACCAGGTGGCCAGGTGACTCCACTGGGCGAGCACATAGCTGGACATGAGGTCGTCGTCGGCTTCGTGAGCGGCGCGCCTGGCCTGGCCGTAATAGTGCTCGGCTCCGGCGAAGTCACCGGAGTTGAACAACAGCCACCCGATGAAGCGGGATATGTCCGCCAGCAGCGACATCAACCGGTGGCGCAGGTCCTCGTTGGCGACGCCGGTCAGGAGCCGTCGGACCAGCCCGTACTGCGCCAGGGCGGTCTCCAGCACGGCCTGGGGACCCAGGATGTCCTCCTGCCTGATGGCGTGACGAAGGATCGTCTCCACATGCCCGACCGCCTCGCCGTCGACCCGCGAGGGCGTCCGGGAGACCAGGGCCAGACGTTCGAGGGAGTCGCCGTCCAGGTGGGCGAGAAGGGGGGAGGCGTGCGCCGCCGCGGCCGCGGAGGCGATCACGGCGAGTAGGTCGCGGCGTTTCATCCCGTCCGCCCACTGGGTGAGGGCGGCGACCAGATGGCCGAACTCCCGCTCCCGCAGATCCGCGACCGCGAGAATCCGATCGGTCCCGTTGCCGGGCGGCCGTGCCGGTAACCCGCCCAGGAACGAGGAGATATCGGTGACCGTGAGTGCGGACCGGGGAACGGGGCCGTCCGTGGTCGCCGGACGCCCGCCGGCGTGGTCGTCGTCACGGCCGTGGTCCTCTCCGTGGACCAGATCCCCGGCCCGGCACTGGTAGATGCGGGCCAGGCGTTCCAGACCGGAGAGGGGCGGCTCGTTTCCGGTCGCCGAGGGCCAGGCCTCCCACGCCCCGAGCCGGCGTTCGCTGAGCGCGTCGTCGGGCCAGCGCAGATTCCATAGTTGGACCACCTTGGACTGCGTGTATCGGTGTGCCTCGCGGTAGCCGCGCAACGGATTGAACGTGAATCGGAGTTGATAATCCGCGGCGATCTGACTCCACGTCGCCCCGTGCTCACGCATCTGGGCCGTGAGGGCGTCCATCTGCTGCTTGAGGCTGCGGGGTCTGGGTGGCATCGCTCACCCCTCCCGGGCGTCACTCCCCCGAGGCGGTTGTTGTCATCCAAACGCTACGGCATGATTACGCCAAGTGACGGTCCATTCGAAAACCGAGGCCCGGACCGCCGGTTTTCAGATGGACCACCTCGGTGGCCGGTGATCGCCGCCCGCCGGTCCGCGCCCATCAAGGTGTCCGGCACCTCCGGGAGTGTTCCGTTCCCCGCCCGGGGTCCCGCGGACGACGTCGCGGCCCGCGGGTCATCCGAAGACGCCGACGTTGCGCCGCGCCCATTCGGCGAAGGTCCGGGGAGCACGGCCGAGGATCCTCTCCACGTCGGGGCTCACCCGCCGTTCGGCGTCCGACGGCTCGCCCAGGATGGCGAGGGTGCCGTCCGCCACCGGCTCGGGCATGAACCGCAGCATCTGCTCCCTGGCCTCCTCGCGGCTCTGCTCGACGAACCGCACCGGTGTGCCCAGCGCGTCCCCGATCGCCCGGGCCCGCTGACGCGGGGTGATCGGCGCCGGGCCGGTGAGCTCGTACGTGTGACCGGCGTGCTTCCCCTCGCGCAGGACCACGGCCGCGACCTCGGCGATGTCGGCCGGGTCGACGATCGGCAGCCCGACGTCGCCGAACGGCGCGGCGGCCGTCCGCCGCGAGCGGATCGTCTCCGCCCACGCGAACGCGTTGGAGGCGAAGCCTCCCGGCCGCAGGACGGTCCACTCCAGGCCCGACCGCCGCACGGTGTCCTCCAGCACCCGGAGGGGGGAATGGGAGCCGGACTCCGGTCGCGTCCCGGCGGCCTGGGAGGACTGCAGGACGACCCTCCCGACCCCGGCCGCCTTCGCGGCGCCGAGGATGCCTCGCGGGTCCAGGTGCTCGCCGGCACCGGCGACGAGGAGGAACAGCGCGTCGGCTCCGTCGAGCGCCGGCCGGAGGCTCTCCGGGACGGCCAGGTCGGCCTGATGGTGCGTCACGCCTTCCGGCATGTCGGAAGGCCGCCGTGAGACCGCCACCACCCGCTCTCCGGCCTCGGCGAGCGCCCGTACCAGCACTCGTCCGACGTTCCCGGTCGCTCCGGTAACCACGATCATGAGAAGTCCCGTCCGTCGCGGGGCGGCTCGCCCCTCGACTAAGTTAGTTGACTGACTTAGTAGACCATAGCCACGCATCGCGCCGGCTGTCTACACTTGTGAGTGAGATGACTGACTCAGCCAAAACGAAGCGGGGCAAGCGGGAGCGGCTCGTGGCCGCCGCCTCCCAGGTCCTGCACCAGCAGGGTGTCGAGAAGACGACGCTGGCCGACATCGCCCGCGTGGCCGAGGTCCCCCTGGGCAACGTCTACTACTACTTCAAGACCAAGGACCAGCTCGTCGAGGCGGCGATCGACGCGCACGCGCTCGGCTTCCGGGCGATGACCGCCTCGCTCGACGCGCACACCGGCCCCCGGGACCGCCTGAAGGCGCTCCTGCGCGGCTGGATCGAGCAGCGCGAGGTCACCGCGCGGTACGGCTGTCCCACCGGGACCCTCTGCTCGGAGCTCGACAAGCGCACCGACGGCCTCGACCGCGCCGCGGCCGAGGTCATGCGGCTGCTGATCGACTATGCCGAGCGGCAGTTCAGGGCGATGGGCCGCGCCGACTCCCACGAGCTCGCGATCGCCCTGGTCGCCGCCTACCAGGGCATCTCGCTCCTCACCAACACCTTCAGGGACCCCGAGCTCATGGCCGTGGAGGGCCGTCGCCTGGAGCGCTGGATCGACTCGCTCGCCTGAGGGGTGCCACCGGACGTCCCCGGCTCGGCACCGGCCGGCCACCGGGGACACACCCGGAGGAAGAACCCCCGCTCAGCCGACACGGCGGGCGACGTACAGGATCCGGTCGTGGGCGTCCTCGTCGGCCGGCTCCCGCGCCGACGTCCCCTCCAGCCCGCGGGTGGCCACGACGCGCAGCCCGGCCCGCTCGGCCACCCGGCGCACCGTCCGGTCGGAGTGGTGCCGCTGCGCGTGCCGCATCGACACCCGATCCCAGCCGGCGCCGGCCCGCTCGAACAGGTCGAACTGGGTGACCACGACCGCGTCGGCCTCGATCCGCGGGGACACCGCGAACCACGCCACGTACCGGTCCCCGCGGTCGGCGACCGTGGGGACGCCGAACGCGCGCCGGTAGTAACCGATGGTGCTCAGGTCGAAGACCAGCACCCCGTCCCTCGCGAGCTGGCCGCGCGCGGACGACAGCGCCCGCCGCAGCTCGTCCGTGGTGGTCAGGTACGCCATCGGCAGATCCACGCAGGCGACCACGTCGAAGCCGGTCAGCCCCGGCGGGGGCTCCTGCAGCCGTCCCACCAGGAACCGGACGCCCTCCGCGCCGGGCCTGCTCCGGGCCATCGCCACCATCGCCGGGGACAGGTCGTAGCCGGTCACCTCGAACCCCCGCTCGCGGAAGGCGACGCTGCTGCGGCCGGTCCCGCACCCGGCGTCCAGCAGCCGCCGCCCGCCCGTGCCGTACCGATCGGCCATCTCCACGTATCGGTCCACCAGGGTGGCGGTGTCCATCCGCGCGTTCAGCTCGTCGTACCGGGCCGCGACGCTCTCGTACGCCGCCAGCGTCTCGTCCACATGCGTCATGAGCGCCTCCTGTGCGCGGACGTCCCGTCGAGGCCGCGCCGGGCCGTCGGGCCCGGCGCGGCCGGTGGGAGAGGCACTTACCAGATGAACCACGCCTGCCGGTTGACCCGGCGGCCGGTAACCCGGCGCAGCAACTTCCTCACGAAGTTCACCTCCTTTCCTGGTGGCCGTCGGCGGTCAGGGTCTGGCGGGGGTCCTGCGCAGCTGGAACGAGGGAGGGGTGATGATGCCCGCGACGTGGGGGCGTCCCCGGCCGCCGCGCACCTCCAGGCGGGCGCCGTCGGTCACGGCGGCGAGCAGGCCGGTGGCCAGGGTCTGCGCGACGGCGGCCCCGGCGCAGATGAACGGGCCGCCGCCGAAGGGCAGGTAGGGCCCGCGAGGGCCGGGGCCGTCCCACCGGCCGGGGTGGAACCGGGCGGCCTGCGGCCAGTGCCGGTCGTCGCGGTGCAGCAGGTAGACGCAGACCGACACGCTCTCCCCCGGTTCCAGCCGCACGCCGCCGACCCGGTGGGCGCGGAGCGCCGGGCGGCCCAGCAGCCACGCCACCGGCCACAGCCGCAGCGACTCCCGTACGGCCGACTCCGCGGACACGTCCGCCAGGTCGACATCGTGGGTCGCGGCCGACAGCAGCGCCCAGGCGACCACGTGGCCCACCGGCGCCACCGAGGTCCGGAACAGCAGGAGGTACACCTGGGCGACCTGCGCGGCGGGCGTGCCGGGCGGGGTGGCTCCGAGCACGGCGTCCAGCAGGTCACCGGGTCCGCCGGGCCCGCCGGGTCTCGCGCGGGCCCGCCGGGCGCGCACCTCACCGGTGACCGCCCGCACCACGCGCGCCCACAGCGCCGTCCGCGCCGCGCGTGCCGGCAGACCGGCGGGGCGGATCAGGACGTCGCGCTCCACCACCCGCGCCATCAGCTCCCGCAGCTCCGGCGGGCTGTCCGGGCGCAGCAACGCCCCGGCCAGGAACCGGTGCGCGGCGACGCGTCCGGCCGACGGCCACTCGCTCACCTCCCCCAGCTCCGCCACGACGGCGGGCAGCCGCTCGCGGTGGGCGGCCAGGTGGGCGCGCACGGTCGCCCGCGCCGCCCGCCCGATGGCGACCTGCGTCTCCCGAGGCCCCAGCCTGCCGCCGCGCACGTGGAAGAAGTCGGACACCTCGTCGTAGTTGCCCTCCTCGTCGTGCAGCACCCGCAGGGCCTCCACCGGGTCGGCCACGCACAGCGACCCGTCGTCGGGCAGCCGGAACACCGGGCCGTGCTCACGGGCCGCCCGCTCGACGAACCCCAGCGGGTCCCGGCGGTACCACCGCGCCGCCCCACCGGGCAGGCTCCCGGCCAGGCCCGCCCACGGCCGTCTCCCGCCGGGAGCGGCCCGATCCGACTCGCCGACCGCCGTCATCCCACCCCCACGCCGTCCGTGACCTCGGGTGTACGCGCGGATGGTGCCGTCCGCGCGCCCCGCCGGGAGAGCGGCGCCGCCCGCCACCTCCACCGGGCGGACGCGCGAACGACCGGGCCTCCGGGCCCGCCGGCACGCGGCGACGGTGAAAAGGACGACGCCGAACCAGGAACAGCGGAAGCCTATACCTGCGAGCCATTCTCACTGATCGCTGAGTGAACCATGGGAAATATAAGTGTTTTACTTACAGAATTGATCGAATAACCGCCGTGAAAGTATCCCGGAAAAGGGCCGTCCATTCCCGGTCCGGCGAGGTGGGAGCACATGTCCGCCCCATTTCACAAGGGCGCCGATCACCTATCTGCACGTCAGGGCCATGATCGCAACGCACTGGACTTCCCGCGTAACACCCCGTTACCTTTCCGGCCCCGGATCCGGCCGGTCACCCATCGGAGGTAAAAAACTTCCCCGCCTGTGGTTATGCATGCCGTAACAGCACCAAGTCTCACCCAGAGGAGTGGATTAGGGTCAGATATGTGAGCATCTCATCCCATGGTCCGCTGAAGCTGAGCGTTGGCGCGAGCACCGGCATGAAGATCGGCGCCACACTCCTGGCCATTCCCTTCGTCGGCATCCCGCTGTTCGTGATCTCGAAGCTCGAACAGGCCGTCCAGGTCTCCGCCGGAGGCTCCTCCCTCGAATCCCGGATCCTGATGGTGCCCTTCGTCGTGGTCCTGGTGGTCTTCCTCGTCGTCCTTCTCGGCATCTTCCGCTTCCGGGCGGAGATGGAGGGAAGCGTCGTGGAGGTCCACGGCGCGTTCACGACCCGCAGGGTTGACCTCGCGCGGGCCCACGTCTGGCTGGACTCCTTCCCCGAGTGCTCAAGGGCCCGCGACCTGACCGGCCGCCGGCTCCCCTACCTGTACCTGTACGCCCAGGAGCCGGGCGGCCGCAAAGTCCTGCTGCGGCTGCGCGCGGCGCGCGCCTTCCTGCCCCCGCGCGAACTGGCGGCCCTCGCGGACGCCGTCGAGTCGGGCCACCGGACCGGCCAGGAGGCCGAGCGGGCCCTCCGGACCGCCGACCTGCTCCGCCGCCTGAGCGCGGACCCCGCCGCCAGGGTCCCCTGACCCGCGCCGGCCCGATGATCCGGACCGGCCGATGACACCGATGACCACGATCCGGTGCAGGCGGGGCCCCCTGACCCGCGCCCGCCCACAGCCGTCCGGTCCGGGGCTTCGACGGGCCGGGACACAGGTCCTAGGGTTGGCCCGTGCTGCATCTACGCGTGATCAGTCCGGCTGAGCTGTCGGACAAGGTGCTGGAGATCCTCGACGGGTGTGTCGGCGTCGTCAACATCGTCGTGTTCCCCGGTGCCGCGCGCTCCCCCGCCGGTGACCTCGTCCAGTTCGACATCGCCCGCGAGGCCGCCAACGAGGTGATCGAGCGGCTCCAGGAGCTCGGCCTGCACACGGAGGGCTCGATCGCGGCCGAGCAGGTCGACCTGTCGATCTCGGAGGTGGCCGAGCGCGCCCAGGAGGAGGCGCCCGGCGACGGCGACGACGCGGTGGTCTGGGCGGAGTTCGCCCAGCGGGTCGACGAGGACACCCGGCTCACCTGGGCCTTCCTCGCGTTCCTCACGATCGCCACGCTGCTCGCGGCGATCGGCGTGATCGTCAACTCGCCGATCCTCATCATCGGCGCGATGGTGATGGGGCCGGAGTTCGGCGCGATCGCGGCCGTCTGCTTCGGCCTGCTCCGTACCGACAAAGACCTCATCGGCCGCGCGGCCAGGACCCTGGTCCTGGGCTTCGCCGCCGCCATCGCGATCACCTTCGCCTGCGCGCTGGCCTCGCGGGGGCTCGGCTGGATCGGAGTGCGCTCGCTCGGGACAGGGCACGAGGAGATCGAGTTCATCGTCAAGCCCGACAGGTGGTCGTTCATCGTCGCGCTGCTCGCCGGGGCCGCCGGGGTGCTCTCGGTCACCGCGGGCAAGTCGTCGGCCCTGGTCGGCGTCTTCATCTCGGTCACCACGGTCCCCGCCGCCGGATACTTCGCGGTCGCCGCCGCGCTGGCCCGCTGGGGCGACATGGCCGCCTCGGCCGTCCAGCTCGGGGTGAACGTCGCGGGCATGATCATTTCCGGGGCGGTGACGCTCCTCGTCCAGAAGGCGTACTGGTCCAGGTTCGGGATGAGGCTTCCGGCCCGTCCGGGTGGGAGTCAGCGGTAAAGAATTGCCCTTTCGGACGAGGCGAGACTCCTTCGTGTGACGGAGGTGCGCACCTGCGGCGACGGATAGTGTCCGAGCATGACTATCCTCGCCACCGAGGGACTAACCAGACGTTTCCCCCGGGTGACGGCGCTCGACCAGCTCACCGTCACCGTCGGCCCCGGTGTGACCGGCCTGGTCGGCGCCAACGGCGCGGGCAAATCAACGCTGATCAAGATCCTGCTCGGCCTGCTCGAACCCAGCGCGGGAAGCGCCCAGGTGCTGGGCATGGACACGACGACCAGGGGAGCGGAGATCCGCCGCGTCGTGGGTTACATGCCGGAGCACGACTGCCTGCCGCCCGACCTGTCCGCCACCGAGTTCACCGTTCACATGGCCCAGATGTCGGGCCTGCCGCGCACCGCGGCCCGCGAGCGCGCCGCCGACGTCCTGCGCCACGTGGGGCTGTACGAGGAGCGCTACCGGGCGATGGGCGGCTACTCCACCGGCATGAAGCAGCGCGTCAAGCTGGCCCAGGCCCTGGTGCACGACCCGCGCCTGGTCCTGCTGGACGAGCCCACCAACGGCCTCGACCCGCGGGGCCGCGACGAGATGCTCTCGCTGATCCGCAGGATCGGCTCCGAGTTCGGCATCAGCGTGCTGGTCACCTCCCACCTGCTGGGCGAGCTGGAGCGGGTCTGCGACCACGTCATCGTGATCGACGGCGGCAAGCTGCTGCGCTCCTCGGCCATCGGGGAGTTCACCCAGATCACCCAGACCGTCACCGTCGAGGTCGAGGAGGGCCAGGACGCGCTGGCGGCCCGCCTGACCGAGCTGGGCGAGACCGTCACCCCGCACGGCAGGCTGCTGCTCGTCCACGTCCGCGCGCCGGAGACCTTCGACACGCTCCGCGACACCGTCTGCGAGCTCGACCTCTGCCTCGTGCGCGTGGAGCAGGGCCGCCAGCGCATCGAGGACGTCTTCAGGGAGCCGGTCAATGTCTGAGTCCATGTCCGGGTCCATGGCCGAGCCCATGGCCGAGCCCACGGGCGTCATCCACGACATCGGGTACCGCCACTACGAGGGACCGCGGCTCGGCCGCGGCCACGCCACCGCCGCGCTGACCCTGCACAGCCTGCGCGGGATCTTCGGGCTCGGCCGCACCGCCCGCTCGAAGATCATCCCGTTCGCGCTCGTGGGCGTGATGCTCCTGCCCGCGGTCGTCTCCATCGCGATCATGGCGCTGGTCAAGCAGGAGGGGATGCGCTACACCGAGTACGCCGTCGTCATGCAGGCCGTGCTCGCGATCTTCCTGGCCTCGCAGTCGCCGTACGCCGTCGCGCCCGACCTGCGCTTCCGGGTGCTGCCGCTCTACCTGTCGCGCCCGGTGACGATCCGGGACTACGTCGGGGCGAAGCTCGCGGCGATGACGACCGCCATGTTCCTGCTGCTGGCGACCCCCCTCACCGTGCTCTACATCGGCGAGGTGGTCATCGACCTGCCCGGCGACACGCACACCGCCGCGTACCTCACCAGCATGGCCGGCGCGGTCGGCTACGCGCTGCTGCTGGCCTGCCTGGGCGTGGCCATCGCCTCGTTCACCCCCAGGCGCGGCCTGGGCGTGGCCGCGGTCATCGCCTTCTACCTGCTCGCCTCCGCCGTGTCGACCGTGCTGTTCGCGACGCTGGAGTCGATGGGCGACGACGCCACCGCGGCGTGGGCGTGGCTGATCAACCCGTTCTTCCTGGTGGACGCCGCCGTCCACGTCGGGATCTTCGGGGCGGCACCCACCGCGGGCGTCGTCTACCCCGAGAGCGGCGGCGCCCTGGCCGCGGGCGTGATCATGATCGCGCTGATCGCCCTGTCCCTCACGGCCCTGATCGCGCGCTACCGTAAGGCGGCCTCCCGATGAAGATCGAACTGGCCCAGGCCTCCCGCTGGTACGGCAACGTGGTCGCCGTCAACGACATCACCATGACCGTCGGCCCCGGCGTCACCGGCCTGCTCGGCCCGAACGGCGCGGGCAAGTCCACGCTGCTGCACATGATGGCCGGGTTCCTCGCCCCCTCCGGCGGCACCGTCACCCTCGACGGCGACCGCATCTGGCGCAACCACGAGATCTACCGCTCCGTCGGCCTGGTCCCCGAGCGCGAGGCCGTCTACGGCTTCCTCACCGGCTGGCAGTTCGTGCTGTCCAGCGCCAGGCTGCACCGCCTGCCCAACCCCGACGACGCCGCCCGCAAGGCGCTCGCCCTGGTGGAGATGGAGAGCGCCAAGGACCGCAGGATCGAGACGTACTCCAAGGGCATGCGCCAGCGCGTCAAGGTGGCCGCGGCCCTCGTCCACGACCCGCAGGTCCTGCTGCTCGACGAGCCGTTCAACGGCATGGACCCGCGCCAGCGCCTGCACCTGATGGACCTGGTCCGCGCCATGGGCACCGCGGGCAAGACCATCCTGTTCAGCTCGCACATCCTGGAGGAGGTGGAGCGGGTCGCCCAGCACATCGAGGTGCTGGTCGCCGGACGTCACGCCGCCTCCGGGGACTTCCGCGAGATCCGCCGCCGGATGACCGACCGCCCGCACCTGTTCCGGGTGCGCTCCAGCGACGACCGCCGCCTGGCGTCCGCGCTGATCGCCGACGCCTCCTCGGGCTCGGTCTCGCTGACCGAGGGGGGCCTGGAGGTGCACGCCGTCGACTTCCGGCGCTTCACCCGGCTGCTGCCCAGGGTGGCCAAGGACGCGGACATCCGGATCCTGCAGGTCTCCCCCGCCGACGAAGACCTGGAGAGCGTCTTCTCCTACCTGATCAACAGGAGCAGCTGACCATGAACGGTGTCATCGCCGGAATCTCCTACCGGGCGCTCCTCG
The DNA here is from genome assembly GCF_042428775.1 of Streptosporangium vulgare. Lineage (NCBI taxonomy): Bacteria > Bacillati > Actinomycetota > Actinomycetes > Streptosporangiales > Streptosporangiaceae > Streptosporangium > Streptosporangium vulgare. The sequence goes on along the minus strand of NZ_JBHMBS010000011.1, from coordinate 213,551 downwards.
GCCGCCGCCGGATCTGGCTGCTGATCATGCTGCCCCTGGTGCTGGTCGCCATGGCCGCCCTGTTGAAGTTCATCGGCGCCGCCGACGAGCGGACCGCGGTCACGCTCATGCGGACCTTCGCCATCGGCACCATGCTGCCGCTGCTCGGCCTGATCGCGGGGACCGGGGTGATCGCCCCCGAGATCGACGACGGCACGATCGTCCACCTGCTGTCCAAGCCGATCTCCCGCCCGGTGATCGCGCGGACCAAGTTCGTGGTCGCCGCCTCGATGCTCGCGCTGTTCGCCGCCGTACCGACCTTCGTCGCGGCCTACCTCCTGGTCAACCTCGAATCCGGCATCGCGTACGGCTTCGCGCTCGGCTCCCTCGTCGGCGGGATCGCGTACGCGGCGGTGTTCATGCTGCTGGGCGTGCTGACCCGGCACGCGGTCACGATCGGCATCGTCTACGCGCTCGTCTGGGAGGGCGTGGTCGGCAACTTCGTGCCCGGCGCCCGCAGGTTCTCCATCCAGCAGTGGGCCCAGACGATCGCCGACCAGCTGTCGTCCTCGGCGTTCTTCTCCACCGAGATCGCCCTGAGCTTCGCCGTCCCCGCCCTCGCCGTCGTCACCGTCGGCGCGGTCATCTGGGCGGGCAGGCGCCTGCGCAGCTTCTCCCTCACCGGCGACGAGTAGCCCCGGGGCGGCCGGACGGTCGGACGGCCGGACGGTCGCCGGGGTTCAGCCCGACCCGCCAGAGCCGGGGAAGCGCGCCGACCGGCGTCCTGCTGGCCGCCCTCCAGGGTGACAAGCACACCTTGTGGCCGCCGGCCACGACGGAACGCTCCCGGCGATGGCCGGCGGGGGTCAGGACGACGGGCACATGAAGACGGCGGGCACATGAAAGAGCACGGCCCGCACCGGAGGTGCGGGCCGTGCTCTTCTCGCGTTCTCCCGGTCCGGGCGCAGGCCGTCTCCGGGTTCAGACGGTCTCCGGGGCTAGACGCAGGCCGTGCGGACGACCTCGGCCAGCCGGCCGGCCAGCTGCTCGGCCTGTTCCGCCGAGGCCGCCTCGACCATGACGCGGATCATCGGCTCGGTGCCGCTCGGCCGGATCAGCACCCGCCCGGTCTCCCCCAGCTCCGACTCCGCGGCGCTGACCGCGGCGGTCAGCTCGGGCGCCGAGGCCTTGGACCGGTCGACGTCCTTCACGTTGACCAGGACCTGCGGCAGGCGGGTCATCACCGAGGCCAGCTCGGCCAGCGACTTCTTCTCCCGCGCCACGACCGCCAGCAGGTGCAGCGAGGTCAGCAGGCCGTCCCCGGTGGTGGCGTGGTCGAGCATCAGGACGTGGCCGGACTGCTCGCCACCGAGGTTGTAACCCCCGGCCCTCATGGCCTCCAGGACGTAGCGGTCGCCCACGGCGGTCTCGACGACGTCGACACCGGCGTTCTTGAGCGCGATCTTGAAGCCCAGGTTGGACATGACCGTCGCCACCACGGTGTCACCGGCCAGCTTCCCCTCGGCGCGCATGGCCATGGCCAGCACGGCCATGATCTGGTCGCCATCGATGATCTCACCGGTGTGCGAGACGGCCAGGCAGCGGTCCGCGTCGCCGTCGTAGGCGATGCCCACGTCCGCGTTGCGGGAGACCACGATCTGCTGGAGCTTGTCCAGGTGGGTGGAGCCGACCCCCGCGTTGATGTTGAGACCGTCGGGGCGCGCCCCGACCGTCTCCACGGTGGCCCCGGCCCGCAGCAACGCCTCGGGAGCCACCATGTGGGCGGCGCCGTGGGCGCAGTCGAGGACCACGTTCAGGCCGTCGAGACGGCCGTTCACGGTCGACAGCACGTGGGACACGTAGCGGTCGGCCTCACCGTACGCCTCGCGTACGCGGCCGACCGAGGCACCGACAGGACGCTCCCACTTCTCGCCGAGCCGCTGCTCGATCTCGTTCTCCACCGTGTCGGGCAGCTTGTAGCCGCCCCGGGTGAGGAACTTGATCCCGTTGTCGGGGGCCGGGTTGTGGGAGGCGGAGATCATCACGCCCATGTCGGCTCTGAGAGCCGTCGTCAGGTAAGCGACCGCCGGGGTGGGCAGCACGCCGAGCCGGAGAACGTCCACACCAGACGACGCGAGGCCGGCGACCACCGCGGCCTCCAGGAATTCTCCTGAAGCCCGAGGGTCCCGGCCCACGACGGCGACGGGACGGCCACGCCGCCCGACGCTGGTATTGAACGCCCCGGCATCGCCGAGGACATGAGCCGCGGCCACGGACAGGTCCATGGCGAGCTCGGCCGTGAGGTCGCGTCCAGCGACCCCACGTACCCCGTCGGTGCCGAAAAGGCGCCCCAACGCTTAACGCTTGCTGTACTGCGGAGCCTTGCGGGCCTTCTTGAGGCCGTACTTCTTGCGCTCGGTGGCGCGGGCGTCACGGGTCAGGAAGCCGGCCTTCTTCAGCGGCGGGCGGTTGACCTCGACGTCCAGCGCGGTCAGCGCGCGGGAGAGACCCATGCGCAGGGCACCGGCCTGGCCGGTCACGCCGCCGCCGTTGATGCGGGCGATGACGTCGAACTGCTCCTCGGCACCGAGCACCACGAAGGGCTCGTTGACGATCTGCTGGTGGACCTTGTTCGGGAAGTAGTTCTCAAGCGTACGACCGTTGATCGTCCACTTGCCGGTGCCCGGCACGATGCGCACGCGGGCCACGGACTCCTTGCGACGGCCAGTGCCGTACGAGTTGCCGGTGGTGATGGGCTTGCGGACGGCGACGTCGCCGCTGGCGGTGGACTCGGAGGTGTACTCGGAGGGGAACTCCTCCGCGGAGTACGCTTCCTGCTCGCCCTCGACGGGCGTCTCGACACCGGTGGACTCAGCCACGGTTCTCCTCTAACTTTCCTACTCGGCGTCGGCCATCGGCCAACGCTGCTGGCGACAAGCAGCTAGTGACTACTGGGCGATCTGGGTGAGCTCGAAAGACACCGGCTGCTGCGCCTGGTGCGGGTGCTCGGAACCGGCGTAGACCTTGAGCTTCTTGATCATCTTCCGGCCGAGAGCGTTCTTGGGCAGCATGCCCTTCACGGCCTTCTCGACGGCGCGGTCGGGACGCTTGTCCATGAGCTCGCCGTAGGTCATGGAGCGCAGACCGCCCGGGTAGCCCGAGTGGCGGTAGGCCTTCTTCTGCTCAAGCTTGTTACCGGTCAGCGCGACCTTGTCGGCGTTGATGACGATGACGAAGTCACCGGTGTCGACGTGGTTGGCGAAGGTCGGCTTGTGCTTACCGCGAAGCAGGATCGCGACGTGGCTGGCCAGCCGGCCAAGCACGATGTCGGTGGCGTCGATGATGTGCCACTGACGCTCGACTTCGGCAGGCTTGGGTGTGTACGTGCGCACGGTCGTATGCCTTCTTTGGTCGCGTCTTCGGCGCTGTCGGAAAGGACAGCAACATGGTCGGTAGGTGCGGGCACACGACAGCCCGGACCTTCCGTCTCCATGAAAAGAGGAGATGACGCCGGACGCGCCGCGTATCGGTCTACGAAGGAGACCAATTCGCACACAACGAACTAGCAGGATACCGGCGCGGGAGAGTGCATTGCAAAATGATCATGACTCTCCGCCGGTATCCCTCGAAGTCTACCCGCCCTCGGGCGATGCCCGGAAACCGCCACGCGGGACCACGGGTCCGACGCCACCAGGCGAGGCCGTCACGGGGCCGTCACCAGGACCTGGACCCGGCGGACGCGCCCTCCCGGGGAGGACTCGGGACGACGATCTCGGGGCCGCCGCATCGGAACCTTCACGGAACGGTTCCAACATGTTCTCAGCATTCCCTTCTTCCTCACCTCAAACATCTCTATCTTTGATAGCGGTATGTGGCAGCTTCCTCACCCCGGGCATACCCAGCGAGCGCGCCTGCGTCGCATGGGGGTGTTCGCGTGCCTGCTCGCCGTTCTGCTGGTCGGTTTCGTCATCGGCCGGGGCAGCCGCGACGAGAACGCCGCGGACCAGATCTACCTGAACGACACCGGGCCGGCGAGGCCCACGCCCAGCGGCGCCCTGGCCGGGCAGGTCGAGCGCGCCCCGCTCTCCCGGGTCGCCCGCGCCTCCGCCGCCCCCACCACCCCCCAGGACCGGCGCCCGCGCCCCACCCCGAGCGCCGACGCGTCCCCCGGCGGCTCCGGGGAGGACGGCCCCTCCCGTTACCTGCTCAACGGCGACGGCGACGGCGGCGCCACCTCCGCCCTAGGCGCGATGGAGCGCGAGGTCGTCCGGCTCATCAACATCGAGCGCAGACGGGCCGGGTGCGCGCCGCTCCGGACCGACAGGCGGCTGACCGCGTCGGCCAGGAGGCACTCGGCCGGAATGGCGGCCGCCGGAAGCCTCTCCCACACCTCCGCCGACGGCACGTCCCCCTGGGAGCGGATGGAGGCCACCGGCTACCGCGACGGCGGCGCGGAGAACATCGGGCGTGGCTACACCTCCCCCGACGAGGCGGTGCGCAGCTGGATGGGAACCAGCGGCCACCGGCGCAACATCCTCAACTGCGAGCTCACGGCCACCGGGGTCGGGGCCGTCCAGGGTCCCGACGGGCCCTGGTGGACCCAGGACTTCGGATACTCCTGAGCCAACCGGCTCCGATACCGAGCTACGCTCGGCGCATGGGTTTTCCCGTGGAGCCACCGCGTCGCCAGCCTTACGACCGGCCTGACGCGCCGCCGCCCGCGCAGGGCCAGCACTGGTTCGACGCCTCGCCGAACAACCGCCCCCCAGAGCCCTCTCCCCAGGCCACCCAGCCCGCCGGGCCGCGAGGACGTCCCGCGAAGCCGCCCAAGGAGCGGCCCCGCCAGGAGATGTGGAGCCCGTACGACGAGGGGCCCCGCTCACGCCGCCCGATCTTCATCGCGGCCGGGGCGTTCGCCGCGCTGGTCGCCGCGGGCATCGGCCTGGCCGTACTGGCCAACTCCGACCCCGCCCCGGTGCCCGGCGCGGCGGACCCCACCGCCGAGGCCCCCCTCCTGCCGCCCTCCAGCACCGCGGAGGGCAAGTTCGGCTTCGCCTCCTCCCGCGCCGGCGACCCGCACCTTCTCACCCTGAACGAGGTGTTCAAGCGCAAGAAGGTGAAGATCGGCGGGCAGACCTACCTGATGACCACGCGCAGGACCGACAAGAAGTGCGACAAGGCGGTGGTCGGGGAGAAGCTCCAGAAGGCCCTCGTCGCGGCCAAGTGCAACCAGCTCCTGCGGGCGAGCTTCCGCGACGCCTCAGGGAAGATCATCGGCACCGTGGGGGTCGCCAACCTCAAGACCTCGGCGGGAGCGTCCAAGGTCGTCTCGGTCGGCTCCGGCAAGGAGCGGGAGGAATACCTCAAACCGCTGCCAGGTAAGGATAAGGTCACCAAACTTCTCGGCACCGGCGAGGCCTTCGTGGGCGAATGGCGCCACGGGCACTACGCGGTAATGGTCTGGTTCCAGTACAAAGACGGCCACCTGCCGAAGAAGACCGAGGTCAAGAAGCTGAACCAGGCGGCCTTCGGCACGGCGGACGCGACCATCACCCCCGCCCTGGAGTCACGGTCGCTGACCGGAAAACGGCCTTGACCACAAGGTCATACTGACACTTTGGGGCACGAATCCGGCAGACGATGCGGCCATACTCGCATGACGATCTCCGGCTGTCGCTAGGCTGCCCCGTATGCGTGGCCAGGAATCCGGGTCCGAGCACCAACGTGAAGCCGAGGGTTCGGCAGCGCCGGCGACGCCGCCGCCGAGTTTCGGCCAGCCCTCGCCCCACGTGCTACGGACCGATCTCACAGGTGACGAGCAGCCCCACAGCCCTTCCGCGTGGCCGGAGGCGGCCCCCGGGGCGGCTCAGCCATGGACGGTCCCCGGCGACGGGGCCCCCTACGACTGGTACGCCCAGCCGGAGGACGACCCGCCCGCCCCCTGGCCCGGCTCCTCGCACCCCGCGCCCCGGCCCGAACCGCTCCCGCACCCGGAACCCTCAGGTCTCCCGCGACCCGAGTTCTCCCCCGAGCCCTCCGGCCCCGCCAGGCCCGGCTTCCCGCCCGGCCCCCCGGGGAGCGCCCGGCCGGATCTGCCCTCCGAGCTCTCGGGCCCGCGCCCCGAGTTCCCAGACCCGCGCCCCGGGTTCCCGCCCGGCCCCTCGGGCCCCACCTGGTCCGAGTTCTCCCGGCCCGACCCGGCCCCCCCGGCGTGGATCAACTCCCCCACGCCCCCGGAGCCCTCCCCTCCCGCCTGGCCGGCACCGCCGAGCACGCCCGACTCCCCGGGCCCGTCCTGGCCCGGCACCCCCGCCTCCGACGCGACCTCCCCCGCCTGGCCACCCCCGCTCCGGGACGACTCCTCCCCCGCCTGGCCGTCTCCCGGCGACCAGCCGTCGGCGCCCTGGCCCGGCCCTCCCGGGCCCGGCGATCCTCCCGGCCCGGCGTGGCCCGGCGCCTCCACCGCCTCTGACGCGACCTCTCCCGCCTGGCCGGCACCGCCGAGCACGCCCGACTCCCCGGGCCCGTCCTGGCCCGGCACCCCCGCCTCCGACGCGACCTCCCCCGCCTGGCCACCCCCGCTCCGGGACGACTCCTCCCCCGCCTGGCCGACGGACCCGGCCGCCCCTTCGCGGCCCGGCGGGACCGGCGAGGGCGAGCGCCACGAGCACGGCGGTCCCGCACCCGGAAACGACCAGCCGCTGTCCACCGCGCCCATCGTGCCGGGCGCGCCTCCCTGGCAGCCGCCGCCCGCCTTCACGGCCGCGGCCGCGGGCATGCAGGTCTGGCCCTCGTCCGGCCAGGAGGCCCCCTGGCCCGCCGCGACCGGCGAGCCGGTGTGGACGACCGACCCCGAGGAGAGCGCCGCCCGCCCTGGGGAGCCGGGCGACGTCGCCGTATGGCCGCCGGACGCCGTCCCCCACCAGGAGCCGGGCGAGAGCGGCGACACCACGGTCGACGTCCGCGCCACCGGGTCCGCCGCGCCGGGGCACCCCGAGCAGGGGGACCTCCTGGAGACCGGCCACGGCCTCGCGCCCCAGCGGAACCCGCTCGCCGGGCAGCCCCCCGCGCAGGCGTCTCCCCAGCAGTCCACCTCGCCCTCACCGGCCGGCCCCCCGGCCGAGCCCCTTCCCTTACCGGCCGGTTCCGCTCCGGCGGCCCGGCCCCCCATGACCGCGCCCATGACAGCGCCCATGGCCCAGCCCGTCACCCGACCGGAAGCGGAGCCGACCTCGCCGGTGCCCACGCCGCCCCTCGAACAGGCCGCCCCCGACCGGACGCCCTCCCAGGCCGGCGACCCCGGTCAGACGGCCGCGCAGCCCTTCCCCGTCTCCGACGCGACCCCGCCGGGCGGCATCCCCGTCATCACCGGCGTCGCCCCGCCGTTCCCGGTCCTCCCGCCCCCGCAGGCGCCCTCCGCGCCGGCGGGCGAGTCGACGGCGGTCCTCGGGACCACCCCGGCGACGACGCGCGGGGCGTTCACCCCGCTCTCGGCCTTCACCCCCGAGCCCCCGCCCCCGCCCCCCGCGCCGGCCCGCAGCAGGGCGAGTACGACGCTGATCGCGGCCGTGGTCGCGGTCGTCGTGGTCGGCATCGGCACCGGCGCCTTCTTCGCCTACCGGTCGTTCAGCGCCAAGCAGTCGGCGACCGCGACGGATCCGATCCCCAGCTCCGGAACCCTCGACCCCACCGACGACCTGGACATCACCGGCGAGCCCGAGCCGATCAACACCACGATGCTCAACTCGGAGAAGACCGACCCGGGCACGATGACCGTGGCCGACGCCTTCGGCAAGAAGGTGTCCGTGGCCGGGACGACGTTCACCAGGGTCAAGACCGACGTCACCGAGCAGTGCCAGAAGGCCGCGTCCGGCAAGTTCGCCGGCACCCTGCGCACCCAGGACTGCCGCCGGGTGCTGCGGGCGACGTACGTGGACAGCAAGCGGAGATACGCCGTCACCACGGGGATCGCCGTGCTGCCCACCCGCGAGTCCGCGGTCGCGGCCGACAAGGCCAAGAACCTCGGCAGCAACCTCTGGTTCCGCGGCCTGCCCTCGGCCGCGGGCACGGGCGGCGAGCGGGTGCACATCGCGGGCGGCTACGCGGCCGGGATGGTGTGGGGCCGCTACATCGTGTTCAGCTACGCCACCTTCAGCGACGGGCACACGCCGACCGCGAAGGAGAAGGGCCTGGGCAAGGTCAGCGGCGCCTTCCGCGACCAGACCGCGAAGGTCGTGGAGCGCCGCGTCACGAGCTGAGCGTCCGCACCCGGCGGGTCTCCGCGGCCCGCCGGGCGAGCTCCTCGGCGCCGGGATAGCGCACCTCCTCCAGGCAGAGCCCGTGCGCGGGCGCGACGTGCACCCCCGAGTCCCGTACGGCCCTCGCCAGCACCCCTCCCGGCCAGTCGACCGGGAGCCGGCCCTCACCGACGGGCAGCAGCGATCCGACGAGCGCCCGGACCATGGAGTGGCAGAACGCGTCGGCCGTCACCGTCGCGACGACGAGCCCCTCCGAACGGACCCAGTCGAGCCGCTGGAGCTCGCGGATCGTGGTCGCGCCCTCGCGCCTCTTGCAGAACGCGGCGAAGTCGTGCTCGCCGAGGAGAGCGGCGGCGGCCTCGTTCAGCCTGTCCACGTCGAGCGGCCTGTTGTACCAGACGACCTCGCGGCGGCGGAGCGGGTCGACCCCGCCCGGGGCGTCGGAGATCCGGTAGGCGTACCGCCTCGACAACGCCGAGAACCGGGCGTCGAAGCCCTCAGGAGCCACCGTGACGAGACGCACACGCACATCGGGCGGCAGGACCCCGGCGAGCCTCCTGCGCATGGCAGAGAGCCTCTCGTCGAACTCCGCGAGCTCCGTGAGCTCCGGCGCGGATCCCGGCTCGGGTGCCTCGCCCCCGGCCCCCCTCCGGCGGTCGCGGCCGTCCAGGGCACCGAGCGCGCCGGGGTCCAGGTCGACGTGGGCCACCTGGCCGCGGGCGTGCACGCCCGCGTCGGTCCGCCCGGCCACGGTCAGCGCCGGGGGCTCGGCGAGCCGCAGGATCCTGCCGAGCGCCCCCTCGATCTCCCCCTGGACCGTACGCCGACCGGGCTGCTTCGCCCAGCCGGAGAAGTCGGTGCCGTCATAGGCGAGATCCAGCCTCAGCCGTACCACGATGGTTCCTTTCTGGAACTCTCACGGGCTCCCGTGGCCTCCGGCAGCCCTCCCCGGAACTCCCGGAAGGGCGTCCGGAGACCGTCCGGGAGACCGCCTGGAGAACGGAAAGGGCCCGGCACCCCCCGTGGAGGAGGTGCCGGGCCCGTTCACGGAGCCTGAAATCAACACAGACCTGAAGTCAGCGCAGATCTTGAAGTCAGCGCAGATCTTGAAGTCAGCGCAGATCTTGAAGTCAGCGCAGATCTTGAAGTCAGCGCAGAGCCTGGGATCAGGCGTTGTCCTTCTTCGCCTCGGTCTCCTCGGCGGGAGCCTCGGTCGTCTCCTCGGTGGTCTCGGCCTTGGCCTCCTCGACCTCGGCCTCCTTGGCCTCCGTCGCCTTGGGCGCGGTGGCCTTGGCGGCGGCGGCCGGGGTCTGGCCGACCTTGACCGTGTTCAGCGGCTCGGACACCAGCTCGATCACGGCCATGGGGGCGGCGTCGCCCTTGCGGAGACCGATCTTGGTGATCCGGGTGTAGCCACCGGGACGCTCGGCGAAGGTGGGAGCGATCTCGGTGAAGAGGTGGTGGACGACGCTCTTGTCCTTGACGATCGTCAGCACCTGGCGACGGTTGTGCATGTCGCCCTTCTTCGCCTTGGTGATCAGCTTCTCCGCCACCGGACGCAGACGCTTCGCCTTGGCCTCGGTGGTCTTGATCCGGCCGTGCTGGAACAGCTGGGTGGCGAGGTTCGCCAGGATCAGCCGCTCGTGGGCCGGGCTGCCGCCGAGACGGGCACCCTTGGTGGGCCTAGGCATAACGTTCTCCTTGGGAGTAAACCCGCCCCGGCCGTACGAGGTACCGGGGTCGGGCCGGGGGCCGGAGGGCCTCCGTCATCGTGAAACTCGGTGACACCCGGGGCGACGAGGAGTCACCCGGTGTCGCGAGACGCCCGCGAGACACCGCGGGACGTCCCGGAACTCAGTACTGCTCGGTCTCGACGTACGCGCTGTCGTCGTCGTCGTAGCCGCCGCCGGCCACCGCGCTCGGGTCGAACCCGGGCGGGGAGTCCTTGAGCGCGAGCGTCATCTCGTGCAGCTTCTGCTTGACCTCTTCGATGGACTTGGCACCGAAGTTCCTTATGTCGAGCAGGTCCTGCTCGCTGCGGGCCACGAGCTCACCCACGGTGTGGATGCCCTCGCGCTTGAGGCAGTTGTAGGAGCGGACCGTGAGGTTCAGCTCCTCGATCGGCAGCGCCAGGTCGGCGGCGAGCGCCGCGTCCGTCGGCGACGGGCCGATGTCGATGCCCTCGGCCTCGACGTTCAGCTCGCGGGCGAGACCGAACAGCTCGACGAGGGTCTTACCGGCGGAGGCCACCGCGTCGCGGGGCTTCATGCACGGCTTGGTCTCGACGTCCAGGATCAGACGGTCGAAGTCGGTGCGCTGCTCGACTCGGGTCGCCTCGACCTTGTAGGTGACCTTGAGCACCGGGGAGTAGATGGAGTCGATCGGGATGCGGCCGATCTCCTGGCCCGGCTGCTTGTTCTGCGCGGCGGAGACGTAGCCGCGACCGCGCTCGACGGTCAGCTCCATCTCCAGCTTCGCCTTGCCGTTCAGGGTGGCGATGCGCAGCTCGGGGTTGTGCACCTCGACACCGGCCGGGGGCGCGATGTCGGCGGCGGTGACGTCACCGGGGCCCTGCTTGCGCAGGTACATCACCACGGGCTCGTCGTGCTCGGAGGAGACGACCAGGTCCTTGAGGTTCAGGATGATGTCGGTGACATCCTCCTTGACGCCCGGCACGGTGGTGAACTCGTGCAGCACACCCTCGATGCGGATGCTGGTCACGGCCGCGCCCGGGATGGACGACAGCAGCGTGCGGCGCAGCGAGTTGCCGATGGTGTAGCCGAAACCCGGCTCCAGCGGCTCGATGATGAACTTGGACCGGGTCTCCTCGAGGGACTCCTCAAGGAGGGAGGGACGCTGAGCGATCAGCATGGTGAGATCTCCCTTGCATGGCGACGCCCGCTATTTGACGCCGCTCGAACAACAGCATAGGTGCCGTACGGCTGATCGCCGCACGGCACCTGAGGAGCCGCTACTTGGAGTAGAGCTCGACGATCAACTGCTCCTGGACCTGGGTGTCGATCTGCTGACGGACCGGGAGCTGGTGGACCAGGACGCGCAGCGCGTCCGGGACGACGCCGAGCCACGCCGGGTACGTCTTGTCACCGGCGGTGGCGCGGGCCACCTCGTAGGGCAGGAGGTTGCGCGACTTCTCGCGGACCTCGACGATGTCGTGCTCGCGCACCCGGTACGACGGGATGTCGACCTTCTTGCCGTTCACCAGGATGTGGCCGTGACGGACCTGCTGGCGGGCGGCGTCGCGCGACTCCGCGAAACCGGCGCGGTAGACCACGTTGTCGAGACGGCTCTCCAGGATCTGGAGGAGGTTCTCGCCGGTCTTGCCGGTCTTGCGGTTGGCTTCCTCGTAGTAGTTGTGGAACTGCTTCTCGAGGACGCCGTAGATGCGGCGGGTCTTCTGCTTCTCACGAAGCTGGAGCTGGTACTCAGACTCCTTGGGACGACCGCGGCCGTGCTCACCCGGCGGGTAAGGACGGATCTCGATGGGGCACTTCGCGGACTCGCACTTCTTGCCCTTGAGGAAGAGCTTGGTCTTCTCCCTGCGGCAAAGCTTGCAGTCCGCACCCGTGTAACGAGCCATTTTCTATCTTCTCCTGGGCGTCAGACGCGACGGCGCTTGGGCGGACGGCAGCCGTTGTGCGGCACGGGGGTGACGTCCTGGATGGACCCGACCTCGAGGCCGGTCGCCTGCAGCGACCGGATCGCGGTCTCACGGCCGGAGCCGGGGCCCTTGACGAAGACATCGACCTTGCGCATGCCGTGCTCCATGGCGCGGCGGGCGGCGTTCTCCGCGGCCATCTGCGCCGCGAACGGGGTGGACTTACGAGAGCCCTTGAACCCGACGTGGCCGGCGCTGGCCCAGGAGATCACGTTCCCACTCGGGTCGGTGATCGAGACGATCGTGTTGTTGAACGTGCTCTTGATGTGGGCGTGCCCGTGAGCGACGTTCTTCTTTTCCTTGCGGCGCACCTTCTTGGGTGCACCCTGGCGGCTCTTAGGAGGCATTCTTTGCCTTCACTCCTGAGGTCTTCGGTCCTGCGGCTACGCGGACTACTTCTTACCGGGCTTCTTCTTGCCGGCCACGGTCTTCTTCTTGCCCTTACGGGTGCGTGCGTTGGTCTGCGTGCGCTGACCGTGCACGGGAAGGCCACGGCGGTGCCGAATGCCCTGGTAGCACTGAATCTCGATCTTGCGACGGATGTCGGCCTGAACTTCGCGACGGAGGTCACCCTCGATCTTGTAGTTCGCCTCGATGTAGTCGCGCAGCGGCACCAGCTCTTCGTCGGTCAGCTGGTGAACCCGCAGGTCGCCGTTGACGCCGGTGGCCTTGAGGGTTTCGAGCGCACGAGTGCGGCCGATTCCGAAAATGTAGGTGAGAGCGATCTCCAGCCGCTTGTCGCGGGGGAGGTCTACACCAACCAGGCGGGCCATGGTCGGGCATTCTCCTTCGTTGTGGCGGAGGTCCTGCGCCTCACTTCCCCTCCCCATGCCCGGGGTGAGGGCCCCGGCCTCCGACCGGGGGTCTCCTGCGGGGTACGGCGCGAGCCGCCGACGCAGGTGTGAGACACGATTACGTGAAAGCCCCACATGGATCGAGTCCGCCTCTTACGAGCGGACTCTCACGGGGCCTTGTTTGGAGCGACTAACCCTGGCGCTGCTTGTGGCGCAGGTTGTCGCAGATCACCATGACGCGACCGTGCCGGCGAATCACCTTGCACTTGTCACAGATCTTCTTGACGCTCGGCTTGACCTTCATAGTCCTATTCGTCCCTCAGACGCGCTTACTTGTATCGGTAGACGATCCGCCCACGACTGAGGTCGTAGGGGCTCAGTTCGACGACAACCCTGTCGTCAGGAAGGATCCGGATGTAGTGCATCCGCATCCGCCCGCTGATGTGGGCCAGGACCTTATGGCCGTTGTCGAGTTGCACCCGGAACATCGCGTTCGGGAGCGACTCAACCACAGTGCCCTCGATCTCGATGGCGCCGTCTTTCTTGGCCATGTCCCTCGCGTTTCACTGATCGGTCGTCTGAGGCTTCGGAACACTAAGCAGCCGCGACCCAGCGCTTCGATGAGAGCGGCGGTTGCGACACCGCCGATGCGCAATGGTCATAGTGAACCGAAGAAGGAGTGTACGGCACCGGGCGAGGAAATGCGAAACACACGGCCGGTACCTTGACACAACCGCTACAAAGGATACCGCAGATCCCGAGCGGGACGGACGGCACGGCTCGACGCGCGAATACTCGTGCCCCCATTGTGGCATGTCCGGCCAGGTCAGGCCAGCATCCCGGCAGCCGGGACGGGCGGACGCCGCCGTCCTGCACGGGAAAGCCCCGCCACCATGCCGCACGGGAAAGCCCTCCGGCGACCCGGCGCCGGAGGGCTTGTTCGGCCAACCTTATCGATCAATATTGCTTGACCGATCATCCTCGGCGGGCTCTTCTCGATCAGCACTCCTCGATCAACACCTCGGCATCCCGTCGAAGGGCCCCCGCCCCCACCGGATGATCTCGACCCCTCGGACCGTCTCCCCGAAACACGCGGGAGGAGATCAGAAGGCGTCGCCCCAGCCGCCGCAGTCGTCGAACCTGTCGGTGCCCTCGCAGACGCGGATCTTGAAGTCGTCGAAGCCGTTGCTCTTCTTGAACCCGCCGAACTTGCTGAAGCCGGAGTGGCCGAAGGTGCTGAACACCTTGCTGTGCGAGCCGAACCTGTCGTGCCACTTGAACCACACGTAGCTGCGCTGGCGGTCACGGTCGCGGTCGAACAGGTCGCCGTAGAACCAGTAGCGGCCACCGCTGCTGGTCCAGTAGCCCTTGAAGTAGGAGCGCCGGCCGAAGCTCTCGCCACCGCCGAAGCCCGAGTAGTACGGGCCGAAGAAGTGCTTGCTCGACGCCTGGGTCTCCTGGACCGCGACCGCGGACCCGGCCGAGGCCATCGCCGACGGGGCGGCGACCACGCCCGCGGCCAGCGAACCTGCCAGCGCCGCTCCGACCAGGGCTGTACGGATCTTGCTCATTGAATCTTCCTCCTGTGAACCGGGGTCCGGCTGTCCGGACACCGCTCACGTTAGGAAGATTCAATGGGCTTATCTGTGGAGGAATGCACACTCAACGCCCAGAGTGCACTATTACCGCTTCCTGTCCCGGTTCCTGTCGCGCGCCTGGCCACCGGCGATCGTGGTCACCAGCAACACCACGCCCCACGGGCCCATGACCCACAAAGGCCACGGGTACGGGAAGTCACCTGTTATCCCGATGATGAGCCAGATCATCCAGTTGACGCCGCTGGCCGTCGCCCAGGCGGCCCAGGCGGCCGCCAGGCCCTTGCTCTGCGCGTCCTTCTTTTTGTCCGCCTTGGTGCGCTCAGGGGCCCGGGAAGGGGTCTCGGGGAGCCGGCGCAGGTCGACGTCGGGAAGGTCGGAGGTGAGGACGGCGAGCTCGCCGTACGTCTTGCTGGTGTAGAGCTGTTCGAGGCGCTCGTCGAACTCCTCCGTGGTCAGTCGGCCCTGGGCGTAGTGCTCCCTCAGGACCGAGGCGATCTTGTCGCGATCTCCATCGGAGGCTCGCATCTCCGGACCAGCCGCCATGTCAACCACTTCCGCTCACCGATGGGCCCGAATCAGCCCATGTCTCCCAACAGTCCGGCAAGCCGCTCTTTCCCCCCGTCAAGGGCGGTCAATACCCAAGGCCCATTATGTGTCACGGCGACGCTGTGTTCGAAGTGTGCGGAGACCTTCCCGTCGATCGTGACCACGGTCCAGTCGTCGGCCAGCACCTTGGTCCGGTCCGTCCCGAGGTTGACCATGGGCTCGACGGCGAAGCACATGCCCGGCTCGAACTTCGGGCCCCGGCCGGGCTTGCCGTGGTTGGCCACCCACGGGTCCATGTGCATCTCGGTGCCGATGCCGTGGCCGCCGTACTCCTGCGGGATGCCGTAGCGCCCCTGGGAGCGGACGTACTTCTCCACCTCGTGTCCGATGTCGGACAGGTGGCGGCCCACGGTGAGCGCGGCGATGCCCCGCCACATGGCCTCCTCGGTGACCCGCATCAGCTCGGTCAGCTTGGGATCCACCTCGCCGATCGGGACCGTGATGGCCGAGTCTCCGTGCCAGCCGTCCAGGATGGCGCCGCAGTCGATCGAGATGATGTCGCCCTCCCGCAGCGGACGGCGGTCACTCGGGATGCCGTGGACGACCTCGTGGTTGACCGAGGCACAGATCGTCGCGGGGAAGCCCTGGTAGCCCTTGAAGGAGGGGATCGCCCCCTCGGCCCTGATCGCCTTCTCCGCGATCGCGTCCAGGTCCAGGGGCGTCATGCCCGGCTGGACGCTCTCCCGCAGGAGCTGCAGGGTACGGCCGACCACGAGGCCCGCCGCCCGCATCTTGTCCACCTGCTCGGGCGTCTTCATCTGGATTCCGTGCTTGTTCTTCTTGAACACGTGCACACCCCCT
This sequence comes from Streptosporangium vulgare, assembly GCF_042428775.1. Classification (NCBI taxonomy): domain Bacteria; kingdom Bacillati; phylum Actinomycetota; class Actinomycetes; order Streptosporangiales; family Streptosporangiaceae; genus Streptosporangium; species Streptosporangium vulgare. Next base: position 197,839 of record NZ_JBHMBS010000011.1, on the reverse strand, counting down.
GAGGTGGTTCAACGGGCGGTCCGGGAGCCCAATTCCCCCGATTCTGCCCTAAATGACAGCACGCCACCCATGAGAAACCCATGGGTGGCGTGCTCGGTGCATATCGGTTCGCTAGTCGATGAAGGGGGTCAGAGCCTCCATCGCGCGCTGGGTGACCTCTTCCACCGGACCGGTGGCGTCCACGCCGACCAGGATCCCCTCGTCGGCGTAGAAGGAGACCAGAGGAGCGGTCTGCTCCTGGTAGACCTCCAGGCGGTGCCTGACGGTCGCCTCCTTGTCGTCGTCCCGCTGGTACAGCCGGCCGTCGCAGGCGTCGCAGACGTCGTCCTTCTTGTCATCGAAGTCGACGTGCCAGATGCGGCCGCACTGGCTGCAGGTCCGGCGTCCCGCGAGCCTGCGGACGACCTCCTCGTCGTCGACCACGAGCTCCAGGACGACGTCCAGACCGACCTCGAACTCGGCGAGGATCTTCTTCAGGATCTCGGCCTGGGGCACGTTCCTGGGGAAGCCGTCGAGCAGGAAACCGTCCTGCGCGTCGTTCTCGGCGAGGCGGTCGCGGACCATCGCGATGGTGACCTCGTCGGGTACGAGATCGCCGCGGTCCATGTATTCCTTGGCAAGCTTGCCGAGCTCCGTGCCGCCCGAGACATTGGCGCGGAAGATGTCACCTGTCGAAATCTTCGGGATCGACAGGTTCGATGCGACGAACTGGGCCTGTGTCCCCTTACCCGCTCCGGGGGGCCCGACCAGGACGAGGCGCACTACTTCAGGAAGCCTTCATAGTTGCGCTGCTGCAGCTGGCTCTCGATCTGCTTCACGGTGTCGAGGCCGACACCAACCATGATCAGAATGCTCGTTCCTCCGAACGGGAAGTTCTGACTCGCGCCGACGAGCGCCAGCGCGACGATCGGCACCATGGAGATCAGGCCCAGATACAGCGCGCCGGGAGCGGTGAGTCGCGTGAGCACGTAGTGCAGGTACTCAGCCGTCGGGCGACCCGGGCGGATGCCCGGGATGAACCCACCGTACTTCTTCATGTTGTCGGCGACCTCAACGGGGTTGAAGGTAATCGACACGTAGAAGTACGTGAAGAAGACGATGAGCAGGAAGAAGGTGATCATGTAGGTCGGGGTGGTCCCGCCGCCGCCGAACTCCTGGGAGATCCACTGGATGATCGGGTGCGGCTCTTCCTGGGTGTTCGTGAAGAGCGTCGTGATCAGCTGCGGAAGGTAGAGCAGCGAGGAGGCGAAGATGACCGGGATGATGCCGGCCTGGTTGACCTTCAGCGGGATGTAGGTCGACGTCCCGCCGTACATTCTGCGGCCGACCATGCGCTTGGCGTACTGCACCGGGATCCGGCGCTGTGCCTGCTCCACCATCACGACCAGGGCGATCATCGCGATACCGACGACGATGACCACGGCGAAGACGAAGCCGCCCTTCTGGCGGGCGATGTTCAGCAGCTCGGACGGGAAGACCGCGATGACCTGCGTGAAGATCAGGATCGACATGCCGTTGCCGATGCCGCGGTCGGTGACCAGCTCGCCCAGCCACATGACGACGGCGGTGCCGGCGGTCATGGTCAGCACCATCGTGACGATGGCGAAGACGTTGTCCTTGTCGAGGAGGATCTCCTCGCGGCACTGCGGGAACAGCTGGCCGCTGCGGGCCAGGGCCACGAAGGCGGTCGACTGCAGGACGGCCAGGCCGACCGTGAGGTAACGGGTGTACTGCGTGATCTTGGTCTGTCCGGCCTGCCCCTCCTTCTTGAGGGCTTCCAGGCGCGGGATGACCACGACGAGCAGCTGGAGAATGATGCTCGCGGTGATGTACGGCATGATGCCGAGGGCGAAAACGGAAAGTTTCAGAAGGGCGCCGCCGCTGAACAGCTGCACCATTCCGTAGATGTTGCCCGCGTCCCCCGCCTGCGCCTGGGTGAGACAACGGCTGATGTTCTCGGTATGCACACCCGGAGTCGGCAGGACCGACCCAAGTCGGAACAGCGCGATGATGCCCAAAGTGAAGAGCAGCTTCTTACGCAGGTCCGGCGTACGGAACGCTCGGGTAAATGCGGTCAGCACGGTCCCTCCTGCGCGCCTGAAAGGCGAGGTCGGTCAGCGATGGTGCGGGGGTGTTCCATCTTTGCCATATCCAGTCAATGAGCCCAAGGAAATGAGTCGAGGCCCACTGTCCAGCGAACTCTAACGCACTACGGGCGCGGGAGCCCATTACGAGCCCCCGCGCCGCGTGATGATAACGCCTACAGCTCGGAGACGGAGCCCCCGGCAGCGGCGATCTTGTCCTTGGCCTTGGCCGAGAAGGCGTGCGCCTCCACGTTCAACGCCACGGAGATGTCACCGGTTCCCAGAACCTTGACGAGCTGGTTCTTGCGAACCGCGCCCTTGGCGACGAGCGTGTCGACGGTGACGTCGCCACCGTCGGGGAACAGCTCGCCGAGCCTGTCAAGGTTGACGACCTGGTAGGTCGTCTTGAACAGGGCGTTGGAGAAGCCCTTGAACTTGGGCAGGCGCCGCTGCAGCGGAACCTGACCACCCTCGAAGCCGAGCGGAACCTTGTTCCTCGCCCTCGTGCCCTTGGTGCCACGACCCGAGGTCTTGCCCTTGGACGCCTCGCCGCGGCCCTTGCGGACCTTCGACTTGTTGGCGCCGGGGGCCGGACGCAGGTGGTGGATGCGGAGCGGAGTGTTCTCTGCCATGTCTAGTCGACCTCTTCCACGGTGACGAGGTGCGTCACCACGGTGACCATGCCGCGGATCTCCGGGCGGTCCTCCTTGACAACGACGTCGCCGATTCGCTTCAGACCGAGCGAGCGCAGCGAGTCACGCTGGTTCTGCTTGCCACCGATCTTGGAACGGACCTGGGTAATCTTCAGGCGTGCCATGGACTAGCTCACCGCCTTCGCGGCCGCGGCCTCCGCGAGGCCCTCGGCGCGAGCCTTGAGCATCCTCTTGGGGGCGACGTCCTCGATCGGGAGGCCACGGCGGGCCGCGATCTCCTCGGGGCGGCTGAGGCCCTTCAGGGCCGCCACGGTGGCGTGCACGATGTTGATCGGGTTGTCCGAGCCGAGCGACTTGGACAGCACGTCGTGGATGCCCGCGCACTCCAGCACGGCGCGCACCGGGCCACCGGCGATGACGCCGGTACCGGGCGAGGCCGGACGCAGGAAGACGACGCCCGCGGCCTCTTCGCCCTGCACGATGTGCGGGATGGTGCCCTGGATGCGGGGCACCTTGAAGAAGTGCTTCTTCGCCTCTTCGACGCCCTTGGCGATCGCCGCGGGCACTTCCTTGGCCTTGCCGTAGCCGACGCCGACCATGCCGTTGCCGTCACCGACGATGACGAGGGCGGTGAAGCTGAAGCGACGACCACCCTTCACGACCTTGGCCACTCGGTTGATCTTCACAACGCGCTCGATGTACGAGACGCCCTTGTCAGCGTTTCCACCGCGGCGATCGTCACGACGACCGTCACGCCGCTCGCCACCGGCGGCGCCACCGCGACGCGGAGCTCCAGCCATTAGTGGTTCCTCTTCTCATTCGTAAGACGGGCCATCGGTTGCGATCCTGGATTGCGATCCTGGGACGGAGTCATCAGAACTCCAGTCCGCCTTCGCGTGCGCTGTCTGCCAGCGCCGCGATGCGGCCCGCGTAGCGGTTGCCACCCCGGTCGAACACGACCGCGGTGATCCCGGCTGCCTTGGCCCGCTGAGCGAGAAGCTCGCCGACCTGCTTGGCCTTGTCGGTCTTGGCGCCCTCCGCCGTGCGCAGGGAGGCGTCCATGGTGGACGCGCTCACCAGCGTGTGGCCCTGGGTGTCGTCGACGATCTGCACGAAGAGGTGCTTCGTGGAGCGGTTGACGACCAGGCGCGGACGCGTGGCCGTACCGGCCACCTTCTTGCGGACTCGGCCGTGGCGGCGGGCCCGCGAGACGGCGCGGGCGGCCGTGTGCTTGCCGAACGCAGTCTTGCCAGCCATGCCTACTTACCAGCCTTTCCGACCTTGCGGCGGATAACTTCACCCTGGTAACGCACGCCCTTGCCCTTGTACGGGTCGGGCTTGCGCAACTTGCGGATGTTCGCGGCGATCTCGCCGACCTTCTGCTTGTCGATGCCGTCCACGTGGAACAGCGTCGGCCTCTCGACCCGGAAGGTGACACCCTCGGGGGCGTCGACGATCACCGGGTGGCTGAAACCGAGAGCGAACTCGAGCTGAGTCGGGCTCTTGGCCTGCACGCGGTAACCGACGCCCACGATCTCCAGGGTCTTCGAGTAACCCTGGGTCACACCGGTCACCATGTTGGCGACCAGGGTGCGGGACAGGCCGTGCAGCGCACGGACCTTGTTCTCGTCGTTGGGGCGGGTGACGTTCAGGTTGCCGTCGTCACCCTTGGCGATCGCGATGGGCTCCGCGACCGTGTGTGAAAGCGTGCCCTTAGGACCCTTGACCGTGACGTCCCGGCCGTCGATGGCGACGTCCACTCCGTTCGGTACGGGGATGGGCAGCCGTCCGATTCTTGACATGCTGTTCGTTCTCCCCTCTTACCAAACGAAGGCGAGGACTTCCCCGCCCACTCCACGCTTGCCGGCCTGCTTGTCAGTCATGAGACCGCCGGACGTCGAGATGATCGCGACGCCCAGTCCGCCCAGGACTCGGGGCAGGTTGTCCTTCTTTGCATAAACCCGCAGGCCGGGCTTGGAAACCCGGCGCAGGCCCGCGAGGGACCGCTCACGGGTCGGCCCGAACTTCAGCTCCACCACGAGGTTCTTTCCGACCTTGGCGTCTTCGACGCTCCAGGACTGGATGTAACCCTCCTGCTGGAGGATCTCGGCGATGTGCGCCTTGATCTTCGAGTACGGCATCGCCACGCTGTCGTGGTACGCCGAGTTCGCGTTTCGCAGACGCGTCAGCATGTCTGCGATCGGGTCCGTCATCGTCATGGCCGGTGGCCTTCCTCACCGCGGTTTCCACAGGGGACCTACGGTGCGGTCATGGGCGCCTGTAGCCGGCGCCCGGTGAATACGACTTCTATGTGCGGCCGGTGCCCCGCGCGGGCCCGTGATCGCTCACGGGGCCGCGCGAAGGGCTACCAGCTCGACTTGGTGATGCCGGGCAGCTCGCCCCGGTGCGCCATCTCGCGGAAGCAGATGCGGCACAGGCCGAACTTCCTGTAGACGGCGCGGGGACGACCACAGCGCGAGCACCGAGTGTACGCCCGGACCTCGAACTTGGCCTTACGAGCAGCCTTGACCTTGAGCGACGTCTTCGCCATGATCAGGCCTCCTTGAACGGGAATCCGAGCTGCTTCAGCAGCGCCCGGCCCTGGTCGTCGGTCTTAGCGGTGGTCACGACCGTGATGTCCATACCACGCTGGCGGTCGACCTTGTCCTGGTCGATCTCGTGGAACATGACCTGCTCGGTGAGACCGAAGGTGTAGTTCCCGTTGCCGTCGAACTGCTTGGGCGACAGACCGCGGAAGTCACGGATGCGGGGCAGCGCCAGCGAGAGCAGCCGGTCGAGGAACTCCCACATGCGGTCACCGCGAAGCGTGACGTGCGCGCCGATCGGCATGCCCTCGCGCAGCTTGAACTGGGCGATGGACTTGCGGGCGCGGACGACCGCCGGCTTCTGGCCGGTGATCACGGTGAGGTCGCGGACGGCGCCTTCGATGAGCTTCGAGTCACGCGCGGCCTCGCCGACGCCCATGTTCACCTTGATCTTGGTGATGGTGGGCACCAGCATGATGTTCTCGAACTCGAACTGCTCGTTCAGCTTCGCGATGATCTCTTCGCGGTAGCGCTGCTTGAGGCGCGGGAGGGCCCGCTGTCCGGTCTCGGTGGTGTTCGCGGTCATCAGTTGTCCTCACCCGTCTCCTCGGAAGCGGCCTTGGCCGACTCCTTCTTGGCGGGCTTGTCGTCCTTGGCAGGCTTCTCATCCTTGAGCTTCTTGACGTTGCTCACGTGGATGGGGGCCTCCATGGTCTGCACGCCACCGGTCTTGGCGCCGCGCGGACCCTGGTTGGTCTCCTTGGAGTGCTTCTTGACCATGTTGACGCCCTCGACCACGACGCGCTCGTCGCGCGGGTGGGCGGCGATCACACGGCCCTTGGCACCCTTGTCCTTGCCGGCGATGACCAGAACGAGGTCACCCTTCTTCACATGAAGCTTCGGCATTACAACACCTCCGGCGCGAGCGAGATGATCCGCATGAACTTCTTGTCACGCAGCTCACGACCGACGGGACCGAAGATGCGGGTGCCCCGGGGGTCGCCGCTGTCCTTGATGATGACGGCGGCGTTCTCGTCGAAGCGGATGTAGGAACCGTCGGGACGGCGGCGCTCCTTGACGGTGCGGACGATGACGGCCTTGACCACATCGCCCTTCTTCACGGTGCCGCCGGGAATGGCGTCCTTGACCGTGGCGACGATGATGTCGCCGATTCCCGCGTAACGGCGGCCCGAGCCACCGAGAACACGGATGCAAAGGACTTCCTTCGCACCGGTGTTGTCGGCGACCTTGAGCCGCGACTCCTGCTGGATCACTTGAACTCCTGTTTGTCTCGCCGGTTCTCACCCGTCGCTCTGTGGGTGAGCCTTGCGGAACCTGATGGTCTTTTTCCCCCGGCGACAGCCCGTCTCAGGACCGCCACCGCAGGCGGGGCGAAGATCGCTTCGCCCCCTTGGACGCCGTCATGGGGGGTGACGGTGTCACCCCCCACGAGGCGCGTTGCCTACTTGGCCTTCTCGAGGATCTCGATGACCCGCCAGCGCTTGCTGGCGGACAGCGGCCGGGTCTCCATCAGGAGGACACGGTCGCCGACACCGCAGGTGTTGGCCTCGTCGTGCGCCTTGTACTTGGTCGTCCTGCGGATGACCTTGCCGTACAGGGGGTGCTTGACGCGGTCCTCGACAGCGACCACGACAGTCTTGTCCATCTTGTCGCTGACGACCAGACCCTCACGGGTCTTGCGGTAGTTCCGCGTCTCGGTCGTGGTTTCCGTGGCCTCAGCCATCGATCGACTCCTTCTCTACCGTGACGATTCCGAGCTCCCGCTCGCGCATCACGGTGTAGATACGGGCGATCTCGCGGCGGACGGCACGCAACCGCCCGTGGCTCTCCAACTGACCGGTCGCTGCCTGGAAGCGGAGGTTGAACAGCTCCTCCTTGGCTTCCTTCAGCTTCGTGACCAGGGTGTCCTGGTCTTCCACCCGCAGCTCACCGGCGGTCAGGCCCTTAGCCATCACGCCTCACCCACTTCACGCTTGACGAACCGGCACTTCATCGGCAGCTTGTGCATCGCACGCCGCAGGGCTTCGCGAGCCACCGGCTCGGCGACACCCGACAGCTCGAACATGATGCGGCCGGGCTTGACGTTGGCGATCCACCACTCCGGCGAACCCTTACCGGAACCCATGCGGGTCTCGGCCGGCTTCTTCGTGAGGGGGCGGTCCGGATAGATGTTGATCCAGACCTTTCCGCCACGCTTGATGTGACGGGTCATCGCGATACGAGCCGACTCGATCTGGCGGTTGGTCACGTAGGAGTGCTCAATCGCCTGGATGCCGAACTCGCCGAACACGACCCTGGTGCCACCCTTGGCGGCGCCGTGACGGTCGGGCCGGTGCTGCTTGCGGTGCTTGACCCTGCGCGGGATCAGCATGGTCAGCTCCCTTCAGCACCCGGCTGCGCAGCCGGGCCGGTCTCGGGGGCGGCCTGCGAGGCCGCCTCGTTCCTGGGGGCGGAGGCGCGGTCGCCACGGCCGGCACCGGCGCCACGACGGGCGCCACCGGCGCCGCCGCCACGACGGGGACGGTCGCCGCCACCGGCACCGGGGCCACGACGGTCGTCGCGGTCACGACGCTGGCCGGCGCGAGCACCGGCGGCGGCCGCCTCGCGCTCGGCGCGGCTGGTCGGAGCCTCACCCTTGTAGATCCACACCTTCACGCCGATACGGCCGAAGGTGGTACGGGCCTCGTACAGGCCGTAGTCGATGTCCGCGCGGAGGGTGTGCAGGGGCACGCGGCCCTCGCGGTAGAACTCCGAACGGGACATCTCGGCGCCGCCGAGACGACCGGAGCACTGCACCCGGATGCCCTTGGCGCCGCTCTTCATCGCCGACTGCATCGCCTTGCGCATGGCACGACGGAACGAGACACGGCTGGACAGCTGCTCGGCCACACCCTGGGCGACGAGCTGAGCGTCGATCTCAGGGTTCTTGACCTCGAGGATGTTCAGCTGGACCTGCTTCTTGGTCAGCTTCTCGAGGTCACCGCGGATCCGGTCCGCCTCGGCGCCGCGGCGGCCGATGACGATGCCCGGACGGGCGGTGTGAATGTCGACCTGTACCCGGTCGGTGGTCCGCTCGATCTCCACCTTGGAGATGCCGGCCCGCTCCATGCCCTTTTTGAGCATGCGGCGGATCGCCACATCCTCGGCAACGTACGACTTGTAGAGCTTGTCGGCATACCACCGGCTCTTGAAGTCGGTCGTGATGCCGAGGCGGAACCCGTGCGGGTTAACCTTCTGACCCACTAGCGGGTCCTCCCCTTCGGCTCGCGGGACTCCACGATCACGGTGATGTGGCTGGTCCGCTTGTTGATCCGATAGGCACGACCCTGAGCACGGGGACGAAACCGCTTCAGCGTCGGGCCCTCGTCGACCCAGGCACGGCTCACGAAGAGCGTGTCACGGTCGAGCTTGAAGTTGTGCTCCGCGTTGGCAATGGCGCTCGAGAGCACCTTGTACACGGTCTCGCTCGCCGACTGGGGAGCGAACTGCAGCACGGCCTGCGCCTCCGAAGCGGGCAGCCCGCGAATGAGGTCCACCACACGGCGGGCCTTCATGGGCGTGTGGCGCGCGAACCGCGCCTGAGCCCTGGCTTCCATCGCTTACTCCTCTTACCCTTCGTTTTGGCCGAGTCCGTTTCGCCCTGTGAGGCTCGACGTCCTCGTCCTGAGGCGCTTATCGCCGGCTGCGGCGGTCTTCCTTGACGTGGCTGCGGAAGGTTCGCGTGGGAGCGAACTCACCCAGCTTGTGGCCGATCATCGACTCGGTGACGAACACCGGGACGTGCTTGCGGCCGTCGTGAACGGCGATCGTGTGACCAAGCATGTCGGGCACGATCATGGAGCGCCGCGACCACGTCTTGATGACGTTTTTGGTGCCCTTCTCGTTCTGGACATCCACCTTCTTCTGAAGGTGGTCGTCCACGAAGGGACCCTTCTTAAGGCTACGTGGCATTTTGGCTGCTCCTACCGCTTCTTCCGCTTGGTACGACGGCGGATGATCAGCCGGTCGCTGGCCTTGTTCGCCGCACGGGTACGTCCCTCGGGCTTGCCCTTGGGGTTGACAGGGTGACGACCGCCGGAGGTCTTACCCTCACCACCACCGTGCGGGTGGTCGACCGGGTTCATCGCGACACCGCGGACGGTGGGGCGCTTGCCCTTCCACCGCATACGGCCGGCCTTACCCCAGTTGATGTTGGCCTGCTCGGCGTTGCCGACCTGGCCGATCGAGGCCCGGCAGCGAACATCGACCTGGCGCATCTCGCCGGAGGGCATACGCAGCGTGGCGTACTGCCCCTCCTTGGCGAGGAGCTGGATCTGCGCGCCGGCGGACCGGCCCAGCTTGGCGCCACCACCCGGACGGAGCTCCACCGCGTGGATGAAGGTACCGGTCGGGATGTTGCGCAGCGGGAGGCAGTTACCCGGCTTGATGTCGGCCGTGGGGCCGTTCTCGATGTTGTCGCCCTGCTTGAGGCCGGTGGGGCAGAGGATGTAGCGCTTCTCCCCGTCGGCGTAGTGCAGCAGCGCGATGCGGGACGTGCGGTTCGGGTCGTACTCGATGTGAGCGACCTTGGCCGGGATCCCGTCCTTGTCGTGACGCCGGAAATCGATGATCCGGTAGGCGCGCTTGTGGCCACCACCCTGGTGACGGGTGGTGACTCGGCCGTGGACGTTACGGCCACCCTTGCTGTGCAGGGGTGCAAGCAGCGACTTCTCGGGCGTGCTGCGCGTGATCTCGGCAAAGTCCGAGACGCTGGCGCCGCGGCGACCCGGGGTCGTCGGCTTGAGTTTACGGATGCCCATCTTTTTCGTTCATCCTTCGTCGGTTAATCCGGTCGAATGCCCCTCACCAGGCGGTGAGGGGCTTTCTCCCTGTACTTACTGAGCGAGCGCGTCAGCCGATCTGGCCGAAGATGTCAATCCGGTCGCCCTCGACCAGGCTGACGATGGCTCGCTTGGTGGCCGGGCGCTGGCCGTAGCCGAACCTGGTCCGCTTCCGCTTGCCCTGGCGGTTGATGGTGTTGACGCTGGCGACCTTGACACCGAAGATCTTCTCAACGGCGATCTTGACCTGCGTCTTGTTGGCCGTCTTCCGCACCAGGAACGTGTACTTGTTGTGCTCGTCGATCAGGCCGTAGCTCTTCTCGGAGACAACCGGCTTGATGATGATGTCGCGCGGGTCGGCGATCTTCTCCATCAGGCGTCTTCCTTCCCGCTCTTGCTCAGACGCGCCACGATCTGGTCGTACGCGTCCTGAGTGAAGACGACGTCGTCGTAGCAGAGCACGTCGTAGGTGTTGAGCTGCCCGGCGTCCAGAAGGTGGACCTCGGGAGCGTTGCGCAGGCTCAGCCAGCTGAGCTCGTCACCCTCGTCGACGACGACCAGGACGCTGCGGGCCTTGGTGAGCCTGCGAAGCGACTCGAGAGCCGCCTTGGTCTTCGGGGTCTCCCCCTCGACCAGACCGCTGACCACGTGAACGCGGCCGCCGGTCGCCCGGTCGGACAGGGCCCCGCGCAGGGCGGCGGCCTTCATCTTCTTGGGAGTCTTCTGCGAGTAGTCCCGCGGAACCGGGCCGTGGACGGTGCCACCGCCGGTGAACTGCGGGGCGCGGGTCGAACCCTGGCGGGCGCGGCCGGTGCCCTTCTGGCGGTACGGCTTCTTGCCGCCGCCTCGGACCTCACCGCGGGTCTTCGCCTTGTGGGTGCCCTGCCGGCGAGCGGCGAGCTGGGCCACGACGACCTGGTGGATCAGCGGGATGTTGACCTTCGTACCGAAGATGTCCTCCGGCAGGTCGACGGTGCCGGCCTTCTCGCCGCGCACGTCGAGGACGTCAATGGTGCTCACTTGGCAGCCCCCTTCTTGGCGGCGGTGCGGACCAGGACCAGGCTGCCGTTGGCACCGGGGATCGCACCCTTGATCAGGATGAGGCCCTTCTCGGCGTCCACGGCGTGAACCTTGAGGCTCTGGACGGTCGTGCGGACGTTGCCCATCCGGCCCGCCATGCGCACGCCCTTGAAGACGCGGCCGGGGGTGGCGCAGCCACCGATGGAACCGGGCGAACGGTGCTTGCGCTGCGTACCGTGCGAGGCGCCGAGACCCTTGAAGCCGTGGCGCTTCATGACACCCGCGAAACCCTTGCCCTTGCTCTTGCCCGTCACGTCGACGAACTGGCCGGCCTCGAAGGTGTCGGCGAGGAGCTCCTGGCCCAGGGTGTAGTCGCTCGCGTCGTCGGTGCGGATCTCCGCGAAGTAACGGCGCGGGGTGATGTCGTGCTTGCGCAGGTAGTCGCCGAGCGGCTTGTTGACCTTCCGCGGGTCGACCTGGCCGAAGCCCAGCTGGACGGCGGTGTAGCCGTCCTTCTCGGCGGTGCGGACGCGGGTCACGACGCACGGGCCAGCCTCGACGACGGTCACCGGGACCATCCGGTTGTCCGCGTCGAAGACCTGGGTCATGCCGAGCTTCTTGCCCAGGACGCCCTTGATCTTGTTAGCCATGTCAGTGCGTTCCCTCAGAGCTTGATCGAGATGTCGACGCCGGCGGGAAGGTCGAGTCGCATGAGCGAGTCGACCGTCTTCGGCGTCGGATCGATGATGTCAATCAGCCGCTTGTGCGTGCGCATCTCAAAGTGCTCGCGGCTGTCCTTGTACTTGTGCGGCGAGCGGATGACGCAGTACACGTTCTTCTCGGTCGGCAGCGGCACCGGGCCCGCGACCTTGGCGCCAGTCCTTGTCACCGTCTCGACGATCTTCTTGGCCGAGACGTCGATGACCTCGTGGTCATAGGCCTTGAGCCGAATGCGGATCTTCTGTCCCGCCATAATGGCCTCGGTGTCCTTCACTGTCGTCTGAAAAAGTTACGTGCGGCCTGTTGCCGCTGTGTCATGGCCGGGTCCGTCGGGGACGGTCCCGCCACGTCGTGCCGGAGCACGTCTCGCCCTGGGGCGGCGTTCTCCGCACATGCCCCACGTAGCAGACGCTGTGAGTCCGCGCTTTCTTCCGTGATCTGGCAATTAGTTCGGTCATCTATCGGCCGAACCAACTGCGAGATCACGGTTCGTGGGGTCCTGCCGGGGGTTCGCGCCCTGCGGCGCGGCCCCCCTCGTGGTGAGGCGGCCGGCCCTGCTTCGAGGGCCGACCGCCACTCCGCGATCGTACTACTTGATGATCTTGGTCACTCGACCCGCACCGACGGTGCGGCCACCCTCACGGATGGCGAACTTGAGACCGTCCTCCATCGCGATGGGCTGGATCAGCGCGACGCTCATCTCCGTGTTGTCGCCGGGCATGACCATCTCGGTGCCCTCGGGGAGGTTCACCACGCCGGTCACGTCGGTCGTACGGAAGTAGAACTGCGGGCGGTAGTTGTTGAAGAACGGGGTGTGGCGGCCGCCCTCGTCCTTGCTCAGGATGTAGACCTGGGCCTCGAACTCGGTGTGCGGGGTGGTCGTGCCCGGCTTGATGATGCACTGGCCGCGCTCGACGTCCTCGCGCTTGATGCCACGGAGGAGGAGGCCGACGTTGTCGCCCGCCTGGCCCTCGTCGAGGAGCTTGCGGAACATCTCGACACCGGTGACCGTGGTGGTGGTCTTGGTCTCCTTGATGCCGATGATGTCGACGGTCTCGTTGACCTTGACGACACCACGCTCGATACGGCCGGTGACGACCGTGCCGCGGCCGGTGATCGAGAAGACGTCCTCGATCGGCATCAGGAACGGCTTGTCGGTCTCACGGGTCGGCTCGGGGACGTTCTCGTCCACGGCGGTCATGAGCTCGATGATCGAGTCGCCCCACTTGGCGTCGCCCTCGAGCGCCTTCAGCGCCGAGACGCGGACGACCGGCAGGTCGTCGCCGGGGAACTCCTGGGCCGAGAGAAGCTCGCGGACCTCGAGCTCGACGAGCTCCAGGATCTCCTCGTCGTCCACCATGTCGGACTTGTTGAGGGCCACGACGATGTAGGGGACGCCGACCTGGCGGGCCAGGAGGACGTGCTCCTTCGTCTGCGGCATCGGACCGTCGGTGGCGGCGACCACGAGGATCGCACCGTCCATCTGAGCCGCACCGGTGATCATGTTCTTCACGTAGTCGGCGTGACCGGGGCAGTCCACGTGGGCGTAGTGGCGCTTCTCGGTCTGGTACTCGACGTGCGCGATGGAGATCGTGATACCACGAGCCTTCTCCTCGGGCGCCTTGTCGATCTTGTCGAACGGGGTCGCCTCGTTGAGGTTCGGGAAACGCTCGTGGAGCACCTTGGTGATCGCCGCGGTCAGAGTGGTCTTGCCGTGGTCGATGTGCCCAATGGTGCCGATGTTTACGTGCGGCTTGGTCCGCTCGAACTTGGCCTTGGCCACTGCTCTCTCCTTAGAGATTCTGACGTGACTTGCGTCTTCATATTCGGGCTTGGGGAGGCCGGTTCCTCTCGGAACCGGCCGGCGAGAGGTATCCCGCCCCGCACCCCTCCGGTGGCGGGCGGCGATCTCTCGCCTCCCGCATCCGGAACGGTGCTGGACTACTCGCCCCGCACCCCTCCGGTAGCGGGGCGACGATCTCTCGCCTCCCGCACTCGGAACGGTGCTGGACTACTCGCCCCGCACCTTCGCGACGATCTCCTTGGCGATGTGCGCAGGCACTTCCGCGTAGGAGTCGAACTGCATGCTGTAGCTCGCGCGTCCCTGCGTCTTGCTACGGAGGTCTCCCACGTAGCCGAACATCTCAGAGAGCGGCACGAGCGCCTTGATGATCCGGGCGCCGGAGCGCTCGTCCATCGCCTGGATCTGCCCGCGGCGACCGTTGAGGTCACCGATGACGTCACCCATGTAGTCCTCGGGCGTGGTGACCTCGACGGCCATCATCGGCTCCAGGATTACGGCGTCCGCCTTGCGCGCGGCCTCCTTGAAGGCCATCGAGCCAGCGATCTTGAAGGCCATTTCGGACGAGTCCACCTCGTGGTAGGCACCGTCCTGCAGGGTGACCTTGACCCCGACCATGGGGTATCCGGCGAGAACACCGAACTCGGCAGCCTCCTGGGCACCCGCGTCGACCGAGGGGATGTACTCCCTCGGGATGCGGCCGCCGGAGACCTTGTTCGAGAACTCGTAACCGTCGTTGCCCTCGCCCAGCGGCTCAATGTCGATGATGACCTTGGCGAACTGGCCGGAACCACCGGTCTGCTTCTTGTGGACGTAGTCGACCTTCTCCACCTTGCGGCGGATGGTCTCCCGGTAGGCCACCTGAGGCCGGCCGATGTTGGCCTCGACCTTGAACTCGCGGCGCATCCGGTCGACGAGGATCTCCAGGTGGAGCTCGCCCATACCCCAGATGACCGTCTGCCCGGTCTCGTCGTCACGACGGACCTGGAAGGACGGGTCCTCCTCGGCCAGACGCTGGATCGCGGTGCCCAGCTTCTCCTGGTCACCCTTGGTCTTGGGCTCGATGGCGACGCTGATGACCGGCGCCGGGAAGTTCATCGACTCCAGGACCACGGGGTGAGCCGGGTCCGACAGGGTGTCACCGGTGGTGGTGTCCTTCAGGCCCATCACGGCGACGATCTGACCGGCGACGGCCGACGGGCGCTCTTCGCGCTTGTTGGCGTGCATCTGGTAGATCTTGCCGATCCGCTCCTTGCGGCCCTTCACCGAGTTGACCACGGCGGTGCCGGTCTCGAGCGTGCCCGAGTAGATGCGGATGTAGGTGAGACGGCCGAGGTGCTGGTCGCTCATGATCTTGAAGGCGAGCGCGGAGAAGGGCTCGTTCACGTCTGCGTGACGCTCGATGACCTCCTCCTCCTTGCCGACCGCGTGGCCCTTGAAGGCCGGGATGTCGATCGGGGCGGGGAGGTAGGCGACGATCGCGTCGAGCAGGGGCTGGACGCCCTTGTTCTTGAACGCGGTGCCGGTCAGGACCGGGTTGATGGCGCTGGACAGCGTGGCGCGGCGGATGGCCGCGACCAGCTGCTCCTCGGTGGGCTCGACGCCCTCCAGGAAGAGCTCCATCAGCTCGTCGTCGTTCTCGGAGACCGTCTCGACGAGCTTGTCACGCCACTCGCGAGCGATCTCGGCGTGCTCGGCCGGGATCTCGACGGTCTCGTACATCTCGCCCTTGGCCGCCTCGGCGCTCCAGAGCAGGCCCTTCATCTTGACCAGGTCGATGACGCCCTTGAAGTCGGCCTCGACGCCCCAGGGAAGCTGGATGACGGCGGGGGTCGCGTTCAGGCGGCTGATCATCATGTCGACGCAGCGGTGGAACTCCGCGCCGACCCGGTCCATCTTGTTGACGAAGCAGATCCTGGGCACTTCGTAGCGGTCGGCCTGACGCCAGACCGTCTCGGACTGCGGCTCGACACCGGCGACGCCGTCGAACACGGCGACGGCACCGTCGAGGACGCGGAGCGAGCGCTCCACCTCGATCGTGAAGTCCACGTGGCCCGGCGTGTCGATGATGTTGATCGTGTGGCCGAGCCATTCGCAGGTCGTGGCAGCGGAGGTGATGGTGATACCACGCTCCTGCTCCTGCTCCATCCAGTCCATCGTGGCTGCGCCCTCGTGGACCTCACCGATCTTGTAGTTGATACCGGTGTAGAACAGGATGCGCTCGGTCGTCGTGGTCTTGCCCGCGTCGATGTGGGCCATGATCCCGATGTTACGGACCTTGGCCAGGTCAAGAGCGGTCGTGGTGGCCACTTCTCTCGCGTCCTCGTCGTCTCGTCGAACCCGCTGTTACCAGCGGTAGTGGGCGAAGGCCTTGTTGGACTCGGCCATCTTGTGGGTGTCCTCGCGCTTCTTGACGCTTGCGCCGAGGCCGTTGCTGGCGTCGAGCAGTTCGTTCATGAGGCGCTCGGTCATGGTCTTCTCGCGGCGGGCGCGGGAGTACTGCACCAGCCAGCGCAGGGCCAGGGTGGTGCTGCGCGCCGCGCGCACCTCGACCGGGACCTGGTAGGTCGCGCCACCGACACGGCGGCTGCGGACCTCAAGGGTGGGCTTGACGTTGTCCAGCGCGCGCTTCAGGGTGACGACCGGGTCGTTGCCGGTCTTCTCCTTGGCGCCTTCGAGGGCGCCGTACACGATGGACTGGGCGATGGATCGCTTGCCGTCCAGGAGCACCTTGTTGATGAGCGCGGTGACCAGGGGCGAGTTGTGAACCGGGTCAGCCATGAGCTGACGACGGCCAGGAGAACCCTTGCGAGGCATTCCTACTTCTCCTTCTTCGCGCCGTAACGGCTACGGGCCTGCTTGCGGTTACGGACACCCTGGGTGTCGAGCGAGCCGCGGATGATCTTGTAGCGAACACCCGGCAGGTCCTTCACACGACCGCCACGGACGAGCACGATGGAGTGCTCCTGGAGGTTGTGGCCGACACCGGGGATGTAGGCCGTGACCTCGATGCCGTTGGTGAGCCGGACACGCGCGACCTTGCGGAGGGCGGAGTTCGGCTTCTTCGGGGTCGTGGTGTAAACGCGCATGCAGGTGCCGCGTCGCTGAGGGCTGGCCTTGAGCGCCGGGGTCTTGGTCTTTGTGACCTTGTCCTGGCGGCCCTTGCGGACCAGCTGCTGAATCGTGGGCACCGCGTCTCCGTTCGTGCTAGCCGGTAATTCGAATGTGGTGCATTTTGCAGGTACTGCCGGTGTCATGACCTGCGGTTCTTTCATCCCCTCCGACCCACGCGGTCGGGCGTGTCGCGTAGGTTCCGCGCCACATCCCGGTTAAGGCCGGTCCGGTGGAGGAGGCCACGCGGCGCCTCTGCCGACTCCCCAACGGGAAACCTGTCGACGCGCACGCATGAAGGCCCATGAAGACATGGGCACGAAGGAAAAGACTACCCAGCCCAACGCAACACGTCAAAACGGTTGCGCCTGCCCGGCGCCGGCGTTCGTGTCATGACTCCCGCGATCGGTTTCCGACCGACCGCTTCTGGGTCCGTGTCGAGTTTACCCGCCGCGAAGCACTTCTCCGGCCGTTCTCCGCATTAACGTACGGCTTTCGCCGCAACATTCCGGTCAAGAAAGGTCCACATCCTCCGCTACCGGGACCGCGGGGAGGAAAAAGCGACGGCGCCGGGGAGACGAGGACCGGGGTGAACCGGGGAAGGGACTGCCGGGGAGGGGGCGGGGACGGCGGCCGGGAAAAGGCGACGGCGCCCGGCCCCCTTCCGGGGGCCGGGCGCCGCCCGTGACCACTCAGCGGTCGTACCGCTCGGCGGTTGGTGCCGCCTAGCGGTTGTACTGCCCGAAGTCGTACTCCTCCAGCGGCACGGCCTCACCGGAGCCCGAGCCGAAGGTGTAGTCGGCCGCGGAGCCGTCGTAACCGCCGACGGTGTACATGGCGGCCTTGGCCTCCTCGGTGGGCTCGACCCGGATGTTGCGGTACTGGGGCATGCCCGTACCGGCCGGGATGAGCTTTCCGATGATGACGTTCTCCTTGAGGCCGAGCAGCGAGTCCGACTTGGCGTGGATCGCCGCGTCGGTGAGCACTCGGGTCGTCTCCTGGAAGGACGCCGCGGACAGCCAGGACTCGGTGGCGAGCGAGGCCTTGGTGATGCCCATCAGCACCGGGCGTCCGGAGGCCGGCGTGCCGCCCTCCGCCACGCACTCGCGGTTGATCCGCTCGAAGCGCGGCCGCTCGACGAGCTCACCGGGCAGCATGTCGGCGTCGCCGGACTCCAGCACGTTCACGCGCTTGAGCATCTGCCGCACGATGATCTCGATGTGCTTGTCGTGGATCGACACACCCTGCGAGCGGTAGACCTGCTGGACCTCCGCCACGAGGTGCAGCTGCACGGCCCGGGGGCCGAGGATGCGCAGCACCTCGTTGGGGTTGACCGCACCGGCGATCAGCTGCTGGCCGACCGTGACGCGCTGCCCGTCGGAGACGAGCATCCGCGACCGCATCGACACCGGGTACGCGACCTCCTCGGAACCGTCGTCCGGGACGATCACGATCTTCCGCGTCTTGTCGGTCTCGTCGATGCGGACCCGGCCCTCGGCCTCGCTGATCGGGGCGACGCCCTTGGGGACGCGCGCCTCGAAGAGCTCCTGCACACGGGGCAGACCGTGGGTGATGTCGGCGCCCGCCACACCACCGGTGTGGAAGGTCCGCATCGTCAGCTGGGTGCCGGGCTCGCCGATCGACTGGGCGGCGATGATGCCGACCGCCTCGCCGACGTCCACGAGCTTGCCGGTCGCGAGCGAGCGACCGTAGCAGGTGGCGCAGACACCGATCTTGGCCTCGCAGACGAGGGCGCTGCGGGTCCTGACGGTCTCCACACCGGCCTCGACCAGCGCGGTGACGTGGATGTCGTTGATGTCGACGCCCACCGGCACGATGATCTTGCCGTCCACCTCCACGTCCTCGGCGAGGATGCGGCCGTGCACGTTGCTCTCGGCGTTCTCCGCCTTGACCAGGTTGCCCTGGGCGTCGCGCTCGCCGACGTGCAGCGGGACGCCGCGGTCGGTGCCGCAGTCGATCTCGCGGACGATGACGTCCTGCGCGACGTCCACCAGACGACGGGTCAGGTAACCCGAGTCGGCGGTCCGCAGCGCGGTGTCCGCCAGCCCCTTCCGCTGGCCGTGGGTGGAGATGAAGTACTCCAGCACCGACAGGCCCTCGCGGAACGAGGCCTTGATCGGACGCGGGATCGTCTCACCCTTGGTGTTGGACACCAGACCGCGGATTCCGGAGATCTGCCGGACCTGCATCAGGTTTCCTCGGGCGCCCGACTGGACCATCATCCAGACCGGGTTGGTCTTCGGGAACGCCTTCTGCATGTCGTCGGTCACGTCGCTGGTCGCGTGCGTCCAGATCTCGATGAGCTCCTGACGGCGCTCCTCGTCCGTGATCAGACCGCGCTCGTACTCACGCTGGACCTTGTCGGCCCTGCGCTCGTACGTCTCCATGATCTCGGCCTTGTTCGGCGGCGCGATGACGTCCTCGATGGAGATCGTCACACCGGCCCTGGTCGCCCAGTAGAAACCGGCGTCCTTGAGGGCGTCGAGCGCCGCGGCGACCTCGACCTTGGGGTACTTCTCGGCGAGCTCGTTGACGATGACCGACAGCTGCTTCTTGCCGACCTGCGAGTTCACGTACGGGTAGTTCGCCGGCAGGGTCTGGTTGAACAGGCAACGCCCCAGGGTGGTCTCCAGGCGGTAGCTGTCACCGGCCTCCCAGCCCTCGGGACCGGCCCAGCCGCGGGGCGGCGGGACGTCGCCCTTCATCCGGATCTGGATGAGCGACTGGATGTCCAGCTCGCGGCGGTCGAAGGCCATGAGCGCCTCCGACACCGAGCCGAAGACCCGGCCCCTGCCGACGCCGTTCTCGTCGTCGTCCTTGAGCGTGGTCAGCGAGTAGAGACCGATGATCATGTCCTGGGTGGGCATGGTCACGGGCTTGCCGTCGGCCGGCTTGAGGATGTTGTTCGTCGACAGCATCAGGATGCGGGCCTCGGCCTGCGCCTCGGCCGACAGCGGCAGGTGCACGGCCATCTGGTCACCGTCGAAGTCCGCGTTGAACGCGGTGCAGACGAGCGGGTGGATCTGGATGGCCTTGCCCTCGACCAGCTGCGGCTCGAAGGCCTGGATGCCCAGGCGGTGCAGGGTCGGCGCGCGGTTGAGCAGCACGGGGTGCTCGGTGATGACCTCTTCGAGGACGTCCCACACGACCGGCCGGGCACGCTCGACCATCCGCTTGGCCGACTTGATGTTCTGCGCGTGGTTCAGGTCGACCAGGCGCTTCATCACGAACGGCTTGAAGAGCTCCAGCGCCATCTGCTTGGGCAGACCGCACTGGTGCAGCTTCAGCTGCGGGCCGACGACGATGACCGAACGGCCGGAGTAGTCGACTCGCTTGCCCAGCAGGTTCTGGCGGAACCGGCCCTGCTTGCCCTTCAGCATGTCGCTGAGGGACTTCAGGGGACGGTTGCCGGGACCGGTGACCGGGCGGCCGCGGCGGCCGTTGTCGAACAGCGCGTCAACGGCCTCCTGGAGCATCCGCTTCTCGTTGTTCACGATGATCTCGGGGGCGCCGAGGTCGAGAAGCCGCTTGAGGCGGTTGTTGCGGTTGATCACCCGGCGGTACAGGTCGTTCAGGTCCGAGGTCGCGAACCGGCCACCGTCGAGCTGCACCATCGGGCGCAGGTCCGGCGGGATGACCGGGATGCAGTCGAGGACCATCCCGTTGGGCGAGTTGCGGGTGTTCAGGAACGCCGACACGACCTTGAGACGCTTGAGCGCGCGGGCCTTCTTCTGGCCCTTGCCGCTGCGGATCGTCTCGCGGAGGTTCTCGGCCTCCAGGGCGAGGTCGAAGTTGGTCAGACGCTCCTGGATGGCCTGGGCGCCCATGCCACCGCGGAAGTAGCGGCCGAAACGGTCGCGCATCTCGCGGTAGAGCAGCTCGTCGCCCTCAAGGTCCTGGACCTTGAGGTTCTTGAAGCGGCTCCAGACCTCGTCCAGCCGGTCCAGCTCGCGCTGGGCCCGGTCGCGCAGCTGCCGCATCTCACGCTCGGCGCCCTCGCGGACCTTGCGGCGCTGGTCGCCCTTGGCGCCCGCGGCCTCAAGCTCGGCCAGGTCGGTCTCCAGCTTGCGCTGGCGAGCCTCGATGTCGGCGTCACGGCGCTGCTCGATGTGCTGCCGCTCGACGGAGATCTTCGCCTCCAGCGACGGCAGGTCACGCTCGCGCATTTCCTTGTCGACGTGCGTGATCATGTAGGCCGCGAAGTAGATGACCTTCTCGAGGTCCTTCGGGGCCAGGTCGAGCAGGTATCCCAGACGAGACGGGACACCCTTGAAGTACCAGATGTGCGTGACGGGCGCGGCCAGCTCGATGTGGCCCATCCGCTCACGACGCACCTTGGCGCGGGTCACCTCGACGCCACAGCGCTCACAGATGATGCCCTTGAAACGGACGCGCTTGTACTTACCGCAGTAGCACTCCCAGTCGCGGGTCGGACCGAAGATCTTCTCGCAGAAGAGTCCGTCCTTCTCGGGCTTGAGCGTCCGGTAGTTGATCGTCTCGGGCTTCTTCACCTCGCCGTGCGACCACTGGCGGATGTCGTCGGCGGTCGCGAGGCCGATCCGAAGCTCGTCGAAGAAGTTGACGTCGAGCACTATGTAATCCCCTCCTCAGCTTCTAGATCAGACCTCTTCGACGCTGCTCGGCTCACGCCGGGACAGGTCGATGCCGAGCTCCTCCGCGGCGCGGAAGACGTCCTCGTCGGTGTCGCGCATCTCGATGGACATGCCGTCGCTGGAGAGCACCTCGACGTTCAGGCACAGCGACTGCATTTCCTTGATGAGCACCTTGAACGACTCCGGGATGCCCGGCTCGGGAATGTTCTCGCCCTTGACGATCGCCTCGTAGACCTTCACGCGGCCCAGGACGTCGTCGGACTTGATGGTGAGCAGCTCCTGCAGGGCGTAGGCGGCGCCGTACGCCTCCAGGGCCCAGACCTCCATCTCACCGAAGCGCTGGCCACCGAACTGGGCCTTACCGCCGAGCGGCTGCTGGGTGATCATGGAGTACGGGCCGGTCGAACGAGCGTGGATCTTGTCGTCGACCAGGTGGAGCAGCTTCAGGATGTAGATGTAGCCGACGGAGATCGGGTGCGGGAACGGCTCCCCGGAACGCCCGTCGAACAGCTGGGCCTTTCCGTTCGCGCCGACCATGCGCCCGCCGTCCCTGTTGACCAGGGTGTTGTCGAGCAGACCGATGATCTCTTCCTCGTTGGCACCGTCGAACACCGGCGTGGCCATGTTGGTGCGCGGGTCGACCTCGGCGAAGCCCTTGTCGCGCAGCCGCTCGGCCCAGGCCTCCTGGATGCCGGTGATGTCCCACCCTCTGGCGGCGATCCACCCGAGGTGGGTCTCCAGGACCTGGCCGACGTTCATTCGGCCGGGCACGCCCAGGGGGTTGAGGATGATGTCGACGGCGGTGCCGTCCTCGAGGAACGGCATGTCCTCGACCGGGAGGATCTTGGAGATGACGCCCTTGTTGCCGTGCCGGCCGGCCAGCTTGTCGCCGTCGGTGATCTTACGCTTCTGGGCCACGTAGACGCGGACCAGCTCGTTGACGCCGGGGGGGAGCTCGTCGCCCTCCTCGCGGCTGAACACGCGGACGCCGATGACCTTGCCCTGCTCGCCGTGCGGCACCTTCAGGGAGGTGTCACGAACCTCGCGGGCCTTCTCACCGAAGATCGCGCGGAGCAGGCGCTCCTCGGGGGTGAGCTCGGTCTCGCCCTTGGGCGTGACCTTGCCGACGAGGATGTCGCCGGGGACGACCTCGGCGCCGATGCGGATGATGCCGCGCTCGTCGAGGTCGGCCAGGACCTCCTCGGAGACGTTCGGGATGTCCCGGGTGATCTCCTCGGGGCCCAGCTTGGTGTCGCGGGCGTCGACCTCGTGCTCCTCGATGTGGATCGAGGAGAGGACGTCGTCCTGCACCAGACGCTGGGAGAGGATGATCGCGTCCTCGTAGTTGTGGCCCTCCCACGGCATGAACGCCACGAGGAGGTTCTTGCCCAGGGCCATCTCGCCGTCGTCGGTGCAGGGACCGTCGGCGACGACCTGGTTCACCTCGATCCGATCGCCTTCCTTGACGATCGGCTTCTGGTTGAAGCAGGTGCCCTGGTTGGAGCGCTTGAACTTGGCGACCCGGTAGGTCGTGCGGGTGCCGTCGTCGTTCATCACCGTGACGTAGTCGGCGGAGACCTCCTCGACCACGCCCGCCTTGTCGGCGGTGATGACGTCGCCGGCGTCGGTCGCGGCACGGTACTCCATGCCGGTGCCGACCAGCGGCGCCTCGCTCTTGAGCAGCGGCACCGACTGGCGCTGCATGTTGGAGCCCATGAGCGCGCGGTTGGCGTCGTCGTGCTCCAGGAACGGGATCATCGCGGTCGCCACGGACACCATCTGGCGTGCCGAGACGTCCATGTAGTCGACCTCGTTGGCGCGCAGGGACTCGAACTCCCCGCCCTTCCTGCGGACGAGCACGCGCGGCTCGAGGAACGTTCCGTCGGGACCGATCGGCGTGTTCGCCTGGGCGATGACGTGCCGGTCCTCCTCGTCCGCGGTCAGGTAGTCGACCTGGTCGGTGACCCGGCCGTCGACGACCTTGCGGTACGGGGTCTCGACGAAACCGAAGGAGTTGACCCGGCCGAAGGAGGCGAGCGAGCCGATCAGACCGATGTTCGGTCCTTCCGGCGTCTCGATCGGGCACATGCGGCCGTAGTGGGACGGGTGGACGTCACGGACCTCGAAGCCGGCCCGCTCACGGGACAGACCACCGGGGCCCAGCGCGGACAGACGACGCTTGTGCGTCAGGCCGGCCAGGGGGTTGGTCTGGTCCATGAACTGCGACAGCTGGGAGGTGCCGAAGAACTCCTTGATCGACGCCACGACCGGGCGGATGTTGATCAGGGTCTGCGGCGTGATCGCCTCGACGTCCTGGGTCGTCATCCGCTCGCGGACGACGCGCTCCATGCGGGCCAGACCCAGGCGGACCTGGTTCTGGATGAGCTCGCCCACCGTGCGGAGACGGCGGTTGCCGAAGTGGTCGATGTCGTCGGTCTCGACGACGATCTCACCGTTGGCGCCGGGCATCTCGACCTCGCCGGCGTGCAGCCGGACGATGTACTCGATGGTGGCGACGATGTCGTCCTCGGTGAGCGTGCCCTGGGTGATCTCGCTGTCGACCCCGAGCTTCTTGTTGATCTTGTATCGGCCGACCTTGGCGAGGTCGTAACGCTTGGAGTTGAAGTACAGGTTCTCCAGCAGCGTCTGCGCCGACTCCTTGGTCGGCGGCTCGCCCGGGCGCAGCTTGCGGTAGATGTCGAGCAGCGCGTCGTCCTGGCCGGCCGTGTGGTCCTTCTCCAGGGTGGCGCGCATGGACTCGTACTGACCGAAACGCTCGAGGATCTGCTCGCTGGTCCAGCCGAGCGCCTTGAGCAGGACGGTGACGGCCTGCTTGCGCTTGCGGTCGATGCGGACACCGACGCTGTCGCGCTTGTCGATCTCGAACTCGAGCCAGGCGCCCCGGGATGGGATCACCTTGCATCCATAGAGGTCCTTGTCGGAGGTCTTGTCGACACTGCGGTCGAAGTAGACGCCCGGGGACCGGACCAGCTGGGAGACGACGACACGCTCGGTGCCGTTGATGATGAAAGTGCCCTTGCCGGTCATGAGCGGGAAATCACCCATGAACACGGTCTGGCTCTTGATCTCACCAGTGGTGTTATTGATGAACTCCGCCGTGACGAACATCGGGGCGGAGTAGGTCATGTCCTTGTCTTTGCACTCATCGACTGAGTACTTGGGCGGCTCGAACCGGTGATCGCGGAACGACAGGGACATGGTCCCGGAGAAGTCCTCGATGGGACTGATCTCCTCAAAGATCTCTTCGAGGCCCGACTGGGCCGGAACGTCCTTGCGCCCGGCCTGGCGAGCCGCCTCGACCCGCCCCTTCCACTTCTCGTTGCCGAGCAACCAGTCGAAGGACTCGGTCTGAAGAGCGAGAAGGTCAGGAACTTCTAGCGGCTCCTGAATTCGTGCGAAAGACACACGACGGGGACCGGCGGGTACGGCGAAGGCGTTGCGCGAGGCTGCCAACAGATGTCCTTCCGAGGGCTCGCGGCGGACTGACTACACGCACGCCAGACGACCATGCATCAGAGCACCAAAAGAAGCGGGTCGTCAAAGGGCAGCGCAAAGGGGCAGTGTAGCCGAACGGCATACACCTGTCCACTTCAGTCTCGCTGCAAGCTCCACGTTGGTCGCAGCATCGCCCGTCAGAGCCGAAACGTCAAGCCCGGGAGCTGACATTTCGGCCGGGAGATGGCCGAGACCCTGGGAGTTTTCCCACCGGGTGACCTGCGTACACCACAAGACCGGAGACGATGTCCGACCTGGTGTGGCTGACGCTGAGTCACCCGGCGGATCGAACGCTAGCCGAGGGATCGACTGACGATCGACGCTGCCATGGGCGATGTACCCAACCGCGCGCCCAACCTAAACCAAGCCTTTACTAACAATTGGGTAAAGCGACGCGCCGATCAAGGTGGCGGAGGGTCTCCGAGCAGCGTGGACAGCTCCGAGACCAGCCAGCGGGAATCCTTTTTGACCATGATGAATCTGGCCCGGTTCTGGCTCACGACCCGGCGGGGCTCCTTCTCGCCCTCGGGGGTCCTGACGGTGCTCATGCTCATGAAGAGCAGCACCTCGACCCTGCCGAAGTCACCGGACTCCACCGACTCCACCCCGGCCCCGGTCACCGCGGCCTGCTGCACCGTCTTCTGCTTCCTCGCCTGCGAAGCCATGCTCCTGGCGAGCTGCCGGTAGTGCAGGCTGAGCGCCCCGGTGGTGTATCCGCCCGCTCTTGCGAAATCCTGTTCGATCGTACGATAGTCGTACGACAGCATGTCGGGGGCGACCGCTCGGGCCGCGGCGAGCGCCTCCCGCGCCGCCGTCTCGTCCGCGCGCAGCCGGCTCAGGTCGGTGAACATGATCCAGACGGCCGCCGCGAGCGCGAGCGCGACGGCGACCATGAGCCCGATCGCCAACCGGGAGGCACGTCTCACAGCACCAGCTCCGCCCTGGACACCAACCAGGCTCCCCCCACCTTGGTCACTTCCATGTTCCATCGGTAGAACCGCTCCTGCGGGGCGTCCTTGCTCCCCTCCCGCCGGACCACCGCGTCGCCCACCACCATCACCTGGGCCGTGCTCCCCCGCAGCGAGACCAGCCCCGAGGCCCGCAGTGCACCCGTTTGGAGGATCTTGTCCTTGACCGTGCTCCTCTTGAGCTCCTCGGCGGTCCTGACGTACTCGGCCCTGGCCGCGCCGGTGGAGGTGCCGAGGATGCGCCCGATGTCGTCGTCGACGCTCCTGTAGCCGACGGAGAGCAGATACACGGCGTGGGCCCCCGCCGCCCGCAGCGCCGCCTGCCTGTCGTCAGCGGCCGTCTGAGCGTCGCGCAGGGTGGCACCGACCCAGAACGCGGCGGCGATCAGCCCCGCGATCAGAACCCCCAGCACCGGCCCGGCGATCCTGAGCGGGCGGCGGGAGCGGCGCGAGCGACGGGGGCGGGTGGCCTGCACTGCCATGCGTCTCTCCCATCGCACGGTCTGCGGAACGCGGGCCGGCGAGCCCGGCTGCTTCGCCGCCCTGGACGGCATGCTCCCCGATCGCCGGATCATAACCCGCCACGCAGATCCACATAACGGCCTTCGCGCACATGCCCCGGGCCATTTCCCCCGCCCCGCCCGAGCGCGTACGAACCGGCCGGACGCGGAAACACGAAAAGAGGGCGCGGAAACACGAAAAGAGCGGGCCACCGGCACCAGGTGGACCCGCTCTTTCCGGTGAGACGAACTACTTGACGGTCACCGAAGCGCCGGCGCCCTCAAGGGCGGCCTTGGCCTTCTCGGCCTGCTCCTTGTTGACCTTGCCGTCGAAGACGGACTTGGGAGCGCCGTCAACGAGGTCCTTGGCCTCCTTGAGGCCCAGGCTCGTCAGGGCGCGGATCTCCTTGATGACCTGGATCTTCTTCTCGCCGGCGGCCTCGAGGATGACGTCGAACTCGTCCTGCTCCTCGACCTCTTCGACAGCGGCCGCACCGGGGGCGGCGGCGGCGACGGCGACGGGGGCAGCGGCCTTGACGTCGAAGGTCTCCTCGAAGAGCTTCACGAAGTCGGACAGCTCGAGGAGAGTCATCTCCTTGAAAGCGTCGAGCAGCTCGTCGGTGCTGAGCTTCGCCATGATGGTTCCTCCATACGGATCTGAACTACTAAAGAAAGTTGGGACCGCGGTTTGCGTTAATCCCCTGTGACCGCCTGCGCGGACCTACTCGCCGGCGCCTTCGCGCTTGGCGCGCAGGGCCTCGGCCAGCTGAGCCATGTTGGTGGGCAGCGCGTTGAAGACGGCGGCCGCGTGGCCCTGCTTCGCCTTCAGTGCGCCGGCCAGCTTCGCGAGGAGAACCTCGCGCGACTCGAGGTCGGCAAGCTTGCTGATCTCGTCCGGCGTCATCGACCTGCCGTCGACGACACCGCCCTTGATGATCAGGAGGGGATTGGCCTTGGCGAAGTCACGCAGACTCTTGGCAGCCTCGACCACGTCGCCGTTGACGAACGCGATCGCCGACGGACCCGCGAGCAGGTCGTTGAGCTGGTTGAACCCGGCCTCGGTGGCCGCGATCTTGGTCAGCGTGTTCTTCACCACGGCGAACTTCGCATTCTCACCGAGGGAAACGCGCAGCTGCTTGAGCTGAGCGACGGTGAGACCGCGGTATTCGGTCAGAACGGCAGCATTGGAGCCGTCGAAGCTGCTCTTCAGCTCAGCGACAGCCGTTGCCTTTTCTGCCTTCGCCATGGGCCTCCTTCCAGATGTGCCGCCGGGGCAAAGTGCCCAGAGAAGCGAACAAGCCCCGGCGCAGGCGCACGGGGCTCACATGAGGAGGTTAGTCCAGATGAAAACTCACATCACAACCTACGCGGGCCGTCCACTGACGTGGATCCTTAAGTCGTCAGGCCATGCGGCTTGACGACGACCGGCGGTCTTCGGCGTTGACAGCTTACGTCCTGTCGTCCCGAATGCCAACTCGGAGGCCGGCCCCGACGGAGGGCCGTGGAAAAAGCTCGCGCCCCCGGCCGGTGGGCCGGGGGCGCGGGTCTGGGGGAAACGTCAGTTTCCGCCGCGGTGCTCGGGCATGTCGCCCACCTGGTCGGCGGGCGGGGCGGTGATCTCCACGGGCTCGTTGAAGCCCTTGAAGAGCGCCGTCAGGTTGAACGTCGCCTCCTTCTCGGCGCCGCTGAGCGTGACCTTGCGGGGCAGGTTCTGCGCGTCGGCCCAGAGGTCGAACTTCACGTTCTTGGCCTGCGAGAGCTGCTCCTGGAGCTTCTCGCGCTTGGCCGGGTCGATCAGCTGGGCGGCCTCGGCGACCGGGAAGGTGCCGCTGTAGTGCGTCGTGTCGACGCCGCCGACCGTCTCGATGCCGACCGCCTTCACGTCCTTCGACGCGGTCAGCAGCTTGACGGTGCCCGCCAGGTCGAACTGCTGGGCCTGGTCCATGAACTTCCTGATCTCGGACTGCCCCTTGGCGTCGAGCTCGCTGAGCGACACCTTGGTCCACGGCTTGGTGGTGCCGGCGAACCTGTTGATGAGCTCGGACTTCACGTAGACCGTGTCACCCGTCAGGATGGCCCGCGCCCCGCCGGGCACGTTCTGGCCGCCGAAGGTGATCGTGTCGAGCCGGATGTCCGTGGCCAGCTGGGGCTTGCTCTGGTAGAGCATGCTGCCCTGGATCTTGCCGGACTCCTTCTCGCCGCCGCTGGCGTCGAGGACGACGTCCGCGGAGTAGGAGGTGACCTCCTCGGCCTTCTGCGCGCTCTGCTGCACCGCGTCCGCCGCGGCGAGTTTGACGTTTCCGAGGGAACCGGTGCTCTGTGCACCGCATCCCGCGACCGCGACGAGCGCGGCCGCTCCCAGTGCAACTACGGGAGCCAATCGGCGCATTTCGTCTTCCACCCTTTCGTTCCCCCGATGATCCTGACTTACGACACTACGCGTCGGCAAAGCCGGGCGCGTCGTCCGGGAGGACGAAGAAAGGCCCCAACCGAATGGCCATTCGGTTGAGGCCTTCCTCGGAAGACGTCTGCTATCAGGCGTCGAGCTCGGCGGTCAGCGCCCGCGTCTGGTTGGGGTCGACCTGGATGCCGGGGCCCATGGACGTGGAGAAGACGACCTTCTTGACGTAGCGTCCCTTGGCCGCGGACGGCTTGAGACGCAGCACCTCGTCGAGGGCGGCGGCGTAGTTCTCGATGAGCTGGCGCTCACCGAAGGACACCTTGCCGATGATGAAGTGCAGGTTCGCGTGCCGGTCGACACGGAACTCGATCTTGCCGCCCTTGATGTCGGTGACGGCCTTGCCGACGGCCGGGGTCACGGTGCCGGTCTTGGGGTTCGGCATCAGGCCACGGGGGCCGAGCACGCGGCCCAGACGGCCGACCTTGCCCATGAGGTCCGGGGTGGCGACGACGGCGTCGAAGTCGAGGCGGCCCTTGGCGACCTCGTCGATCAGCTCGTCGGCACCGACGATGTCGGCACCCGCGGCGCGAGCCTCCTCGGCACGGTCACCGGTCGCGAAGACCAGGACCCGGGCGGTCTTGCCGGTGCCGTGCGGGAGGTTGACGGTGCCACGGACCATCTGGTCGGCCTTGCGGGGGTCGACACCCAGCCGCAGGGCCACCTCGACGGTGGCGTCGAACTTGGCGACGTTGGTGTCCTTGGCCAGCTTGGCCGCCTGGGCCGGGCTGTACAGGGTCTCGCGGTCGACCTGCGCCGCTGCGGCGCGGAATCCCTTGCTGCGCTTCACTTGCTCACTCCTGTGGATCCGAGTGTCCGTGGTACGGGCCTGCGCCGGCCCCTCCACTTACTTCGACGTTGGATGGTTCGCGCGACCTGGATCGCGCTCGCCGCCGGTCCTCGCCGATCTCACGGACGCGGTGCGCCGCGAAGAGATCGCCGCCGAGCCGTACGGCGGATGGTGCTAGTCGACGATCGTGATGCCCATCGACCGGGCGGTGCCGGCGATGATCTTCTCGGCCGCCGCGACGTCGTTGGCGTTGAGGTCCTGCATCTTGGTCTCGGCGATCTGGCGCAGCTGCTCCTTGGTGAGCTTGCCCACCTTGTCCTTCTGCGGGACGGCCGAACCCTTGGCGACACCGGCGGCCTTCTTGATCAGCTCAGGCGCCGGGGGCGTCTTCGTGACGAAGGTGAAGGTGCGGTCCTCGTAGATGGTGATCTCGACGGGGATGATGTTGCCGCGCTGGGCCTCGGTGGCAGCGTTGTACTGCTTCACGAATTCCATGATGTTGACGCCGTGCGGACCGAGGGCGGTACCGACCGGCGGCGCGGGCGTGGCCTGGCCGGCGGGGAGCTGGACCTTGACCAGCGCGGCGAACTTCTTCTTAGGAGGCATGCTTCTCTCCGGGTCCTTGCTTCTCTGAACGATGTTCCAGATCCCCGCGCAGCGCGGGGCACACGGCGGCTGGGCATTGACCAGCGCCGTGAACGTGGAACCATCCCCGCGACCGCGGGGCAGACTGATGAAGTCTACGCGACCGGTTTAGATTTTCGAGACCTGGTTGAACGAGAGCTCGACCGGGGTCTCGCGACCGAAGATCGACACGAGCACCTTGAGCTTCTGCGACTCGGCGCTGATCTCGCTGACCGTGGCGGGCAGCGTGGCGAACGGGCCGTCCATGACGGTGACGGACTCGCCGACCTCGAAGTCGACCGTCGCGGCGGAGGCCTTCGCGGTGGACTTCTTGACCTCTTCCGAGGGCTCCGGGGCGAGCAGCTTGGCGACCTCTTCGAGGCTCAGCGGGCTCGGCTTGTTGGAGAGGCCCACGAAACCGGTCACACCGGGCGTGTTACGCACCGCGGACCAGGACTCGTCGGTGAGCTCCATCCGGACCAGCACGTAGCCGGGCAGCACCCGCTCCTTGACCAGCTGGCGCTTGCCGCTCTTGATCTCGGTCACGTGGTGGGTGGGCACCTCGACCTGGAAGATGTAGTCCTCCATGTTGAGGGACTGCGTGCGGGTCTCGATGTTCGACTTCACGCGGTTCTCGTAGCCGGCGTAGGAGTGGATGACGTACCACTCGCCGAACAGGCTCCGCAGGTGCCGCTTGAACTCCTCGACCGGGTCGACGTCGGGAAGGACGTCACCGTCCTCGTCGACGGCGCCGGCCGGGGCCTGCTCGGCCTCGGTTTCGGCGTCGGCGTCGGTTTCGGCGTCGACGTCCTGCCCGTCGGACTCGTCAAGCGAATCCTCGGTGACGTCGACGGCCTTCTCCAGCTCGTCCTCGCGCTCTTCGCGGGGCTCGCCGGCCGACTGTGCAGACTCGGACACGGTGCTCTTTCTCTTTTCGTCGATGGCTTGTGGACTCGTCCGCGGGGCTGAGGCGCCCGCTGGAGAGAGACCGCGGCTCAGGCTCCGCCGAAGATTCTCAGCACGCCCTCGGTGAACAGCGCGTCCAAAGCCGACACGATCCCGACCATGATCAGAACGAAGACCAGGACGATGATGGTGTACGAAATGAGGTCTTTGCGCGTAGGCCAGATGACCTTACGCAGCTCTGCGACCACTTGCCGGTAGAAAAGGGCGGGAGAAGTGCGCTTAGTCTTCTTCTCACCGCTCGGCTTGTCTGCGGTTTCGCCGCGCGTGTCGATCGCCACAGTCCTCACCTGAATCCATCGAGTCCAACGCACATAAGCGGCGCGCTGGACGCCTGATGCGCGGACCGCTCCTAGCAGGGCACGAGGGACTCGAACCCCCAACCGCCGGTTTTGGAGACCGGTGCGCTACCAATTGCGCTAGTGCCCTAAGACATGAACCACCATACATCGGTTGGACCGAAGTTTGTCCGTGGCTCACGGTCTTGACCGCCGGTTCACGCATGCGGCGGAAAGAACATGCCGGAGTCTACGTGTGAATGGCCACCGCGTCGAACCGACAGGCGATCGCCCAGCTCAGGGACTTTTCCGTGGTGCTCGCACGGCTCGCGGGGCGAGCGTCCGCATGGTGGATACGCGGCGGAAACATCAGCACAGGTCTGTAACCATGGAGGTATGACCCGTCCTCGCATCTCAGCGCGCATCTCCGCGATCTCCGAGTCCGCCACGCTCGCCGTGGACGCCAAGGCCAAGGCGATGAAGGCGGCGGGCCGCCCGGTCATCGGCTTCGGCGCCGGTGAGCCGGACTTCGCGACTCCCGGCTACATCGTCGAGGCGGCCGTCGAGGCGTGCCGAAACCCTCGGTTCCACAAGTACACCCCGGCCGGTGGCCTTCCCGAGCTGAAGCAGGCCGTCGCCGACAAGACGCTCCGCGACTCCGGCTACCGGGTGGACGCGGCCCAGGTCCTGATCACCAACGGCGGCAAGCAGGCCGTCTACGAGGCGTTCGCCACGCTGCTCGACCCGGGTGACGAGGTCCTGGTCGTCGCCCCCTACTGGACGACCTACCCCGAGGCGATCAAGCTCGCCGGCGGCGTCCAGGTCGACGTGGTGACCGACGAGACCACCGGCTACCTGGCGGGCGTGGAGCAGCTGGAGGCCGCGCGCACCGACCGCACCAAGGTCCTTCTCTTCGTCTCCCCGTCCAACCCGACCGGCGCGGTGTACACCCCCGAGCAGGTCGCGGAGATCGGCCGCTGGGCCGTCGAACACGACCTGTGGGTCGTCACGGACGAGATCTACGAGCACCTCACGTACGGCGACGCCACGTTCGCGAGCATCGCCACCGTCGTCCCCGAGCTGGGCGACAAGGTCGTGGTCCTGAACGGCGTCGCCAAGACCTACGCGATGACCGGCTGGCGCGTGGGCTGGCTGATCGGCCCCAAGGACGTCGTCAAGGCCGCGTCCAACCTGCAGTCGCACGCCACCTCCAACGTCTCCAACGTCGCCCAGGCGGCCGCGCTCGCCGCCGTCACCGGCGACCTGTCGGCCGTGGCGGAGATGCGCGACGCCTTCGACCGGCGCCGCCGGACCATGGTCCGGATGCTCAACGAGATCCCGGGCGTGCTCTGCCCCGAGCCGCTGGGCGCGTTCTACGCCTACCCGTCGGTCAAGGCGCTGCTGGGCAAGGAGTTCGGCGGCAGGCGCCCGGCGACCTCCGCCGAGCTGGCCGAGATCATCCTGGAGGAGGCCGAGGTCGCGGTCGTCCCCGGTGAGGCCTTCGGCACCCCGGGCTACTTCCGCCTGTCCTACGCGCTCGGCGACGACGACCTCGTCGAGGGCGTGAGCCGCCTCGCCAAGTTCCTCGGCCAGGCCGGCTGAGCACGACGGTTCCCCGTCCGGGCGGCCTGGCACGATCTCGGTGCGCGCCGGGCGGGGCTCGGCCTCGTCAGGGCATGATCTACCGCGTTCTCGAAGGATCGGTCTCACAGGCCGTGGGCCACGGCACCCTCGAAGCGGTCATTCTCACGGGGCGCACGTCACGGCGCCCCCGGAGCGATCGGCCTCACAGGCCGTGGGCCACCGCGCCCTCGAAGTGATCAGTCCCGCAGGGCGTAGGTCACGGCGCCCTCGAAGTGGGAGGCCGCGCCCTCGTCGAAGGCCCGCGCATAAGCGGTCTCGCCGATCAGGCACACGGCGCGGGCCCCGGCGGCCTCGCGGAGCGCGGTCAGGGTGTCGTCCTCGGTGGCGGGCGGCCCGAAGGTGGTCCGGATGCGCTGCGCGGCTCCCAGGAGCCAGGCCGCGCGCCGGCCGTCCTCCGCGGCCGCGGCGATCCTGGCGAGCTGGTCGATGGCGAGGACGCCGCCGACCGTGTCCCGTAGCCGCCATTTGGCCTCCAGCGCCGCCCTGGCAGCCGCGGAGGCCGCCGCGATGTCCCCCTGGCCGAAGAGGGCCAGGGAGAGGACGTAGTCGTCCATGGCGCGCTGTGACAGCTCCCCCCGCGCATCGTGGCGAGAGCGCGCCTCGCGCAGGATCCTCACCGCCTCGTCGAAGTCGCCGCCGAACGTGGCGGCCATCGCGAGGAAGGAGGGCAGGAAGAGCGTCCCCGGCGAGGTGGGGTCCAGCCCGGCGGCCACGCGCCGCGCGTACGCCCTGGCGCCCTCCAGGTCCAGGTCGCCGGTGAACAGGCGGGACTCGGCGAGGGCGAGGAGGGCGTGCGCCTCGGCGTCGGCGTCACCGTGCCGCCGGGCGCTCTCGACGGCCTCCTCGGCCCTGCCGCGTGCCAGGGACATCTCTCCCCGGATGAGCGCGAGACGGGCGGCGACCCAGAGCGGCCTGGACCTGGCCCGGTCGGTGACGGGGGCGGCGGCCAGGGCGCGGTCGAGATAGTGGCGCCCCTCCCGGACGAGCCCCAGATGGCACCAGAGCACCCACAGGGCCCCGGCCAGCTCCAGGGCGCCGCCGTGGTCGCCCGTGGTGAGGCAGCGGTCGAGGGCCGCGCGGATGTTGGGCAGCTCCCCGCGCGCCCAGCAGGCCCATTCGAGCTGGCCGGGGCCACACCATCCGGCGCCCATGCGCCGGGCGGCGGACAGGTAGTGATCGCGGTGTCTGCGGATCATCAGGTCGCTCTCGCCCAGCTCGGCGAGCCAGTCCCGTCCGTAGTCCCTGATGGTGTCGAGCAGGCGGTAGCGGTCGCCCACACGGGTGACGACGGATTTGGCCGCGAGCGCGGCGAGGACTCCGGCGACGTCGGGCAGGAACTCGTCCTCGCACACGCCGCGCGCCGCCTCCGCGCCGAAGGCGGCGGGGAAGACCGACAGGCGGGCCCAGAGCAGGCGTTCGGCGGGCGTGCACAGCTCGTGGCTCCAGCCGGCGGCGGTGCGGAGGGTGTGGTGGCGGACGAGGAGCCCCTCGCCGTCGGCGAGCAGCTTGAAGTGGACGTCGAGCTGGTCGGCGAGCTGGATCGCCGACAGGCCGCGCATCTGGCTGGCGGCCAGCTCGATGGCGAGCGGCATGCCGTCGAGCCTGCGGCAGAGCCTGGCGACGGCCATCATGGCCCGTTCGTCCGTACGCAGGCCGGGGGCCACGGCCCTGGCGCGGTCGAGGAAGAGGCTCGGCGCGTCGTGCTCGGCGAGGTCGGCGGCCTCGGGCGGGGGGACGGGGAAGGGCTCGACGACCATGACGACCTCCAGCGGCAGGCCGAGCTCCTGGCGGCTGGTCACGATGATCTGGACGTCGGGAGCGCCGGTCAGGACGGCCACGACCATGGCGGCGCAGGAGTCGACCAGGTGCTCGCAGGTGTCGAGGACGATGAGGAGCCGCCGGTCGGCGAGATACTCGATGAGGGACTCCAGGGCGCAGCGTTCCGCCTGGGTGTGCAGGCCGAACACTCCGGCGACGCCGTGGACGAGCAGGCCGCCCTCGGTCTCCGCGGACAGCTCGGCCACCCAGACGCCGTCGGGGTAGTCGTCGCGGACGTTGCGCGCGGCCCGCAGGGCCAGGCGCGTCTTGCCGACGCCCCCGGGGCCGCGCAGGGTGAGCAGGCGCGTCCGGGTGAGGAGTTTCGCGATCTCGTCGAGCTCGGTGGTGCGGCCGACGAAGCTGTTCATCTCGGCCGGCAGGTTGCCGCAGCGCGTCAAGAAAGCTCTCCCTGGAGTGCGTGTTCCACGGCGTCGCGCAGGCTGATCGAACCTCCCCGCGCCTCCAGCCGGTCGAACTCCGCCCTGCCCAGGCGCCCGCGCAGCCTCAGCTCGGCCCCGCGGATCCGGCTCGCGATCATGGGCGAGCGGCTGGGCGGGACACCGGCATCCTTCCACGCGGCGCGGGACGCCCCGAACATGACCGCGGCGAAGGTGTCGTCGGCGCCCGCCTCGGCGATCACGACGGACACCTCCAGCGCCTCCATGAGGGAGATGCTGTCGCCGAACAGCCGGGCTCCGCGCAGGGAGGCGCGGGCGAACTCGACGGCGGAGGCGGTGTTGCCGAGGGCGTGCTCGGCCTGGGCCAGGAGGAGGTCGAGGCGGATGAGCGTCCAGTAGTCGCCGCAGGACTCGCAGAGCTCACGCCCCTCCAGCAGGACGGCGACGGCCTGGTCGTGGTGGTCGGCGAGCATCATGGCGGTGGCGACCACCGTGTAGGTGGGCAGGAAGCCGGGGAAGACGTTGCCGGTGGAGCGGTGACGCACCCGGGCGTGCTTGATGAGCCGCAGTGCCTCGACCACGTCGCCCCTGACGACGGCCAGGTGGGCCTGGAACTGGCTGACGTAGGCCGTGGCGTAGCCGTCGGAGTCCTCGGCGGCGCATTCGGTGAGGATGCGCTCGGCGCGTTCGAGGTCGCCGCGCTGGATCGAGACCCAGGCGTGCACCCAGAGGGCCTTGACCCGCTCCGGGCTGGGGGTGTGGTCGAGATCGAGGCCGCGCTGGAGGAGGTCGTCCCCGGGCGCCTGCATGCCGCAGCACGCCCACAGGAACCACAGGTTGCCGACCAGGTCGAGGCCCTTGCGGTACTCCGCCGGCCGGGAGTAGCAGTATTCGATGGCGCCGCGCATGTTGCCGCATTCGAGGACCAGCCTGCGGTACCACTCCAGCTGGCGGCCCTGCCAGCTCATCTCGGCGCGGGCGGACAGCGCGAGGAAGTGGTCGCGGTGGCGGCGCTGGATCTCGTCGGTCTCGCCGAGCCGCTCCAGCCAGACCACGCCGAACTCGCGGACGGTGTTGAGCAGGCGGTAGCGGACCCCGCCCTCGCCCTCCTCGCGGGCGAGGACGGACTTGTCGAGCAGGCCGAGCAGCCCGTCGAGGACGTCCTTGACGGCGAGGGCGCCGCCGGCGCAGACCTCCTCGGCGGCCTCGATGTCGAAGGTGCCGGCGAAGACCGAGGCCCGCGCCCACAGGAGGCGCTCCTGCGGGGTGCAGAGTTCGTGGCTCCAGCCGAGGGCGACGCGCATGGAGCTGTGCCGCCGGGGAGCGACGGCCCGCCCGCGCGGGGTGGCGCCGGTCCGCTCCTCGTGGATCTCGCGCTCGGCCGCGGGGATCGTACGGCCCTCGAGGGTCGTGGCGAGCTCGTCGGGCGAGGTCACGTGGCCGTCGAAGGCGGCGAGCCCGGCGGTGGAGACCAGGCGGCCGTCGAGGGCGGCGGCGAGCCCGTCGAGGGTGCCGCCACCGGGTGTGCCCTGGTCACCGGGGGCACCGGGAGCACCGTCGGCCACGGCGAGCCGGATCGCCAGCGGCAGGTTGTCGAGGCGCTGGCAGAGCTCGGCCGGATCGGTGCCGCCGAGCCTGTCACCGGCGAGGGCGGTGATCAGACGGACGGCGTCGGCGTCGGGCAGGCCGCCGACCGGGTAGAGGTGCTCGCCGGGCAGGCCCAGCCGCTGCCTGCTGGTGGTCAGGACGCGCAGCCCCTCGACCGAGCGCAGCAGCAGGCCGACCAGGATGCCCGCGATTCCGACGACGCGGTCGCAGGTGTCGAGGACGAGCAGGGTCCGGCGCGTGAGGAACGCGTCGACCAGGGCCCGCAGCGCGGGGGTGCCCGGCCTTCCGCGGACGCCGACCGCGTCGGCGAGCGTCTCGGCCAGGGAATCGAGGTCGGCGGGAGCCTCCGACAGCTCCACGACGTGGACGCCGCCGGGGAACGCGGATTCGAGGGTGCCGGCCAGCCGTAGGGCGAGACAGGTCTTCCCGACCCCGGCGGGGCCGGTCAGCGTGACGTGCCGGACCCTTTCGAGCAGCGCGGACACGTCGGCGAGTTCTGTTTCCCTGCCGACGAAGACGTCTGCTTCCATGGCAGCCCCAGCGTCCTGACAACGTGTGCCTCCACGGTCGCACGGAGACATGGTCCGCTGAAAGCCCGTTTCCTAAATTTCCTCGATATAACGGGGGATGGGATATGGGCGGGTGTGCCCTGAACCCGACAACCCTCGTCCGAAATAACACCTTAAAACCTATAAATAGGCAATTGAGAAAAGCCTCTCCGACGAGCGACGTCCGGTCCCACCCGGCCGGGGCGACCCCCTCGGCGATCTTCTCGATCTCGGGCTTGGCCTGCCGCCGAGTTCCCTGACGTGGTCCGGGCTCATCATGGACGTGGTCCGGGCTCATCATGATCTCGACGGCGAGCCCTCTGTGCTCCGTCCGGAGGAGCGTGAGCGTGCCGGTCTCGTTCGCCCGCGTCGATGGGGACCGCCTTTCCTATGGTGACGAGGTCGGCGTTCCGGCCACCGCCCCTGACCGGCTCGGCGCCCTAACCCCCGTACTCCTTGTACTCCTTCCTCCGCTTGGCCGCCCGCGTGGCGGCGGCGTCCGTGAGGACCACGGGCCTGGAGGTCGTGGTGCCCCTCGGGCGGGCCGGGCCGCTGCCAGGAGGTGGAGTAACCGGTCGTGCCGAAAGTGTTCCTCACCGACCATTTCCCCATGCCGGTTCCCCGGGCAGGAAACCGAACCCGACACCGCCGAACGCGCGCCCGTCTCCCAGGTCCGGAGGTCCTGGCGAGGTCCCCTTCCTCCCTCCCGACGCGCGAGCGGACGGTCAGGTTGCGACAAAAACTCCGGGGCCGTCGATCGGGGCCGCCCGAGGTACGGCACCATATTGAAATGCCACGTCCCCTCAGCGAACTGCCCAAGGCGCACCTGCACCTGCACTTCACCGGCTCCATGCGGCACTCGACCCTCGTCGAGCTCGCCCGCGAGCACGGGTTACACCTTCCCGACGCGCTCGAGGAGGACTGGCCGCCCCGGCTGCGCGCGACCGACGAGCGGGGCTGGTTCCGCTTCCAGCGGCTCTACGACATCGCGCGCTCGGTCCTGCAACGGGAGAGCGACGTCTACCGGCTGCTTCGCGAGGCCGCCGAGGACGAGGCCGCCGAGGGGTCACGCTGGCTGGAGATCCAGATCGACCCCTCGGGGTACGCGTCGAAGTTCGGCGGTCTCACCTCGGCCATGGAGCTGATGCTCGACGCGACGCACAAGGCCGCCGACCACGCGGGGATAGGCATCGCCGTCGTGGTGGCCGCCAACCGCACCCGCCATCCTCTCGACGCCAAGACGCTCGCCCGCCTCGCCACGCACTACATGGACCAGGGCGTGGTCGGGTTCGGGCTCTCCAACGACGAGCGGCGCGGCCGGGCTCGCGACTTCGACGGGGCCTTCCGGCTGGCCAAGCGCGCCGGGCTGCTGGCGGTGCCGCACGGCGGGGAGCTGCTGGGCGCGGCCAGCGTGGCCGAGTGCGTCGACGTGCTGGACGCCGACCGGGTCGGGCACGGGGTACGGGCGGCCGAGTCGCCCAGGCTCATGGAGCGCCTCGCGGCCCGGGGGATCACCTGCGAGGTCTGCCCGACGTCCAACGTCGGTCTCGGGGTGGCCGAACGCGCCGAGGACGTGCCTCTGCGGCGCCTGTTCGAGGCGGGGGTGCCGATCGCGCTGGGCGCCGACGACCCCCTGCTGTTCGGCGCCAGGCTGCTGCCCCAGTACGAGCTCGCCAGGCATGTGTACGGCTTCTCCGATCCGGAGCTGGCCGAGCTGGCCCGCCAGTCGGTCCGGGCGTCGGCGGCTCCCGACGACGTGCGCGAGAAGCTTCTCCAGGAGATCGACGACTGGCTGGCACCGTCGGGCTGAGCAGGCGATCCCCGGCCCCGACGCGCCACGCTACCCACCGACCCCACCGACCCCACCGACCCGCTGACCTGTTGCCATGCCGATCCGTCGGCCTGCCGACCTGCCGACCTGTTGCCACGCTGACCTGCTGACCTGCTGAGCCGCCGACCCGCCGACCGTCCGGTCCGCGGACCGAGCGGGCGATCCCCGGCCGTGACGCGTCGCGCGCGATCCGCCCGCCGTCAGTGTGTCGGGCCCGCGTCAGCGGACCGAGCGGGCGATCTCCAGGGCGCGGCCGAGTTCTCCGACGCCCTCCAGGCGCAGGCCGACCCGCTCCCGCTGCCAGATGAGCGTGGGCCCGGCCGGGCGGGGACGAATCACGGCCTGGCCGCCGCTCCTGGGCACGTAGGTCAGGCCGTGGTGGACCGGGATCCACTGCGCCGTCGAGCCGCCCACGGCGGTCTCCTGCGGCCAGGGCGGGCCGAGCTCCTTGCGGAAGACGAGATGCAGGCTGCCGTCGTACTCGTCCAGTCTGAGGCCGGGCCAGAAGAGCGACACCACCCTGCCGCCGTCGCTCACCCTGACCTCGGCGGGATCGCCGAGCGCGGCCGGGAGGGAGATCGGGAACGCCACCAGTTCCCGTGCCCGCTCCAGGGTGACCCGCCGCTCGCCCGGCAGCGGCTGGGGCACCCCCGAGGGCAGCGGCCCGGGGCCGCCGGTCCTGAACTCGACCCCCGCGAAGCGCAGGATCTCCACGACCGCGGCCCTTCCCGCGGGTGTCGCTCCCAGCAGCAGGGCGACGAGGATCGCGACGGCGGCGACCGCCGCCCGCCGACGTGCCCGGCCTCCGTTCCGGAGCGCCTCCCACCCGCGCCTGAGCGCTCCGGGACCGCCGGGGAGCGCGGGCGCCTCGGGGACGCGGGTCCCGGGAGCGGGAGTTCCCGGGGCGGGAGTTCCGGGGACCGGCGCCGACGTCTCGGGGGCCGGCGCCTCGGGGGTCGTCGCCGGTGCCGGGGTTTCGAGAGGCGGCATCTCAAGGGCCGGTGTCTCAAGGGCCGGTGTCTCGGAGGCGAGCGGTGATTCGAGGCGGGTCCGTACGGCCCGCGCGACGTCGGCGGGGGGCGGGGACGGGACGTCGAGGGACCGGCCGAGGGCGAGGAGCCGGGCTTCGAGGTCGTCAGGTGAGGTCACGGGCCACCTCCTCGCGCAGACGGGCCAGGCCGCGGGAGGTCCGCGACTTGACGGTACCGACGGGAAGATCGAGCACCTGGGCGGTCTCGGCCTCCGACAGCTGTAGGAAGTACCGGCAGACCACGGTCTCGCGTTCCCGTTCGGGCAGCGTACGCACCGCGTCGAGGAGCCGCTCCCTTTGGTCCGCCGCGGCCGCCGCCTCCTCCGGCCCCTCGCTCGACGGGGGAACGGTCTCGGTGAGCCGCGCGGCCAGCCTGTCGCGGCGTCCGCGGGAGCGGGTCAGGTTGTGCGTCTCGTTGGCCACGATCCGCAGCAGCCAGGGGCGGAAGTGCGCGTCCCTGCGAAAGGAGGCCAGGTGGCGGTACGCCTTGACGAACGCCTCCTGGACCACGTCCTCGGCCTCGTCGCCGGCCCCGAGCATGGCCGCGGTGCGGTGCGCGAGCGCGCTGTAGCGGGTGACCAGCACCTCATAGGCGTCCAGGTCACCGGCGAGCGACC
Organism: Streptosporangium vulgare; assembly: GCF_042428775.1. Taxonomy (NCBI): domain Bacteria; kingdom Bacillati; phylum Actinomycetota; class Actinomycetes; order Streptosporangiales; family Streptosporangiaceae; genus Streptosporangium; species Streptosporangium vulgare. The sequence continues at coordinate 156,838 of NZ_JBHMBS010000011.1, read as the reverse complement.
GGGTGATCGCCTCGTCGTCGTCCGTCGGGGGCTCCTTCGCGGATGTCGTGAGAGATTCCACCGCATACGAACCGTTTGTGGAAGTCCCTGTCCGCGGGCGCGGCCGGAATCGCCGGTCACGCGACCGGAAGCGCCGGTCAGGGGCGGATGCCCTCAGCGGTCAGTGGAGCGCATAGGCGACCGCCGCGTCCGGGTCGGCCTCGTAGCCCTCGGCGAAGACCGCGTCGTAGGTCTCGTCGCCGAGCAGTTGCCTCGCCGTCCGCTCGGCGACGGTCCTCGGCTCGGACATGCCCTCCGAGCCGAAGCCCTTGAGCCCGAAGGTGGCCCACAATCGCACCCCCGCCCCCTGGAGCCTGGCCGTGCGGCGGCCGTCGCCCTCGACCGCGGCGATCACCGCGAGCTGGTCGACCGCGAGCGCCACGCCGGTGGCGTCGCGCAGGCGCCACTTGACGTCGAGCGACTGGCGGGCGGCCTCCGCCGCCTCGGCCACCCTGCCGAGGCCCAGCTGGGCGATGGACAGGACGTAGTCGCCGCAGGCGCGGGCCCAGCGCTCGCCGCGCGCGTCACAGAGCCGCTGCACCTCCTTGAGCACGGAGACCGCCCGGTCGAACTCGCCGCGCCAGGTGACCGCCATGGCCGCGGTCACCAGGGCGAGGGGTTCGCTGACGGTGGCGGCGTCGGCCCGGCGGAAGTACTCGCGGACGAGCTCGACGCGGGGTTCGACGTCCTCCAGGGCGCCGGAGCACAGGGAACTGCTGGCCAGCCGGAGCTGGGCGTGCCCGGCCGCCGCGTAGTCACCCCAGTCGAGGGCCGCGGACAGCGCCGCCTCCGCCCGGCGGCGGCCCAGTTCCAGCTCTCCCCGGGCGATGGCCACGCAGCCGTCGGCCCACAGGAGCCGGGGCAGCCCGGGATCGGTGACGGGAGCCGCCTCGATCGCCCGCGTCATGTGGTAGCGGCCCTCGTTCAGCCGGCCCAGGCAGAACCAGAGGATCCAGAGCGTCCCGGCGAGCTCGACGGACGTCGGGGAGGCGGGGTCGAGGGAGAGGCGGAGGTCGGTCATGGAGAAGGCGAGCCTGGCGGCCCACTCCTCCTGCTCGGGGCCGTACCAGTCGGCCTCGGCCCTGCGCGCCAGGTCGAGGTAGTGGTAGTGGTGCCGCCGCGCCAGCCGGGCCTCCTCGCCGAGCAGGGCGAGCCGCTCCCGGCCGTACTCCCTGACCGTGGCGGGCTGCCGGTAGCCGCCGGGCACGCGGACGAGGAGGAACCTCTCCGCCAGGCTCGCCAGCAGGCCCGGTACGTCGTCCAGGTGCTCGTCGCCGCACACCCACTCGGCGGCGGCCGCGTCGAAGCTTCCCGCGAAGACCGAGAGCCTGGCCCAGAGCAGGCGTTCCTCCGGGGCGCACAGCTCGTGGCTCCAGCCGATCGCGGCGCGCACGATCCGGGGGCGGGGAACCGGCGCCCGTCCGTGGAGGACCTCGAAGTGGTCGTCCAGGTGATCGGCGAGCCGCTCCACGGGCAGGGAGCCCAGGCATCCGGCGGCCAGCTCGACGGCGAGCGGTACGCCGTCCAGCCGCCGGCAGATCCTGGCCGCGGCAGCCCTGCCGGCCGGGGTCGTCTCCAGGCCGGGCACCACGTCCCGGGCTCGGTCGAGAAAGAGGCGAAGCGCGTCGTTCTCCTCCGGTTCCCCTGGGTCGCCCGGCCTCTCCGGGGGGTCTCCCTCCTGCTCCAGCCTTTCCGTCCCCGCGCTCCGCGACGCCCCCTCCGCCCCCGAGCCCTCCGGCGCCGTGCCCTCCGCCCATCGGGCGGGTACGGCGGGTGCCTCGAAGGGCTCGACGGGGAGCAGCGCCTCCCGCGGCAGCCCGAGCGGCCGGTGGGAGGTCGCGATGATCCGTACGCCGGGTGCCGCCGCCAGGATCTCCGCGACGAGGTCGCGGCAGGCCGGCAGGAGGTGCTCGCAGGCGTCGAGGATGAGCAGGAGTCTCCTGCCCGCGAGGAACTCGACGAGCATCCCGGTCTGCGACCGCGCGGACCGTTCCGGGAGGCCGAGGACGGCCGCGACCGTGTGGGCGAGCAGGTCGCCGTTGCGCTCGCCGGAGAGCTCCACCAGCCAGGTGCCGTCCGGGTGGTGCTCCTGCCGTTCCCGCGCGGCCCTGACCGCGATCCTTGACTTGCCGACGCCCCCGGCACCGGTGACCGTGGTCAGCGGCGTGTCGGCCAGGAGCTTCAGCAGCCGCCGGACCTCGCTTTCCCTGCCGATGAGGCCATTCGTCTCCGCGGGCAGGTTCCCGCGCCACCATTGGGTCTGTTCCATCGATTCGCGCTCCTTTTTCCACTCACCGGGAATCGCACCGTTTCCAAATCACGAACCGGCCGGACCGCCATTCCTCAGAGGGGTTTCCTTGTCCCCCGGTGCAAATCTCACCGCCGAATCGAGGCCGAACTTCTCCCGTACGGCGTGAGCCGTGGAAATGCTGGTGCTTTATGGCTGATTCGGCGGAGCCGGTAACCGGGCCGGCGCGCGGGGCGTACCGGCCGCCGGGCCCGGCCGGTGCCCGCCGCGAAAAAGCCCTCGTCGTGGAAAGAGCCCTCGTCGTGGAGGAGCGGACACCGGCCGCGAAGCGTTCGGCGGACGAGAAGCATCAGCCGTGAAGCGTTCAACGAACAGGCGGCACCGGCCGCGAAGCGTTCGGCGGACGAGCGGCGTCAGCCGCGAAGCGTTCAACGGACAGGTAGCACCGGCCGTGAAGCGTTTAAGGGGCCGCCGCGAGGGAAGCGCCACTAGACTCTGGCTGTCCCTGCGCCGTGGCCTCGCCACGGCCCTTCCGTAAGCGAGCTGGACGGAACCGCATGTCTGGGTATGACCGCGTAGTGCAACCCGCGGCCGGTGACGAGGCCCTGGAGAACCACCTGGGTGGGGACGAGGCCAAGAACTACCGGCAGTACGAGCTCGACATGGTCGCCCCGCACGTGGGCCGGTCCATGCTGGAGATCGGCTCCGGGCTGGGCCACTTCGCCGAGGCGTTCCTGCCTCGCCTCGACCGGCTGGTGGTCAGCGACTTCGACCCCTACTGCGTGGAGCAGTTGCAGAAGCGCTTCGAGGGCCGCGACGAGATCGACGTGCTCCAGTTCGGCCTGCCGACCGAGATCCCGATCGGTGAGAAGGTCGACACCGTCGTGATGATGAACGTCCTGGAGCACATCGAGGACGACGTCGAGGCCCTGCGCTCCCTCGCCAAGGTCACCCTCCCCGGTGGCCGGATCGTCATCTGGGTGCCCGGCTACATGCAGCTGTACGGGGACTTCGACCGCAAGGTCGGCCACGTCACCCGCTACACCCCCGCCACCCTGCGCAGCACGGTCTCCAAGGCGGGCCTGGACATCGACGTGCTCAAGCCGATCAACTTCCTGGGCGGCATCGCCTGGTGGGCCGCCGTCCGCCGCGGTGGCGTCGGCTACCCCGACCCCCGCCTGGTCAAGATCTACGACCGCACGGTGGTGCCCCTGACCCGCCTCATCGAGCGCTTCGTCCGCCCGCCGTTCGGGCAGACCGTCTTCTGCGTCGCCCGCGTGCCCAAGTAGCCCGGGGCAGGCGCCCACGTAACCCACGGTGACCCGCGCGCGGTGTCGCTCCCGGAAGTCCGGGAACGACACCGCGCGCGGCCTTCTCACGGCTCTCAGGGAATTCCCAGGATCCTCCCCCAGAGATCACAGCCCGGGGCGATTGCCTGATCGGCGTCTCCCCGTCGGGAGGCGTTCCCGGAAGGACCACCATGAAGAGGAAACTGGCACTCGGCGCCGCGGCCATTACGGCGTCGATCATGCTGACGGGTTCCACCGCCTGGGCGACCGGCACGGCTCCCCCGGTGCCGGCCGGCGTGACCGCCATCGCCGACCAGCTGCTCAAGGCCGACTCCACGCTTCGCGGGCCGCGGCTGCGCTCCCACTACAACCTGTGGGTGGTCGGCATCCACGGACAGGCCACCGTCAGGGACAGGAAGTCGACGTTCATCGACTACACCTGGCAGCGAGGTGTGATCACCGCCAAGGGTGAGAACAAGCTGACCGTCAAGAGCAAGGACGGCCTCGTCTGGAACTGGAACCTCGACACCTCCACGAGGTTCCGCAGGCTCGGCGTCCGCGCCGACCTCACCAAGCTGGTCGTCGGTGACGGGGTCTTCGTGATCGGCGTCCCCACCTCGACCGACCCGACGGCCGCCGCGGTGTTCGTACCGCGTGACCGCGCCCTCCTGGACCCGCCGGCCACCACCCCGGGGAGCTGACCGGGGCCCCGGGGGCCTGGCGGAAGCTGACCGTGAAGCGGTGGGATCACCGAGATGCGCCGGGATTCCACCGCTTCGCGGCGGCCCACGATTAAGGATTAACAGCTACGAACCGGGATGAAACACGGGTTGGTAGGCAAGAATGGGGCCTCCATGAATGAGCGCACCATCCTCGTCGTCGAGGACGACCCCAACATCCGTGACATCGTCGAGGTCGCCCTGCGCTTCCACGGCTTCGGGGTGACGGGCGTGGCGACCGGCAGGCAGGCCCTCGACGCGGTGGAGGGCGGTCCTCCCGCGCTGATCGTGCTCGACGTGATGCTCCCCGACGTCGACGGTTTCGAGGTGTGCCGGAGGATCAGGAGCGCGGGCCTGCACACCCCGGTGATCTTCCTCACGGCCAGGGACACCTCCACCGACACCGTGCGCGGCCTCACCCTGGGCGGCGACGACTACGTCACCAAGCCCTTCTCCGTCGAGGCCCTCGTCGCCCGCGTGCGGGCGGTACTCCGCAGGACGGCCGTCTCCGACGACCCCGGCGGGACGCTCAGGGTGGCGGACCTGGAGCTCGACGAGTCACGCTGGGAGGCGCGGCGGGCCGGGGTCGCGCTGGACCTCTCCCCCACCGAGTTCCGGCTGCTCGCCTTCCTGATGGAACATCCCGGCCTGGTCCTGACGAAACGCCAGCTGCTGGAACACGTCTGGGGGTACGGGGGCTCCTCACAGGTCGTCGAGACGTACATCTCCTACCTGCGCCGCAAGCTCGACCCGCTCGGCCCGCCGCTGATCCACACCCAGCGCGGGGTCGGTTACGCGCTGCGCCCGCCCCAGGGCACCTGATGTCGCTCAGGACGCGGCTGCTCGCGGGCCTGCTCGCGGTGAGCGCGGCCCTGCTGGTGATGCTGTCCCTCGTGAGCGTCCTCGTCCTGCGCGGGCACCTCATGGAAAGGCTCGACGGGCAGCTGCGGGCGGCCACCACGACCGCCGCCAAGCGGATCGTCGCCGCCCCCGGCGGCCAGCTCGCGCAGACCCTGACCGGGTCCACCTACGCCGTGGCCGCGCTGAACCTCAACTCGGGCCGGGCCAGGCTCGTCAACGGGGACGCGCCCGCCGCCGCGACCGTGCCGCGGCTGGTGGAGGCGCTCGGTGTCGCCCGCCTGAAGGCCCAGGCCGAGAGCGGGGAGGCGTTCGCGCTCGGCGCGGCGGACGACCAGGGCATGATCGCGCGGGTGGCCGAGGCCAGGCAGGGCAACCGGCTGGTGGTCGTCGCCGTCCCGCTGGAGTCCGTCGAGGCCCCGATCCGCCGGCTCGTCATCGCCGAACTGCTCACCGGCGGCGCGCTGATCCTGGTGCTGGCGCTCGCCGGCCGCGCCCTGATCACCAGGGGTCTCGCACCGCTGGCCAGGATCGCCGGGGCGGCGTACCACATGGCCGCGGAGGGCGACCTGTCGGTACGGATGCCCGAGGGCCCCTCGGAGGTCGGGCGGATCGGCACGGCGGTGAACCTGCTGCTCGACCGGATCGCGGGGGCCTTCAGGGACCGCTGGGCGTCGGAGGAGCGTGTCCGCCGCTTCGCCGCCGACGCCTCGCACGAGCTGCGGACCCCGCTGTCCACCATCCGGGGGTACGCCGAGCTCTACCGGACCGGGGCGCTGCGCGCCGAGGACCTGCCCAGGATCATGGGCAGGATCGAGGACGAGGCCACCCGGATGGGTGACCTCGTCAGCCAGATGCTCGACCTCGCCCGCCTGGACAGGAACGCCGGGCTCCAGCTCACCGAGACCGATCTGGCCTCGGTGGCGCGGGACGTGAGCGCGGACTGCACGGCCATCGAGCCGGGGTCGCCGATCGTCGTGGACGCCCCCGAGTCGCTGACCGTCACCGCCGACGAGGCCAGGGTCCGGCAGATCCTGGTCAACCTCCTGGCGAACGTGCGGACGCACACACCCGCGGGGACCACCGCCACCGTACGGGTCGCGCGGCGGTCACACGGCGGTGCGCTGATCGAGGTCTCCGACGACGGCCCCGGGATGTCCGCCGAGCAGGTGGACAGGGCCTTCGACCGCTTTCACCGGGGCGGGGAGCGGCTGCCCGACGGTGCCGGGCTGGGGTTGTCGATCGTCAAGGCGATCACCGACGCGCACGGCGGCCGCTGCTGGATCACCTCGGCTCCCGGAGGGGGCACCCGCGTTCACGTGGAGCTTCCCGAACGCCCCGCCGGGTGAGCGTGGCCCGGAACCGGCGGCGAATAAATCGGTTGCACGCCTTGGAGAGGCGCCGTATGTTCGTCCGCATGTGGATTAACTCCTAAGAGCCGGCGTCGATCGGTCCTCGCCGATCCGCCCGCACTCAGCCCTCTGGCCCCGTTCGTCTGACGCGGCAGCTGAGTTGTCCGACCCGGGATCTCACCGCGTCGTCACATTTCTCAAGGAGTCCCATATGCGAATTCACGCTGCTCACAAACTCGCCCAGAAGCGCGGCGGGAAGTCCAAGACCACCAAGACCGGCACCCCGCTCCCCGAGCACGTCGTGCCCCCGGCGCCCCGGCATCTGCCGATGCCCCCGGCGCCGGTGCGGCCTACCCGGCAGCCGCGCCGGATCCCCGGCAAGGGCGGCCGCTGACCCACGGGTCGACCTCGCGAGGCCGACCCGTGGGTCCCTTCGCGGGACCGGCCCGCGGACCCCTTCGCGAAGCCGGCCCGCGGGTTCCTGCGCGAGGCCGGCCTCGTGGGCCCCTTCGCGCGAACGCGAAAGGCCCCGGCCCCCGGATTCCGGGACCGGGGCCTTCCCCACCTCACAGGCGCCGTGCTGACCGTACGGGCCGTCCTGACCGGGCGGGCACGGTGTCAGAGGCGCTCGATGATCGTGACGTTGGCCTGGCCGCCGCCCTCGCACATCGTCTGCAGCCCGTAACGGCCGCCGGTCCGCTCCAGCTCGTGCAGGAGCTTGGTCATCAGGATCGCGCCGGTGCCGCCCAGCGGGTGGCCCAGAGCGATCGCGCCGCCGTTCGGGTTGACCTTGGCCGGGTCGGCGCCCAGGTCGTTGATCCACGCCAGCGGGACGGGGGCGAACGCCTCGTTGATCTCGGTGACGTCGATGTCGTCGATGGACAGGCCCGCCCTCTTCAGCGCCTTCTGCGTCGCCGGAATCGGCGCGGTCAGCATGTAGACCGGGTCGTCGCCGGTGAGCGCCAGGGTGACGACGCGCGCCCTGGGGGTCAGATTGTGGTCGCGGACGGCCTGCTCGGAGGCGATCAGGAGCGCTCCCGAGCCGTCGGAGATCTGCGAGGAGGTGGCGGCCGTGATCACGCCGTCGGGCTTCAGCGTCTTCAGCGACGCCATCTTCTCCAGCGTGGTGTCCGGGCGCGGGCCCTCGTCGTCCTCGACACCGTTGATCGGGGCGATCTGGTCCTTGAAGTAGCCGTTGGCGACGGCCTTCGAGGCCCGCTGGTGGCTCTCGTACGCGAACCGCTCCAGCTCCTCGCGCTTGAGGCCCCACTTCTCGCACATGAGCTCCGCGCCGCGGAACTGGGAGATCTCCTGCTTGCCGTACCGCTCCACCCACTTCTCCCCGAACGGGAAGGGCATGCCCTTCTCCAGGGCGGTGGTGATGCTCGATCCCATGGGGACGATGCTCATGGACTCCACCCCGGCGGCCACGACGAGGTCCTGGGTGCCGGAGAGCACGCCCTGGGCCGCGAAGTGGATCGACTGCTGGGAGGATCCGCACTGGCGGTCGATGGTCACACCGGCGACGTTCTCCGGAAGTCCCGCCGACAGCCACGCGTTGCGCGCGATGTCCATGCTCTGCGGGCCGAACTGCATGACACAGCCCATGATCACGTCTTCGACCGCGGACGGGTCGACGCCCGTACGCTCGATGAGCGCGCCGAGGGTGTGCGCGGCCAGATCGGTGGGGTGGACGGTGGACAGACCGCCCTTCTTCTTGCCGACGGGGGTGCGGACCGCCCCGACGATGTACGCCTCTGCCACAGTGCCTCCTGCTCACGAAACCGAGCAATGTTCGGTTAGTAGGAGGTTACAACAGAACCTTTGCCCGTGCCCTGAAGGGAGCCGCCCGTGCGACGGCGAGCGTGATCGCGCTTTTCCCGGAAGGGCCCCTTCCCGGAAGCGGCCCTTTCCCTGAGGTTCCCTGGAGTTCCCGGAAGCGGCCTGCCCGAGCGGTCCGCTCAGGCCTTCCTGGTGCTCGTCATGGTCGCGTAGGCGATGACGTTGTCGGTGTAGTGGCCGGTCGTGCGGTTGTAGACGCCGCCGCAGGTGATCAGGTGCAGCTGGGGGGTCGACGACCGGCCGTACACCCGCTGCGTCGGGAACACCGACTTCTCCGCCTGCTCCAGGCCGCCCACGGTGTAGACGGCGATGATCCCGTCCTTGCGGTGCACCTCGATGACGTCACCGTTGCGGATCTCGTCGAGGCGGCTGAACACCGCGCCTCCCGAGCGCGTGTCCTTGTGCCCGAGCATGATCGCGGGACCCGCCTCGCCGGGGGTGGGGCCCGAGCGGTACCAGCCGACCAGGTTCGGGTTGCCGACCGGCGGCACCTCGATGGCGCCCTTCCTGTCGAGCCCGACGGACCTGACCGGCGCGTTCACCCCGAGCCGCGGGATGACCAGGCGCACCGGGGACGACGGCTGCATGGCCGGGGCCGCGGGCAGGCTGGGCAGGGGCGGCGGCGCGGTCGGGGGCGCCTGGAAGTAGGGGTTCGCCGGGGCCGCCGCCAGGTTGCGGGGCGGAAGCGTGGTGCGCTGGTCGGCCAGCCCGTACTCCTCGGGCGCGGCCAGCATGTAGAGCAGACCCACCAGCACCGTGACCACCCCGGCGATCCCGGCCAGGATGAGCACCGACCGCATCATCCGGCTGCCACCGCCGAGGGACTCCTGCCCTGGCCACTCCTCGTACGGCGGGCCGTACTGCTGGTGGTGGCCCGGCGGCGGCGGGTACGGCGGCTGGACGGGGACCGGCCGGTAGTGCGGCGGCTGCCCCGGGGGCTGCCAGCCGCCCGGCGGCGGAGGGGTGGTCATCCGGCCACCCCGATCAGCCGCGACCCGCGGTGCGACGCCGCAGCACGAGCCCGCCGATCCCGGCGAGGGCCACCATCAGCACCCCGCTGAACATGATCATCCGAGCGTCGGGACCCGCGTCGCCGCCACCGCCCGTGGAGGCCGCGCCCTTTGGGGTCTCGTCGATCTGCTCGTCGGAGTCGGGGTCGGGAACCGGGTCGGAGGTCTTGGTCCGGGTGACGGTGAGGGTCGGCGTGGGGGTCGCGGACGTGTTGGTCGGGGTGGGGGTCGGGCTGGTGGTCGTCGGGCTCGGGCTGGCGCTGGGGCTGCCCGTCCCCACGGTCACCCGCAGCGCGGCGGGCGAGGCCTGGGCGGCATCGGGAGCGGCGCAGTCGAGCAGTTCGACCTCGTTCGAGGCACCCGCCGCGCCGGTCGCCCGGAGCAGGGTGAACGCGCCGGGCTGGAAGGCGACGACCCCGGTCGCGAGGGGGGTCACCGTGACGAGCAGGGGAGGCGCGGTGACCGGCTGCCCGTTGGCCGGGGGGGCGGCGGTGACCAGGATCGGGCGGAGCTCCGTGGGGGGCGTCAGGACTCCCGCGGGGCTGGCGCTGATCTGCACCTCCGCGTCGGCGACGACGCTCGCGCTCGGCGAGACGGACACGGACGGGGTGAGGGAGGGGAGGGTGGCCGGCGCGCTGATCTTCCAGGTCGCCACGAGGGGGGAGTTCACCACCGCCGACGCCGGACCGGTGAGGTCCATGGTGAAGGTGTACGTCGCCGACGGTGACGCCGCACCGGCGAGCGTGCAGTTGTAGGTCACCGGTGTGGGCGCGGCGTAGATGGACGCGAGCGCGGGAAACGCACTGAAGATACCCGCACCCGCCGTAGCGACCACGGCTGTCTTGACCGCGACGCGCAGCCGCGTCTTGGACTTCAGCACAGTTTCTCCTCGTTCCAGCTTGATCGACCGGCCTCACACCGGCCGCCGAGGCTTACGGGTTGTGGTCAAGGTTCGGCATAGATCCTACGAACAGAGACCGCGACACGCGAGCAAGTCGGCTAAACGGACACAAATTCCCATCTATCCCACAGCAAACGACACCGTACATCGGTAAAGCCCTCCGTGGCAGGTCGAGTTGGCCCCTGTCCGGACACGGAACGTACACGGGACGCCTCGCGGAGGCCCGCCGGGGGTCTCGTCGCGGATCCGGCCGCCTGGCGAACGAGCGGCCCGGGCTTGGCAATCAATGTCTGGATATACAGAAAAGACCAGGTCAAAACCGGTGTGACGGCGCTTAAAGATCACCATAAGGGATCGCCATCGGGCAGTGTGGAACCTGCGGCGGGCCCAATTCGGACGCTCCGAATACTCCTTTGGGTCGTTGAAATATTTCACTGCCATACATACCGCGGTCATCGGCCCGGTCCACCCGGCCGGGGCCGCGGGTCCGCCCGCACACCCGTCGCGCGGGCGGGACGACGACGTCCGGTAGTTCGACCGGTTCCCGTCCGGAGAGGATTCGGTGGAAGGCGTGCGAACGGGTATACGGGTCATGAAGAGCATTCACCGCGCCCGCGAGGCGGCGGACCGGTCCCCGCGGACGCGGGGACTCCGGACGCGGGGACCCCGGACGCGGGGACCCCGGACGCGGGGACTCCCCGGCGGCACGCCGCGTCGTCCGCAGGACTCCGCTGGACGCCTTCGCCGAACAGCGACGATCATCCCCGGGCTCTCCCTCAAGCCCTCCCCCCGCCCGGCCGCGAGCCCCTCCCGGGGCTCTCCCCCAGCGGATGGATCAGCGATCACCTGTGAGGTTTCCCCGTTGGAAGGACTGAGATGAGCACGCCGGCCGTATCACGGGCGCGCGGCGGGAAGACGCCCCGGCGGCGGATCCCGGCGCGATGGATCGCCGTCGCCCTGGCGGTGGCCCTTCTGGCGGCCATCGGGTTCAGCACCCGGTACCGCTCGACGGAGTCCGTCGCGGCGTCGGGCCCCCGGCGTTTCGACCCGGCCGCCTACGGAGAGCGGACGTACGAGAACAAGGTCGTGCCCACGATCGTGAGGAAGGCCGTCGACCTGCCCGTACTGGTGAGGGCCATGCACACCGACATGGAGGAGGCAGGCAAGCGGTACGGCGTCCGGCAGGGCAACGGCCCCTACACCTTCGCCGTCAAGGGCACCGGCACGGCCGGGACGGTGAGGTCGGGGCTGATGCACGTGACCGTGCCCGGCCTTCCTCCCGACACCCGGGTGTCGCTGCAGGTCGGCCCGGTCATCAACGGCACGGCACTGCGGGACGCGGTGGGGTTCATCGGCTTCGGGCAGTTCTTCGACCAGGTGGAGTACGCCGACGCCGCCACCGCCCTGAACGACCAGATGCGGGAGAAGCTGCTCAAGAACCTGGACGTGTCACGGCTGCAGGACAAGAAGATCTCCTTCGTCGGGGCCTTCAGCTTCCTCACCCCCTCCGTCGTGACCATCACCCCGGTCTCGATCAAGGAGATTCCGTGAGGACACCGACCACCGCCGTCCTGAGCGCCCGCGGCGTCACCAAGGTGTACGGGAGCACGCACGTGCTCAGGGAGGTCGACTTCGACGTCGCCGCCGGCCGGGTGACCGCGCTGTTCGGCAAGAACGGGGCCGGCAAGTCGACCCTGATGAGGATCCTCTCCGGGATCGAGCACCCCACCACCGGCCAGGTCGAGCTCGACGGGGAGCCCGTCAGGTTCGCGTCGCCCCGCGACGCCGCCGACCAGGGCGTCGCGATCGTCCACCAGGGACTCAGCCTCTGCCCCAACCTGAGTATCCAGGACAACCTGTTCCTGGCCAGGGAGATCCGCGGCGGCCCCTGGGTGATCGACCGCTCGTCCCAGCGGGCCACCACCGCCGCGGTCCTCCACAGCCTGGAGGAGTATCTGGATCCCGACCTGCTCGTCGGTGACCTGACGCCGGGTGAGCAGCAGATCGTCGAGATCGCGCGGGCGCTCCTCCAGGAGGCCCAGGTGATGATCATGGACGAGCCCACCTCGGCACTCACCGCCCCGGAGGTCAAGGTCCTGTTCCGGGTCATCAAGGAGCTGGCCTCGAGCGGCGTGGCGATCGTCTACGTCTCCTCGCACCTGGAGGAGGCACTGGAGATCGCCGACGACGTCGTCGTGATGCGTGACGGGCGGCTGGTCGCCACGGAGGACGCCGGGAACGTCGGCGTCCGGTGGATCGCGGAACGGATGACCGACCGCGACCAGGACGACCCGTTCCCGTCCCGTGCCCGGGGCACGGGGGAGGAACTGCTGGCCCTGCGCGGCCTCGTGGTGGCCGCCCCGGCCAACCCCGGCCGCCTCGCCGTCGACGATCTCTCCCTGACCGTGCGGGAGGGCGAGATCGTGGGGATCTACGGGCTGACGGGTTCGGGCCGCACCGAGTTGCTGGAGGCGCTCGCCGGCCGGATCCCCTCGCAGTCGGGCCGGATCCTGCTCTCCGGCGTCCCGCTGGAGGGCGTGGGGGTCCGCAGCCGCGTCGGCCTGGGCATGGTCCTGGTCCCGGGGAACCGGCGGCGCGACGGGCTCGTCCAGACGATGTCGGTCGGGGAGAACCTCTCCCTGGCCGGGCTGGGCGCGTTCGTCCGGCGGCTGCTCGTCTGCCGTGACCGCGAGCGGAACGCCGTCTGCCGGATGATCGCCGACATCACCGTCGGGACGGGCGGGACGAGCGACACGGAGGCGCCCGTCGTGTCGCTGAGCAGCGGCGACCAGCAGAAGGTGGTCATCGGCAGGGCGCTGCTGACCGCCCCCCGGGTGCTCCTGCTGGACGAGCCGTCGTGCGGTGTCGACGTCGGCGCCAGGGCGGACATCTTCAAGCTCATCGCGGCACACGCGGAACGCGGCCTGGCCGTCCTCTTCACCACCTCGGACCCCGAGGAGGCCCTGCGCGTCCCCGACCGCCTGCTGGTGCTCGCCCGCGGGGTCCTCGTCGGCGAGTTCCGGCGCGGCACGATAACCCGGGAGGAGCTGCTGAAGGTCTCGGACGGCACCTCCACCGACCTGGACATCGACCTGGACGTCGACCTCGGCATCGAGATCGGCAGGCGCACCGGCAGGGACGGTGAGGGGTGACACCTCGGGAAACGCCCCCCGAACCGGCGTCGCCGGGGAAAACCGCGACCGAGGCCCGCCGCCTCTCCGTGGTGAACGGCCTGTTCGAGCTGCGGGCGCTCATCGCGCTCGTGGCCATGATCGTGGTCTTCCGCCTGCTGTCGGACGCGTTCCTCTCCATGCCGAACCTCGTCATGATGGCGAAGCACATCGCGATCAACGCGGTGATCGCCCTCGGCATGCTGCTGGTCGTCGTCAGGGGCGGCATCGACCTGTCGGTGGGCTCGATCGCCGGGCTCTCCGGGGTCGTCGCCGGCGAGCTGCTCGAAGGACTCCGCCTCGGGTTCGCCGACGTCGTCGCCTACCCGCCCGTGTGGGGCGTGATCGTGCTCTGCGTCGCGGTCGGCATGCTCGTCGGCCTGGTGAACGGCGTCGTCATCACCCGGTTCAAGGTGCCGCCGTTCATCGCGACGTTCGGCATGCTGTACGTGGCGCGGGGAATCGCGCTGCTGATCTCCGGCGGCTCGACCTATCCCAATCTGGACGGCAACCCCGAACTGGGCAACACCGGCTTCGAGGTCCTCGGCATCGGGAGCCCGCTCGGCCTCCCGATGCCGATCTGGATCGCGGTCCTCCTCGCCGTCACCGTCATGCTCGTGCTCACCAGGACGCCGTTCGGACGCTGGCTGTACGCCGCGGGCGGCAACGAGCGGGCCGCCGAGCTCTCCGGGGTCCCGATCGACCGCGTCAAGACGGCCGTGTACGTGATCTCCGGTGCCTGCGCCGCGCTCGCGGGTCTCGTCATCGCCTCCGAGCTCACCTCGGCGACACCGCTGGCCGGTGAGACGTACGAGCTCAACGCGATCAGCGCGGTGATCCTCGGCGGCGCCGCGCTGGGCGGGGGGCTCGGCACGGTGCGAGGCACCCTCATCGGGGCCTGCGTCATCGGCCTTCTCTCCGAGGGCCTGGTGATCACGGGCCTGTCGGCGTTCTGGCAGATCGTCATCAAGGGAACCGTGCTCGTTCTCGTCGTGATGCTGGATCGGGGCCGGCAACGGTTCCAGCGGCGCGGGGCCACCGTGTCGGCGATGGCCGCCGGCAGGCGACCGGGCTGACCGTCGCGCCGTACGGAGACCGGGCTGACCGTCGCGCCGTACGGAGACCGAGCTGACCATCGCGCCGTACGGCACCGGAAGCCCGGAGCCGTCCTCACCTCCGCTCGGAAACACGCATGATCAGGGCCGCTCTCCGGGTCTCCGGGTCTCCGGGCCGGGTGGGCCGACGTGCCGATCATCGGCCGGGAGGGTGCGCGGCACCCGCTCAACGGGGCCCGCCGACGCCGGGCCGTCCGGCCGGGGCGTCGCCGGTCTTGGCGGCTTCTTGGCGCCTCGCTGATTTTCGAAGCGCCACGATTGCCGCTTCTTTTAAATTTTCAGATTAATCAGAAATCCCCCCATCGTCGGGGAATTGACAGGATAAACGCATGGCAGTCGAAGCGTTCAGCAGCGATATCACGCTGCGCATCAACGGTGCCGACCACTCCGTGTCCCTGGACAACCGGGTGACCCTCCTGGACGCGCTACGGGAGCATCTCGGACTGACCGGGACGAAGAAGGGATGCGACCACGGGCAGTGCGGGGCGTGCACGGTCCTGCTGGACGGCCGCCGGGTGAACAGTTGCCTGACACTCGCGGTCACGACCACCGGGCAGGAGATCGTCACCATCGAGGGGGTGGCCGGCCTGGCCGGCGCGAACGACCTGCACCCCCTCCAGCAGGCGTTCCTCGATCACGACGGCTTCCAGTGCGGCTACTGCACACCTGGCCAGATCTGCTCGGCCATCGGCGCGCTCGACGAGGCGGAACGGGGCTGGCCGAGCCATGTCACCGAGGACGTCGCCGCGGGCGTCGCCTCCAGCGGCGCCCTGGACGCCGAGGAGGTCCGCGAGCGGATGAGCGGCAACCTCTGCCGCTGCGGGGCGTACGCCGGGATCGTCGAGGCCGTCCTCGACGCGGCCGGCGGGGGCGTCCTCGCCGGGCGGAACCCCAGGGGCACCCGATGAGGCCCTTCACCTACGAGCGCGCCACCGACCCCGGCGCCGCCGCCACCGCCGTCCTCGACGGCACCGACGCGATGTTCCTGGCCGGCGGCACCAACCTCGTGGACCTGATGAAGCTCGGCGTGGCCAGGCCGGCGACGCTGGTGGACGTCACCCGGCTGCCGTACGACCGGATCGAGCACCGGGCCGACGGGAGCGTGCTCATCGGCTCGATGGTCCGCAACAGCGACCTGTCCGGTGACCGGGGCATCAGGGAACGTTTTCCCGCGCTCTCCCAGGCGGTGCTGGCCGGGGCCTCCGGGCAGCTGCGGTCGATGGCCACCACCGGCGGAAACCTGCTGCAGCGCACGCGCTGCCCGTACTTCCAGGACGTCACCAAGCCGTGCAACAAGCGCGAGCCGGATACCGGCTGCTCGGCGATCGGCGGCGACCACCGCGACCTGGGGGTGATCGGCACCTCGGACTCCTGCGTGGCCACCAACCCCTCCGACATGGCGGTGGCGATGGCCGCCCTCGACGCCGTGGTGCACATCAGGCTCGCGGGGGGCGACGAGCGGGCGGTGCCGCTCTCCCGCTTCTACCTGCTGCCCGGCGACACCCCCGACCGGGAGACGGTGCTGGAGCCCGGCGACCTGATCACCGGGATCGAGCTGCCCCCGCCCCCGGACGGCGCGGCGATGCTGTACCGCAAGGTCCGCGACCGCTGGTCCTACGCGTTCGCGGTGGTCTCGGTCGCGGCGGTGGTCGCGACGGAGGCCGACGGTTCGCTGCGGGAGGTCAGGCTGGCGCTGGGCGCGGTGGCCCCCGTGCCGTGGCGGGCCCGGGAGGCCGAGGGGATGCTGACCGGCCACAGTCCGACCAGGACGCTGCTGCTGGCGGCCGCGGAGGCGGAGTTCGCGGCGGCGCGTCCCCTCCCCCGGAACGAGTTCAAGATCGGGCTGGCCGGAGACCTGATCGCGGCGAGCGTCCGCGACCTCACGAAGCAGACGGGGTCCGCCGGGTCCGGGGAAGCCGACGGATTCACGGGGAACGACTTCACGTGGGAGGAGCGGGGATGACCACACTCGACAAGGTGGTGGGCGGGGCACCGGTCAGGATCGAGGGACGCGACAAGGTCACCGGCACGGCCCGCTACGCGTACGAGTACCCCGTACCGGACGCCGTCTACGTCTGGCCGGTGCAGTCCACGATCGTCCGGGGGCGGGTGCGCTCCGTCGACGGCGCCGCCGCGCTGGCCCTGCCGGGGGTGATCGCCGTGCTGGACAGCGGGAACGTCCCCCGGCTGCGTCCCGTACAGGACGCCGAGCTGGCCGTCCTGCAGTCGGCCAACGTCGCCTACCGGGGGCAGATCGTCGCGGCCGTGGTCGCGAACACCCTGGAGGGGGCCTGCGAGGCGGCGTCGGCGGTGCGCGTGGACTACGAGGAGGAGGAGTACGACGTCGTACTGGATCCCGGCAGCCCGCGGATCACCTCGCCGGAGAAGGTCAACGCGGGCTTCACGGGAACGGTCGACTGGGGTGACGCCGAGGGCGCCCTGGCGGCGGCGCCGGTCGTCGTGGACGCCGCCTACACGACCCCGACCGAGCACGCCAGCCCGATGGAACCGCACGCCACGGTCGCGTTCTGGGAGGGCGAGACCCTGACGATCTACAACGCCGACCAGGCCCCGTGGATGTCGGCGACCGCGATCGCCCAGCTGTTCGGCCTTCCCGAGAGCGCGGTGAGCGTCGTCGCGGACCACGTCGGCGGCGGTTTCGGGTCGAAGGCGGCGACCCGCCCGCCGACCGTGCTGGCGGCGCTGGCCGCCCGCGCCGTCAGACGGCCGGTCAAGGTGGCGCTGACCCGGCAGCAGATGTTCGCGCTCGTCAGCTACCGGACGCCCACCGTGCAGCGCGTACGCCTGGGAGCCGAGCGCGACGGCAGGCTGACCGCGGTGTGGCACGACGCGCTCCAGCAGAGCTCGAAGCTCGTCGAGTACACCGAGCAGACGGTCTCGCCCAGCCGCATGATGTACGCGACGCCCAACAGCCACACCGCCCACCGGCTCCTGCGGCTGGACGTGCCGAGCCCCTCGTGGATGCGCGCTCCCGGCGAGGCTCCTGGGATGTTCGCCCTGGAGTCGGCGATGGACGAGCTGGCGTACGCCCTCGGGATGGACCCCGTCCAGCTGCGGATCGCCAACGAGCCTTCGGCCGACCCCGAGTCCGGGCTCCCGTTCAGCAGCCGCAACCTGGTCGCCTGCCTGCGCGAGGGGGCGGCGCGCTTCGGCTGGGCCGGGCGCGACCCCACGCCGGGCGTCCGCGAGGACGGCCGGTGGCTCGTCGGGACCGGCGTCGCGTCGTCGACCTACCCCGTCTACACCAGGGCGTCCACCGCGGCCGCCTACGCCGAGCCCACGGGCAGGTTCGTGGTCGAGATCGCCGCGGTCGACATCGGCACCGGCGCCCGCACCGCGCTCACCCAGGTGGCCGCCGACGAGCTCGGCGTGCCGATGGACCGGGTCACGGTCAGGGTGGGCCGCAGCGCCTTCGGTCCCGCGGCGCTCGCCGGAGGGTCCATGGGCACCGCCTCCTGGAGCTGGGCGGTGAGCAAGGCCTGCCGGGCGCTGGTCAAGGACCTCGACGAGCGGTCCGGCCTGGTCCCCCCGGAGGGCCTGGGGGCATGGGCGGACACCGCCGAGGACCTCGCCGAGTGGAAGCGGTTCTCACGCCACTCGTTCGGGGCGCAGTTCGCCGAGGTCCGGGTGGACCGCGACAGCGGGCAGGTCCGTGTCGAGCGGCTGCTGGGGATCTTCGCGGCCGGCCGGATCATCAACTCCAGGACGGCTCGCTCGCAGTTCCTCGGCGGCATGACGATGGGGATCTCCATGGCCCTGCACGAGGCCCTGGAGCTGGACCCCAGGTTCGGCGACTTCGTCAACCACGACCTGGCCGGGTACCACATCGCGGCGAACGCCGACGTCCGCGGGATCGAGGCCGACTGGATCGACGAGCAGGACGACGAGCTCAACCCGGTCGGCGCCAAGGGCATCGGCGAGGTGGGGATCGTCGGCACCGCCGCGGCGATCGCCAACGCCGTCTTCCACGCGACCGGCTTCCGGCAGCGCGACCTGCCGATCACCCTTGAACGGGTACGGGCGGCCACGCGCGCCGGATGACGCGGATGACCCGGATGACGAAGGTCGCGCCGACCGGCGCGCGTCGGTTTCGCCGGTACTCGACGGCTCCGGTACTCGACGGTGCCGCGCGAGTCACCCTCTCCGCTGGGCGTCGCCCTCTCCGGTAGCGGCCGGAGCCCCGCGAGACCCGACCCGCGCGCGTCGGCCCTCGTCGGCGCCTGGCGGGGCCGCGCGAGATTCGACCGGCGCGCGTCCGGAGCCGATCCCGTACCCGTCACGGAGCCGATCCCGTACCGTCACCTCGGGCCCGGAGCCGATCCCGTACCGTCAGCCTCCGGCGCGGAGCTGATCCCGTACGGTGCGTGCCAGGCCGGGGTCGTCGGCGATCACTCCGTCCACGTTGAGCCTGCACAGGCGCTTCAGCCACCTCTTCACCTGTTCGGTGGCGCGCCCGCCGGAGGTGTCGCCCCTGAGTTCCGCCCGGAGCCGCGCGGCGAGCTTGCGAACCGTCGTGGCGTGGACCAGGAGCCCTTCCCGCTGGGCGTTCCTGACAAGCTCGACCGGCGACACCGGTCTCCCGTCGAGCCCTCCGGGATCGCCGGGACCGATCCGCTTGGTGACCAGCCCGATGCCGTCGGCGTACTTGGCGATCTCCCGCAGCCCCTCCGGGGTGACCATGTCGTCGTAGGTGAGGGGGTCACCGGCGCTCGCGAGGTCGTACGGGGCGCCGGTCGCGCCGACGAACTGGATGAGCCGCAGCCGCGTGAGGGGACGCAGCCGTTTGAGGTTCCCGGTCTCGAAGGACTGGATGAAGGCCGGGTCCCGCTCGTCGTCCCAGCCGTACCGCGCGAAGGTCTCCAGCAGCGGCTCCTCCAGCGGCAGCCCGATCGAGGCGAAGTAGGTGGGGAACTTGGTCTCTGCGTAGACGCCCACCCCGTGCTCCTGCGCGAGCTGGACCACCTCGTCGAGCGTCGGGATACGCTCTGTCCCGTCGTACGCGGTGTTCTCCCGCCGTTCCTTGGGGAAACGCTCCCTGGCGCGCAGGGTGCGCAGTTCCTCCAGGGTGAAGTCCTCGGTGAACCAGCCGGTGTGCCGGATGCCGTTGATGATTTTGGACGTCCTGCGGTCGGCGAACTCGGGATGCCTGGCGACGTCGGTGGTCGCCGAGAGCTCGTTCTCGTGCCGGGCGACCAGCACGTGATCCTTGGTCGAGACGAGATCGGGCTCGATGTAGTCGGCGCCCATCGAGATGGCGACCGTGTAGGCGAGAAGCGTGTGCTCGGGCCGGAACGCGCTGGCCCCACGGTGCGCGATGACGATCGGCGCGACCTCGTGGCGGCCGAAATGCCGGGCCTCGGGGTTCACGGAGTGCCGGGACGTGGAACTCACGGAGCGCCCGTCCGTGGAGGTCGCGGACCGTCCGTCCGTGGAGGCCGCGTGCCGCTTGGCCGTCGAATCACCGGATCGTCCGTCCGCGGGGCTCACGGATCGCGTGCCCGTCGAATCGGCGTGGTGAAGGGCGCCGATCGCGGCGATCCCTATGAATACGGCCAGCACACCGGCCCGCACCCTGCTCACCTGTGTACACCCCTCGCTCTGGTTCAGCGGGGGAGACACATTCGCATAAACGGCTATACCCGGACCGGACATGCGATTAACGATCAGAAGCGATTCTGACTGAGATAACACCACATGACCGTCTCCTGGGACATTTCCCTGGAGACGGCCTAGCGTCACCGATCACAAAAAAGAGTGAGCGACCAGTCGCTCACTCTTGCGTGCGGAGAAGGGAAACCGAATCAACGGGCGGTCACACACCCCCTGTTTCCGGCCCCGGCCCCGCATCCCCCGCACCGGCATCAGACGGCTCACCTGCACATAAGGGCCTCGGCGGCATACCAGCACTCGACAGGTCCCAGCCCGCCTGACGGGCACCGCAACCGGCTCCCGGCGACGGCAGGGGACCTCGGATCACCGTCCGCGCCCGCCCCGCCCCTCGCCCGACCGGCTCTGCCCGCGCCTGTGCCCGTTGTCGGTGTCCGTTGTCGGTGTCCGTTGTCGGTGTCCGTTACTGGTGTCCGTTACCGGTTTCCGTGCCGGTGACGATGGTGTCGCACGCCGTTCCTGGCCCATGCCGGCCGCGCGGACTCCCGATTCCGGTGGCGTCAGGCGTCGGACCCGTGCCGTCCGAACCCGTGGCCCCCGTACCATCCGGTCTCCGGGCCTCTCCGCCCGAACCCCCGCCCCTCGGCGCGCTCGCCACCCGGAGCACCCCGCCTGAACCCGTACTCCTCCTCGTAGTGCCCGAACCTCGAACCCTCCGGCCGTCCGAACTCCCGGTCCCCCGGACGCCCGGGCTCCCACCCGCCGCGCTCTTCCGGCCCGTCTCCCCCGTACCGTTCGAACGCCGGATCTCCCGGCCGCTCGCGGTCCCAGTGGTCATCGCTCCCGGTGTCCGAACCTCGCCGCTCGGAGTCCCGGCCCCTGGGGCGCCCGAACCTCCATCTCTCGCCGCGCTCGCCACCCGGATCCCGCCGCCAGAACCCGCGGTTCCCGTGTCGTCCCCACCCCGGATAGCGCCGGGCCTCCCTGGCCCGGTGCCGCCCGCGGTCCGAATGCCTCGGACGCCCGAGTCCCCAGTTTCCCCTGCGCTCGATCCTCGTCTCCGAGCGCTGGGCCGTCCGTCCCCCGTTGCCCCAGTTCTTGGTCGTCCAGCCCCCGGCGTGCTTCTGCGTCGAGTGCGCGGGACGCTTGGCACCCCAGCCCGTTGATCGATCGTGCCCCGACTTCGGGTGCTGGACCGCGCCGAGAGCGGCCACCCCTATGAGTACGGCTACGACCCCGGCCCGCACGATGCTCACCTGGGCACACCCCCGCCTTCTGATCGTTCGGGGGGTTCTTTCCTGTTGAACAACTCCCTACCCGGATTACCGGGGAGGCTAACGATCGGAGGAGTGCGGCGAAGGGGCCGTGACCTGCGGATTCCGCGAGCACCGCACCGGCTCGCGGACCAGGCCGCGCGGTGCGGTCAGGCGATGCGGCCAGGTCGGCGCGATGCGGTCAAGCCGATGCGGTCAGTGCGGTGCGGTCGGAGGCAGTGCGGTCGGGCCGCGCGGCGCGGTGCGGTCGCCGCGCGGCGCGGTGCGGTCGCCGCGCGGCGCGGTCGGGTGGTGCGGCGCGGTCGGGCGGCGCGGTGCGGTGCGGTGCGGTGCGGTCAGACGCGACGGGTCTTCGACAGGGTCGCGTAGACGATGATGTTGTCGGTGTAGTGACCGGTCTTGCCGTTGTAGACACCACCGCAGGTGATCAGCCGCAGGGTCGCCTCACCCGTGTTGCCGTAGACCCGCTTCGACGGGAAGGCCGCCTTGCTGACCTGCTCCACCCCGTCGACCGTGAACTCCGCGATGGTCCCGTCCGACCGGGAGACCTTGATCTTGTCCCCGCGCTTGATCTCCTTCAGCCTGCTGAAGACGGCGGCGCCCTTCTTGGTGTTCACGTGTCCGAGAACCACCGAGGGACCCTGCTGCCCGGGGATCGGGCCGTGCTTGTACCAGCCCGCCTGGTTGGGCCTGCTCAGCGGAGGTGTCTGGATCTCCCGCTTGGAGTCGACGCTGAGCGCCATCAGCGGGGCCAGCACGCCGATCTTCGGGATGGCCAGCCGCCGCGGCTTCACACCGTCGCTCTTCAACGGCTCCGGAGGCATGACCACCGGCAGCGGCGGTGCCGCCGTGGGCGCGGCGGCCGTCAGAGGAGCGTCCAGGCCACCCGGCCCCACCGAGGACGGCGTCACTCCCAGGGGCTGCTGACCGGCGGCCGGGACCTCCTGGATCTGGACGTTGCCGTCCGCCGCCTGCGGCACGGGCGGGCCGTACGGCGCGTCGTCCTCCATCGCCGGGGACAGGTACGCGAGCAGACCCGCCATGATCACGGCCACCCCACCGAGCGACCCGGCCACGAGGAGCCCGGCCATCAGCATGCTCCCCTTGGGCTTGGGAGCCGGGCCCCGCCCCTGGTAGGGGTCGGGACCGCCCTGCACGGGTCCTTGGTACATCCGGCGCCTCCTTCAGCTGTCCCGCTGGCCACGCGCGTGTGCCGCCCGCCGCCTCATCAAGACCACACCGCCCAGCGCGCTTCCCGTCACCATCGCCGTGCCCGCGCCGAGAAGTCCCAGCCCGGAGCCTCCCTCCGGAGCCTCACCGGTCTGCGCCCCGCCGCTGGGCGTGATGATCACCTGCGGCGCGGTGGGGGTGGGCCTGGTGGGGGTGACGGTGGCGGTCACGGTCAGGGTCGGCTTGGGCGTCGAGGTGGTCGTGCTCCTGGTGGTGCTGTTCGTCCCGTCCGACTGGTGGTTGTTCTGGCTACCGGTCGGGGTCGGGGTGATCGTAGGCGTGGGGGTGATCGTGGGAGTGACGGTGGGGGTGACAGTGGGAGAGGGGTCCGGGGAGCCGGTGATCGTCGGACTGGGCGAGCCGGATCCGCCCGGCTCGGAGATGGTGACGTTCACCGAGACCGGCGCGCTGACGAGCGTGCAGGTGGCCCTGTAGTCGGCCGGCGGGTTCGCCAGCTCCCTGGTGATCACCCGGAAGGCGTCGACCTGCGCGAACTTTCCGGCCTGCAGGTTCGTGACCTGGAGGGTGTGCTCGCCGTACTTGAGGCCGTTGAACCTCCACAGCGTGAGCCCGCCCTGGTGTGCGGCGTTCGTCGGCGTGCCGTCGGGGTTCTTCGAGGCGTCGACGGAGGACGGGGTGGCGTCAAAGCCGTCGATCTTGAACCCGACCTGCCCCGCCTCCGTGCTGCGCCGGGCGATGTACTCGATCCCGGTGCCGGTGAACGTGAAGGTGGCGAAGGAGTTGACCTTGTCCGTGCGGTGCAGGTCACGGCCGTGGTCGCCGATGCTCAGCGGCTCGTCGTTCAGCTCGTACCAGTCGCCCGCCCCGTGGTACCCCACGCGGGGATTGCCGTTGTCGTCCTTCTCGTCGTTGTTGACCACGACCTCGCCGGCCGGAGGCATGAAGTCCACGAACAGCTTCCGGGGACTGACGTTGACCGTGCCCGCCCTGTCGGTGTGGGCGAAGTCGGAGATCCCCTCGGGGAGCTTCAGGATCTTCCCCGGCTGCAGCTTGCCCGGCTGGTCGACGGAGCCCTTCGGCTGGAGGACGCCGACCCAGCTCCCGGAGAGCTGCACGTTCCCGGTGACCAGGACCTTGCCCCCCGGGCCGAAGTAACCCGGCGAGCCGAACCTGGCCGGGTCGCCGTTCTTGTAGTTGAGGTCCCAGCCGATGTTGAGCGGCTGCCCGACCGTGAGCGTGGTCGGAATCGACACCTTGGTCCGGAGGTTGACCACGCTGCTGCCGAGGGCGATCCCCCCCGTACAGCTGTAGTCGACCACGAGTTCGGCATTGCTGGCACCGGACGCACCGGTGGGCAGCGCGACCAGCGCACCGCCGAAAAGGCACAGGGCTGAAACCGCGAGAGACCTACGGAGCCCAGATCGCCACCGAACCACCACACACTCCGATCACGAAGGCTGCCGTCAACGGGCATACCCATAGCACACCGAGGGTAGATCGTACGGTTTCTACCGTCTTCGCCGCAGCGAGATCGCGGGTGGATCCGAAGACCGTGGCGCACTTGTGATCTGGATGTACCTCTACATACCTTCGCAAGTCGACGGACGCACCCGGGGTCCGGCTGTACCTGCTGGTAACAGAATCGTATTCTGTGTCACGAGCCGTCACGAGTCGCCACGAGTCCCCAGGAGGCACACCATGCAGCGAGACCTCTTCGAGGAGGAGCACCAGCTCTTCCGAGAGACCGTGCGCGAGTTCCTGGCCCGCGAGGTGGCGCCCCACCACGACCAGTGGGAGAAGGACGGCATCGTCCCCCGCGAGGTGTGGAAGAAGGCCGGAGAGATCGGGATGTTCGGCTTCGGGGTCCCCGAGGAGTTCGGCGGAGCCGGGATCACGGACTTCCGCTACAACGCGGTGATCGTCGAGGAGGTCATCGCGATCGGCGCGTCCGGCCTGGGCTACTCGCTGCACAACGACGTGATGGCGCCGTACTTCGTGGACCTCACCAACGACGAGCAGAAGGCCCGCTGGCTGCCCGGGTTCACCTCCGGTGAGCTGATCACGGCCGTCGCGATGAGCGAGCCGGGCGCGGGCAGCGACCTGCAGGGCATCAGGACGACCGCCGTACGCGAGGGCGACCACTACGTGCTCAACGGCCAGAAGACCTTCATCACCAACGGCATCAACTCCGACCTGGTCGTCACGGTCGCGAAGACCGACCCGGCGGCGGGTGCCCGGGGGATCTCGCTGCTCGTCGTCGAGCGGGGCATGGAGGGCTTCAGCCGGGGTCGCAACCTGGAGAAGATCGGCATGCACGCCCAGGACACGGCGGAGCTGTTCTTCGACAACGTCAGGGTCCCCGCGGCCAACCTGCTGGGCCCCGAGGAGGGGCAGGGCTTCTTCCAGCTCATGGCCAACCTGCCGCAGGAGCGCCTGTCGATCGCGGTGATGGCCGTCGCGGCGGCGGAGACGGTCCTGCGGACGACCATCGAGTACTGCAAGAGCCGCACCGCCTTCGGCCGGAACATCGGCAGCTTCCAGAACACCCGGTTCGTGCTGGCCGAGCTGGACACCGAGGTGGACATCGCCCGCCTCTACGTGGACAGGTGCATCCTGGCCCTCAACGCCGGGGAACTCACCGCCGTGGACGCCGCCAAGGCGAAGTGGTGGACCACGGAGCTGCAGACCAAGGTCATCGACCGCTGTCTCCAGCTGCACGGCGGCTACGGCTACATGATGGAGTACCCCGTGGCCAAGGCCTGGGTCGACAGCCGCGTCCAGACCATCTACGGCGGCACCACCGAGATCATGAAGGAGATCATCGGCCGCTCCTTCGGCTTCTGAGAAGCGCGTCGGCTTCCGAGACACGCACCGGCTCCCGAGAGACACGCCCCCCTGGGACACGCTGACTTCCGGAGAACACGGGACACACCGGCCTCCGGAGAACACGCGCGCCGCCCGAGGAGACTCCCCCAGCGAGGAGACGCGCACCGGCTTCGGGACGCCCTACGGGAAACCGCCGCCCGCGCACCCGCGGGACAGCGGTTCCCGGTGATCGGCCGGGGCCGTCACTTCTCGCTGATGTCCTCGATCTGGACGGCCACCCCGTCCTTGATCGTCACCGTGGCGAAGAAGGCGCCCCCCTTCTTGATCGCCGCCTGCAGCTGCTCCACCGAGCAGCTGTAAGGGGCGCTCCCCTCCTTGCAGACCAGCCCCCGCGCGTCACGCACGACCGTGAACGGCAGCAGGAGGGCCTTCACCTCCTGGTCGCTCTCGGAGGTCACGGTGATCCCGTCGGCCCCGCGCAGGGCGATCTTCCCGTTCACCGTGGCGTCGACGCCCCGGCCCCCGGGAACGCTTATGGACGGCGACGCCGTGACGCTCGCGGAGGCGGAAACGGACGGAGAGGGCGAGGGGGACCCGGAAGGAGACGGGGAGAGGCTGGCGGAGGCCGCGGCGGACGGGGTGGCGGTCACCGTAACGGTGGCGATCGCCGACGTGCCGGACGGCCCGGGTGCGCCGCCCCCGCCCGAACATGCGGAGAGGCCTGCGCCCAGAGCTGCCACCAGCAGGGCACGCGTTGTCTTCGATGTTCTGTTCACGAGAGGTAACGATCCCATGGGTTGGGGATTGCCTTCACCGGCCGCACGGGCGGCCCCGCCGACGCATACTGGTCAGCGGAGACTCCCCCGAGGTGGTGACGATGGACAGCGGGCTGATTCTGCTGATCTTCCTGGCGTTCCTGTTCGCCTGGGGCCTGAACCGGGTGCGCCGCGCCCTCCGGTTCGGCCCGGTCGCCTATCTGGGCGTCATGGTCGCGTTCGTCATCGCGATGCTCGCCGTCTGGGGACAGACCATCCGCTGACCCTCTTCGCCGGGGACGTCCCGAAGCCGGGCGGGCCGTCCCGGGACCGTACCGGCGGCCCCTACCGGGAAGCCTCCAGCAGCACGCTCGCGACCAGCTCCGGGTCGTCGGTCATCGGCAGGTGCCCGCAGCCCTTGAGCAGCTTCACCCGCTGCCCCGACCACCTGGCCGCCCGGATGGCCTGCCGGCGCGGGAGCAGCCGGTCGTGCTCACCCCAGGCGATCGTGACCGGCGCCTTCGGCGGCGCGGGAGGCATCAGCCCCGCGAACGAGGCGAGGGTCTCGTCGAAACCGGAGGAGTCCCCCAGCGACTGGAGGGCGGCGAGCAGCGCCTCGGGCGTGAACCGCACCGGATGGGCGACCATGACTCCGGCGCAGAGGATGCGGCCCAGCGGATCCTCGGCGAGGGCGGCGGCCCGTCCCGGGGGAAGGCGGTGGGCGAAGATCCTGAGGGCGCGGAGGACGGCTCGCGTGTACGCGAGCTCGCTGCGGTTCCAGAACCCGGCGGGAGAGAACGCGGTGGCCGAGCGGACCACCCCGCGCGAGGCGAGTTCGAGGGCGACGTAACCCCCCAGGGAGCTGCCCGCCACGTGAGGGTCGCGCAGGCCGAGCACCGTGAAGAAGGACTCGATCGCGTCCGCCAGGCTTTCCGCCGTGTACGGCGTGCCGGGCGGCAGCGGCGGCGAGACGCCGAAACCGGGGAAGTCTACGGCGATCACGTCCCGCTCGGCGGCGAGCCTGTCAAGCACTGGCAGCCATGCCTGCCAGTGATGCCCGATGCCGTGCAACAGGACCAGCGGGGAACCCGTCCCGCGCCGTTCGAACGCCAGCTCCATGCCTCCGAGTCAACCACCGATCGGGGACGTGTTCCAGCTCTGCCGCGGGTGGCTCAGCGCGACCTGGTGGGGATCTCGAACCAGACGGCCTTGCCCTCCTTGGTGGGGCGGGAACCCCAGCGCTTGGCGAGCTGGTCGACGAGGTAGAGACCCCGCCCGCCCTCGTCGTTCTCCCCCGCGCTGCGGATGCGCGGCAGCCGGAGATCCTGGTCGAAGACCTCGACCCAGACGGACTCCCCGCCCCGGCGGAGCCTGAGCGTGAACTCCTTCTCGTTGACGATCTCGTCTTCGAAGCCGGGGACGTCCCAGGACTCGTCGAACGGCAGCGGAGGGCCGTCCATCGTCAGCTCCCTGCGCGGGATGCTGGCGCTGGCGGCGTGCAGCACGACGTTGGTGACGACCTCGGAGACCAGCAGGCAGGCGAGCTCGGCCCGCTCCTCGGGGACGTTCCAGCCGACGAACGCCTCGGAGGCCATCCGGCGCGCCTCCCCGACCATGATCGGCTGGGCGGGGAAGGTGCGCTCCTCGACGGCGAGGTCCTCGGAGGCGGACCTGAGCACGAGGATGGCCATGTCGTCGTCGATCTCGCCGGGCACCGCGACGGTGGCGGCGTCGGCGATGCGCTCGACGGAGGCGTCACTGATCTCGATGAGCTTGCCGCAGAGCTGCGCCAGCGTCTCCTCGACGTTGGGCGGCCTGCCGTCGGCGTCGCGGATGGGGCGACGATCGACGAGCCCGTCGGTGTAGAGGAGCAGCGCGGCCCCGGGGGGCAGCGTCCGCGTCTCCTCCTTGTAGACCAGGTCGGCGTGCATGCCCTTGGCCCGCACCCCCAGCGGCTGGCCGACCTCGTGGATGTCGAGCTCGGTACAGGTGTCGCCGATGAGCAGCAACGGAGGGGCGTGACCGGCGTTGGCGAACGACAGCTGCCGTGACCAGGCGTCGTAGACCAGGTACTGGCAGGTGACGATGGGCGGGACGCTGATGTCGGTGCCGCTCTCGTCCTGCTCGGGGGTGGCGATGATGCGGGTCCACTCGTCGAGCCTGGCGAGGATCTCCGCGGGCGGCTTGTCGTCCTGGGCGAAGGCCCGCAGGGCCGCCCGCAGCTGCCCCATCACCGCCGCGGCCTTCGCGCCCCTGCCCTCGACGTCGCCGATGACGATGCCGACCCGGCCCGCCGACAGCGGGATGACGTCGTACCAGTCACCGCCGACCTGGGTCTGGATGCCCTGCCCGTGGCTGGCCAGGGGTGCCGCCGGGTAGTAGCGGACCGCGATGTCCAGCCCGTCGAGCTGGGGCAGCTCGCGGGGCAGCAGGTGCTTCTGGAAGGACTCCGCGGTGTGCCGCTCCTCCTCGAACAGCAGGGCGTTGTCGACGGCGAGCGCGACCCGGGTGGCGATGGCCCCCACGAAGTCGCGGTCGAAGGCGTCGTAGTGCGGGCTGCGCCGGTCGGTCAGGTTGGACAGCCCCAGGTACATCAGCCCGAGGGTCTCGCCGCGCACGCACAGCGGCGCGACGATCGCCGAGGTCATGCCGATCTCCGCGGCGAGGCGGGTGTTGGCCTCGCCCGGGCTGGGATAGCTGGTCTGGGAGAAGTCCTCGACGAGGATCGTCTCCTGGCGGCGCAGCGCGATCTCGGCGTAGTGACCCACGGGGTAGCGGATCTCCGCCCCGAGCGGTGCCCAGGTGTTGGGCGGCGGGCTCCAGCCCTGGACGTGGGTGGAGACCCTGCGGGTCAGCCGCCCCTCCTCCATCAGCTCGATGAAGCAGTGGTCGGCGAACTGCGGGACGAGCATCTCGGCGACGCGCTTGAGCGTCTCCTCGACGTAGAGCGATCCGGCGAGGCGCTCGCCGATCCGCTCCAGCAGGCCGAAGCGGTCCTTCTCCCGCTCGTTGCTGCGCATCGCCTCGCGGGCGGTGATGACGATGCCCGTCACCGCTCCCGAGGGATGCCGCAGCGGCACGGCCTGTGCCCGTACGTAGATGATCGTCCCGTCCCCGCGCCTGACGTCGAACGTGCCCTCCCAGACGCCGCCCTTGAGGACGTGCTTGGAGAGCTCGACAGCGAGCGGGTGATCCTTCTCCATGATGCCCAGGGAGAGGGACTGGTCACGGGGCCCCGATGTGCCGGGGCGCCCGAACAGCCTTTCCGCGAACGGGTTCCAGTAGAGAAGATTGCTGAACCTGTCGGTGACGACCACCGCCATCTCAGCGTGATCCAGGACGGAACCAGCCGTAAGGTGGTCGGCGGCGTCCTGGGAAACATCCCCCCACCGCTTCATCCGGTGACCGCCCGTCGTGGGCGGGTGTGTGCAAAGCGAACCACGGTTGCTCCTGCAGTCTCGGCCTGGGAGCGGAGGGACTCCCGAACGGGATCCAACCGAGCTAAGGGGCCTCGGTCAGCGAGTGGAGACGAAAACGTGCGCGGCAATCTCTCGCGGGAGATCCGCAAGAAAATTGTCCGCCTCGTCGTCACCTGTCACCCGCACACCGTCGTCGCTCGCCGCGAGCGTCACCTCGCGTCCGGGTTGTATCCCAACTTGCTTGAGTTTAAGCATCACAGCCGGATCGCTTTGCACTTGTTCGCTAATTCGCCGCACGACAACGGGTATATCTCTGGGTCCGGCCATCGCCGCCATCGACGGCAGCGACTCCGGCCTTCCGCCGGGAGCGCCGACGACGCCGAGTTCCTCGAGGCCGGGTATCGGATTGCCGTGCGGATCCTCGGTGGGATTGTTGAGCAGGCTGACGAGCCTGGACTCCACGGACTCGGACATGACGTGCTCCCAGCGGCACGCCTCGACGTGCACCTCTTCCCAGGGCAGCCCGATGACCTGGGTGAGCAGGCACTCGGCGAGGCGGTGCTTGCGCATGACCCGGGTCGCGAGCGTGCGCCCCAGGTCGGTCATGGTCAGGTGGCGGTCGCCCTCGACGCGGACCAGGCCGTCGCGCTCCATCCTGGCGACCGTCTGGCTGACGGTCGGGCCGCTCTGCTGGAGGCGCTCGGCGATGCGCGCGCGCAGAGGGACGATGCCCTCCTCCTCCAGCTCGAAGATCGTACGAAGGTACATCTCCGTCGTGTCGATCAGGCCGTGTGCGGTCAAGGTTCCTCCCGTCCTCTCTCGATGCTACGTCCATCGCGCGGTGTTCCCGGGAGGGCGGCGCGGGACCTCGGAAGTTTGAGAAGACGACCCTATTGGGAGAACAGCCCACGATGACAAAGGACGGCAACGCCCGAGGACGCCAAATCCTTCCCTAGCTGCTCAAACGCTACGCGTGAGCGGGCGATATTTTCTGAAGGCCGGGACGGCCAGCCCCACCGCGAGCACGGCCACCGCGCAGGCGATCCCGCCGCCCACCCAGGCGCCGGTGGCGCCGAACCACGAGGCGGTGGCCCCCGCCCGCAGATCCCCCAGCCTCGGTCCTCCCGCGACGACCACCAGGAAGACCCCCTGCATCCTCCCCCGCATGTCGTCGGGCGCGTGGGTCTGCAGGATCGTCTGCCGCCACACCGCGGAGATCAGGTCGGCGGCCCCGCCGAACGCCAGCAGGACGACCATCAGCCACAGCTGGCCGGCGAGCCCGGCCGCGGCGACGGTGAGCCCCCAGGCGGCGATCACGTACGTGATCGCCAGTCCCTGGCGCCGGACCCGTCCCACCCAGCCCGAGAGCAGGCCGCCGAGCACCGAGCCGATGGCGATGCTCGCCGACAGCCAGCCGAACGCGATCGGGGAGCCGCCGAACCGTTCGGCCACGATCTCCGGGAACAGCGCCCTGGGCAGCGCGAACGCCATGGCGATGAGATCGACGGCGAACGACATCAGCACGACCGGGTGCCCGGAGACGTAGCGCAGGCCGTCCACGACCGATCGCAGCCCCGGGCGGGTCACCTCGCCGATCGGTTCGAGCCTCGGCAGCCGCACCGCGGCGTGGAAACCGGCGCCGAACAGCACCGCGTCGATCAGGTAGGCGGTGGCGAAGCCGCTCTGGGCGAGCACGATCCCGCCGACCAGGGGCCCGATGACGGTGCCGAGGCCGCCCACCAGGTAGTTGAGGGTGTTGGCCGCGGGGATCAGGTCGGCGGGGACCAGCCTGGGCATGATCGCGCCCCTGGTCGGCCCGGTGATGGCGAACCCGGTGGCGTGCACGGCCACGGTGGCCAGCAGCAGGCCGACGCTCGTCGAGCCCAGGGCGGACTGGACCAGGAGCGCGAGCGTCCCCGACCAGGCGATCAGCGCGCCGATGATGAGGAGCCTGCGCCGGTCGACCGCGTCGGCGATCGCGCCGCCCCACAGCCCGAAGACGACCAGGGGGATCAGGTTGGCGGGGCCGAGCATGCCGACCCAGAAGGACGACTCCGTGATGTCGTAGATCTGGGCGCTGACGGCCACGGAGGTGAGCTGGAATCCGATGAACGACACGCCCTGACCGGCCCAGAGCCGCCGGTAGGCGGGGATGGCGAGAGGGCGCGTATCAGCCACATGCCTACGGACGAAGTCCCCGAAACCCACCCCGTTACCTCTCTACCTGACATAAATGGATATATCAGTAAAGGGAGGGCAAGGTGTCAGGGGGCCAGGCGTTCGACGATCCAGGTAACGCCGGAGCGCCGGTAACGGAGGCGGTCATGCATGCGGTCGGTGCGGCCCTGCCAGAACTCCACCTCGGACGGCACCACGCGCAGCCCGCCCCAGAAATCGGGGATCGGCGGATCCTCGGGCCAGCGCTCCGCCAGCTCCTCGTACCGGGCGTCCAGCTCGTCCCTGGAGTGCACGACCGCCGACTGCCGCGACGCCCACGCGCCGATCCGCGACCCGTAGGGCCGGGACCTGAAGTAGGCGGCCGACTCCTCGCGCGACACCCGCACCACCGCGCCCTCCACCCGCACCTGGCGGCGGATGGAGTGCCAGGGGAACAGCAGGGCGGCACGCGGGTTCTCCGCCAGGTCCCGGCCCTTGCGCGACTCGTAGTTGGTGTAGAAGACGAACCCGTTCTCGTCGTAGCCCTTGAGCAGCACGGTCCTGGCCGTCGGCCGCCCGCCCGCCGAGGCGGTCGCCAGCACGGTCGCGTTCGGCTCGGGAAGCCCGGCGTCCACGGCCTCGCCGAACCAGAGGGCGAACTGCGAGAAGGGGTCGGGGGCGAGGTCGGCCTCGACCAGGGGCAGCCCCTGGTACGTGCGTCGGAGGCCCGCCATCGAAGGCGGTCGCGATGTGGCATCCACGGGAAGGTATTCTCGCGTGCCGAGCAGGAAGCCCGCGCGGCGCCCCCCACCTGGGGCGATCGCGTTCCGGCGGGTCCGGCGGCACACCGCCTCGGCCCAGGGGGTTGAATATGACCCGCCGGTATCTCGACATCAAGGCTTTGACTTCAAGAAAGGGAGGCAGCCGAGAATGTCCGACTTCAAACCCGGGCTCGAAGGCGTTGTAGCTTTCGAGACGGAGATCGCGGAACCGGACAAAGAAGGGGGCGCCCTTCGTTACCGGGGCGTCGACATTGAAGAGCTGGTCGGCCGCGTCTCTTTCGGACACGTGTGGGGCCTGCTTGTCGACAACAAGTTCCAGCCGGGCCTGGCCCCGGCAGAGCCCTTCCCCATTCCTGTCCACTCCGGTGACATCCGCGTCGACGTGCAGAGCGCGCTGGCCATGCTGGCCCCCGCGTACGGCTTCAGGCCGCTGCTCGACATCGACGACGAGCAGGCCCGCGCCGACCTGGCCCAGGCCAGTGTGAACGCCCTGAGTTTCGTCGCGCAGTCCTCGCGTGGCCTGGGGAAGCCGATGGTCCCCCAGAGCGAGGTCGACAAGGGTGAGAGCATCGTCGAGCGGTTCATGATCCGCTGGCAGGGCGATCCCGACCCCAAGCACGTCAAGGCCATCGACGCCTACTGGACGTCCGCCGCCGAGCACGGCATGAACGCCTCCACCTTCACCGCCAGGGTCATCGCCTCCACCGGAGCCGACGTCGCCGCGGCGCTGAGCGGTGCGGTCGGCGCCATGTCCGGGCCGCTCCACGGCGGTGCGCCCGCGCGCGTGCTGCACATGATCGAGGGCGTCGAGCAGGTCGGCGACGCCAAGAAGTACGTCCAGTCGGAGCTCGACAAGGGCCAGCGCCTGATGGGCTTCGGTCACCGCGTCTACCGTGCCGAGGACCCCCGGGCACGCGTGCTCCGCCGCACCGCCAAGGAGCTCGACGCACCGCGTTACGAGGTCGCCGCGGCGCTGGAGAAGGCCGCGCTGGAGGAGCTGCACGCCCGCAAGCCCGACCGGGTGCTCGCCACCAACGTCGAGTACTGGGCCGCGGTCATCCTGGACTTCGCCCAGGTTCCGTCGTCCATGTTCACCTCGATGTTCACCTGCGCCCGCACCGCGGGCTGGGCCGCCCACATCCTGGAGCAGAAGCGCACGGGCAGGCTCGTCCGCCCCAGCGCCGACTACGTGGGTCCGTCCCAGCGTTCGGTCCAGGACGTCCCCGGAGCCGACGAGGTCGTCCACTCCTTCTGAGATCCCCCTCCCGTACGGCTGTCGCGCGGCGTCTCGCGCGGCAGCCGTTGCCGGTGGCGGCCCTCTCACGCCCCCGGCCCCCTTTTCACACCCCCGGATCTTCACACCCCCCGGATCACTTTTCACGTCCCCGGATCACCCGCCCGGTCCCGGACCGCCACGCCCACGTGCCCGGCCCTTCCCGCCCGGCCCTCCCACCCGGCCCCGGACCGCCTCACCCATCGGCCGCCCCGCCCCTCCCGGGACCGCCCGACCGGCCCGGATCGTCCCGGCCTGCTCGGCCCGTCCCACCGGCCCCGGATCGTCCCGCCCGGCCCCGCGATCCCCCAGCCCCGTCCAAAAGCCTTCCACGGCTCGTCTCAAAATCCGGACCCCGTCCTGGTCCGACCCCCGGGCTCAGTAGGCTGGTCAGGTGGCTGACATCGTGATTCCCTCTGACATCAAGCCCGCCGACGGCCGTTTCGGCTGCGGGCCCTCGAAGGTGCGCCCCGAGCAGCTCTCGGCTCTCGCGGCCTCCGGATCCAGCGTCCTGGGCACCTCTCACCGCCAGAAGCCGGTCAAGTCGCTGGTCGGGCGCGTTCGCGCGGGGCTCTCCGAGCTGTTCTCCCTCCCGGAGGGGTACGAGGTCGTCCTCGGCAACGGCGGCACCACCGCGTTCTGGGACATCGCCGCCTTCGGGCTGATCCGCGACAGGTCCCAGCACCTGCACTTCGGCGAGTTCTCCTCCAAGTTCGCCTCCGTGGCGGCCAAGGCCCCGTGGCTGGGCGACCCGACCGTGATCAAGTCGGAGGTCGGCAGCCACCCCGAGGCCCGGCTGGAGGAGGGCGTCGACGTCTACGCGCTCACCCACAACGAGACCTCGACCGGCGTCGCGATGCCGATCAGGCGCGTGGGCGAGGAGGGCTCGCTCGTGCTGGTCGACGCCACCTCGGGCGCGGGCGGCCTGGCCGTCGAGGCGAGCGAGTTCGACGTCTACTACTTCGCGCCGCAGAAGAGCTTCGCCTCCGACGGCGGCCTCTGGATCGCCCTGATGTCCCCGGCCGCGCTGGCCAGGGTCGACGAGATCGCCTCCAGCGGGCGCTACGTCCCCGAGTTCTTCAGCCTCCCGGTGGCGATCGACAACTCCTCCAAGGACCAGACGTACAACACCCCGTCGGTCGCCACGCTCTTCCTGCTCGCCGAGCAGATCGAGTGGATGAACGGCAACGGCGGCCTGGCCTGGACGACCGCCCGCACGGCCGACTCGGCCCAGCGTCTCTACACCTGGGCGGAGAAGACCTCCTACACCAGCCCGTTCGCGGGTCCGGAGTTCCGCTCCAACGTGGTCGGCACGATCGACTTCTCCGACGACGTCGACGCCTCCGCGATCGCCAAGGTCCTGCGGGCCAACGGCATCGTCGACACCGAGCCCTACCGCAAGCTCGGCCGCAACCAGCTGCGCGTCGCGATGTTCCCCTCCATCGACCCCGACGACGTCGAGGCCCTGACCACCTGCGTCGACTACGTCGTCGAGCGCCTGTAGTCACCGGCTCCCGCCGGGGAGCCGGGCTCCGTCCCCACCGTCCCCGCCGTCCTCGTAGGGCCGGCGGGACGACCGCGACCTCCGTTCCCGTCCCGGAAGCCGGATCCCCGGCTCCCGGGCGGGAACCCGGGGCGGTGCGCCCGAAGTCCCCCGAAGGGAAACCCGGCGCGACGTGCTCGAAGTCCTCGGGCGGGGAACCTAGGGCAGCGTGCTCGGGGTCCCGCCCGTCCCCGGGGTCTGCGCCCGCTCCCCCGCGCGCCGCGCCAGCTCGTGCAGCAGGCGCAGGGCGTCGTCCGGATCCACTCCCTCCGCGAACCGCGAGAGCACCGGGGCCCGGTCGGGACTTCCGGCCAGAGCCGCGAGCATCAGCCCGGCCACGTGTTCGTCCCGTGAGCGGCTGGCGGTGTAGCGGAAGGCGTTGCGCACGGGTGCCCTCTCCAGCAGGCCCTTCCTGACGAGGCGCTCGGCGACGGTCTGCACGGTGGTGTAGGCCAGGCTTCGTTCCGCGTCCTGGTTCAGCATGTCCTGCACTTGGCGAACCAGCAGTGGCTGCTTACAGCCCCACAGCACGTCCATGATCGCGCTTTCCAGGGATCCCAGGTTCACCCGCGGCCACCTTTCGAGGGTCGCGCCCGGCTGATGGCCCTGGAACATGTACGGGCACGCGGCCAGGCAGGTTCACACATGAAATTTTGTCACATTGTCACTTAAATCAACCGATGCGGCCATAGCTGGTGAATTACAGGAGAATCTTCTGCCGCGTGGCCGTGGAAGAAACCACAGGAAAAAGCGCCCGCCGAAACGCGCCGACATCGGACTTGACCGACGGAACACGGGATCTCCACTCGCGCCCTTTCCGGCTCCGCCGCTGGACAGGCCCCCAGATCGACCTCATTCGCCCCTGGAGACCGCATCCGGCCGACCGACCCCCCGGGATTCCAGCGACGCTACGAAGCGCTACATAGCACCCACAGCTCCATACAGCGCCCATCTCCGGGTGAAGCCCTCCGGGTTCGGGCGGCGACGAGCCTCAGGGGCTGGATAGGCGTCATGCCGGGCGAACGGCGAAGCCTCGACGGGCGGGAAGTCGGCGGACGGAACTCCGCGAAGCCCGGCGACCGGGAAAAGCCCGGCGGAAGGGATTCGGTACGCAGAACCGGGCAACCCGAAAAGCCCGCCGGGCAGAGACCCGGTAAGCGAAATCGGGCGACCGGGAAAGACCCGCCGGGAGAACCCTCGGCCGGAAAGGGCCTGGCAGGAGAACGCCCCGGTGAACCTCACCGGCCTCGGTGAAGGAGGGCGCTCAGTAGGCGGGGGCGACGGCCCGGCGCCTGCGGCGCACCACCCAGGCCGCGATGACACCACCGACCAGCCCGAACAGGTGCCCCTGCCAGGAGATGCCCGCCTCGCCGGGGAGCACGCCCCAGATGATCGAGTAATAGGCGATCGCCACGCCGACACCGATCACGATGTCGAGGGCGCGACGGTCGAACAGGCCCCGGGCGACGACGAACCCGAAGTAGCCGAAGACCAGGCCGCTGGCGCCGACCGTGACGGCCAGCGGCGAGCTGGTGAACCAGACGCCCAGACCGCTCACCAGGATGATGATCAGGCTCGCGGCCAGGAAGCGGCCGATCCCGCGCAGCGCGGCGAGGAAGCCGAGGATGAGCAGGGGCAGCGAGTTGGCCATCAGGTGGCCGAATCCGGCGTGCAGGAAGGGCGCGAGGAAGATGCCGCCCAGGCCCTCGGGATCCCAGGCCCGGATGCCGTAGACGTCGAACTCCCCGGGCAGGACGTAGTCGGCGACCTCGATCACCCACATGGCACCGACCACGAGAACGTTGATGATCGCGGCACCCAGCGCGCCCGCGGCCAGATTTCCCGCCCTGCGCTTCAGGAGATCACCGGAGGAACGGCCGGTGGGGGACATACCGGTCGGGTGGTCGTTCATGCACTCTCCTGGCCTTGGAGCGGTGGCGTGGACGTCAAGTGCCCCCGCCGCACCTGTCCACACCTTTACCGTACGCACTCCTGGCCGCGAACGCGCCGGGCGCGACCCCCTGGATCGCGCCCGGCCCGCCGATTTTCCTCCGGTCCCTCCGAGGGACCGCTCACTCCCCGAACCTCCTCCGGCCCTCCAAAGGACGGCTCACCGCTCGAACCTCCTTCGGCCCGCCGGAAGGACGTTCACCGCTCGAACTTCCTCCCGTCCTCCGGAGGACGGCTCATCGCTCGAACTCTCTCCGGCCCAACCGGAGGGACTACTCGCCCTTCCACTGCGGGGCGCGCTTCTCGGCGAAGGCCGCCGCCCCCTCCATGGCGTCCTTGGAGCCGAACACCGGGCTGATGATCTCCCCCTGCTTCGTGAACATCTCGTCGCGGCTCCAGTCCGCCGACTCGACGATCACGCGCTTGGTCGCGGCGAGCGCCAGCGGGGCGTTGGCCGCGATCCTCTTCGCGAGCTCGACGGCCGTGGCCAGCGCCTCGCCCGCGGGCGTGACGTGGTTGACCAGGCCGAGCTCGTAAAGCCGGGAGGCGGGGAAGTGGTCGCCGGTCAGGGCGATCTCCATGGCGATGTGGTACGGGATGCGCCGCGGCAGCCGCATCACGCCGCCCGCCCCCGCGACCAGCCCCCGCTTGGGCTCGGGAAGCCCGAACTTGGCGTCCTCGGAGGCGATGATGATGTCGCAGGCCAGCGCCAGCTCGCAGCCTCCGGCCAGGGCGTAGCCCTCGACGGCGGCGATGAGCGGCTTCTTCGGCGGCGCCTCGGCGATGCCGCCGAACCCCCTGCCCTCCACGACCGGGAAGTCCCCGGTCAGGAACCCCTTCAGGTCCATGCCCGAGCAGAACGTGCCGCCGGCGCCGGTGAGGACGTAGGCGGCCACGTCCTTGCGCTCCTCCAGCTCGTCCAGCGCACCGGCGACGCCCCGGGCGACCGCGCCGTTGACGGCGTTCCTGGCCTTGGGGCGGTTGATCGTGATGACGGCCACGCCGCCGTCGACTTCGACCAGAACCTCGTCAGACACCGGGTGACTCCTACTTGGGCTGGAAGCGGATGCCGCCGTCGAAACGGATGGTCTCGGCGTTGACGTAGTCGTTCTCGATCAGTGAGCGGACCAGGTGGGCGAACTCGGCGGCCCGTCCCATGCGCTTGGGGAAGACCACCGGGGCCACGAGCTTGGCCTTGAACTCCTCGGAGTTGGCCGAGAAACCGTAGATCGGGGTGTCGATGATGCCGGGGCAGATGGTGTTGACACGCACACCGATGGCGGCGAGATCGCGCGCGGCCGGAACGGTCATGCCGACGATGCCGCCCTTGGAGGCCGAGTAGGCGACCTGACCGGTCTGCCCCTCCAGCGCCGCCACCGAGGCGGTGTTGATCACCACGCCGCGCTGGCCGTCCTCGTCCACCGGCTCCGTCTTCGCGATCGCGGCGGCGCCGATGCGCATGAGGTTGAAGGTGCCGATCAGGTTGATCTCGATGACCTTGCGGTACGAGGCCAGGTCGTGCGGCGAGCCGTCACGGCCGACGGTCCGGCTGGCCCAGCCGATGCCCGCGCTGTTCACCACGACGCGCAGCGGCCTGCCGGTCGCCACGGCCGCGTCCACGGCCGCCTGCACCTGCTCCTCGTCCGACACGTCGGCCTTGACGAAGACGCCGCCGAGCTCGTCGGCGAGTGACTTGCCGCGCTCCTCGTTGAGGTCGGCGACGACGACGGTGGCACCGTGCGCGGCGAGGTCGCGGGCCGTGGCCTCGCCGAGGCCGCTGGCACCGCCCGAGATGATTGCTGCTGCTCCGTTCAGGTCCATGTGCGGACTTTAACGCGCGGACCGAATGAAGTTCTACTGGGGGTGCCTAAAACTCTCCGTCACCAATGCCCATGTCCGGTACTGCTAGATCTCCCCGACGGCGCTGCTCACGTCGGGGTAGACCTTGATCCGCCGGTCGAGCCCCGTCGTGCGGAGGATCCGGGCCACCGGCGCCTGAGGTGCCGCCAGCGAGACCCCGCCCCCCTCGCTCGTGGCGAGCCGCCACGCCTCGATCAGCACGGAGAGGCCGCTGGAGTCCATGAAGGACAGGGCGGTGAGGTCGAGGACCAGTCGCGCGCCGTCCAGCTTGATCGCGTCACGGACCTCGTCTCGCAGGAAGGGAGCGGTGAACAGGTCGAGCTCGCCCTCGACAGCCACCACCACGGCGTCCCCGACGGCGCGGCGAGCCAGCCGTAGCTTCATCAGTCCTCCTCGCGCCCGAAGGGCAGACCTACTTTACTTCGCCGTCACTCCACGCGAGGTCATGCGCGATTGTTCACAGCAAGTTCGCGCCGACCGTGCTTCGGTGCACGGAATCCCAGATCGGGAGATTCCGGAGTCAGGGCGCGGCGAAACCGTACGGCAGTTCGAGCCGATGGGCGGCGAGGAGGCTCGCGTCGGCGAGGATCTCGCGGGTCGGCCCGTCGGCGGCGATGACGCCTCCGGAGAGGATGAGCGAGCGTTCGCACAGCTCCAGCGCGTACGGCAGGTCGTGGGTGACCATCAGGACGGTCACGTCGAGCCCCCTGAGGATCTCGGCGAGCTCGCGCCGGGAGGCCGGGTCCAGGTTGGACGACGGCTCGTCGAGGACGAGGATCTCCGGCTCCATGGCCAGCACGGTCGCCACCGCGACCCGGCGGCGCTGGCCGAAGGACAGGTGGTGCGGCGGCCGGTCGATCGTCTCCAGCATGCCCACGCGCTCCAGCGCGTCCTCGACCCGGCGCCGCAGCTCCTCGCCCGCGACCCCCATGTTGGCCGGGCCGAAGGCCACGTCCTCGCGGACGGTCGGCATGAAGAGCTGGTCGTCGGGGTCCTGGAAGACGAGCCCGACCCGCCTGCGGATCTCCATGAGCGACCCCTTGCCGACCGGCAGCCCCGCCACGGCCACCGTGCCGTGCCCGGCGGTCAGGATGCCGTTGAGGTGCATCACCAGCGTGGTCTTGCCCGCGCCGTTCGGCCCGAGCAGCGCGACCCGCTCACCGCGCTCCACCCGGAGGTCCACGCCGAACAGCGCCTGCGTGCCGTCGGGGTAGGCGTACGCCAGACGACTCACCTCCAGCGAGGGCGGAGGCGGCGGAGACGCGGCCGGGGTCGGCGAGGACGGCGAGGACGGCACGGTCACGCGAACCCCCAGCTCCCGAGTAACACGGCGAGTGCCGCACCCGGCAACATACCGGCGGCGAGCCACTGCCGCGAAGCGGCGGAGAGATCCTGGATGACCGGCATCGACCCGGTGTAGCCCCGGCTGAGCATCGCCAGGTGCACCCGTTCGCCCCGCTCGTACGAGCGGATGAACAGCGCCCCCGCCGACCTGGCGATCACCGGGATGTGCCGCACGTCCCTCGCCACGAACCCGCGAGACTCCCTCGCCACCCGCATCCGGCGCATCTCGTCCAGGATCACGTCCATGTAGCGGAGCATGAACATGGCGATCTGCACCAGCAGCGGCGGCAGTCTCAGCCGCTGGGCGCCCAGCAGGATCAGCCGCGGCTCGGTGGTGGCGGCGAGCAGCACGCTCGCGACCACGCCCAGGGTCGCCTTGGCCAGGATGTTCCAGGCGGCCCACAGGCCCGCCACGCTGAGCGAGAGGCCCATGAAGGTCACCCTCTCGCCGAACCCGATGAACGGGATGGCCAGCGCGAACACCACGAACGGGACCTCGACCACCATCCGCCGCAGCACGAACCCCGCCGGGACGCGCGCGAGGGCCGCCACCGCGGCCAGGAGGACGGCGTACAGCCCGAAGGCCCAGAACCACTCGCGCGGGGTGGCGACCACCACCAGGGCGAACCCGGCCACCGCCACCAGCTTGCACTGGGGCGGCAGCCGGTGCACGAGCGTGTCGCCCGGCCGGTGCAGCTGGTGGTGATGGCCCGATCCCACTAGACGGAGACCTTCTCGTCGCTGTCGTGCCCGCCGGTACCGCCGTCCTCGCGGCGGCGCACGGCGTAGAACACCCCGCCGCCGACGGCGAGGGTCACCCCGACGCCGATCAGCCCGGCCACGCCCACCGGGATGCCGCCCACGTC
Source organism: Streptosporangium vulgare (assembly GCF_042428775.1). Lineage (NCBI taxonomy): Bacteria > Bacillati > Actinomycetota > Actinomycetes > Streptosporangiales > Streptosporangiaceae > Streptosporangium > Streptosporangium vulgare. The sequence goes on along the minus strand of NZ_JBHMBS010000011.1, from coordinate 115,427 downwards.
CCCGTAGTCGGCGAGCGGCTGCTCGCCCAGCGAGTGGTCGGTCGCCTGGTCGCTGAAGCCCTTGTCCTCGGCGACCCACTCCAGGCCGTCGGGCGAGGAGGAGGCGTAGAAGCTCACCACGCCCGCGAGCAGCGCCGCCACCGCGACCCCGGCGGGCAGGAACCAGCCGGGACGGCGGGCGGCGACCGGCGCCGAAGGCGCGGCGGAGCCCGGGGTCCCGGGAGTGACGGTCACGTCGCCGTCCGCGCCACGCAGGACCAGCGGCGCGACGAGCTCGCGGGCGCCGTAGACCAGGTCGGGCCGGATCGCCAGCACGGTGCTGACGGTGACCGCGGTGATCAGGCCCTCGCCCACGCCGATGAGCAGGTGCACGCCCCCCATGGCCGCGGCGACCGTGCCGATCTCGATGGGCGCGGTGCCGCCGATCCAGAACAGCACGGTGAACGCCAGCGCCGAGGCGGGGACCGAGACCAGCGCCGCGACGAACGCGGCCGCCACCACGGCCCCCCTGTTCCGCACGCTACGGGTGATCAGGCGGAACACCCCCCACCCGACCAGCACGGCGACGAGGCCCATCAGCGTGACGTTGACGCCCAGCGCGGTCAGCCCGCCGTCGGCGAAGAAGAACGCCTGCACCAGGAGGACCACGGCCACGCATAACACCGCCGTGTACGGGCCGACGAGTATCGCGGCGAGCGCGCCGCCGAGAAGGTGACCGCTGGTACCCGCGGCGACCGGGAAGTTGAGCATCTGGACCGCGAAGACGAAGGCGGCGACCAGTCCGGCCATCGGAGCGGTGCGGTCGTCGAGCTCGCGGCGGGCGCCGCGCAGGCAGACCGCGACGCCGGCGGCGGCGACCACTCCCGCCGACACCGAGACGGCGGCGTTGAAAAAGCCATCGGGTACGTGCACAACAAGCCTCCGAGGTGCGGATTTGCCCTCAACTTTAGGCCATCGGCTTGTAGTTGCAAGAATGTGGCATTAACGAACGATACGTTTGATGAAAGTTCTGGGGCCGAGGGTGCGGACCACCGCGCTGAGCCGGCCCTTCCCCGCCGTGGCGTAGGGCCTGACACTCCAGCGGATCGCGCCGCGCCACCACGTGCGCGGCTGCTCGATCACCTCCGGGACCGCCTCGATCCTGAAGCGCGCGGGCGGCCCGCCCAGGTCGAGCTCCAGGTAGGCGTCCCAGGTGCCGGGCCCCAGCCGCCCCATCGCCCCGGAGGCCGTGAACCTGCCGCCCTCGCCGACCGCGACCGGCTCGCGCCGCTCCCGGCTCGACTCGCGCTCCCGCCAGACCAGGTAGCGCACCGCGTCGGCCGCCGGGGCCGCCGCGCCCACGCTCACCTCGCCGTCGAGCACCAGCCGGTGCCCGGCCGCCCAGCGGGCGCGCACCAGCCTGGCGCTGCCCGGCACCGCGACCACGTGCCCGCCGATGTCGAGGCTGAGGTTGCCGTACGGGTGGGTGAAGTACGGGAGGGCGACGACGTCGCCGACCACGCGCGGCATGGGCGGTGCGACCAGCCCCTCCCCGTCGGCGCCCAGGCGCGCGAGCCGGGGGACGCCCTCGAAGGCGACGCTCACGTGGACGTCCCAGATGCCGGAGGACAGGGTGGTGACGTCGACGATCCCGGTGAACCCCGCGCAGTCGCCGGTCACCGGGACCACGACCTCGTCGGACGGGCCGGGGTCCACGTGCCGGCGCCGCAGCACCAGGGCGAGGCCCCCGCCGGTGATCTCCGGGCGGTCGTAGCGCTCCAGCGTGCTCAGCGCCACCTTGCCCGAGATCGCCAGCCGCCCCTCCCGCTCGCGCTCCCAGCGAAGCGCGGTGAGCTCCCTGCGGACCGAGGCCGACTCGATGTGCGCGAGCCGGACCAGGCGGTCGATGTCCTGCAGCGCCGCGATCCGGCTCCGGTCGATCGCGGGGAGCCGCTCGCGGACCCCGTCGGTCAGCCACCGCTCGCACATGTCGGCCACCTCGGCGGCGATCTCCTTGCGCTCGACCTCCCCCGCCTCCAGGAAGGGCCTGCCGAGGTTGCCGAAGGCGTCCATCCGGAAGTGGCGCCGCAGGAGGTGGTCGCGGAGCTCGCCGGGGCGTACGTGGGCGAGCATCAGCTCGATCGGCCGCCTGATCATCCGCAGCCAGGAGACCGGGTCGCGGCTCCCCTGCCGCTGCATGATGCTGGTGCCGTCGGGCCGGGCGACCAGGTGGTAGCAGTCGTAGTCGGCGACCACCGAGATCACTTCCGCGTGACAGTAGGCGTGGGTGGTGAAGACGACGTCCTCCCCCACCAGGAGCGTCTCGTCGAAACGGATGGCGTGCCGCTCCAGCATCTCCCTGCGGAACAGCTTGAAGCAGCTCAGGCTGTTGTAGACCGCGCTGTCGCCGAGCGGCACCCGCTCGGCGTTCTCCTTGAACATCGAGATCGGCACCTTGCGGTCATGCCCGACGATCTTCCCGAGCACGATGTCCGAGCCGTTGCGGTCGGCCATCGCGAGCATCCGCTCCAGCGCCTGGGGACCGAGGTAGTCGTCCGCGTCGCAGAAGAAGACGTATCTGCCGCGCGCGTGGGAGAGCCCGACGTTGCGCGGGCGCCCCGCGCCGCCGGACGCCTCCTGCCTGACGACGCGGATCACCCCGCGATGGCAGGAGGCGTACAGGTCGAGCAGCGCGGCACCGCCGTCGGTGGAACCGTCGTCGACGACCACCACCTCCAGGGCGACGCGCTGGATCAGCAGCGAGGTCAGGCACCTGTCGAGATAGGGCCCGCAGTTGTGGAGGGGGACGATCACGGTGACGTCGACGTCGGACCGGATCGCCTCCTCGCTCGTGATGTCACGGCCGCCCCGCCCCGCGCTCGTGATGTCGCAGCCGCCCCGCTCCGTGCGGACCCGCTGGAGGATCGTTACTGTCACCGCCGCGCCCCTCGTCGGTCACTTTCCGCTTACTTCGCGTCTCAGTATGTGACGAAGAGCCGTTCGTACGAGGCGAATCCACAGGGTTGCCCTCACCGATCTGCCTGCGTGAGAGACCGTGCGGGGAGTGAAGTAACCGTTTCGTACACCTTGCGGCATACTGCGGACCTCGCCAGACCTCGTCACCGACCCTGCGGGGTCGTCCCTGCCGGTGTCGCGCCGGCCGTCGTCCCCCTGGCCGGCGTCGTCACGGCCGTCCCTCCCGCTCCGGACGAAGTCGTCACGGAAGCTCCGGGCGAAGTCGTCACGGCCGCTCGGGACCCGGGCCGCCCCAAGCCCGCGCGTCCGCGGTCGGCGGCGCGACAGCCCGGCGAGGACGTACAGGGCCGCCGCGACCGCGACCAGCGCCCCGAGGAAATGGAGCGGGAAGATGACCGGCGTGACGCTCCGCCGGGAGGTCCCGCCGCTGCCGGAGACCGGCAGCGTCGCGCGGCGGACGCACATGAACGGCGGGTTCGTCCACCTGGCGGTGACGCTCCCGTCGGCCCCGCGAGGCACGGTGAAGCCGGGGAACGGCACATCGTGGCCGTTCACCCCGACCTTCGGGTTCCGCGGCGCGGTGGGCGTACGGCGACGCCCCGCGTGGCCACCGTTCGTGACCGGCTTCAGGGGGGCGGGCACGGATGGCATGCTGGGAAGCCGGCGATCACAAGGAGACCAGCGATGACCCACCCTCTCGGCGCGCGGCTCGCGCCCCGGCGCACCCCTCTCGACGCGGAGGAGAAGGCGCGGGGCGAGGCGAACTTCACCTCCCTCGTCGCCCAGAACCTCGTCGCCGGTGGGCGTTTCAGGGTGACCGCCGACACCCCGGAGATGGTGGAGTTGTGGCAGAGGGTCGCCCGCAACGTGGGTGACATGCTCCAGCGGCCCGTGGTCAGCTACGCCAACGGCAGATACATCGTGATCACCTTCGACCAGGAGGAGACCTCGGCCTCACCGGCCGAGACACCCACGCGGCACGAGTGACCGCCGGACGTCGCCCAGTGGCCGAGTCCCCCCTGAACCGATGGCCGACCCCGGCTCCCCCTCCGTTGACAGGCCCGAACGGCGAAGCGGCCTCCGGGTGGCGGCGCGGCCCGGGTCCGGCGGGTCGGTCGGATACGCGGGTGCCCCGATTCCCCGCCGCCGTCCGGGGACCGGCGCCCACGCCCGGACAGCGGGAGGGCCGTGCGGACGCACACACCCCGCCTCGCCGGATCTTCCCGCCCGCCTCGCCCCGGAGGGGCAACGACTCGGGGACGGAGGGCGCCGAGCGAACCGGCCGGCCAAAAACTTGAAGATCCTTAAGCCACGTCAGGCAAGTATGCTGGCCGCGGTCGCCCGCGACGGTGAAGGAGCCGCCAATGACCACCGACGACCCGACGATGACCCGGATCGGCCGGGGCGTGGAGTTGCATCACCACCAAGGTCAGCGTGAGGCCGCTCGCGACCTGTTCGCGCAGATCTGGGACGACATCGGCGGCGAGCAAGGCGACCCACTGCATGTTTGCGTCCTCGCCCATTCGATGGCCGACGTGCAGGACGACGTACGCCAGGAGTTGATGTGGGATCTGCGGGCGCTCGCCGCCGTCGATCTGGTCACCGACGAGCAGGTGGCGAAGGCCGGGGTGCCGCTTTCGGTGGCCGGCCTCTATCCGTCGTTGCACCTCAATTTGAGCGACTGCTACCGCAAGCTGGGTGATCTCACCCGCGCCCGCGAGCACCTCCGGCAGGCGCGGGCCGGGATCGGCGCACTGGGCGACGACGAGTACGGGAAGCTCATCAGGGGTGGCCTGGAGCGACTGACCGAACAGCTGGATGACGCCACCTGACCGCGCCCCGGCGAACTCTCCGCACCAGCTGTTGACCTTCTCCGTGGACGCTTCGAGCCGGGGTGTCCTCAGATCGGGAGGTCGGGGCTTCGGGCGTTTCCCAGACGGCCCATGTCTGAAGCCCCTGAACATCAGTGAGGCGAGCACGCCCTCACCTCACTCGCCTCGCATGACCTCTCCGAATCAGCGACAGCCCGGGCGAACGGGCGGGAGGGAAGATCGTGCTTCTCCCGGCTCGCCTCGGAGCCGGGAACTACTGTCCCGGGCATGGTCCAACACGATGCCCTCACCGTCACCCGCGAGGCTTACGACGCCGCCGCCCTCACCTACGCGCAGCTGTTCCGGGATTCGCTGCGTGACAGTCCCCTGGACCGCGCGATCCTGGGTGCCTTCGCCGAGCTGGTGAGCGCGGGTGGGAACGGTCAGGTCGCGGACCTGGGGTGTGGGCCCGGCCATGTCACCGCTCATCTGGACGAGCTGGGGCTGGCGGCGTTCGGGGTCGACGCCTCTCCCACGATGATCGAGTTGGCTCGGCAGACCTATCCGGGCCTGCGGTTCGACGTGGGCTCGATGGCCGCGTTGGACATCGCCGACGGCGCGCTGGGCGGCGTACTCTCACGTTGGTCCGTCATCCACACTCCCCCGCGGGAACTCCCCGTCATCTTGGCGGGGTTCCATCGTGTGCTGGCACCTGGCGGCCACCTTCTGATCGGCTTCTCGGCGACCGATGATCCGTCTCACCCGACGCAGGTCTTCGATCACACGGTCGCACCGGCCTACCGGTGGTGGCCTGACCACCTCGCCGCGATGCTGCGCGAGTCCGGGCTGCCCGAGGTGGCCCGGATGGTTCGCGAGCCTCAGCCCACCGACCGACGACAGTTCCAGGAGGTTCAACTGCTCGCCCGCAAAGCCCAGGCAGAGGCCGTCCAGCCGAACGGCGGCCGATGAGCGAGCGCGGCGGCCAGGCACGAAAAACCATCGGGCACGGAGGATCATGAAGTTCGGCTGAACGACGGAAGGCCGGGTCAACCGATATCGGTTGACCCGGCCTTCCACATGCGAGCCGACAAGGGGAATCGAACCCCTGACCTACAGTTCACAAGATCTCGGTACGCGACCCTGTGAACTGCTGCGACGCTGGTCAGAGGCGGTCTCACCCTGTCCGTGAGTCCCCGTGACTCCCCCTTGGTGACCCTCCTGACGGGCACGCAACGGGCACGCCTGGGATGAGTCGGCCTGGTATCTGCTACCCGGTGAGCCATGCTGAGGAACGAAGCACGGATCGTCGATCGCCCCCGGCCCCGTACGGAGATCAGCCCGCATCAGGCGATCGTGAGGGCGGTACCGATCGCGGCGATGTGATGCCACCGGCTGCAGACTGATCCGAGCTGGGCAGGCGGGGCTGTGGGGTTTCTCCTGAGGGCTTGCCAGCTCCATAATCACTGCGTGTCCAAGATGCCGGTGTGGTCTAAGTTGGCGCTCGTCCTGATGGTGCTGGCATTGGTGGTCAAGGTCCTCGCGTTGACCTTCTGGGCGGGTGGCACCGTACGCGAACTACTTGACTGGGTGTTCATCGTCATCGGTGTTCTTGCCGTGGCGCCCTACCTGGGAGCCGGTGTGTGGGGGCTGGTCAAAGCACGCAGGCAGGAGTATCCCAAGCCCTTGCCGGGGGAAGCAGTCGATGGACCGCGTAAACGCCTGATGATGTCCTCGGCGCTCCGGCTCTTCGTTGCCCTGATGGGGCTGTTCGCGATTTCCGGGACTCTCAGGTCGGTTATCGGGTCTGGCCGGTATGGAGCCGGGCCGTTCGGCTGGGGCGTGGATGTCCTCGGGTTTCTCCCCGTGGTCCTGTTTTTCGCCGCAATGGGGATCTCTGTGGTCACTGTGGTGTGGGCCTTGATGAGGTCGAGCAAGTAGGGAGCGAGCGGCCGACGCAAGGTCGCAGGTGCCGGAAGAGCCGCGAAGCGTTGGGCCACTGGCCGGATAAACCTGTAGGCGGCGGTGCGGCCCCGGTGCGGCGGGTTGGTTGGGTGCGGCGTGCGGGTGGTGCGGCGGGCGGCCCGATTTCCGCCGCCGTTCGGGACCGGCGCCCACGCCGCACGCCCGGACGGCGGGCGGGTGGAGGGCCGTGCGGCGGCGCGCCGCGCCGCCGCCTTGACGCGGGCGGCGCTGATCTACCAGCACGCCAGTCAGGATCGGGACAAGGCCATCGCCAAGGCGCTCGGGCAGGCGTTCAAACGGGCACGGGCAGGCGGGCACGAGAAGCCGTCGGGCACGCAACGGGCACGGAAGATCATAAAGTTCCCCTGAACGGCGAAAGGCCAGGTCACCGGAGATCGGTTGACCTGGCCTTTCACATGCGAGCCGACGAGGGGAATCGAACCCCTGACCTACAGTTTACAAGACTGTTGCTCTGCCGATTGAGCTACGTCGGCACGGTCGCCAGACGAGTGTAGTCGGCTCACTCCCCGTACGTCACCGAGGTATGCCCTGCCGATTGCGAACCGTTAGGAACGGCGGTGGCGGGCGACCTCGTAGAGGGCGATGCCGGCGGCGACCCCGGCGTTGAGGGACTCGGCGGCGGCGTGCATCGGGATGCGGACGACCAGGTCACACGACTCGCGGACCAGGCGGGACAGGCCCTTGCCCTCGGAGCCCACGACGACGACCAGCGGGCCGTCGAGGAGGTTGGCCTCACCGATGTCGACCGTGCCCTCGCCGTCCAGGCCGATCACGAACAGGCCCGCCTCGCGGTACTCGCGCAGAGTGGCGGTGAGGTTGGCGGCGCGGGCGACCGGCAGGTTGGCCAGCGTGCCCGCGGAGGTCTTCCAGGCCCCGCCGGTGACCCCTGCCGAGCGGCGGGAGGGGATGACCAGGCCATGGGCTCCGAACGCGGTGGCCGAGCGGGCGATGGCGCCCAGGTTCCGGGGGTCGGTGACGCTGTCGAGAGCGACGATCAGCGGGACCTCCGCGGCCTCCTGGGCGATGCGGACCAGATCGTCGGGGTGGGCGTAGTCGTACGCCGGGATCTGCAGGGCGATGCCCTGGTGGATCCCGCCCTCGGTGAGGCGGTCGAGCTTCTCGCGGCCGACCTCCAGCATCGCGATGCCCCGGTCGGCGGCGATGCGGACCGACTCCTTGACGCGGTCGTCGTTGTCGATCCGCAGGGCCACGTAGAGCGTGCTGGCCGGAACCCCGGCCCGCAGCGCCTCGACGACGGGGTTGCGCCCGCCGATGTGCTCGGGCGCGTCTTCACTCCGCCGGGTGCGGACCGGGGTGCGCGGGGAGGAGGACCTGCCGGTCTTCTCCTCGCGCTCGATCCGCTCGGTGCGCGCCTTGTCCTTGTGCCAGTGCCGCAGATGCGCCGGCGGGGTGGCCCCCCTGCCCTCCAGGCCACGACGGACGTTGCCGCCCGTGCCCTTGGTCGGACTCTTCTTCTTCGCGGGTCGCCCGGACCCTTTACCCCCACCAGCCATGGTCTATAGCGTACGGCCTGGTTTCACCGCGAGAGTTCCCAGCGTGGTCCCTGGGGGGTGTCCTCGACATGGATACCCGCGTGGGAAAGCTGGTCACGGATGCCGTCGGCCGCCGAGAAGTCCTTGCGCGCCCGCGCCGCCTGCCGCTGTTCCAGCGCGACGGCGACCAGCGCGTCGACGGTCGCCCGCATGCCGGTCTCGCCGCCCGAGGAGCGCCACTGCTCCGAGCGAGGGTCGAGGCCGAGGACGTCGAGCATGTTCTGCGTCTCGGCGAGCAGCCTGGCGACCTGCTCCTTGTTGCCCTGGGCCAGCGCGACGTTGCCCTCGCGGACCACCTCGTGCACCACGGCGAGCGCCTGGGGGGTGCCCAGGTCGTCGTCGAGGGCGTCGGAGAATGCCTGGGGAAGCGGCGCGTGCGCGTCGACGTCATGGATGACCTCCGCCGCGCGGGTGACGAAGCCCTCGATGCGCTGGTAGGCAACGGCGGCCTCGAACAGCGCCTCCTCCGAGTAGTCGATCGAGGAGCGGTAGTGCGGGGCCGCCAGGTAGTAGCGGAGCTCGACCGGGCGGACCTTCTTGGTGACCTCGGGGACCAGCAGGGAGTTTCCGAGCGACTTGCTCATCTTCTCCGCGCCGATCTTGAGCATGCCGTTGTGCATCCAGTAGCGGGCGAAGCCGTCGCCGGCCGCCTGGGACTGGGTCAGCTCGTTCTCGTGGTGCGGGAAGATCAGGTCGACGCCGCCGCCGTGGATGTCGAAGGTGGACCCGAGATACTTGGTCGCCATGGCCGAGCACTCCAGGTGCCAGCCGGGGCGGCCCCGGCCCCACGGGGTCGGCCAGGTCGGCTCACCGGGCTTCTCGCCCTTCCAGAGCGCGAAGTCGCGCGGGTCGCGCTTGCAGGAGTCGGTGTCGGTGTCACCGGCGGCCCGCATGTTCTGGAGCTTCTGGTTGGACAGCGAGCCGTACCGGTCGGCGTAGGACATGACGTCGAAGTAGACGTCGCCCTCGGCGGCGTAGGCGTGTCCGGCGGCGATCAGCCGGTCCATCAGCTCGATCATCTCGGGCACGTGGCCGGTGGCACGGGGCTCGACGGTGGGGGGCAGGCAGCCCAGCACCTCGTAGGCCCAGGTGAAGGCCCTCTGGTTGCGCTCGGCGACGGCGAACCACGGCACGTTCTCGGCGGCGGCGACTCTAATGATCTTGTCGTCGATGTCGGTGACGTTGCGGCAGAAGGTCACCTCGTAGCCGGACCTGATCATCCAGCGGCGGAGAACATCGAAGTTGACGCCCGAGCGGATGTGCCCGATGTGCGGGGGAGCCTGCACGGTGGCACCACACAGGTAGATCGAGGCCCGGCCGGGTTCGACCGGGACGAATTCGCGGACAGTGCGTACGCTGGTGTCGTATAGCTGCAGGCTCACGAAGGCAAGGCTAATGCCTCACCTCCCCTCACAAACCGAGTTGCGGGACGTTGAAGACACTCAGCAGAGTGTTTTATGACCATTAGCGGCGAATGTCGCCCAGCTGATCCGGCAGAACGGCAGCGTGACGGAAGGCAGGGCCGGGTTGGTCCTGGGGTTGGTCCTGACGACCGCCTTCTCCGTCTGGCCTCCCCGTCTGAAGACTTCTCCATCCGGCCTCTCCGTCTGAGGGTTCCGTTCTCCTCCTGAAGGTTCCGTTCGCCCACCTTCTCCCCGGCATTCGCCCCACACCGGTGTTCGCGCGTCATCCCCCGGGTCAGCGCCCCCGCGACGGTCCCCGCCCCTCGATACGGCGATGACGTGGAGACGGCGCAGCCGTAAGAACCGGCGAGGCCGGACGCCACGACGGCCGTGCGCGGGCCGCGGGCGAAGCCGGCACTCTCACGCCGCGCATTCCACCGCCGAGAAGCCGCGCCCCGAGCGCCGAGAACACGATGTCGTTCCGGCCCACCCTCTCCCACACGGCTCCCACATGGCGCTCGCCTGCGGGCTCCCGCCGGGAGTCGTCACGGCGGTGAAGTTCGCGGCGCCGAACATCTCATCCGATATCGGATGATTTTCCAGCTTTTTGCCTCGGCCACTTCCGAAAAACTTCCTCGATCATGCTAGATGCCGATTCTGTAGGCTCGAAGGGCCATGGACGTCAAATCCCCCGGGGCGGCAGGCTCGATCTCCCGCCCGCTCCCGCTCCCGCTCCTGCCCATCGCCGCCACCGCGCCGAGCCGGGTGACCATCGCCCTGCGCCGCGCCGGGATCGCCGTCACCGGAGTCGGCGTGGCCGCGCTCACCGCCGCGGCCTGCGTGCTCTCCTTCGAGGATCTGCGCGCCCTCGCCGTGGCGGGCAGGGCACCCGTCGGCCTCGCGTATCTGTATCCCGCCGCCTTCGACGCCCTGCTCGTCATCGCGATGATCGGCGTACTGCTGCTGAGAGGCGGCTGGTGGCCGGTACGACTGCAGGCGGGCGTGATCCTGACGCTGCTGTTCGCCGGCGCGGCCGCCGCCGAGGTGTCCACCGCGATGCGGATGGCGGTGGACGAGGGGCGCGCGGCCGTCGTGGTCGCCGTCGCCCCCTGGGTGATGCTGATCCTGGCCCTGTGGCTCTGGCTCCTGCTGATCAAACACGCCGCCGCCCGCAGGGCCGCGAGCGACGCGGCCCTGTCCGGGCCGTCGTCGTCCGGGCGCGACATCGTGCCGTTCCCCGAGGAGAGCCGGGCGGCTCATCGTCCCGGCGCGCCCGACCCCGAGGAGCGGTGGCAGGCCCCGCCCCGCCCTGAGCAGCCCGCCCGCCCGGGCCACGAAGACCGCTCCGGTCACGGAGACCATCCCGGTCACGAAGACCACTCCGGTCACGGAAACCATCCGGTGCATCCGGGGCATCTGGTGCACCACCCCGCGGCAGAGATCATGCTCGATCCGCACTCCGCGCCTCCCCTGGAGGCCGCCCCGCACCACGACCTCCCGGCCGGAGAACCGGTGGTCGGCCCCACCGCGGCACCGGAGACGCCCGAGGTCACCGACATCCCGCAGGACCCGCCGCCCCCGCGGGAACCCGCGGCCCCCCGGCCGGGCAAGCCGATGCGCTGGGGCGACCTGGTCCGGCCTCGCCAGGGCGACCTGCTCGTCCACCCGCCCCGCCCGGCCGTACGGGCACCCGAGCCCGAGAGCGGCGGCAGGGTCAGCGAGCGGGTGGAGACCTGGGACAGCGACACCGACCTTCCCCGCGAGCAGGCGGCCGAGGTGAGCGAGCGCGACGCCGACACCCAGCCGATCCTCGCCGTGAAAGACCGTCCGGCGAATGTCCCGCCTGGCGAGATACACACAGAGCAGTCGACTAGGACGACCTCGGAGGAGGCTTCGAGGGGCGGCTCGGAGGCGCCCGCGACCGCGCGAGAGACGAGTGCGAGTGGCGCGGGCCGGAAGGCCGGGAGGTCCCCCGATCCTGCGCACGGCGCCGAGGCCGCCGAGGCCGGGGAGGAGGCCGAGGCGCGGTCGCACGAGGAGGACGGCACCGCGGCACCCCCCTCCGGGCGGATGCGCAGCACGCCCGTACCGCCGGGTGAGTGAGAGACGAGGGCGGGCGGGGCGGGCGGGGCGGGCGGGGCGGGAAAGCGGACCTGGGTCCGTTTCCAGGTGTCCGCAGGGGCTCCCGCGCGGTCGCCGAGCGCGAGCCGGGCACGATACGAGCCCCGAACCCGGCGATACGTCGCCCCGGTGACCTGTCGGCCCGGTGCCGCGCAACCGGCTGCGGATGGCCGCGGGACAAGGGGCAGGGGGCAGGGCACCGGACGTGACGGAGCCGGACGCCGTGGTCGTACGTCTGTCGGGTCAGCTCCAGGGCCTGGGAGGAGCTGACCCGGTCTTCGGGCCGTCGGCTCAGCCGGGTCTCTCCGCCGGGAACCGCCGAAAAGGCCGATACCGCCGAGACCACTGAGACTGCTGAGATCGGCTACGTGGTCGGCGTCCCTTCGGCCCCGCCGTGCGCGCCGGGCGGGTGGCCCAGGCGTTTCGATGACCACGTTCTCCGGATGTGAACAGGCCGGTGGGCCCGGGGCGTCATCGCCCGGGAAGGCCACACCGCTCGGGCCGTTCCTCGGGTGATCCGTTCCCTGATGGGTGGTTTCGCCGCGAGGCTGGAATCGGCCGGAGGTGGTACGGGTCCCGTCGCCGCCCGGCCGGCCTGTCCGGCGGCCGGGCGGTGACGGGGGCGGCGGCGGGGTCTGGGCCGCACACCGTGGTGGAACCGAGCGGCGGTCTCCTGCCGGAACCACCGTTCATCCACCGGGTTGGACCGGCCCGCAGCTATTCGTTCACACATGTGTGAACGGCGCCCCGCTGCGGACCGGCGATTTTCTCACCTCCGGGCCCGTGTCGGAATCGGCCGGAAGCCGGTTCGGCACACTGCGCGAACCGGCCGGAAACGGCCGAGACCCGCTCGGCAGGCCAGATGGAACCGAGCGGGTCTTCTCCTGGAGCAGGATGACATCGTGCGCGTCATCGCGAGTGCCTCCGGACCGGAGGGGGTCCAGTCGAGTCTCGGCGAGGTCGCCGGGATGCCTCACCCGGTGTTCGCTAGACCCTGGAGCGCTTGAGACCCGCGACCAGGCCGACACCGACGACGGCGAGGCCCACCTGCATGACGAGTTCGATCCAGTCGATGCCGTCCGTGGTGGCGACGCCGAGAACCTGGGCGATGGCGGTACCGATAAGCGCGGCGACGATACCGACGACGACGGTCAGGATCACTCCGATCGCCTGCCTACCGGGAAGCAGGAGACGGCCGAGGGCGCCAACGACCGCGCCGATGACGATGGCCCCGAGAATAGACGCGATAGTCATTTTCAACCTCCCAGTGATCGTGAGACCTTCACTCTCACAGGGAGGTGGCTACCCCCTGAGTCACGGATATTCCTACAGGCGGTAAAAAATCCTTCAGTGCGTCTTTCTCGCCTGCATCTGGACGACGAGGAGCACCCCGAGCACCGCTAGTGCCAGCTGGATGATGTGCTCCCACCAGTTGACCCCGCGCGTGTTGATCAGACCGAGCGCTCCGGCGATGAGCGTGCCGATGAGCGCGGCGACGATGCCGACGATGAGCGTCAGGCCGATGCTGATGTTCTGACGCCCGGGAAGGACGAGGCGCGCCAGGGCGCCGATGATGGCGCCGATGATGATTGCGGAGACAATCGAGACGATCATGTCTGGCTCCCCCTGTTACGAGACACGGTCACCCAGGGGTTACCCAGCGCATTCGCTGATCACGCCAAAAAAGGGGTGGCCCGTACCGCGCCAGTAAACGGGCCACCGCCTCGATATGGATCGACGAGCATTCCGCGCCGCCCGCCGGAACGTTTTCCACGTTCCGTATAGAAGACGCCTGACACCCGCTACAGGTTCACCACGATCGCGGTCGCGACGGCCGCCACGCCTTCGCCGCGCCCGGTGAGGCCGAGCCCGTCCGTCGTGGTGGCGCTGACGCTCACGGGAGCCCCCACGGCGGCGCTGAGGGCCTTCTCGGCCTCGACGCGGCGGGGGGCGAGCTTGGGACGGTTACCGATCACCTGGACGGCCACGTTGCCGATCTCGAAGCCCGCGGTGCGCACCTTGCGCGCGGTCTCCTCGAGCAGGGCGGCACCCGAGGCGCCGGCCCACCGGGGATCGGAGGTGCCGAACAGGCCGCCGAGATCACCGAGCCCCGCCGCGGACAGCAGCGCGTCACAGGCGGCGTGGGCCGCGGCGTCACCGTCGGAGTGCCCGGCCAGGCCGGTCTCGCCGGGCCAGTGCAGACCGGCGAGGTGAAGCTCGCGGCCAGAAGCGAACGGGTGGACGTCGACCCCGACGCCCACCCGTGGAAATGTCTTGTTCAGGAGTTGAGAACCTCGTCCAGCAGGGCCTCGGCCTTGTCCTCGTTCGTCTTCTCCGCGAGCGCGAGCTCGCTGACGAGGATCTGCCTGGCCTTCGCCAGCATTCGCTTCTCTCCTGCGGAGAGTCCGCGCTCCCTGTCTCGCCGCCACAGGTCGCGAACGACCTCGGCAACCTTGTTGACGTCGCCGGACGCCAGCTTCTCAAGGTTCGCCTTGTAGCGTCGGGACCAGTTCGTGGGCTCTTCGGTGTGAGGCATTCGAAGCACGTCGAAGACGCGCTCAAGGCCCTCTTGTCCGACGACATCGCGAACACCGACGAGTTCTGCGTTGTCAGCCGGCACCTGGACGGTAAGGTCGCCCTTGTCGACCTTAAGAACCAGGTAGGTCCTTTCCTCACCCTTGATGGTTCGGGTCGTGATCGCCTCGATCCGAGCAGCCCCGTGGTGGGGGTAGACGACAGTGTCGCCGACCTGGAAAGTCATGTGACAAGTACCCCTTCCGCTGTACTCAAGAGTACCACGTATCCACAGCCTCCCGGAACAGTGAAATCACCATAACTGCAGGTCAAAGCCGCATCTTATGACTTGACAAGTGACCAAGTGTGTGAATCAGAGGGGCAAAAAGCACTTATGACCTGCGTTCCTCGCCTTCGGATGATGAGGCGGGGCGGCGCGAAAGGACGAGGCGGGTCGGCGGGAAACCCGGTAAACGTCGCCGATAGGGTTGCCCTTGCCCTATCTCACGCGTGACAAGGAGAACTCGCACCGTGACCCGCAACATCCGCCACCGGGCGATCGTCGCCGCGGCGTTCCTCGCAGCCGCTCCGGCCCTGGCCGGCTGCGGTGCCGGATCCGACGCGATCACCAACAAGCCCTACTCGCCGACCGAGGCCCTCACGGTCAAGACGAAGGGCATCGACATCTCCCAGGCCTTCTTCCTGGGCCCGGACTCCGGCGCGACGCTGCCGGCCGGGGCGGCCACTCCGCTCTACCTGTCGCTGGTCAACACCAACGCGGGCTCCGACCAGCTCGTCGGCCTCGGCGTCGACCCCGCCCTCGGTACGGCGAAGGTGAGCGCGCCCGTGACGCTCCCTCACAACCAGCGGGTGAACGTCGGCAAGCCGACCCCCACGATCCTCGTGGAGGGGCTGAAGAAGCCGCTCAGGGGCGGCGAGGGCGTGAAGGTGCAGCTGCAGTTCGCCAACGCCGGCATCGTGCAGCTCACGATCCCCGTCATCACCCGCAGCCGCGAGTTCACCGCCTACCCGCAGGCGCCCGGCGCCTCCGCGGCCCCCACGCCGTCGCCCACCCCCTCCGCCACCACCGGGGACGAGCACTCCGCCGGACACTGACGTTCCGGGGCCGGCGACGGCCTCCGGACACGCCGAGGGGCCGTACGGCGCGGGCACGCCGTACGGCCCCTCGGATCGTCCGGAGGCGGTTGAGCCCCGGAGATCGTCCGGAGGCGGGTGAACTCCCGGAGGCGGGCACGTCGGAGAAGCGGGCGTCGTCCCGGGAGCGGACGGTCGCCTGGAAACGGGAGACGGGCGGGGAGGCTCAGATCTCCGCGGGATCGAACTTGTAGCCCAGCCCCCGGACGGTGAGGATGCAGCGCGGGTTGGAGGGGTCGGACTCGACCTTGGCCCGCAGCCGCTTGACGTGCACGTCCAGGGTCTTGGTGTCGCCCACGTAGTCTGCGCCCCAGACCCGGTCGATGAGCTGACCCCGGGTGAGCACCCGCCCCGCGTTGCGCAGCAGCACCTCCAGCAGCTCGAACTCCTTCAGGGGCAGCTGCACGGCCTCACCGCGTACGGCGACGATGTGGCGGTCGACGTCCATCCGGACCGGGCCTGCGGCCAGCACCGCCGACTCCAGCTCCTCCACGTCGCCCTGGCGGCGCAGCACCGCGCGGATGCGGGCCACCAGCTCCCTGGAGGAGAAGGGCTTGGTGACGTAGTCGTCGGCGCCGAGTTCCAGCCCGACGACCTTGTCGATCTCGCTGTCCTTGGCGGTGAGCATGATGACGGGCACGTTGGAGCGCTGCCTGAGGGATCGGCAGACCTCGGTACCCGGCAGGCCTGGGAGCATCAGGTCGAGCAGCACCAGGTCGGCACCGTTGCGGTCGAAGGTTTCCAGCGCCTCCGGCCCGGTGGTGGCCACGGCCACCTCGAAGCCTTCCTTGCGCAGCATGTATGACAGGGCGTCGGAGAACGATTCCTCGTCCTCGACAACGAGCACGCGAGTCACTGCGCGGCCTCCAGGGGAATTGTGACTGTGGCGGGTTCCGTGACCGCCATGCCGCCGAAGGCGGGCAGGCGGAGGGTGAATGTGGAACCGGAACCCTCTTTGCTCCACACCGTGACCGCCCCGTTGTGGGAGGCGGCCACGTGTTTGACGATGGCCAGGCCGAGGCCGGTGCCGCCGGTCGCCCGCGAGCGTGCCGCGTCGACGCGGAAGAACCGTTCGAAGATCCGCTCCTGGGCGCTCTCGGGGATGCCGATCCCCTGGTCGCTCACGCTGATCTCGACGGATTCGGTGTTGGGGCCCGCCGCGCGGGCGCTGACCACGACCCTGGTGTGCTCGGGGCTGTAGGCGACCGCGTTGTCGATGAGGTTGCGCAGGGCGGTGACGAGGAGCTCGTCGTCGCCCCATATCCGCAGGCCCTCGACCCCGCCGGCGACGAGGGTGATGTCCTTGGCCGCCGCGGTGGTGTTGCAGCGGTCGATGGCCTCGTGCACCGCCTCGTCGATCAGGACCGGGCCCGGGGTGGGGATGGGCTCGGCGCCCTGGATGCGGGAGAGGGTGATGAGGTCCTGGACGAGATAGGTGAGCCGGGCCGCCTCGTGCTGCATGCGCCCGGCGAAGCGGGTGACCGCCTCGGGGTCGTCGGCGGCGTCCTGGATGGTCTCGGCCAGCAGCGACAGGGCGCCCACCGGCGTCTTGAGCTCGTGGCTCACGTTGGCCACGAAGTCGCGGCGCACCGCCTCGACGCGGCGGTGCTCGGTCTGGTCCTCGGCGAGGACGAGCACCTGGCCGTGCGAGCCGAGCGGGGCGACCCGCACCGCGAAGTTGGTCGACTCCTGGCCGAACTTGTGGCCGGCCACCTCGATCTCGCTCTCGCGGATCTCGCCGTCCCTGCGTACCTTCCTGGCCAGCGCGAGCAGTTCCGCCGCCATCAGGTGATCTCCCTTGACCAGGCCGAACGCGCGTGCCGCCGAGCTGGCCCGCAGCACGCGATCCTCCTTGTCGAGCACGACCGCCGAGGAGGGCAGGACGGCCAGCACCGAGGCGACCCCCTGCGGCAGCGCGCCGGGCTCCACGCCGTCCACCGGTGTCATCGCACTCCGCTGTCCCTGGGTATGGCGGACGACCATCACGGCCAGCGCTCCCACGACGAAACCGGCCAGCGCGGCCAGACTCGCCATCAGCTCACTCACGTGGTCCTCCCGTAGGCTTCACGCCCTCGATGGTAGGTCGGGCTTTTCCCATTGAGGACTGCTAAGGGGGCATGACCACGGCCTTTCCCATAAAGTTCACTTTACGGTCGAGGTTCGTTCACCGTTACCGCCCTACGGTGAATCTCATGCGCGACGCCTACCACGAAGAACTCGACGCCCTCACCGAGCGGCTGGTCGAGATGACCCGGCTCGTGAGGTCGGCGATATCGCGGGCCACCACCGCCCTCCTGGACGCCGACATCCACCTCGCCGAGAGCGTCATCTCCCAGGACGAGGAGGTGAACCGGATCTTCGCGGAGGTCGAGGCCTCGATCTTCGACCTGATGGCCAGGCAGCAGCCCGTGGCCGTGGACCTCAGAATGATCATCGCTGCGCTGCGGATGGGCACCGACCTGGAGCGCATGGGCGACCTCGCCGAGCACGTGGCCAAGATCGCCAGGCTGCGTCACCCCGACTCCGCGATCCCGCCGGAGGTCCGCTCCACCATCCTGGAGATGGGGCAGATCGCCGAGCGCCTCGTCACCAAGACCGGCAGCTGCATCGCCTCGCGCGACGTGGAGTCGGCCCTGGAACTGGAGTCCGACGACGACGCCATGGACAAGCTGCACCGGAGGCTGTTCAAGGTCCTGATGGCCCCCGACTGGAAGTACGGCGTCGAACCGGCCATCGACGTGACGCTGATCGGCCGCTACTACGAGCGCTACGCCGACCACGCGGTCCGCGTCGCGCACGACGTGGTCTATCTGGTGACGGGCTCCCGGCCCCAGGACACCTCCGCTTTCTGACCCCCGCCGCCCCTCACGAACGTCTTCACGAGAACCCGAAAAGGGCCCACCGGATCCGGTGGGCCCTTGGTGACCGGGTGGAAGGCGTCGTCCAGCTCGTACTGGAGCGGGATGCCGGTGGGGATGTTGAGCCCGGCGATCTCGTCGTCGCCGATCCCGTCCAGGTGCTTGACCAGCGCCCGGAGCGAGTTCCCGTGCGCGACGACCAGCACGCTCCTCCCCTGCGCGAGGTCGGGCACGATCTGGTCGTACCAGTACGGAAGCATGCGCTCGACGACGTCCTTGAGGCACTCGGTCCTCGGCAGCAGCTCGCTCGGCAGGAGCGCGTAGCGGGCGTCACCGGCCTGGGAGAACTCGTCGTCGTCGGCGATCGGGGGCGGCGGGACGTCGTAGGAGCGGCGCCAGAGCATGAACTGCTCGTCACCGAACTCGGCCCGCGTCTGCGCCTTGTCCTTGCCCTGCAGGGCGCCGTAGTGGCGCTCGTTGAGCCGCCAGGACCGGGAGACCGGCAGCCAGAGCAGGTCCGCGGCCCCCAGCGCGAGGTTGGCCGTCTGGATGGCCCTGGTCAGCAGGGAGGTGTGCACCACGTCGGGACGCACCCCCGCGTCCAGCAGCAACCGCCCGCCGCGGCGGGCCTCCTCCTCGCCCTTGGCCGAGAGCCCCGCGTCCACCCATCCGGTGAACAGACCCTTTGCGTTCCACTCACTCTCACCGTGCCGAAGCAGCACCAAAGTCGACATGCGGACAAGCTTAGTGGGCGCTTGCTTGGCGTCTCCGGCGCTCCACCCGCCCTGGACCCGCCCTGAGCCTGACCTGGGCCCGCCCCCGGTGCGGTGAGGCCCGGCCGCAAAGCGGTGGGGCGGGGTGCCCTCAGCGCTCGGGATCGGCGAAGCGGGCGAAGGCCTGGAGGTTGGCGAGCGACTCGCCGCGCTTGGCGCGCCACTCCCACTCGCGCCGGATCGAGGAGGCGAAGCCCAGCTCCAGGGCGCGGTCGAAGCCCTCGTCGGAGTAGGTGAGCACGCACCCGAGAAGACGGTCGACCTCCTCGTTGGTGACCGCCTCCAGCGGGACGCGGCCCACGAGATAGACGTCGCCGACGGGGTCGAGGGCGAAGTGGACCCCGTACATGGAGCCGTTCTTGGTGAGGAGCCAGCGGTAGAACTCGGCGTGGTTCTCGTCGGGCTGGCGGCAGAAGAAGGCTTCCACGTGCAGGGCCTGGTCCCCGACGATCAGCCAGGTCATGGTGGCGAGCTTGTGCTGGCCGGGGAGCTTCACCAGGAAGGCGCCCGGCCGGGGCTGCTCGTAGGAGGCGTCCGCGCTCTTCAGCGCCGCCTCGATCACTTCGCGCATGGGCCCAGCTTACGAGCGGGCCTCACGAACAGCGCGCCCCCGCCTCACGGGCGCTTCACGGGCGCTTCACGAGTTCGCAAGCGTTCCACGGGCCCCCCGTCCCGCGAGCGGGCTCCGCCTCACAGGCGGGCCGACTCCGTGAGCGGGCGGGCTCCGTGAGCGGGCGGGCCGGCTCCGTGAGCGGGCCTCAGGAGTTGACCGCGATCGGGAGGCGGTGCAGGTTCGTCATCGCCCCGGCGTAGACGTCCGCCAGCCGGGCCGCGGTGGCCGACCAGCCGAAGGCCGCCGCGTGGGCCACCGCGCCCGCCGACAGCGTCTCCCGCCAGGCGGGCTCGTAGACGAACCGGCGGAGCACCCGCGCCCAGTCGTGGGCCTCGTGCCCCTCGACGAGCACCCCGGACACACCGTCGCGTACGGCGGTGCGCAGCCCGCCCACGGACGCGGCGGCGACCGGGGTGCCGCAGGCCTGCGACTCCAGGGCCACCAGGCCGAACGACTCGCTGTGGGAGGGGACGACGGTCACGTCGGAGGCGCGGTACCAGTCGACCAGCTCGTGCTGGGGCGCGGGGGGAACGATCCTGACCACGTCGGAGATCCCCAGCGAGGCGGCCACGTCGGTGAGGTAGGAGGGCCTGGCCAGGCCGTTGCCGCTGGGGCCGCCGACGCAGGCGACGACCAGCCTCGACCTGAGCGAGGGGTCGTCGATGAGCATCCTGGCCGCGGCGCGCAGCAGCACGTCCGGGGCCTTCAGCGGCTGCACGCGGCCCACGAACAGCAGCACGTGGGCGTCCTGCGGCAGCCCGAGCCGGCGGCGGGCCGCGCCCTGTGAGGCGGGCTGGAAGACCCGCAGGCTCACGCCGGGGTTGACGACCTCGACGCGGGCCGGGGCGGCCCCGTAGAGCTCGACGAGCTCCCTGGCCTCGGTCGGGGTGTTGGCCACCAGGCGGTCGGCGACGTCCACGACCTGCTGCTCGCCCAGCACCCGGGCGGCCGGCTCCGGCCTGTCGTCGGCGGCGAGCAGGAGGTTCTTCACCTTGGCCATGGTGTGCATGGTGTGCACCAGCGGCAGGCCCCAGCGTTCCTTGGCCAGCCAGCCCACCTGGCCGGAGAGCCAGTAGTGGGAGTGGATGACGTCGTAGCGGCCCGGCTCGTACATGGCCTCGGTGCGCAGCACGCCCGACAGGAAGGCGCAGAGCTGGCCGGGCAGGTCGCCCTTGTCGAGCTCCTCGTACGGCCCGGCGGTGACGTGGCGGACCGAGACGCCGGGGACGAGCTCGGCGACCGGCGGCAGGTCCCGGGACGTCTGCCGGGTGAAGATCTCCACCTCCACCCCGAGTTCGGCGAGGCGCTTCGCCACCTCGACGATGTAGACGTTCATCCCGCCCGCGTCCCCGGTACCCGGCTGGTCCAGGGGGGACGTGTGCATGCTGATCGTCGCGACTCGGTTGACCCGTCGGCGCCTCACCGACACCACCTCCGAGAGGGCTCAACCATCGGATAATCCGCAACATTCCCGACACATGGCCGCTTCGGGCCCGAGCGGGCGGCCCCTGCGGCTCCTGGCAGGATGGGGACTCATGAAGAGGACAGCTGTGGTGACAGGGGCCAGCAGCGGGATCGGCGAGGCGACGGCCCGCAGGCTCGCCGCCGAGGGCTTCGACGTGGTGGCCGCGGCGCGGCGCAGGGAACGGCTCGACGAGCTGGCCGCCGAGGTGCCCGGCATCCGCCCGGTCACCCTGGACGTGACGTCGCAGGAGTCGGTGGACGAGCTGGCGGCCTCGCTCGACCGCTGCGACGTGCTGGTCAACAACGCCGGCGGCGCGATCGGCCTGGAGCCCGTGGCGAGCGGGAACGTCGCCGACTGGCAGCGGATGTACGACGTCAACGTGCTCGGCACCCTCCGCGTGACCCAGGCACTGCTGCCCAGGCTGGTCGAGTCGGGCGACGGCGTGCTGCTCATGCTGACCTCGGTGGCCGGGCTCGTCTCGTACGAGGGCGGGGGCGGCTACAACGCGGCCAAGCACGCGCAGACCTCGATGACCGAGGTGCTGAGGCTGGAGCTGGTCGGCCGGCCGGTCAGGATCGTCGAGGTCGCCCCCGGGATGGTCCACACCGAGGAGTTCTCCCTGAACCGCTTCCGCGGCGACTCGGCCGCCGCCGGACGGGTCTACGAGGGCGTGCCCGACCCGCTCTCCGCCGACGACGTGGCCGACGCCATCGCCTGGTGCGTGACCCGCCCGGCCCACGTGAACATCGACCGTCTCGTCATCCGCCCCCGGGCCCAGGCCGCCCAGCACAAGGTCCACCGCGTCTGATGCGCCGAAACCGCGTCTGATCGTGCGGAAGCCAGCGGAGAGGCCGGTAGGAGCGATCACCAGGGGGACGACCGGGCACAACCGCCTGCGGCGGGCCGACCGCTGGGTCGTCGCCGCGCACGGCCGCCTGCTGCGCTCCGCCGTCCGCCCCCTGGTGGTCGACCTAGGGTACGGGGCCTCGCACACCACGACCCTGGAGCTCTTCCTGCGGCTGCGCGTGATCTGCCCCTCGGTCGAGGTCGTCGGCGTCGAGATCGACCCGGCCAGGGTGGCGGCGGCGAAGCCGTACGAGCGGCCGGGGCTGTCCTTCGCGCTGGGCGGCTTCGAGCTGCCGGTGGCACGGCCGCCCCTGCTGGTGAGGGCGTTCAACGTGCTGCGGCAGTACGGGGAGGCACAGGCGTGGGAGTACTGGGCGATGCTCTCCGAACGGCTCGCGCCGGACGGGGTGATCGTCGAGGGGACCTGCTCGGAGGTGGGCCACCGCGCGGTCTGGGCCGGGCTCGACCGCTCGGGGCCCCGGACGCTCACCCTCTCGGCCCGCTTCGACTCCTTCGAGCGCCCCTCGGACCTGGCCGACCGGCTGCCCAAGACGCTCATCCACCGCAACGTCCCCGGCGAGCCGGTGCACGCCTTCCTGCGCGACTTCGACCGGGCCTGGGCCGTCAACGCCCCGTTGAGCGCGTACGGCTCCCGGCAGCGCTGGATCGCCGCGGCCGGGACGCTCGCCGGGACCTGGCCGCTGGCCGAGCGCCCGCCGCTGGGCGGCCGGGCGCGCTGGCGGCTCGGCGAGATCACCCTGCCCTGGTCCGCGGTCGCCCCGCGATGACCGGGTCACGATCGCCGCGCCGCGAGCGAGCCGCGGTCGCCCCGTGATGACCTGGCCGCGGCCACCCCGGACGGCTCCGGGAGGTTTGGTAAGGCAAACCTAACTTGCGCTCATATATTTGGTAAAGTTCGCATATGGCAGAACCGCGGTTCGTGGTGGACCCCGAACTCACCCCCGCGCTCACCGGCGAGCTCGTCGAGTGCTGGGCCGAGGTGGTCAACGCCGGAGGGGCGGTCGGCTTCGTCCCCCCGGTCACCCCCGGCGACATCCTGGAGACGGCCACCGCCACCTTCGCCGCCTGCGACACCACCCGCGACAACCCCGACCACCTGCTGGCCGGATTCGACCGGGAGGGCCAGGTGGCGTGCTGGCTGATCCTGGGCGACGGGAAGTCGTGGCTGCGGGCGCACTGGCGCTGGGTGCTGCGGGTGATGGTGCACCCCAAGCACCAGGGCCAGGGCTACGGGACGCTGCTCATGCGGGCCGCCGACGACGCCGCCCGCGACCTGGGCGTGGAGGCGCTGCACCTGACGGTCCGCGGCGGCACCGGGACCGAGGGCTTCTACGCCCGGCTGGGATACACGGAGGTCGGCCGGATCCCGCGGTCGATCCGCCTTGCGCCGGGCGACGATCGGGACGAGATTTACATGGTCAAACACCTGTGACGCAAGTCACTCGACAACCCGTAGTACTACCCCTCGTGGTGCGGGAGTTAGGCTTGGACGCGTGAAGGGTCTCGGCGAGCTTGAACGCAGCATCATGGACATCATCTGGGCACAGCCATCCTCCGTGACGGCGCGGGAGGTCGGGCGTCTGATCGCCGACCGCGACCTGGCGCCCACCACCGTGATGACCGTGCTCGACCGGCTCACCCGCAAGGGGTTCCTGCTCCGCACCCGGGACGGGCGCGCGTGGCGGTACGCACCGGCGGAGAGCCGCGACGCCTACGTCGCGGAGCTTATGCTGGAGGCGCTGGACATGACCGGTGACCGGTCGGCGGCCCTCACCCGGTTCGCCCAGGCCGTCACCGGCACCGAAGCCGACATCCTGCGCAGGGCCCTGACGGACCTGGAGGAGCTGGAGGACGAGTAGATGGCCGCGGCAGCCCTGGCGACGCTCGCCCTGGTCTGCGCGGTCGGCGCCTGGAGGTTCACCCGGGCGCGGTGGACCTACCGCGCCCCGCACGTGGCCATCGTCCTGTGGCAGGCGCTGGGGGTCACCTGGGGCCTGGCCGGGACGGGCGCCCTGCTCGGTTACGCGCTGGAGCCCTACGACGAGGGCGTGCTGCACGGCCTGCGCGAGTTCGCGGCCTCCTCGTTCGTCGGCGGGCGCGGGCTCCCCCAGCCGTACGAGCTGCCGAGGATCATCGCGCTCGTCGCCGGGATCACCGCGCTGGCCGTGCTGATCCTGGTGCTTCTCGCCGCGGGCGCGCAGACGTTCCGCGCCCGCCACCGCCACCGCACCCTTCTCGCCCTGATCGCCAGGGAGGACCCGGTGGTCCCCGGCGTACGGGTGCTCGACCATCCGGGCGCCACCGCCTACTGCGTGCCCGGCCTGCGCTCCCAGGTGGTGGTGAGCGAGGGGGCGCTCAAGCTGCTCTCCGCCGACGAGCTGAGCGCGGTGCTCGCCCACGAGGCGGCCCACGTGCGCGAACGGCACGACCTGGTGCTGCTGCCCTTCGCCGCGCTGCGCCGGGCGCTGCCCTGGTCGCGCGTGGTCAAGGACGCGCAGGGCGAGGTCGGCCTGCTCGTGGAGATGGCCGCCGACGACGTCGCCCGCCGCTGCTGCTCCGCGCGCCGCCTGGCGACCGCCCTGCTGCGCTTCGGCACGGCGGGCGCCGTCCCCGCCCCGCACGGCGCCCTGGGCGCCGCCAGCTCCGCCGTCTCCGTGATGGCGAGGGTCGAGCGCCTGGTGAACCCGGTCCCCGTCCTGCCGCGCGGGATCCGCTACGCCATCGTCGCCTTCTCCGTCGTCCTGACGTCGTCGGCGCCGCTGCTCTGGCTGGTCCCGTACTGAGCCGTGCAGCTGTGCAGCCGTGCGCCGAGGCTGACCCGCGTTTACCCCTCTTGAAGGTGCGGCCGGCCCGCTTACCGAAACCGGGTCCTGCCCTGGTGCTCTGGCCGGATTCGTCCATCTTTCGCCAAACTCACCCCAAAGTGCTTGCAAGTGTTAGCCAACTCGTTTGCAATAGCAAGCACTTTGCGGCAGACTCGACGCATGGCACTACCGAAGGTCGGCTCGATCGGTGAGTACATCCGCGAGCAGCGCACGCACGCGAAGATCTCCCTGCGACAGCTCGCCGCGGCGGCGGGGGTCTCCAACCCCTACCTGAGCCAGATCGAGCGCGGGCTGCGCAAGCCCAGCGCCGAGATCCTGAACCAGATCGCCAAGGGCCTGCACATCTCGTCGCAGGCGCTCTACGTCCAGGCGGGCCTCATCGAGGAGCGCGAGCCGGACAGCGACGTGCTGACCGCGATCAGGGCCGACCACCTCATCACCGAGCGGCAACGCCAGGTGCTGATCGACATCTACGAGTCGTTTCGCAAGGAGAACCATCAGGCCGAGGCCCCGGACGAGGACGTGCAGACCTCCCAGAAAGCACGCCTCGCACCGGAGCCCCGGCGAGGTGACGCGAACTCCTCGCCTGACGACGAGGCGCCGCTCCCCGGGGAATACCTCACCGCGTTGAAGCCCTACGCGGTCCCCCCGAGCAACGGCCACATCACCGAGGAAACCAAGGAAGGTTAACCCATGCCCATCGCCACCGAAGTCAAGAAGCTGGCCGAGTCCAAGCCGTTCTACGCCGTCGCCGGGGCCGGCGACTTCGCCGTCGAGAAGCTCCTTGAGCTTCCCGAGCAGATCCAGAGGCTGCAGGGCCGCCGCGGGGAGATCCGCGAGGCCGCGAAGGACCTCCCGGAGAGGGCCAGGCAGCTCGCCGGCAAGGCCGAGGGCTACGCCAAGGACTTCCCCGGGAAGGCGCGCGACTACGCCGACCAGATCGCGGGCCGGGCCAACGAGCTGTACGAGGAGTTCGCCAACCGCGGACGCAAGGTCGTCTCCAAGACCAGCGGCGAGATCGCCCTGGAGCTGGAGGAGGTCTCCGAGGCCGCCGAGCCCGCGATCGCCGCCGCCCGGACGCCCAAGAAGGGCACCCGCACCTCGAAGTCGTCCAGCACGACCGGCAGGTCCACCCCGCCCAAGGGCTGAGCACGCCCCTCACGCACTCCGGCCCCAAGGCCCGCCCCGGCATCTCCCGGGGCGGGCCTTGGGCGTCCCGGGGGGCCGCACCCGCCGCGTACGGGGAACGGCCGGGCACGGGAACGGGCCGCCAAGCCCGGCCGGTACGGGCCGAGGACACCGCGAACGGGACTTTCGGCATTAGGCTGAGGGAGACCGGCGAGGCGAACGTTCTGGAGAGACGATGATCGAAATCCACGGTGCCCTGGACCTGGTCTTCTGGATCCTGGCCGTCGGAGTGTTCGCGCTGTCGGGCTGGGCGCTCGTGCACGCGGTGAAGACCCCGGCGAGGGCGTTCGCGGTCACCGGCAAGCAGACCAAGAACCTGTGGCTCGTCATCCTCGGGCTGGCGGCGCTGTTCGGCTTCGCCGCCGCGGTGCAGTACCTCAGCGTGCTGAGCATCTTCACGATCGCGTCCGTCATCGCCTCGGGCATCTACCTGGCCGACGTGCGCCCCGCCGTGCGGGAGATCGGCAAGGGCGGCAACCAGGGACCGTACGGACCCTGGTGAACCTGTCCCGGGACCGGAGTTCGCGCAACCCCGGACGTGACCGGGCGGGGCTCGCCCCCGTGGCCCGGCGACACGGTCCGGGCACGGTCCGGGCGCTGCCCCGGGGAGGGCTCAGGGGACGGCTCCGGACAACCGGGTTGCCCGGCGGGGTTCCGGCCGGTAGACACGCCGGATGATGTTCGCACGCAAACCCACGCTCTCCGGAGAGCACGTGACACTCCGACCGGTCGGCCCCGAGCACGTGGACGGCCTCTGGGAGCTGGTCAACGACCCCGAGACCGTCCGGCTGACCGGCTCGCACGGCAAGCCCGACTACGAGGGGCTCAGGGCCTGGTACGGCTCGCGGGGCGAGCACGGCGACCGGCTGGACCTGGCGATCTGCGCCGCCGGGGACGACTCCTACGTGGGCGAGATCGTGCTCAACGAGCTCGACGCCGACAACCTCTCCTGTAACCTGCGCATCGCGCTGATCGGCCCCCGGGCGTACGGCAGGGGGTACGGCAGCGAGGCGATCCGGCTCACCCTCGACCACGTCTTCCGCACCACGCCGCTGCACCGGGTGGCCCTGGAGGTCTACGCCTTCAACGAACGGGCCGCGCACGTCTACCGCAAGATCGGCTTCGTCCAGGAGGGCGTCTGCCGTGACGCCCTGCGCCTAAACGGGGAATGGTATGACTCCGTAATCATGTCGATACTTGCCCCTGACTGGGTTGTCAGGGAAATTTGACATACACATGGTGATTTTTCGGAAACATCTTTTGACACTTCCGAAACAATGCTAGGTTCACTGGGAGCGCTCCCACCTGTGCAGGATCTTGGTGTGGAGGAAGTTATGACCGATCTACCCACACTCGCCCAGGTCGCCGCAGAGGCAGGGGTCTCCCCCGCCACGGCTTCCCGGGTGCTCACCGGTTCAGTCAGAGTCAGCACGTCGACTCGTAGGCAGGTGCATGACGCAATATCGCGTCTCGGTTACGTAAGGCATCGCGCTCCCCGTGGCGGCTCCGGCCGCCGATCCGACCAGGTCGTGGCCATCGTCGTCTGCGAACCCGCGCACCGGCTCTTCACCGAGCCGTTCTACGCACGGATGATCACAGCCGCGGAGGAGGTCCTCACCGGTCACGGCGTCCCCCTCGCCGTGATGACCGCCACGGCGGCCACCTCCACCATCGCCACGCCGCCGCTCGTCGCCGGAAGCATCGACGGCGTCCTGCTGATCGGCGCACGCGACAGGCATCCGCTCGTGGTGACCCTGGCCGCCTCGGGCATTCCGGTGCGGAGCGCGGGCCGTCCCCCAGACGGCATCGACCTCCCGCACGTCGACATGGACAACCGCGACGGAGGCCGGCAGGCGGCGGAACACCTGCTGCTCGGCGGCCGGAGGTCCATCGGCGTCATCGCGGGCCCGCCCGCCCTGCCGGCCGCCCGCGACCGGCTCGACGGGTTCATGCAGACCCTCGCCCTGGCCGGGATGACCGGCGTGCCGGTCGCGTACGGCGACTTCAGCCACACGTCGGGAGTGCACGGCATGCAGTGGCTGCTGCGCAGGATGCCACACGTCGACGCGGTCTTCGCCGCCTCCGACGTGATGGCGGCCGCCGCGCTGCAGACCCTGCGCCGGGCCGGCCGCCGGGTGCCGGAGGACGTGGCCGTCATCGGGTTCGACGACGCCCCCGCCGCCCGGCGGACCTCCCCCACGCTCACCACCGTCCGCCAGCCGGTGGAGGAGTTCTCCGCGCTCGCCACCCGGTTGCTGCTGCTCTCGATGAGCTCGTCCGGCGCTCCCCACGACAATCCCGTACTCCCCACTGAGCTGGTGGTCCGTGAGTCCGCCTAGCCAGGTCGGGCTTCGCGCGGGAGACGTGCTCACCCGCAGGTACCTGTTGCTGGAGCGGATCGCGTGGGGTGGCATGAGTGTCATCTGGCGTGCCTTCGACCAGTCGCTCCAGCGGATGGTCGCCGTCAAGCTGCTGGACGGCGAGCTGGGCGTCGACCTGGGGGAGCGCGAGCTGATCCGCAGGGAGGCGCGTGCCACCGCGCGCCTCATCCACCCCGACGCGATCGAGGTCTACGACTACGGGGAGACCGTGACCTCGCACGGTCGCCTGGCCGCGTACGTCGTGATGCGTCTGCTGGAGGGGCGCTCGCTGGCGGACCGGATCAGCGAGGGCCCGCTGCCGTGGGCGGAGGCGGCGACGATCGCCGCCAGGCTGGCCACCGTGCTGGCCGCCGCCCACGAGCGGGGCATCGTGCACCGGGACGTCACCGCCGAGAACGTGCTGCTGACCTCGGCGGGCGCCAAGCTGCTCGACTTCGGCATCGCGGCGTTCATCGGGGAGGACGGTGACGACCGGGCCTCCGACTACGGGACCCCTCCCTACGTGGCGCCCGAGCGGCTGACCGGCACGGTCGCGGACCCGGCGAGTGACGTCTACGCGCTGGGCGTGCTGCTGTTCGAGATGCTCACCGGCGATCCCCCGTACCCGGAACGGACCTGGGAGGAGATCGAGAACGTCCGCCGGGAGGGACCGCCTCCGGTGGCGGCGGTGCCGGGGATGCCCGCGCGGATCAGCGCGCTATGCCAGGTCTGCCTGTCGCACCGGCCCGAGGCCAGGCCGAGGGCGCAGGAGGTGGCCGACGACCTGGCCGCGGCCCTCAGGCCGCCGGCCACGGCCCCGGCCCACTGGACCCGCGGGCACGGGCTGGTGCGCTGGACGGTGGTCGCGACGGTGGCGGCGCTGCTCGCGGGTCTCCTGGTGTGGAGCCGGATCGCCGGCTCCTACGAGGAGCGGGTGGCCGGTCCACCGGGTCGCGGGACGGCGCCGCCCACGGTCCTCGACCCCACCACCGCCTACCCCGAACCGGGTACGACGCCACTGCCCAGTCCCTCTCCCTCCGGCCTCTCCTCCAGATGGAGCGGGCAGGCGGCGGAAGCGGCACCGGGAGTGGAGGCGATCCCGGGAACGGAGGCGATCCGCTCCTACGAACCGAATCTCAACCAGAGTGTGCGGCGCTTCAACGCCGTGCTCGCGAAGGGGGAGGACGAGGGCAGGATCCGCCCCGACGTGGCCCTGGACCTGCGGCAGGTGCTGGCCAACAGCGTCTGGGGCTCCCGCGACCTCACCCCGATCCGAGGGAAGATCGCCGAACGCAACCGGGAGGGCTCGCTGCCCGACGACTTCCGCAGCGCCCTGGAGGCGCAGCTTCTGCTCGTGTCGGTCGCCCTGGCCGGTTGAAAAAAATGAAATATACGACTAAGCCCCCTCAAATTCTAAAATGGAGGGGGCTTAGATTATTTTCCGGTTATGGTCCCGTCGAATTCACCGTCGGGATCCGGTGACGGCCGCCCTGAGGGTGGCCGACGACTTCGTGTGCGCCGAGGCGACCGGCCCCGGTTCGGTGTCCGGAAAGCCCCGCGTCCAAGAATGCGCTCCTCCGGACGCGGAAAGCGATCGAGGGCTTTTCTTCGCCGACGAGATCCCGGCCGGAAAATGGGGAATCCGCGATTTCGGAGCCGGTGGCCGGACCGGGTGACGCGCCATTCCCGCCGCCCCGTCGAACGCCGGCGAGCCTCCCGTGGACGTGCCCGCCCCTCCCGCCGTCCCCCTGAAACTTTCACCCGGCGATCGGCGGGGCGGTGGCCGCACAGGGCGAGATGGGAGGGGTCGCGGGTGCCGCGAGGGGGCGGGACCGGTCCCGGCGGCGGTTGACGGGAGCGGGGCAGGCGCCGAACCATGGCGAACGCGACCGGCCGCACCTTTCGATCGCGGGGTTCCCGCCCCGCGAACAGATCCCGTCCTCGAAGGGCTCTTCAATGAAAGTCCTGCGTGTTCGCAGGTGGTCGGCGGCGCTCGCGGCGCTCGTGGTCACCTCGGCGCTGGCGGTCGCGCTCGGCTCCTCCCCGGCCGGTGCCGCGGGCGGAACCGGTACCGGCTACCTGCGCACCTCCGGCAACAAGATCGTCGACAGCACGGGCGCGACCGTCCGGTTGACCGGCATCAACTGGTTCGGCATGGAGACCGACAACAAGACCTTCCACGGGCTGTGGTCGAGCAACCCCTGGAGGGGCCAGATCGACAAGATGGCCTCGCTCGGTTACAACACCCTCCGCGTGCCGTTCTCCAACGACGCCCTCAAGCCCGGCGCGGTCGCCAGCGGCGTGAACGACTTCGTCAACCCCGACCTGGTCGGCAACAGCCCGCTGCAGATCCTCGACAAGGTCATCGCGTACGCCGGAAGCAAGGGCATGCGGATCATCCTCGACCGGCACCGGCCGACCGCGGCCGGGCAGTCGCCGCTGTGGTACGTCGCCGCGACACCGGAGAGCACCTGGATCAACGACTGGAAGGCGCTCGCCCAGCGGTACGCGGGCAACACCACCGTCATCGGCGCCGACCTGCACAACGAGCCGCACGCCGAGGGCACCAACCCGGCCGCCACCGGGGCGTGCTGGGGCTGCGGCGACACCGCGCGCGACTGGCGGCTCGCCGCCGAGCGGGCGGGCAACGCGGTGCTGTCGGTCAACCCCAACTGGCTGATCTTCGTCGAGGGCGTGAGCTGCCCGAGCGGGGGCCTGTCGAACGTGTGGGACAACGACCCGAGCAACGACGAGGACTGCGGCTGGTGGGGCGGCAACCTGTCGAAGGCCGGGGAGTTCCCGGTGCGGCTGAACGTGGCGAACCGGCTGGTCTACTCGCCGCACGACTACGCCACCTCGGTCTACCGCCAGACGTGGTTCGACGCGCCGGACTATCCGGCGAACATGCCCGCGATCTGGGACAGGTACTGGGGCTACCTCTACCGGCAGAACATCGCGCCGATCATGCTCGGCGAGTTCGGGACCACCATGCAGGCCGCCGTGGACAAGGTCTGGCTCCAGGAGCTGATGAAGTATCTGGGCACCGGGGTGAACGGGATGTCGTTCACCTACTGGTCGTGGAACCCCAACTCGGGTGACACCGGGGGCATCGCCAAGGACGACTGGATCTCCATCAACCAGGACAAGCAGGACATCCTCCAGCCGTACCTGATCCCGCCGGTCGGCGGGGGCGGCACATCCACCCCCACCCCGACTCCGACACCGACCCCGGGCACCGCGGCCTGCGAGACGTCGTACGCGCTCACCAACTCCTGGCAGGGAGGCTTCCAGGCCGCGCTGACCGTGAAGAACACCGGGACCTCGACCTGGAACAACTGGTCGGTGAGATGGACCCTGCCGTCCGGCGTGACGCTCGGCAGCGGCTGGAACGCCACCGTCACGCAGAGCGGGACCACCTTCACCGCGAAGGCCCCGAGCCACGCGGCGAACCTCGCGGCGGGTCAGTCCGTCGTCGTCGGGTTCACCGCGAACGGACCCTCCACCCCCGGCGCGTCCGGCATCACCTGCGTCTGACCACCTCTCTCCGTTTCACGGAACCGTCGAGGGCGTGCCGCCGAGCGGCACGCCCTCGCGTGCTTGGGACGGGGACATGGCCTCGCGCGGTTGAAAACGGGGACGCGGCCTCGCGGTCTCCGCCGCCCGGTCCGCTTCGGAGCCGGATATCCCAAACATCTTCGCAATCAGCAATATAGTCACATCCCATATAAATACTCCGATAACCACGCAATAAAATATCCCGCACGTCGTATAACAAGTACGACACCGCCGATTAGCAGGGTCGGCGAAAATGGCGCATCATCGGCAATGCGCCTGGGCGGCGAAATACCAAAAGAAAAGGGCAGCACTGTGATAAGAGCTGGCCACCCACCTATCGTTCCGCGAGATGTCGTCCGTTCCTGGCCGGCGGGAGCCCTGACCGCCGCGGTCGCGCTGGGCTGCGTCGCCGCGACACCGCACACGGCGAACGCGACGAACGCGACGAACGCGGCGACGCCACCGCCGCTCGGCACGGCCGCGAACTTCGCGGTTCTGGCGGGCACGACGGTCACCAACACCGGTCCCAGCGTGATCACCGGGGATCCCGGGGTGAGCCCGGGCTCGGCCGTCACCGGCTTCCCCCCGGCGTCGTGGTCGGCACCATCCACTCCGCCGACGCCGCCGCCGCTCAGGCCCAGGTCGACCTGACCGCCGCCTACGACGACGCGGCGGGGCAGCCCGTCGACGCCACCATCCCGGCGGAGCTGGGCGGGACCACCCAGACACCGGGGGTCCACGACTCCGCCTCGGGCACCTTCGGGATCCCCGGAAACCTGATTCTCGACGGGCAGGGCGACCCGAACGCCGTCTTCATCTTCAAGACGGCCTCCACCCTCATCACCGCGTCCGCCAGCACGGTGACCCTCATCAACGGCGCGCAGGCGTGCAACGTCTTCTGGCAGGTCGGCCGCGCCCACGGGGTCGGCCGAGTTCTTCTCCGACGGGGTGAGCCTGGGCACGGCCCCGATCGACGCGAACGGCCGCGCCACACCGGCCGTGACCGGCGTCCCGCCGGGAACCCATCAGCTCGTGGCCGGCTTCCCCGGCAACGCGGACCTGGATCCCATCGCCTCGACGCCGCTCACCCTGGTCGTCGGCCCGAACGGCCTCTGCCCGGCACAGCCGACAAAGCGGAAGAGCAAAAACCATCAGAGCATTAGAAACCACCAGCAAGTCGACAATGCGATCAAGATAAAGGACCGAAAGCGCAGGCATCACCACCATCACTCGTGGGTCAGGCGCTGCTGCCACCCGCACTAGTTCCGCGCCGGGAATTCACCCGGTGAATCCGTGCGCCGCTTCGCGTGTCGTCCCCCGACCGTCCGCGTCCGGCCTTCCCGCACCCCGGGACCACCGAGGGCGTGCCGCCTGGCGGCACGCCCTTTCTTGACGCGTACGGAAGCTCGACGCCGGGGAAAGCCGCCGGGTCGCACCCTACATAACGGCATTCCACTGAATATCCGCACAAACAATAATATTGCAGAATTCCCATGGTGTCCGCGAACAGGTAATGCGATAAAACAACCCGCATGTCGTACGACGACCCCGGCACCGCCGATCAGTAGTCTCGAAAAAACGGCGCATCATCGGCAATGCGCCTGGACGGCGAAATACCAAAAGAAAAGGATGAAACTGTGGCAGTCATTGGTCACCCCCATATCGTTTCGCGAAATACCGTCCGTTCCTGGCTGGTGAGGGCCGTAACGGTCGCGGTCGCGCTGGGCTGCGTCGCCGCGACACCGCACCCGGCGAGCGCGGCGAGCACGGCCCGTATGGCGAAAACGACGAAAACCACGAAAACACCGAGCGCGGCGAACACCTCGAACACGATGAACGAGCCGAGCCCGGCGGCGCCGCTGTCGCTCGGCGCGGCCACGGACTTCGCGGTCCTGGCGGGGACGACGGTCGTCGGCACCGGGGCCACCGTCATCACCGGCGAGGTCGGGGTGAGCCCGGGTTCGACGACCGCCGGGTTCCCGCCGGGCGTCGTGGCCGGCGCCGTCTACCTGGACGACTCCGTCGCCGAACAGGCCCAGGACGACCTGGCCGCCGCCTACGACAACGCCGCGAGGCGGCCCGGCACCGCCTCCCTCCCGCCGCAGCTCGGCGGGACCACGGTGGCTCCGGGCGTCTACAACTCCATCTCGGGCGCCTTCCAGATCGGCGGGGAGCTGACCCTCGACGGGCGGGGGAATCCGAACGCCCTCTTCGTCTTCAGGGCTCCCGCCCTGGTCACCGCGCCCGCCAGCACGGTGCGGCTCGTCAACGGCGCCCAGGCGTGCAACGTCGTCTGGCAGGTCGGCGGTTCGGTCTCGCTGGGGGCCGGCTCCCGTTTCACCGGGAACGTCCTCGCGCTGACCTCGATCACCACGGCCGGCGGCACGACCGTGAACGGCCGCCTGCTGGCCCGCGTGGGCACCGTGAACCTGGACGCCACCACCGTCACGCGATCCGCCTGCACGGCCTTGCCGCAGAGGAAGACCACCACCAAGCTGGCCGCGTTCTGCGATCCGGAATCACCGGGCAACCTCACCCTCGTCGCGACCGTCACGTCCCCGGGGCCGATCGCCCCTGTCGGGCCGGTCGAGTTCTTCGCCAACGGGGTGCGCCAGGACCAGTTCCAGTCGGACGCCGCCGGCCACGCGAAACTGATCGTTTCCAAGATCCCGCCGCGAACCCATGAGTTCGTGGCGGCCTTCGCGGGCACGAACCGGCTGGAGCCCAGCGCCTCACCGGTGCTGACCGTGGCCGTCGGCCCCGAGGGCATCTGCCCGGCACCAGCGGAGAGTCCGGCCGGCGCCAACGCCACCGCCGACCCCGGCGGCGGCTCGGGGGGCGGCCCGCGCGGCAACAAGAAGAACCGAACGGTCATAACGTATCCGCCCAACGACAGGGCGTTCCCGGCGGGGAAGCGTGACCGCGGCCGTCACCACCACCCACGCCCGGGGAGCCATCGCCGTTCGCGCTGATCGGGCGGGCCGGAAAACCTCTCCCCGCGACCACGGATCCGCCCCATCGGCCGTCGGCCGGTGGGGCGGATCGCCGAGGCGGGGGCCCGGGGGCACCCACAAGCAAGCATTCGGCTGGGAGCGTCGAAAGTCATGAAACTTTCATACTCCGCGAAAAAGGCCGCCCGGATCACAGCAGCCTGGCGGCATGGGTCGTGAAACATCGGCGTAACCGGGGGCGCCTGCCATTGACATCCCGTTCACCGTCTCCAGAATCCCTTATGGGAGCGCTCCCACCCCCTCTCTCCCTTGCTTGATCCGATGCGGCGCCACTACCAGCGAATTCGCATCGATCCCCACTCACGGAGGCCCATTTCATGCATTTGTTCCCCATCAAAGCGGGAGCGCTCCCACGCTTCCGGAGACGGGTCGCCGCGCTGGCGCTGCTCAGCCTGGCGGCCGGGACGACCACCGCCCTGGCAGCCTCTCCCGCCCTCGCCGCCGTCGCCTGCGACGTGACGTACACCACCAACGACTGGCAGGGCGGCTTCACCGCCAGCGTGTCCGTCAAGAACCTGGGTGACCCGCTGACCGGCTGGACCCTCGGGTTCGCCTTCCCGACGACCACCCAGCGGATCAGCCAGGGCTGGAGCGCCACCTGGGCGCAGAGCGGCCAGAACGTCACCGCCAAGAACCTCGACTGGAACGGCAACCTGGCCACCGGCGCCTCGACCAGCATCGGCTTCAACGGAACCTGGTCCGGTTCCAACCCCAAGCCGACCGCCTTCACGGTCAACGGCACCACCTGTGGCGGCACCCCCGTCAACCAGCCGCCCACCGTGAGCGTCACCGGCCCGGCGGCCGGGGCCACCTTCGCCGCGCCCGCGACGGTGCCGATCACCGCCAACGCGGCCGACAGCGACGGCACCGTCTCCAAGGTCGACTTCTTCAACGGCACCACGCTGCTGGGCACCGACACCACCGCGCCGTACGCCTACAACTGGACGGGCGTCGCCGCCGGGAGCTACTCCCTCACCGCGAGGGCGACCGACGACAAGGGTGCGGTCACCACCTCCTCCCCGGTGGGGATCACCGTCACCGCCGACTCGGCCCCCGCCGTGGTCGTCACCCCGGCCACGGTCGCCGTCCCCGAGGGCGGTTCGGCCGACCTCTCGGTCAAGCTCTCCAAGGCCCCGTCCGCGAGCGTCACCGTGGCGACCGCGAGGACGAGCGGCGACACCGACCTGACCGTCGCCTCCGGCGCGTCGCTCACCTTCACCACCGCCAACTGGAACACGGCCCAGACGGTACGGATCGCGGCGGCCGAGGACAGCGACCAGACCTCGGGAAGCGCCGAGTTCACCTCCACCGCCTCCGGCCACACCTCGGCCAAGGTGACCGCCACCGAGGTCGACAACGACTCCAGCGGCGGGGACAACGAGTACATCAAGCGCTTCACCGCGATGTACAACAAGCTCAAGGACCCGGCGAACGGCTACTTCTCGCCGCAGGGCGTGCCCTACCACTCCGTCGAGACCTTCATGGTCGAGGCGCCGGACCACGGGCACGAGACCACCTCCGAGGCCTACAGCTACTACCTGTGGCTGGAGGCGGCGTACGGCAAGGTGACCGGCGACTGGAGCAAGTTCAACGCGGCCTGGGCCTCGATGGAGAAGTACATCATCCCGGCCACCGCCGACCAGCCGACCAACGCCAACTACAACCCGTCCAAGCCCGCCACGTACGCCGGTGAGTGGGACGACATCAAGCAGTACCCGTCCAAGCTGGACGGCGGCGTGAGCGTCGGCGTCGACCCGATCGCGAACGAGCTGAAGAGCGCCTACGGCACCAGCGACGTCTACGGCATGCACTGGCTGCTGGACGTGGACAACACCTACGGCTTCGGCCGCTGCGGGGACGGGACCACCAAGCCCGCGTACATCAACACCTACCAGCGCGGCCCGGAGGAGTCGGTCTTCGAGACCATCCCGCAGCCGTCCTGCGACACCTTCAAGCACGGTGGCCCGAACGGGTTCCTGGACCTGTTCACCGGTGACAGCTCCTACGCCAAGCAGTGGAAGTACACCAACGCCCCCGACGCCGACGCCCGCGCCGTCCAGGTGGCCTACTGGGCGCACACCTGGGCCAAGGAGCAGGGCAAGGAGTCGCAGGTCTCGGCCACGATCACCAAGGCCGCGAAGATGGGCGACTACCTGCGCTACGCGATGTACGACAAGTACTTCAAGAAGCAGGGTTGCACCAGCACCTCGTGTGCGGCCGGCACCGGCAAGGACAGCTCGGCCTACCTGCTGAGCTGGTACTACGCCTGGGGCGGCGCCTACGACACCTCCGCCGGCTGGGCCTGGCGGATCGGCTCCAGCCACAACCACTCCGGCTACCAGAACCCGATGGCCGCCTGGGCGCTGTCCAGCGTGGACGCGCTCAAGCCCAAGGGCGCGACCGCGGTGCAGGACTGGACGACCAGCACCAAGCGGCAGCTGGAGTTCTACCGCTGGCTGCAGTCGACCGAGGGCGCGATCGCCGGTGGCGCCACCAACAGCTGGCAGGGCCACTACGCGGCCCCGCCGTCGACGCTGCCCACCTTCTACGGGATGGCCTACGACTGGCAGCCGGTCTACCACGACCCGCCGTCCAACCAGTGGTTCGGCTTCCAGGCGTGGTCGATGGAGCGGGTCGCGGAGCTGTACTACGCGACCGGCAACGCCGACGCCAAGCTCGTGCTGGACAAGTGGGTCAAGTGGGCCACCGACAACACCACGGTCAACGCCGACGGGACCTACCAGATCCCCTCGACGCTGGTGTGGACCGGCCAGCCCGACACCTGGAACCCGAACAACCCCGGCTCCAACTCCGGTCTGCACGTGAGCATCAGGGACTACACGACCGACGTGGGCGTGGCGGGTTCGTACGCCAAGGTGCTGATGTACTACGCGGCCAAGTCCGGTAACGCCACGGCCAAGACCGTCGCCAAGGGCCTGCTCGACGGCCTGTGGAAGAACAACCAGGACGCCAAGGGCGTGTCGGTCACCGAGACCAAGGCCGACTACAGCCGCCTCAACGACCCGGTCTACGTGCCCCCGGGCTGGACCGGCAAGATGCCCAACGGCGACACGATCAACTCCAGCTCGACCTTCATGTCCATCCGGTCCTTCTACAAGAACGACCCGGACTGGCCGAAGGTGGACGCCTACCTGAAGGGCACCGGCCCCGCCCCGTCCTTCAACTACCACCGGTTCTGGGCGCAGGTGGACGTCGCCGTCGCCCTCGCCGAGTACGGCCGCCTCTTCCCCTGACCCCCGACCTCGGGCCCGGCCCTCCCTCGGGCCGGGCCCGAGCCCGACCTGAACCCGACCTGAGCCCGACCTGAACCGGGCCCGAGCCCGACCTGACCGGGCCCTGGCCCGACCCCCCTGAGACCTCGGGGCGTGACGGTACCCCTGACCTGCCGTCACGCCCCGAGCACCATCTCCGAGAGGCGCACCCCCCATGAGAAGAACCCTGGCGGCGCTCGCGCTGCTGGCGTTGACGGCCGTGCCGGTGACGGTGTCCGCCACCGGCGCCCAGGCCGCGGCGCCCGCCTTCGCGTACGGCGAGGCGCTGCAGAAGTCCATCTGGTTCTACGAGGCCCAGCAGTCGGGGACGCTGCCGAGCTGGAACCGCGTCGGCTGGCGCGGCCCCTCCGGGCTCACCGACGGCCAGGACGCCGGGCTCGACCTGACCGGCGGCTGGTACGACGCGGGCGACCACGTCAAGTTCGGCCTGCCGATGGCGGCGAGCGCGACGATGCTGGCCTGGGGCGCGGTGGAGTACCGCGACGCGTACGCCTCCTCCGGGCAGCTCACCCACCTGCTGAACAACCTCAAGTTCGTCAACGACTACTTCATCAAGGCCCACCCGTCGGCGAACGTGCTGTACGGGCAGGTCGGCAACGGCGGCAAGGACCACGCCTGGTGGGGCCCGGCCGAGGCGATGCAGATGGAGCGGCCCGCGTACAAGATCGACGCCTCCTGCGGCGGGTCGGACCTGGCCGGGGAGACGGCGGCGGCGATGGCCGCCTCGTCGATCGTCTTTCGCCCGACAAATCCGACTTATGCTGACACGCTGGTGACGCACGCCAAGCAGCTCTACACCTTCGCCGACACCGTGCGGAAGAAGTACAGCGACTGCATCACCGACGCGTCGGGCTACTACCAGTCGTGGAGCGGCTACAACGACGAGCTGGTCTGGGGCGCGATCTGGCTGCACCGGGCCACCCAGGACGCCTCCTACCTGGCCAAGGCCGAGTCGTACTACGACAACCTCGGCACCGAGCCGCAGTCCACCACCAAGTCCTACAAGTGGACGATCGCCTGGGACGACAAGTCCTACGGCGCCTACGTGCTGCTGAACAAGCTGACCGGCAAGCAGAAGTACCTCGACGACGCCAACCGCTGGCTCGACTTCTGGACGGTCGGGGTGAACGGGCAGCGGATCAGGTACTCGCCCGGCGGCCAGGCCGTGCTCGACCGGTGGGGATCGCTGCGCTACGCGGCCAACACCTCGTTCGTGGCGCTGGTCCACTCGGACTCGATCACCGACGCGACGCGTAAGGCGAGATATCACGACTTCGCGGTCAGGCAGATCAACTACGCGCTCGGCGACAACCCGCGCAACTCCTCGTACATGATCGGGTTCGGCGCGAACCCGCCGAGGAACCCGCACCACCGCACCGCGCACGGCTCGTGGACCGACCAGATGACCAACCCGGTCGAGACCCGCCACACCCTGTACGGCGCCCTCGTCGGCGGCCCGCCCGACCCCGACGACAAGTACACGGACAAGCGCGACGACTACGTGATGAACGAGGTCGCCACCGACTACAACGCGGGCTTCACCAGCGCCCTCGCCCGCCTCTACCGCGAGTACGGCGGAGCCCCCGCCGCGAACTTCCCCGTGGCGGAGACCCCCGACGGCCCGGAGATCTTCGTGGAGGCCGGGGTGAACGCCTCCGGCTCGGCGTTCACCGAGATCAAGGCCATCGTGCGGAACCAGTCGGCCTGGCCGGCCCGCCCGCTCGCCAACGGCTCGTTCCGGTACTACTTCACCCTCGACGGCAGCACGACCGCGAGCCAGGTCTCCGTGACGTCCGCCTACAACCAGTGCAAGGCCCCGACCGGACCGACCCTGCTGTCCGGGAAGACCTACTACGTCACCATCGACTGCTCCAACACCTCGATCACCCCGGCGGGGCAGTCGCAGCACCGTCGCGAGGTGCAGTTCCGCATCGCCAGCACCGGGACGTGGGACCCGTCCAACGACTGGTCGTACACCGGCATCGCCACCACGCCGGGGGCGACCCCGGTGCGGGCGCAGAACATGACGGTCTACGCCGGCACGACGAAGGTGTGGGGCAACCCGCCTGGTGACGAGCCGGCGGACACCGTGGCGCCGTCGCGGCCGGGCAAGCCCGCCGTCTCCGCGATCACCGCCACCGGCGCCACCCTGACCTGGACTGCCTCGACCGACAACGTCGGCGTCAGCGGCTACGACGTCTACCAGGGGACGACCAAGGTCGCCACCGCCACCGGCACCTCCCACACCCTCACCGGACTCACCCCCGCGACGGCGTACACCGTCTCCGTGGTGGCCAAGGACGCGGCGGGCAACTCCTCCACCGCCTCCGAGAGCACCACGTTCACCACCACGACGGCACCTGAGGAGGACACCGTGGCGCCGTCGCGGCCGGGCAAGCCCGCCGTCTCCGCGATCACCGCCACCGGCGCCACCCTGACCTGGACTGCCTCGACCGACAACGTCGGCGTCAGCGGCTACGACGTCTACCAGGGGACGACCAAGGTCGCCACCGCCACCGGCACCTCCCACACCCTCACCGGACTCACCCCCGCGACGGCGTACACCGTCTCCGTGGTGGCCAAGGACGCGGCGGGCAACTCCTCCACCGCCTCCGAGAGCACCACGTTCACCACCACGACGGCACCGGTGGGCGGCTGCACGGCCACGTACACGGTCGGCAGCAGCTGGCAGGGCGCCTTCCAGGGCGAGGTCACCGTCAAGAACGCGGGCACCTCGACGATCACCGGCTGGACGGTGACCTGGCGCTTCCCCAACGGCCAGACGATCAGCCAGCTCTGGAGCGGCACGCACACCCAGACGGGAGCGGACGTGTCGGTCAAGAACCTGTCCTGGAACGGCACACTCGCCCCGAACGCCTCGACGTCCTTCGGCTTCACCGCGAGCCAGAACGGCACCAACGGCGTCCCCACCCCGGTGAACTGCACCACCGGCTGACCCCTGGCTCCGCCGGCCCGCGCCACGGGCCGGCGGAGCACTCCGGCCGCTCACCCCGGCGACCCGACACCCCTCACCCGGCCGGTCCGCACCACGGACCGGCGCCCCCTCACCCGCCGGTCCGCGCCACGAACCGGCACCTCGTTCCACATTGTCCAGGCGTCCGCTCCTCCCCCGGATCCTTCGGATCCCCGGACGCCTCCCTCCCCCGGCCGGGCGCGACGACCCCTCCGCCCGGCCGGGCACTCCCCAACCGAGGTAGGTCATGCGCATCAGACTGGCGCTGCTCGCGGCGCTCCTTCTCCCGTTCATCGTCTCCATACCGCCCGCCCACGCCGCCGTCGGTCTTCGCGTGAGCGGTACGCGGATTCTCGAAGCGAACGGCAACGCGTTCGTCATGCGGGGCACCAGCCACGCGCACACCTGGTACGCGACCCAGACCCGCTCGTTCGCGGACATCAAGTCGCTGGGCGCGAACACCGTCAGGGTGGTGCTCAGCGGCGGCCGGTGGACCGCCAACGGCGCGGCCGACGTGGCGAACGTCGTCTCGCTCTGCAAGCAGAACAAGCTCATCTGTGTCCTGGAAAATCATGACACCACCGGGTACGGCGAGCAGAGCGGCGCCTACACCCTCGACCAGGCCGTGGACTACTGGATCAGCGTCAAGAACGCGATCGTCGGCCAGGAGGACTACGTCGTCCTCAACATCGGCAACGAGCCCTTCGGCAACAACGCGACCACCCCCGGCTGGACCCAGGCCACCTCGGCCGCGATCACCCGGCTGCGGAGCAACGGGTTCCAGCACCTGATCATGGTGGACGCCCCCAACTGGGGCCAGGACTGGGGCTTCACCATGCGCGACAACGCGGCCACGGTCGCCGCCGCCGACCCACAGCGCAACACGGTCTTCTCCGTCCACATGTACGGGGTGTTCGACACGGCCGCCGAGGTCACCTCCTACATGCAGGCGTTCCAGACCGCGGGACTGCCGCTGGTGATCGGCGAGTTCGGCTTCAACCACTCCGACGGCAACCCCGACGAGGACACGATCATGGCCCAGGCGCAGGCCAGGGGGATCGGCTACCTCGGCTGGTCGTGGAGCGGCAACGGCGGTGGCGTCGAGTATCTCGACCAGGTGACCAACTTCAACGTCGCGAGCCTCACCACCTGGGGACAGCGCCTGTTCAACGGGGCGAACGGCATCGCGCAGACCTCCGTCGAGGCCACGATCTACGGCGGCACCGGCACCCCGGACACCGAGGCGCCGACCCGCCCCGGCACCCCCGCCGCCTCGGACATCACCTCGACCGGCGCCCGGCTGTCCTGGACCGCCTCCACCGACAACCGCGCGGTCACCGGCTACGACGTCTTCCGGGGAACCACCAAGCTCGGTTCGTCCGCGACCAACTCGATCACCCTGACCGGCCTCACCGCGCAGACCGCCTACACCGTCACCGTCGTCGCCCGCGACGCCGCCGGGAACACCTCGGCCGCCTCCGCGGCGACGACCTTCACGACCACCTCGACCCCGCCGAGCGGTTGCGCCACGACGTACCAGATGACCAACCACTGGCAGGGCGGTTTCCAGGGCGAGGTCACCGTCCGCTGCACCGCGGCCGTGACCACCTGGAGAACGGTCCTCACCTATCCCTCGGGCGTGAACATCAGCCAGTCGTGGAGCTCGACCCTCTCCGCCGCCCCTCCGGTCTTCACCTTCACCAACGCCGCCTGGAACGGATCCGTCCCCGCCGGGGGATCCGTCACCTTCGGCTTCATCGGCACCTGGTCGGGCACCGGCACCCCGCCCGCCCCCACCGTCTCCTAGCCGTACGCCGATCCGTTTCCCGGCCGTACGCCGGTGACCTCTCGCCGCCCCGCGCCGCGGCTCCCGGCCGTACGCCGGGCGGCGGGACCGCCGTCACCGGCGGTCCCGCCGCGGCCCCGTGACCGACTCGCACCGGTCACGGGGCTCTCCCGCGCCGCGCCCGGATCAGGTCGCGGGCGTGGTCCGGCGATCGGGAGATCCATCAGTCGTCGTCGAACCCGAAGCCGCCGCTGCGGTTCCTGTTCGACAGGAAATTGTTGTTGTTGTTGTGGTTGTTGATCCGCACCCTGACGTGGCTGCGGCCGCCGTGGTGCCGCCCCCAGCCACCCCAGCCGCCGCCGCAACCGCCGCCGCAGCCGCAGCCGCGGCGGCAGCCACCGCCGCCCCATGTCGGGAAGGCGGCGGCGGTGACCGCGGTGGTCGTCGCGGCGGCGCTCGCGACGGTGGTCGCCGCGCCCATGCTGACAACCCCGCCGGTCAGCGCCACGCTGAAGGCGAGCCCTGCGATAACACTCTTGAACTTGGGCATTGCTTTTCCCCTCGAAAGGTTCAATTACCCCGATTCCCGACATTTCTGGATCGGTCGGAAATCATTAGTGATGGATAGATGTAACCCATCCCCGCTTGTCATACTTTCCTGCCGTCTCTGCCTATAAACGATAATTCAATCCTTTTACAGTACGATTGTCGGCTTATGTGAGTTATTGAAGCCCTGCGGGTCACTTTGTAGTGAAATGTCCCTTATGTGCTATCGAGAGGCCCGGTCCGCGAAGATCGCGCCGACGAACGAGCCCGGGGAGTCCGGGCCGGCGACCGGCCTCCGCGGTCGGCCCCGGTGGCGCCGGCCGGTGCCGTGGCGAGAGCGACGCCCGCCCGGTCCCCGGTTTCCCTGACACCGCTCACTCCGGCCGACCGGTCCGGCGACCTCAGGAAGGGCGCGCCTCGACGCCGTGCTTCCGCAGCGCGGAGACCATCCAGCGCGAGAGGCGTACGTGGCCGGTGAGGGTGGGGTGGACGCCGTCGGGCAGGACCGCCCCGCGCCCCCAGCCCCGGCCGTGCGGGCCGAGGGCCTCGAACGGGTCGAGGAAGGGCACCTCCTGCCGGTCGGCGGCGAGCAGGACGGCCTCCCGCACGTCGTAGGCCCACCGGGGA
Organism: Streptosporangium vulgare; assembly: GCF_042428775.1. Classification (NCBI taxonomy): domain Bacteria; kingdom Bacillati; phylum Actinomycetota; class Actinomycetes; order Streptosporangiales; family Streptosporangiaceae; genus Streptosporangium; species Streptosporangium vulgare. The sequence goes on along the minus strand of NZ_JBHMBS010000011.1, from coordinate 71,191 downwards.
GCCCTGGTCATCCAGATCGGGCCGACGATCACGATCCTGGTGTGCGGCCACCGCCGCCTGACCAGCTCCAGCAGGTGGACGGCCGCGTTCTCGATCCTCGCGGCCCCGATCCGGCGGTCGTTGCGCCCGCCGGAGATGATCAGCATGTTGGGCTCGGGGCGCCAGGAGAGCTCCTTGAGGAAGGAGTCCTGGAAGGTCCGCCCCACCCGGCCGGGGTTGACGAAGCCCGTCCCCGCGGCGCCCGCGGTGATCAGCTGCCAGCCCAGCTCCCGCGCGACCCTCGCCGCGTAGCCGTCCCACGCCCGTACCGGACCCGATCCGACCGTGAAGCTGTCACCGACGATCATGACGAGCGGGGCCGGGAGCGGCGAGGCGGGCGGGAGCGCCGTACCGGCGGCCAGCGGCCTGGTCGCGCCACCGCCAAGGCTGCATCCCGAAACAAGACAGGAAACCGCCACAAGGAACGCGACCGCGGGCGTCCACGGTCGTCTACGTACGGGCGCGCGCATGCCACCTCGGGAAACGTCGGGCTCCCGACATGATTGCAGATGTCCACCGGCGATCGCGGCGACTCCGCCTCATGAACACGATCGGACCCGCGGTTCCGTCCCGGCCCTCCCGTATCAGGGCCGGGGCGGGCGTGGATCAGCTGACGTCGGAGGGGCCGACGGACCAGGTGTTGCAGTAGGCGATCCTGGCGTACTTCCAGCCCTGGTGGAGCCAGGCGGCGTAGTGGTCACCGCTGCCGTGGTCGCGCCGGGGGTTGCCGTTCTGGTCGTCGCCGCGCCCGAACTCCGTCCGCAGGACCTCCTGCCAGCGGGCGGCGGTGACCCCCAGCGGGACCCGTACGGTGCGGACGAAGGCCCCCGAGAGGCACTGCGCCTGAAGCTCGTGACGGCGGGAGTGGGAGTCCTGGGCGGCACGGGACTTGTTGGAGACCTCCCACCACCAGGCTCCGCCGATACCGGCCATGTTCTGCACGTGGTGCGCGTACTCGTGGGCGAGCACGGTCAGGTAGGGCACGTGGTTCCTGGCGGGGTCGACGTCGCCGCTCTGCTCGATCACATGGCTCAGGCCGATGTACATGCCCCGGTTGGACGGGCAGTAGTAGGCGGAGGCGTTGGCGTCGGGGTAGGTGCCGCAGGGCCCGCGCCCCGGGCGGGACCAGTAGACCTTGCGCGCCGGGAGGAAGACCGCCCCGGCTTGGGAGAACTTCGCCGACCACGCCCGTTCCAGGCAGTCGGTGACGGCGTTGAGGTAGGACAGCATGTCGCGGGGCTGGGTCGAGGGCCGCGGGGCGCGGCACGAGGTGGGACGCATCAGGCCCGTGCCGTACAGCGGGTTGCGCTTGAGCCGGGCCGCGGTGTCCGAGCGCCGCATGTAGCGGAGGTCGACGGCCATGTTCCGCCCGGCGGCGACCGGCGCGATCGCGACGTCGCCCAGCGAGCCGAGGTTCAGCTTCTCCGGCGGGGTGAAGTCCGGCGTGGTGATCTCGGTGTCGCCCGTCTGCTGGGGAACCGCGCTCCTCGTCGCCACCGGAGCCGTCCCGGGACCGGCGGGAACCTCCGCCTCCTCCTCCCCGGCCAGGCCCGCGATCACCACGACCACGGCGAACGCCGTGGCGAGAACCCCGAGCACACCGAAGGCCAGCGGGTTCGACCCCCGTGGGCGCATGCGACCGCCTCTCCAAAGAGTGGATCTCCGGGCGGCAATCTAGCGGATATAACCACATATGCGTTTATGAGCGGGGAAAAATGGATACAGGGTCGGCCGTCACGAACCGGTGGATCTCGCTAAGCTCCCGACACATGGCGGCATCTTTCTCGCACCGAGCGGCTTCCTCGCGCCGACCGACCTCCTCACTCCGAACGGTTTTCGCGCGCGGGTCTTTGGCGCGCGGGTCGGCTTTCTCGCGCAGGTCGGCCCTCTCCCGCCGAGCAGCCGGGAGCCTGGCCGTGACGGCCCTCCTCGCGCTGGCACTCAGCGCGTCCCCGGCTCTCGCGTCCCCGGCTCTCGCGTCCCCGGCGTCGGCTTCCTCGGTGCCGGCTTCCTCGGTGTCGGCGAGCGGTCCGGGCGCTGAGTCCCTCCAGGCCGGGCGGGACACCCGGCTCGCGCAGGCCGGCAAGGTGACGAGCACGACGGTCCAGATGGAGCTCCGGCAGGACGGGGTGCTCCACGTCAAGGAGGAGGTCGTCTTCGAGGGTGACGCGCCGTCGCGCGGCCTCGTCGACCGGACCCGCTACGACGACGGCAGCGACCGCCTCTACCGGGTCACCGGACTCAAGGGCGACGCCACGCTGACCGGCGGGACCATCACCCTGAAGGGCACCGGAAGCGCCACCCTGGAGTACGACGTCCAGGGCGCCGTCACGCCGCTGGCCGACGCCCAGGAGCTGCGGTGGTACGCGGTGGGCGCCTGGTCCGTCCCGGTCGAGCAGGCCAAGGTCAGCGTGAGCGGACCGGCCACGATGCAGAACCTGTCGTGCTTCGCCGGCCCCCTGAGCTCGGCGATCGCCTGCACCGAGGCCTCCATGGACCACACGGGCGTCACCGCCGAGTTCGGGCAGCAGGACCTCGGCGCCGACGAGGTGCTCACCGTGGTCGTCGGCTACCCCACCGGCGCGACCAAGGGCGCGCCGATCCTGGAGCGCCGCTTCGAGCTGTCCAACGCCTTCACCCTGAACGCCGTCACCGGCGGCGCGCTGGCCGCCCTGCTGCTCCTGTTGCTCGGCGGCCTCGCCCTCCTGTACTGGACCCGGGGCCGCGACGCCCGCGTGGTCGGCCACGAGTCGGGCTCGTTCAGCGGTGTCGAGAACGGCCACTTCGCCCCGCCGGACGGCGTCCGCCCCGGCCAGATCGGCACCCTCATGGACGAGCAGGCCGACGTGATCGACGTGACCGCCACGATCGTCGACCTGGCCGTCCGGGGCTACCTCAGGATCGACGAGCAGCCCCGGCAGACGTACGAGACGCCCGACTGGAGGCTGGTCCGGATGCCCGCCGCACAGGTCGCCTCGCTGATGCCCTACGAGCGGGAGCTCCACGACGCCATCTTCGACGGGCGTGACGCGGTGCTGCTGTCGGAGCTCCAGGGATCGTTCGGCGCCAAGCTGGGCAAGGTCCGCGAGGCGCTCTACCGCGACGTGGTCACGCAGGGCTGGTTCGCCCGCCGCCCCGACACCGTCCGCACCCGCTGGACGACCATCGGCGTGGTCCTCACCGGCCTCGGCGTCCTCGCCACCGTCGCGCTGGCCTGGTTCACCACGTACGGGGTGCTCGGCCTGGCTCTGATCATCGCCGGTGCCGCCCTCGCCGTGGGCGGCCAGTACATGCCCGCGAAGACCGCGAAGGGCGCGGGCGCCCTCGCCCACACCCTGGGCTTCAGGGAGTATCTGGCCGGCGCCGACATCGGCGGGGACGTCCCGGTGGCCCAGCGGGTGGAGCTGTTCTCCCGCTACCTGCCCTACGCCGTGATCTTCGACAGCGTCGACCGCTGGGCCCGCGTGGTCTCCTCGGTCACCGGCAACGGCCAGCAGGCCGACCACCTGTACTGGTATCACGGCCCGGCCGAGTGGGACCTGTCCAGGTTCGCCGACTCGATGCGGACCTTCACCATGACCACCTCGGGGGCGATCTCCACCACCCGCCAGTTCCGCTCGCTGTAGGAACCGCGCGGGGACCGCCGTACGCGGATCCGCGACGGCCGGCCCGGCTGACCGTACGCGGATCCACGGCGGTCGCCGTACGCGGATCCGCATCGGCTACCGCACGCGGATCTCGCCCACCGGGCGCCCCCCGCCGAGCAGGACCCCGGCGGCGAGCTCGTCGAGCCCGGGGGCCTCGAAGCCGAGGGCGGTCAGGGCCGCGACGGTGACCGGGACCCGGGCGCGCTGGCCACCGTCCTCGATCTTGACGGTTCCCGAGCGCCCGTCGGTGAAGACGAAGGCGTCGAACGCCTCGGCCCCGGACTTGACCAGCAATCCGGGGACCGCACGCATCAGCCGGGCCTCGGGGCGGGTGGTGCCCGACGTCCACTCGGGGTGGGCGCGGAAGGCGTCGGCGACGCGGCGCTCCGGGGTGTCCTCGCCGGCCCGGACGAGGGCGCGGAACGCCCGCGTCACGCCCAGCATCGAGACGAAGAACAGCGGGGCGCCGCAACCGTCCACCCCGCCGGCGGCGACGCGCTCGCCGGTCAGCTCCTCGGCCGTGGCGCGCACGGCCCGCTGCAGCGGATGCGCCGGATCGAGGTAGGTCTCCAGCGGCCAGCCGTTGACCACGCAGGTGGCGAGCATCGCCGCGTGCTTGCCCGAGCAGTTCATGTAGACCCTGGCCCGGCTCCCTCCGGAACGCAGCACCTCGTCGCGGGAGGCGACGTCCTCCGGCAGGTCCTCCGGGCAGCCGAGCGCGCCCTCGTCCAGACCGGCCCCGGCCAGGATCCTCCGTACCCCGTCCACGTGGAACGGCTCCCCCGCGTGACTCGCGCACGCCAGCGCGAGCAGCTCCCCCGCAAGGGGGAGACCGGCGCGGACCATGGCGAGCGCCTGCAGGGGCTTCATGGACGAGCGCGGCGAGACCAGCGCGTCGACCTCCCCGTGGACTCTCACCAGCGACCCGTCGGCGGCCACCGCGAGCATCCGCGCCCGATGGGTGGACTCCACGAACCCCGAGCGGACAACCTCGACGCACAATGACTCAGCAGACACCTTTGTCTCCTTTCGCCCGAAGTCTAGAGATGCCCGGGAGCACGGGATGATGGGGGCATGCGTGCGGTCGTACAGCGGGTGAGTTCCGCGTCGGTGGTGGTGGACGGCGTGACGGTCGGGGCGATCGACGAGCCGGGGCTGCTGGTCCTGGTCGGCGTGACCCACACCGACACGCGCGCCGAGGCGGCCAGGCTCGCCGCCAAGCTCTGGGGCCTGCGGATCCTCTCCGGCGAGAAGTCCTGCTCCGACATCGGCGCGCCCCTGCTGGTGGTCAGCCAGTTCACCCTGTACGGCGACACCCGCAAGGGACGACGTCCCACCTGGCAGGCCGCCGCGCCGGGCCCGGTCGCCGAACCGCTGGTGGAGGCGGTCTGCGCCGAGCTTCGCGGGCTGGGCGCCCGGGTGGAGACGGGGGTGTTCGGTGCCGACATGAAGGTCGGCCTGACCAACGACGGCCCGATCACCCTGGTTCTGGACATCTGACCCGCGATCCCGGACACCTGAACCACGATCCTGGGCACCTCGACCACGGCTCTGGGCATCTGAACCGCGTCCGGGGTCGTACGCGCCCCGGCGGGGAACCTGGGCACGGCGTCCGGGCAGGCTGGAGCGGCCCGCCCGGGACACGTCGTCGACGGCCGCCGGGTGGCGGGTACCGGCCGCCGGCTTTCAGCGGATGCGGCGGCGCAGGCTCGGGTCGATCTGGACGTTGCGCCCGGCGTCCGGCGGCACGATGACCTCCTGGGACGCGGCCACCCCCCCGGCCTCCAGCGTGGCGTCCACCGGTACGGTCCGCTTGACCACGGCCAGCGCGATCGGGCCCAGCTCGTGGTGGCGCGCCGAGCTGCCGACGAAACCGACCTCCGCGCCGTCGAGGGTCACCGGGGTGCCGTGCTTGGGCAGGGTGTCGACGCTGCCGTCCAGGTGCAGGAAGACCAGGCGGCGGGGCGGGTGGCCCAGGTTGTGCACGCGGGCCACGGTCTCCTGGCCCTTGTAGCAGCCCTTGTTGAGGTGGAGGGCCGAACCGATCCAGCCCACCTCGTGCGGGATCGTCTTGTGGTCGGTCTCGAAGCCCAGGCGGGGCCGGTGCTCCTCGATCCGCAGCGCCTCGTACGCCCAGAGCCCGGCGAGCCCCAGCCCGAGCCGCCCGGCCAGCAGGTCACGCGGGAGCAGGATGTCCCGGCCGACGGCGACGGCGCCCTCGGGCAGGCCGGGGTGCGCCTCCCCCGCCACGGAGACCACGGCGTAACGATCCGTGACGTCGGCGACCTCGACCCTCAGCATGAACCGCATCTTGTCGAGGAACGCGGTCACCTCCGCGCCGGTGCCCGGCTCGACGTGGGCCCACACCGCCTCGCCGTCGTCGACGAGGACGAGGTGGTGCTCCACCCTGCCCTGGGCGTCCAGCAGCAGCGTCTCGGTGGGCCGACCGGGTTTCAGGTCGTCGAGTTTCTGCGAGCTGAGGCTGTTGAGCCAGCTCAGACGGTCGGGTCCGGAGATCCGGACGACCTCGCGGTTGCTCCGGTCGACCATCGCCTCTCCGGCGAGCAGCGCGCGCTGCTCGGCGAACGGGTCGCCGTAGTGTCCGGCGACGTCGGCGTCGGGCGTCTCGGCCGCGACCGCGCCGGGGGTGTCCAGCAGAGGGCTTCGCATGCACACAGCCTACGAGGCCCTGCCAAGGAGGGCGGCAGTGGCTCTTCCCCTCTTCCTTCCCCGGCCGGGTCCCGGGCCGTACGGTACCCCGGCCGCGGCGCGGCGTACCCCGGCAGTGGTCTTCGGCCCCTTCAGCGGCACTTGCGGCAGCGGCCGAAGACCGTCAGATGGTGCACGTCGGTGAGGAACCCGAGCTTCTGGTCGAGGTTGGCGACGAAGTTCTCCACCAGGTCGGGGCTGACCTCGCTGATCTCCCCGCAGCCACGGCAGACCAGGTGCACATGATCGGCCTCGGCCGTCAGGTGGTAGGTGGGGGCGCCGTGCCCGAGATGGGAGTGGGTGACCATGCCGAGCTCCTCGAGGAGCTCAAGGGTCCGGTAGACGGTCGATATGTTCACCCCGCGCGCGGTCTCCCGCACCCGGGCGCAGATCTCCTCTGGAGTGGCGTGCTCGCAGGCCTTGACCGCCTCAAGCACCAGCTGGCGTTGCGGAGTGACCCGGTAACCGCGCGCCCGCAGTTCCTCATGCCACGACGTCTCGGTCATATACAGAGTCTATGAGCACCGGGGCTCTCCTCGTCGTCCTACGGTCCGAGAGACCAAAGGACGGGGTCCGGCGTCAAGAGCAGATCTACGCCGCCGGAACACGAGAAGCACGACCGCCACCATCGCGAACCGCATGCGGGGCCGAGGCCGGTGCTCTCCGCCGGCTCCTCGTCGAACCGCGTCGGGGCTGGTCAGGAGGCTGCCCCTGGCTGACCGCGGTGGACGGGAAAATTCATTTGCCCTGGAGGCGCGGAATTTCATAACGTACAGGCACGCCGAAAGGAGGTGGTCCGAACGATGGTTGATCATAGTTGGGCTAGCGAGGTGGCTGTCCGCTAGGACGCCGCGACCGGACTCTGTCCGGGCGTCTGGCGACGTTCGGCGAATCCACGACAATCACCGGAACCCCGGGCCGCCGGAGGCGGGCGATCCCGCCTGTAGTCCACCGGCCCCCCTGCCGAGCAGGGGGAAGTGGCCCGGGGTTCTTCCCTTTCCAGCGCCTTCCTGCTCCATCACCCCGCTTCCGCGAAGCCCTCTTCCGAAGCCCCTTCCGGAAGCCGTCCCTCCTTCGCGGGGCCGCTCCTCCTCCACAGGACCACTTCTCCCTTCGCGGGAGTCCCCTCACGGGCTCCGCGGGCCTCGTGGATCAGCGCCTCCCTCACAGGACCGCTCACCCTCGTGAGAGCGCCTTCTCAGCGCGCTCATCGCGGGGTCGCGCCTCCCCGTGAGGGTGCCTCTCATCGCGAGACGCTTCTCGTCTCGAAGTCTCGAAGTCTCGAAGCCGCGTCGGCCGTCTCGGTCGTCTTGGCCGTCTCGGTCGTCTTGGCCGTCACTCCTGGAAGCCGGGATTGGCACAGTGCAGCGGGCGTTCGCCGCCGAGGATCCTGACGATGTCCTCGCAGATCATCCGGGTGTGGTTGATCTCGGTGTCGTAGGTCCCCGAGCCCAGGTGAGGGGTGAGCACCACGTTGTCCATGTCGGCGAGCGGATGGGCCGGGTCGAGCCACTCCCCGGCGAACCGGTCGAGGGCCGCGCCGCCGAGATGGCCCGTCTTCAAGGCTCCGACGAGCGCGTCCATGTCGTGCAGGGCCGCGTCCGCGGTGTTGACGAAGATCGCTCCGGGCTTCATCGCGGCGAACTCCGTCGCGCCGACCAACCGGCCCGTGGACGCGGGGGCGTGCACGGAGACGATGTCGGCCTGGGCCAGCAGGACGTCGAGCCCGTACCGGTTCTCCGCCGCCTCGGGGTCGTGGACCATGACGCGCATGCCCAGCCCCTTCATCCGCCAGGCCACCGCGTGGCCGACCACCCCGTAGCCGATCAGGCCGACGGTCCGGCCCGCGAGCTCCCACGCGCGGTGGCGCCGGTAGGAGGCCACGCCCTGCCGGATCTCCCTGTCGCCGACCGCCACCCGGCGGGTCACCGCGAGAATCAGGGCGAGGGTGAGTTCGGCGACCGCGTCGGCGTCGCGTCCGGGGGCGCAGACGACGGGGATGCCCTTCGCCGTGGCGGCCGGGAGGTCCACGTTCCCCGCCTCGCTACGGGCGCAGCCCACCACCAGCAGGGGTAGGTCCAGGACCGGACCGGCGACCTCGTCGGACTCGGTGATGAGGATGCGCGCGCCGGTGTCCACGAGCTGCCGGGCGAGCTCGGCCGCCTGGTGGGGGCGGTGGTCGGCCGGGTCGTAGTGGACGTCGATCAGCTCTCTCAGGCGGTTCCACTCCTGACCTCGCATCGGCGCCAGTACGAGTGCTCGTGGTTTCACCGCGCCTCCCTTTTCAGGAAATTTTGGTACCTGGGAGCTTTCCACGAACGCCACGATCGGTCTCGACAGTGATCGGACCGTCATCAACCGACCCACGGGTTCCTCCCACCTCTCGTTCACCGTTCGGGAGGAGGTCCTGGCGAACGCCGGCCGGACGGCACGGGCCAGGCCGGATCACCGCTCCACCGAATCCGGCCCGGCGCGCGGGCGGGCGGGCGGCGTGAGGAGCCGAAGGAGAGAACAGGAGGAGAACGGGGATCCGCCGGTCAGTGCTCGCCGCGAGCGGGGACGCCGAGGGCGGCGCAGGCGTCACGGTAGAGGCGGACGACCTCCATCCGGACCTGGGCGCGTTCGGTCAGCGTGCCGCTCCAGGGGACCCGGACCGTGACGTCCCGCCCGCCGACCACGGCGGCGAACTCGATCGCCTCGGCGTCGACGCCGGTCGTCGTCGCGCCGGTGGCCTCGGGTTGCCCGCCGAGGCCCCTGCAGATCAGCAGCGCGTCATCGGCGTGGTCGTCGTTCATGTGGCGCTTGATGGCCTCGACCACGTCGGGGGTGAAGGGGGTGCTCATGTTCAGAGGGTAGCCAGCGCCCCGCCCCACCCCGTCGCGGGCACCGGGCGCAGCCCCCGCCTCACCCGGTGCCGGAACCGAATCCCGGCGGGAGACGAATCCCCCGTCAGAGCCGAGTCCCGTCGGGAACGCCCCCCGTCCGGGACGAACCTCGGCCGGGACGAACCTCGGTCCTCAGCCGGGACGAACCTCGGACGAGGACGAGGACGAGGACGAGATCAAGGACGAACCCCATCCCCGGGCGCGGCCCTCACACCTCGTCGGGTACGAAGTCACCGACCCGCTTGAGCTCGGCCGAGATGTGGGACTGGAGCGGCTGGCCCATGGCCGCCATGTCGTACGCCCACATCAGATTGCCGTTGACCAGCCCGTAGAGGCGGTGGCCCGCCGTGTACTCCTTGGCGGTCGCGGTGCGGGCCACCACGTCGGTCTGGAGCTCGATCTTGTTGAAGACCACCTCACCGACGTAGACCTCCACGATGCCCGTGGGGTGTGACAGGCACACCTCAAGCTGGCGGCCCGGGAGCTGACGCCAGAAACCGGTCTCCACGCCCAGCGGGCGGACCTTGTCGCCTGCCTCGTCGAGCAGCCAGGTGCGGCTGGTGTAGGTCAGGAACGGCTTGCCGTTGTGACCGAAGACGATCTCCTGGCCGAAGTTGAAACTCTCGATCGTCGGATATCCCCCGACCCCGGCGCCTTCCCATCGGCCCACGAGGAAGGCGATCGGCTCAAGATCGGGATGCAGTTCGGGAACGTCCATGAAAACGAGCCTAGGGCCGCTCGGGTATGGTTCGCGCCGGTGACGCCGGGCCGCATAGGCTTCGAGCATGGCACGATCACTGGTGATCAAGGTTACCGCAGGCGACGACTCACCCGAGCGCTGCAATCAGGCGTTCACGGTGGCCGCGGCGGCGTTGGCGAGCGGGGTTCCCGTCTCGCTCTGGCTGACGGGCGAATCCGCCTGGTTCGCCCTTCCCGGCCGGGCGAAGGAGTTCACCCTCCCGCACGCGGCCCAGCTCGGTGACCTGCTCGACGCGGTGCTCGCGGGGGGCAGGGTGACCCTGTGCACGCAGTGCGCGGCCCGGCGGGACATCACGGTCGACGACGTGATCGAGGGCATCCGCATCGCGGGCGCCTCCACCTTCGTGGAAGAGGCGCTGGGCGAGGGCGTCCAGGCCCTCGTCTACTGAGGTGGCTGAGACAACCGCCCCCGCGGCCACCGGCAGCCCGGCCAGGCCGGGCAGCCGACTTCCCACGCCGACGGGACGCCCCTGTTCACCGGAAAACCCCGCTACCGGGAGCTTCTCGCCACTGAGAGCTCCCCGCCACTGAGGACGTCACCGGGGAGACGTCCCCGAGGAGAGGTCCCCGTCACCGAGAGACCTCTCACCGGCACGCCCCCGTCGGCGACGGCGGCACCTGATCAGTGGGGCAGCACCGCGGTCAGACGCTCCTCGCGGAGACGGTCGAACCAGGAGTCGTCGATCGGCGGCAGCTGAGCGCCCACCGCCCAGGTGAGCAGCAGGTCGGCGAGGCCGGGGTTGCGGGCGAGCGCGGGACCGTGCAGGTAGGTGCCGACGATCTTGCCGGTGTAGCAGCCCTCGGTGCCGTCGCCGTTGCCCGTACCGACCGCCGTACGCGCCAGCGGCCGGATCCCGGCCCCGAGCCGGGTGACGCCCATGTGGTTCTCGAAGCCGGTCAGCGTCGGGATGCCGAGCGCAGGGTCCGCCTCCCCCGCCAGCTCGCCGACGGCCCGGCCCTGGCCGCGCCCGCTGGAGATGTCGATCAGGCCGATGCCGTCGACCGGCTGGCCCTCCTCGCCGCCGAACGTGGTACCGATGATCTGGTAGCCCGCGCACACGGCCAGCAGGGCCGCGCCCCGCTGGACGGCCCGGTGCAGGCCGCCGTCGCGCCGCAGCCGCTCGGAGGCCAGGATCTGCGGCCGGTCCTCGCCGCCGCCGATGAGGTAGATGTCGCCGCCCTCGGGGACCGGGTCGGCCGAGCGCACGTGCACGGTCTCGACGGGGATGCCCCGGCGCTTGGCGCGCTGCTCCAGGACCAGGACGTTGCCCTGGTCGCCGTACGTGCTCAGTAGGTCCGGATAGATCCAGACAAGGCGCAGGGCGCTGTCAGACTGCACGACCGAACTCCGATCGGATCTGCTGGAAGGCGGTGTAGTTGGCGATCACGTCGACCTTGCCGGGCGGTTGCGCGGCGAGCGCCTGCTCGAACGAGCCCGCCAGCTGGAACGGCACGTCCGCCACGTCCAGCCGGAGCGCGAGGTCGAGCCGCCGCTCACCGGCCACGAAGACCGGCCTGCCGCGCAGCACGCGGTAGTCGACGTCCCACAGCCATGAGGTGTCGCGGCCGTCGGGCCCCTGGGCGTTGACGGAGAGGATCACCGGAAGCGAGGAGTCGAGCACGTCGAACGCCTCCAGCCATCCGGCCGGGTTCTTGGCGAGCAGCAGCCGGGCGTGCCGGCCGTCGCGCTCCACCGTGGTGTATCGGCCGGCGACCGACCTGACCTCGCGCAGCCGGGGCAGCGCCCGCTCGACGGGCAGGCCGAACACCTCGGCGGTGGCCAGCGCGATCGCCGCGTTGGCCCGGTTGGCGCGCCCGGGGAGCTGGATGTCGAGCACCCAGCGCTGCCCGCGCGGGTCGATCACCGCGTCGTCGTCGAGGATCCAGGACGGCTCGGGACGCCGGAAGGTGCACTCGCGGCAGGCCCAGTCGTTCTCGCCCGCCTTCGAGGGGGCACCGGCGCCGACGCTGCCGGGCGGGACGTACTCCATGCCCTTGCGGTCGAGGGGGCCGCCGCACTCGGGGCAGCACCAGGAGTCCTCCTTCCACGGCTGGCCCGCCGACACCCAGGTGACCGAGGCGGCGGTGGAGGCGCCCCAGGCCACCAGCGGGTCGTCGGCGTTGGCGATCACGTGGGTGTTCTTGCCCGCCAGCGCCCGGCGCCACTTCTGGGCGAGCAGCCAGATCTCGCCCGCCCGGTCCATCTGGTCGCGGCTGAGGTTCATCAGGCAGATGACCCCGGCGCCGGTGGTGTCGATCACCTCGGGCAGGTACTTCTCGTCGACCTCCAGCACGCCGTACGGGGCGTGCTTGGCCGACGACAGCGCCGAGACGTGCCCGGCGGGCATGTTGGCGCCGAAGGCGTTGGTGGCGACGTCGCCGAGCTCCGACAGCGCGGAGGTGATCAGGCGGGTCGTCGTGGTCTTGCCGTTGGTCGCGCTCACCAGCGCGAGCTTGCGGTCGTGCGCGAGCTTGCGCAGCAGGTCGGGCTCCAGGACCAGGCTCACCCGGCCCCCGATCACCGATCCGTCTCCACGCCCGGTGACCCGGGACAGGGTCGCGGCCGTCCGGCCGAGAGCGGTGGCGAGCTGCGCCCGCAGCGGAAGCTGAGTCATGCCGTCTCCTCGCTTGGCGACCCGTCACGGGACGACCCGGCGGCCGACCGGCCCGGCCGCGGGACCGGAATCACCGAATCGTTCATGCCGCAGATCTTAGCCCTGCTTCGGCACCGTCACCCCCGGGTGGCACGTCACACGCACCCCCCGGTGACGGTGAGGTAAGAAAGCCCTCGGACCCGGTCAGAAGGCACCCGGGAAAGGCCCATGGGAAGGTCTCGGGCAAAGTCCACGGAAACGCTCATGGAAAGGCCCGCGAAAACTCGCGAGACGAACTCACGAGGCGACCCCGCGGAGCACACCCGCGAAAACTCACGAGGCGACCCCGCGGAGCACGCCCGCGAAGTGAACCCATCGCGGGAAGCACCCCCGTCGAACCGTCCTCACTGCTCGGCGAAGGCGAGCTCCGCGGGCTCCGGCGAGTCGGCGTCGAAGGGCAGTACGAACCGGTGCGGCCACGACAGCACGCTCTCCAGCCAGCCCGCCCCCATGGTCTGGGACACGTGCCGGAGCCGGTCGGCCGGGTCGACGCCGATGGTGACCGTGAGGATGTCGCGCTCCACGCTCTCGCGCTCGTCGTCGCCGAGGATCACCCGCCAGGCCAGCTCCCTGTTCCTGTCCACCTCCATGGACAGCGGGTGGTGGCGGAGCGCCTTGGCCCGGTGGCCGAGCAGCTCGGTGCCGCCCGCGGGACGGTTGAACAGGGCGTACTCCATCACCGGCGCGGAACCGCGCGGGTTGGGCGCGGGCTGGCCGTACGGGAAGAGCCTGTCCACCTCGTGCAGCCAGCGCACCTGCGGGATGACCCAGGCGGGCCCCGGCCGCTCGCCGGGGTCGCGGTCGGGGCCGAGCAGCCTGGTCGCGACCGTGGCGACCTGCTCGGTCAGCTTGGCCGGATCGCTCACGGTACGCAGCGACCAGGCGCGGCGGCCCACGCAGCGTTCCACCGTCGTGGCCAGCAGGCACTCGCGGCGTCGCGGCGGGAGCTCCGCCCAGAGTTCGGCGAGCGCCCTGGGCACCCCGGGCACCGGCCGGTTCGTGCAGAACGCCAGCACCAGCGTGTCGGTCCAGATCCGCAGCCAGGCCCATTCGGACGCCCCGGCGAGCAGGTCCGCCTCGCGCAGCTCGACCAGCGTGCACGCCCGGCCGGCGCGGCACTCCTGCCCGCAGGCCGCCGAGCGGCGCCCGCAGATGGGCGGCATGTGGCCGGGGACCGGGCGCTCGCGGTCCTCGCCCAGCGGCACCTGGATGCGCAGCGGCCGGTCCATGCCGTCGGCGAAGACGGCGGCGACGCCGGGCGGGAGCGAGACGACCTGCCGGGACTGCTCCTCGCTCAGGTTCGTCGCCGCGCCGACCAGCTGGCGGTCGTCCTCGGCGGGGAGCCGGTGGATCACCTTCAGCGCGGTGTTCTTCACCACGTCGGAGACGAGCTTCGTGGGGATCTGCTCGGCGACCACGATGCCCTCGCCGTACGCGCGGATCTCGGCGAGCATGCCCGCCAGGAGTTCGACGGCGTGCGTGCTGGCCCGCCCCGCGCCCCGATCGCGGAGCAGCCGGTGCGCCTCCTCGATCACGATGACGTGCTTGAGCCCGCTGCTGCGCTCCTTCCTGGCCCGCATCCGCAGGTGCTCCACGATCCGGATGATCAAGGTGCCCATCAGGAACGCCTTGTCCTCGTCGTTGGCGACGTCCTCGATCGCGAGCACCACGTTGCGCTGGAGCAGGTCGCCGATGTCGGCGGGGTGCCCGCCCTCGAAGAACCGGCCCGCGGAGCCCACCCGCAGCGACCGCAGCCGCAGCGAGATGAAGCCCTCCACGTCGGCCTGGACCTCCCGGCCGTAGCCGATCTCCTTGATCACGTCCATCGCGTGCCGCTGGAGCTGTTCGAGGGTCGGCACGGCGGGCCGGACCGCGGCCCCCGGGGCCGCCCAGCCGGTGACCACGTCCCAGCCGTTGGCCTCGTACACCCGCTGCAGGGCGAGCGACATGATCTGCGGGAACGGCTCCTCGGCGTCGAAGGCCGCCATGAACAGCGCGCGGACCATGTCGATGTGGGCCTGGACCGGGTAGCCGGGCTCGGGGGCGAGCGGGTTGACGCTGAACGGCACGCTCTCCGGGGCCGACGGGTTGATCACGGTCACCGGGGCGAGGTGCTCGATCCGGCCGCCCATCGAGGCGTACTCGGACTTGGCCGGCTCGATGGCCAGCCACGGGACGCCCGCGCCGGTGAGCTGTTCCAGCAGGTGCCTGACGGTCTGGGACTTGCCTGAGCCGGTGGCCCCGGTGATGAACGCGTGCCGGTTGAGGGTGGCCAGCGGGACCTTGAACGAGCCGACCGGCCTGTCCTGGCCGTCGAGGATGGACCCGAGCTCGACGGTGAGCGCGCCGGGCACGGTGTCCGCCTCGCTGGTCACGTCGAAGAAGCCCGCGTCGAGGACCCGTACCCCCGGCACCTCCCGGTGCGGCAGCCCGGCGAGGGCGGCGAGCGCCCCCGCGGTGGCCGCGAACGGGGAGGCCGCGCCGTCCGCCGGGTCCTGCAGGGTGGTGGTCAGCGCCTCGGCGAAGCCGTACACGGGGCCGGACAGCGCGCTGCGCAGGCGGTAGGGGTGGTGGCTCATCTCGGCGGAGCCGACGAGCACCGGGGCGATCTGACGCAGTTCCTCGGGCCCGGCGGCCCCGGCGAGCACCCGGACGTTCCAGAGCCCGGCCTCCCGGAAGGCGTCCAGCTCCTGCATGCGCCGCTCGGCCCGCTCGGCGTCGTAGCGGGAGCGCTCGGAGGCGTCACCGTACTGCCGCAGCACGTTGAGCTGGGTGCGCAGGTGCGCGACCTCGGCGTCGAGCAGGTCGGTCTGCTCGGCCACCACCAGCCAGGCGAACGGCCGGGACATGAGCGTGACCAGCGTCGACTCGAAGAGCGTGGGCCGCCTGATCTCGTCGGCGTCCGGCTCGCGGCGTCCGCCGAGCGGCGGGGCCTGCCGTCCCGGGCAGACGGTCCAGGCGAGGTCCGACAGGTCGCGGAGCCACTCGTCGCCGATCCGGACACCACGGGCACCGCTGGGGAACAGCAGCGGCTCGGGGCCGCCGGGGGCCTGCTCCGCCTCGGTGGCGGCCCTGCGGGGCGGGCGCGGCGGGGTGAGCGGCCCCGCGTTGGTGATCAGCTCCAGCGGGGCGCCGGACCCGCGCGAGAGCCAGCCGACCACGAAGGGCCGGTTGCGCTGGGCCGTGGAGAGTACGGCGGGCAGGACGGTGACGAAGTCCCACTCGGCTGAGGAGCTGCGCGAGGGCGCCGTGATCGCCTGGATTCTGTACCAGGGACCGGTCAGGGCATTGGGCGGACGGGACACACTTGGCTGCATTTGGTCTCCACCCGGGGGACCCGGCTCCAGGCCGGAGGGTTGACGCTTCACGGATCGCTCCGTCGTACCGGCCGACGCATGATCGAGATCGAGGGTAGGTCACCCCCGCAACCACGGTCGAACCTGACTCGGGGCTCGCACCCCGGCATTGACCATCCCATTACGACATACGGACGGCTCGTTGACGCACCCGGCGAAAACACCGCCGCTCGAACGATCCTCACCCGAGCCTCCACCCCCGGACCCACGTCTCCCGGCCCCACGTCTCCCGGCCCCGTACCACCGGAGCCTCCCCCTGGACCCGCATCCCCTTTGACCCGCATCGCCCGGACCCACAGCCCGGATCCGTAACGCCGGAGTCTCCGCCCCCCGAGCCCACGTCGCCCGGATCCGTACCGGCCGTCGCAGTACCGGCCGTCGCGGTACCGGCCGTCGCGGTACCGGCCGTCGCGGTACCGGCCGTCGCGGTGGCGCCCGTCGCGGTGGCGCCGGAGCCTCCGCCCCCGAGCCCGCGCCGACCGGGCTCTCGTCGGCGTGGGCCGGGTTCTCATCAGCGGCGACGCCAGTCGAGCCTGGCCGGGGGCGGCCCGAGGTTGGGCGGCGCGTCCTCGAACGCGCTCGACGCGCGCGGCTCCGCCCTCTTCTCCTGGTGCACCTGTTCCAGCGCGGCTTCCTTGATCTCGTCGAACTCGCCCAGCGTCGTCTTGGGGAAGGTCAGTATGGCCGGGTTGGCATCGGCGAGCCGGACCCTGCGGCCGTCGGCGGTGGCGTCGGTGACGATCACCGAGGTGGTGGGAAGCTGCTGGAGCTGGTGGGGCTCGACGAGGAACTCCCTGGAGCGGTGCAACACCCGCTCGGTCTCCCCCATCGCCTTGGTCGCGCGACGGCCCCACTCGGTGGACTCGGTGATGTCCTCCTTGAGGTCCGCGTGGCTCACGTCGCGTTCCTCGTCGCCCTCCTCGGCCTGGCCGACCGTGGAGACGTAGCCGCCGTCCATCCCGGCCCCGGCGGCGCTGATCGTCTCGGTGAGCTGGGCGAGCTCCAGCCGGTGCTCGGTGCCGACGTGCTCGCTGGCGACCCGGGCGTCCTCGGCGTTGCCGAGCCGCATGAACGTCACCGCCGCGTGCCCGCGCCCGAGCCGCTCCCGTACGGTCGGGGTCAGCGCGCGGTAGGTGAGCACGAGGCCGGTCCTGGAGGTCTCGCAGGCGTCCATGAGCCGGTCGAGCACGTCACCGCGGAGCTTCTCCGCGCCCGCGACGATGATCGTGTGGTACCACGGCCGCTCGGAGGCGGGCGACTGGCGCAGGATGTGGGTGAGTGCCGTCGCCACGTACGTGCCGAGGACGCGGTTGCCGAACACGCCCGCCTGGCGGTCCATCGACACGACCCGCAGGCGCGCGGGCGGCAGGCGCACCGCCTCGGAGCCGAGGGTCTCCAGCTTGCGCAGCTGCGACTCCAGCGCCCACGCCCGCTCGATCACCACCCGGTCGCTGACGCCCCGGCCGAACAGCGTGCCGATCCGCTCCAGCTGGGTGGCGGTGATCAGGCCGAACCGCAGGTCCTCGCGGGGGTCGCCGACCTGGGCCAGGGCGCGCAGGGCGGCGGTGACCTGGTTGATCGTGGCGCTCTCGCCGAGGACCTCCAGGACCCGCTCCAGGATGGCGTTGTCGAACGACAGGTCCCTGGTCGAGCGGTGCTCCTCGCTGACGCTCACCACGTGGGCGAGGACGTCGGCGAAGGCCTCCGGGGCGAGCGTCGCGCCCAGGTCGAGCCGGGGCAGGTCGACCGGCAGCACCCAGACCAGCGGGTCGTCGCCGCCCCTGCGCGCGAGCTCGATCAGGTCCTTGGCGATCGCGCCCTCGGACAGGTCGAGCACGGTCAGGTGGCCGCCGCTGTAGAGGCGGGTCGCGCCGAGCAGAGTGATCAGCGCCGACCAGCCGGGCAGCGTGCCCCCGGCCACGTCGATCCGGTCGATCTCGTCGGGCACCGCCACCGCGTACCAGGTCAGCTGACGGTCGTGGCGCTCCTTCTTCTCCGCCCACTCCCGGTAACGGGCGGCGTGCTCCTCCTGGGCGAGGAAGAGCTCCCTGTCGCGTTCCTCCCGCAGCCGGTCACCGGCCACCTCGCGCTCCTTGATGCGGTGGCGCACCGCCCGGTCGCCCTGGTGGACGGCGTAGCTGCAGAACGCCGCGATGCCACCGGCGGCGATCACCCCGACGGCGGCGAACGACCAGCTGAGCATCTCGGTGACACCGAGGACGAGGATCAGGGTGGCGAGCGCGGCCATGAACCCACGAACGATCTTGACCGGCCGGTTCAGCAGGTCCTCGTTGAGGCGCTCCCTGCGCACCCACTCGGGGTCGAGCGGCTCCGGAGGATTCTCGACGGGCGAGGGTCGCTTGGGAGCCGGACCCGGATCAGGGTGCATCAAGGCGTACTGCCAGCCCAGGTAGATCCGGTCCGCCTGGAGCTGCGCATGCTCTGGATGCACGTCCGCCACGGAACCTCCGCCATCGGGCTCATCGGAAGCCTCGGAGACAGCGTAAGAGTTCGACATCATATTCGGGCAGCGTTCCCGTCAATCCGCTGTATTTTCCCCAGGTTCACCAGTACTTAAGGGACAGATGAGTCGGATGAGACGTACGTCAGCGATTAACATCATTTCTCATGACTCCCCCTTCCGAGGGTCCCACCAGACGGCGCCCCATCGCGGTCCCGCTCGTCGCCCTGGTGACGATCGCCGGTCTGGGAGCCACCGCAGCCGTCGGAGGCTTCGCCACGGCCCCCGAGAAGCCTCCCAAGCGGCTCGGCCAGGGCTCGACCGTGGACCAGGAGCAGTTCACGACCACGTTCGTCGGGTCCCGCACCCTGAGCGAGCCCGGCCTGTTCGGCAGCCCGGCCAAGCGTTTCCTGGAGATCGAGCTCCGGGTCACCAACAAGGGCGACGAGACCGCGATCACGGGACTGCCCTACGAGGGCGGCCTGGGCGGCGGGTCTCTCGGCTCGTCCCTGCTCAAGATAACCCCGGCGATCAAGGGCAAGTACGGCGCGTCGGTGTTCTCCCCCACCGGAGGGGGCGAGAGCACGCAACTCCACCCCGCCCTGCCGACCAGCGTCGTGATCAAGTACGAGCTGGAGGACAGGCAGCGGGTTCCCAAGCAGCTGACGATCGACGTCGGCAAGTACGAGTGGCGTGAGGGGGTCACCCTGTCGCCGGGCTGGTTCCTGGTGACGGAGAACGACGGGGGCGAGGAGAAGCCCGTGGTGACGGCTCAGGTCACGCTTCCCGTCGTGCCGAAGGGAACGCAGTCGTGAACATCTCCTCCCGCCCCCCGTCCGAGGCTCGTCCCCAGCCCCTTCCCCGGCCCGAGAACCGTCCCCCGCGGGACACCCGCTCCGGGACGCCCGCCCGCCGGGGAACCGCAGCGCCGCCGAGCCGGTGGCGCGCCGCCGGTGCCGTGCTGGCCGGGATCGCGCTGGCGGCCTCGGCCGTGGGGCTGCAGGCCTTCCGCTCGGGGATCGCCGACCACGACGCGCCCCTCACCTCGACCGGTGACATCAACGAGGAGGTCACCGGCTCGCGGATCTCCGCGCGGGTCAGGGCGGTGCACGCGGCCAGGGCCATCGCGGCCGCGAAGCCCGGCGGCGAGCGGCAACGGGTGACCGCCAAGGGAATCTTCATCATCGTCGAGGTGGGCGCCACGGCGACCTGGGAGCCGCAGCAGCTGGGGCCTCCCCGGTTGCTGGCGGGCGACGGGCACCGTTACGTGGCCTCCGACAGGGTGGACCAGATGTCGACCATCACCCATCCCTACATCCAGCCGGGCTGGTGGACCGAGGGCGTGACGGTCTTCGAGATCCCGCCCGGCGAGCTCCCGGACGCGCGGATCCTGCTCGCCCCCTCATCCGGTTTCATCATCGAGCCGAACGGACCCGAGATCGAGATCGACCTGGGCCTGGACGAGGCCGCCGCGCGACGACTGACCTCCACCGCGAAGGACGTCTACGAGTTGGCGAGCAGGACCTGATGGGGACGCCGTACCAGGGAGGCCCCGAGGACGAGCAGGGCCGCGACTGGTTCGCCTCGCGGGAGGAACGGCTCGCGCGGGAGGAACGGTCCGCACGCGAGCCCCGGCCCGCGAGAGAGACCTGGCCCGCGGAGGAAGCCTGGCCCGCAGGGGAACGCAGGCCCTCGGAAGAGCCCGGGATTACGGGAGAGAACGGGCCCTCACGACAGAACCGGCCCGCCTCGGAAGATCATTCCTCCACGCCGTCTCACGATCCCTATCGCGGCAGTCCCTGGCCCGCCACCCTCGGCACCTGGCCCGTGCCCCCAAGCACTCCGGGCACCCCCGGCACCCCCGGCACCCCCGGCACCCCCGGCACCCGGGGTGAGCATCCGGCGCGGCCCGGCCCGACGCCACCCCACCCGGCACCTCTCCCCCCGACCCCGCCCGGTGCCGTCGGCGAGTATCCGCCGTCGCCGGGTCCGGTGCCTCCCGGTGCGCCCGGCGCCGCCGGCACCTCCGGCATCCCCGGCGATCCCGGCGTCTCCGGTGCCCCCGGCCTCCCCGGTGTCCCCCTCAGTCACCCGGCGGGTCACCCGGCACCGCCCGGTCGTCTCGACGACGACGCGCCCACGCGGCCTCGCGGACGTCACGCGGAGCGACACGCGGAGCCCCCCGCGCCCCACCGCCCGGGTACCGGCCAGAATCCCGAACGGCCCAAGCCTCCTCGGGCCCGGCGGCTGAACCCGCCCGAGCCCGGGAACCGCCGTGCCGGGCAGGGGTTCCCCGCTCCGGCGCAGCCGGCCCCCGCCCCCCGGCCTCGGCCCACCGCGCCGCCGACGTCCCCCAGCCCTGCCGGCCCGGTCGGCCCGGTCGGCTCGGTCGACCCGAGCATCTCGAGCATCCCGAGCATCCCGACCGGCCCGGCCACCCCGACCGGCCCGGCCACCCCGACCTCGGGTCCCCCCGCCGCGCCCTCGCCCCCGGCCCCGGGGCTGCCCGCCACACCTCCCGCTCCGGCCAGAAGCCGCCCCGCCTCGCCCCAGCGCCGCCAACCTCCGAGCGGCGGCGGCCAGTGGACGCCCGGCCCGCTGCGGACGTTCCCGGACGAACAGGTCTGGCCCCCGAAACCGCCCGTGGAAGAACCGGCGGAAGAGCCACCGGGAGCCTCGACCCAGCCGTTCCCCTCCGTCCCCGGCCCCCCGCTGCCCAGGCCCTCCGCCGCCGGAACCGGGACGGTCGCGGCCACCCCCGCCGTCGCACCCGCCGACACCCCGCCCGGGGAACGCCCCCCGCCGGAGACCGCGGCGGCCACGGAGGAGACCTCGCCGGCGAGGAGTCGCCGTACGGTGCTGCGGGCCGGCGGGGCGATCGTGGCCGTGGGACTCGGCCTCGCTGTCTCCGCGTGGAGCGGCTACACCGTCTACAGGACCGGCAACCCCGCCGACAGGATCCACACCGTCGCGCCGGGAGCCGCCATGACGCTGATGCACGTGTCGTGGAAGGCCTCGGTCGAGCAGGTGGACAGCCTGCCCGGCCAGAAGCCCCTCCCGGCCGACCGCCAGTGGCTGAAGATCAAGGTGACGAGGACCGCGCTGGACGCCGAGGGCGTCAGCCTGCGCGGTGAGCCCCAGGTCGAGGTGCGGCACTCCGACGGCCGCGTGTGGAAGGTCCTCCCCGAGAGCAACGACCTCCCGGAAGAGGCCAAGGACCACAAGGTCGGTACCGCCTACTCCTACAACATGGTCGGCGTGGTGCCCAGGAAGCTGGCCGGGCAGGTCGAGGTCTACGTCCGCCCCGCGACGTACCACGTCGTGGAGGACGAGTCCGTGAAGGACATCTTCAAGAACGCCGCGAAGCAGAAGGACCCCGCCCAGGACCAGGTGCTGCGCTTCAGGCGGTGAGCGTCTCCCCCGCCTCACGACTGCGGGTGGCCGCGATGTCGAACGTGGCCGCCAGCAGGCAGACGGTCAGCGTCAGCACCACCAGTTCCCTGACGAAGGACACCGGCCCGCCCAGCGCGAGCCAGACGAACGGGTCCTCGTTGCCGATCAGCGTCCGCACGCCCCGATCCGCGTAGTCGGTGACCACCCTGATCCCGACATAACCGAGACAGAAGAGACCGAACAGCGCGGGACCGCCCCGGACGGCGAGCCGGAAGGCGTTCATCGGGGGAACCCAGCGCTCCTGGAACCCGGCCGTGGCGCGGGTCATCGTGGTCTGGGTGAGGTTGTGCGTCCGCTCCATCCGGGTGGCCACGTTGTCGAGCCTGGTCCCCCGCACGACGGCCCGGGTGTCCTCGGCGAAGGCTCCGTAGACGAGCGAGGCGACCGTCAGCCAGGTGAGCGGGACGACCAGACCGTCGATCACATGGGGCCAGACGTCCCCGACCGCGTCCCAGAAGGTCTTCCACCACGGCACGGCCTCGCCCGCCGCCTCGGCCCAGTCCTTGACCGTCGTCACGGCGACCCGGTGGTCCAGCCAGTCCGCCCGCGCCTCGGCGAAGGCGAACAGGGCGTTGAGGCTGTAGAAGGCGAAGGCCAGCTCGAAGAAGGTCGCGAACACGCCGCTGCCTTTGACCTTGCCGTTCACGTGCCACCAGCCGAACAGCGCCTTGAGAAGGTACGCGACCACGGCGACCCCCAGTGAGACCCGTACGTCCAGCGTGGAGAGCCCGGTGCCGCCCTCCACCCCGTTCCCCGCGAGACTCGACGCGAAGTCCTGGTCGACCCGCCTGGCGGTGTCGACCCCGATGAACTCCCTGGCGTCCGCGTTCTGGAAGCTCCAGGCGAGGTAGATGGTGGCGAAGACCAGCGTGGCGCGGTTCAGCGCGCCGAACATGCTCTCGTCCGCCTCGCCCCCCTCCCGCCGCGCCCGGATCTCCCGCAGCGCCCCGCGCACCGAGTGCAGCATGCCGACCATGATCACGAGCTCGTTCAGCACGATCAGCGTGAAGACGAACATCGTGATGACGAGCCGCACCTGCCGGTAGTCACCGTGGGAGACCTCGCTGGCGGCCACCATCAGCAGCGCACGGACCACCCGGCCCGCCGAGAACCAGAGGATCAGCGACAGGGCGCAGGCGCCGAAGATCCTGAGCGTGTGCATGGGCAGCGAGGCCGCGGAGAGCGAGGCGGACCTCCGGCCGACTGCCGGCGACTGTGCGGGCATAACAGGCGTTTCAGGCACCCGACGCATGCTAACGATTCCCCCGACGGAGCGCAGCCCGACCGGCGGGACCGGCGGAACACCGCTTCCCCCGCCTCCCGCCGGTTCCGTCGGCCGTCGTGAGCTCGGCCGGATTCCCGCCAGGTCGAGGGCGCCGAGACGGCGGCCGCCCCGGGTTCCGCGCGCTCGTCACCCCGGATCGATCGAGGTCGGCGGGCCCGTCGAATAAACGGCCGGATCCGTTTGTTGCAGCGGCAATGAAGCGCATGGAAGTCTGGGCCGACCTGGCCTGCGCGTGGGCCTACGTCGGCAGGCGACGCCTGGAGCAGGCGCGACTCGGCGAGGACGTGGAGATCGTCTGGCGCCCGTACGTCATCGACCCGATGGCTCCGGTGCCGTCGGAGCCGCTGGAGGAGGAGCTTCGCGACCCGGTCGCCGAGGGCGCTCTGCGAGCCCTCCACCCGGCGCCGCCCCCGGCGGAGGGGCGGCTCGAAGACGGCGACCGGCCGAGGGGCGCCGTGTGGCGGGCGAACACGTTCGACGCCCACCGGGTCGTCGCCCTCGCCTACGGGCGGGGAGGCGCCGCGCTCCAGGACGCGGTCGTGGAGCGGATCCTGCGCGCCCACTTCGTCGAGGGCTCCGACATCGGGGACCGCGCCACCCTGGTCGCGCTCGCCGCCGAGGCCGGTCTGGACGGCATGGCCGAGGCGCTCGACCGGGGCGACGGCGCGGACGAGGTCCGCTCCGAGCTGTTGCGCGGCAAGGCCGAGGGCGTCGCCACCTCGCCGACCTTCGCGGTCGGCGACACGATGGTCTCGGGCGCGCAACCGGCCGAGGTCCTCGCCGACCTGGTACGGCACGCCGCCCCTCGGCGGGAACTCCCCGACGAGGTGAGGTGGCTGCGCCAGGCCGAGGCGCTGCTGGACGCCCGGGACCCCCTCGGCGCCCTGTGGATCCTGCGTCCGCTGCTGGCCGATCACGGCGACGATCCCGCCGTCCGGCTGCTGGCGGCCCGCGCCTACTTCGGCTCGGCCCAGCTCGGCAGGGCGAGGGAGACCCTGGAGTCGCTTCTGGAGCGCACCCCCGGCGACCACTACGCCCGGTTCCTGCTCGGCCGGACCCTCGAACGCGCCAACCGTCTCGCCGAAGCCCTGCCGCACCTGCGTCTGGCGGCGGCGATGTCCCCGGTGCCCGACCACGTCGACGCCCTCGATCGTGTCGAGAACCGCCTGGCGGACCGTCTCACGGTCTGACGCGGGGAGACTGTCCGACGTGAAAGGGATTGTCCAACGCGAAAGACATCCCAGGAGCTTAGATGTCAAGCCGCAAGCGACTCCGCGTGATGCGACCAGGCGGTTGCCTCGTGGTAGAGCGTGCCGGTCTTGAGGCAGCCGTGCAGGATGCCGACGAGGCGATTGGCGAGCTGGCGCAGGGCGGCGTTGTGGCCGCAGCCGCGGGCCCGCTGCCGGTCGTAATAGGCACGCGCGCCGGGCGAGAGCCTCAAGGAGCTGAACGCCTGGGTGAGCAGGGCGTCGATGAGCCGGTCGTTGTGCACGAACCGGGCCAGGGCGACCTTCTTCTTGCCGGACGCGCGGGTGATCGGGGAGGTCCCGGCGTAGTTCTTACGGGCCTTGGCGGTGGCGTAACGCGCAGGGTCGTCGCCGAACTCCGCGAGCACCCGGGCACCGAGAACCGGTCCCAGCCCGGGCTGGGACAGGACGATCTCAGCGGCCGGGTGCTGCCCAAAATACTCCTCCACCTGCCCCTGCAACGTCTTGACCTGGGCGTTGAGCACGTCCAGGACGGCGATCAGCGCCTGGACGGAGGCGGCGTAGGCGGCGGTCACGACCTCGGGCTGGCCCAGGTGATCGGCACGCAGAGCGGCCTGGATCGCGGTGGCCTTGTCGGCGACGTTCTTGCGGCGGGCCCGCTTGAGCGCGGCGCTGATCTGCCCGATCGTCAGCCGGGCAGCCTGGGTCGGGGTGGGCGCCTTGGCCAGCAGTTCCCGGGCGTCGGCGGCGTCCAGGTCGTCGAAGGCCGCCAGCGCGGCGGGAAAGTAGTCGCGCAACGCGTGCCGCAACCTTTGGGTGTGCCGCGTGCGTTCCCAGATCAGTGTCTTGTGCATGCGGGCCACGACCTTGACGGCCTCGGCCTGCGGGGTGTCGCCGGCCACGGGGCGCAGTTCGTGGGCGTGGGTGCGGGCCATATCGGCCAGCACGTGCGCATCCCCGGCATCGCTCTTGGCGCCCGAGACCCCGAGCCGGTCGCGGAACCGGGCGGCCTGCAGCGGGTTGACCGCCAGCACGGTGTATCCGGCGGCGACCAGCGCCCGCACCCACGGGCCGCGGTCGGTCTCGATGCCCACCAGCACCTCGGCCTCGTCGATCTCTTCCCCCGACAGCTGTGCCACCAGCGCGTGCAACCGGGCCATCCCGGCCACCCCCTCGGGCAGCCGGGCCTTGGCCAGCCGACGGCCGGAGCCGTCCATCACCTCCACGTCGTGATGGTCTTCGGCCCAGTCATCGCCCACAAACAGTCGCAACGGTCCTCCCGTTCTCGATGCCGATCACCTTCAGCAGCCCGCGGGAGAACCATCGGCGACCTAATCACGCAGTGCTCACGCCTACGAGGCGGGCACGACATCCCATCAGCGATCACTTCTCCCGTCCCACCGGCAGGGGCACGGTCTTTCGCCAGGACTCAACGTCCAGGAGATCCGAGTGCTCACCTGCCAGCGGCCTACCACCAGGAGTCTGCCGGATGGCTTACTCCCAGAACTGATTAGGACTGCCTGACGCGCGGGGACCGTCCGACGCGAAGGGGCGGCTGTCCGACGCGAGGGGACTGTCCGACGCGTTCCCGCGTGTCCCGCGCAACGGAAAGGACCGGCCTCCCGAAGGGGAGCCGGTCCTTTCACCCTGCTGGTCCGTGCTTTTCGTACTACCTACTTGTGCTGTTCGTACCGTTCGGTCAACCCGCTGGTCCGCTGTGGTGAGTCCGGTCCCGGAAGGTCAGACGGCCACGGCGAGCTGGGTGACCTCACCCAGGCGGGCCTGGGCCGGGATGTCCTTGGTGATCCCGCCGCCCGCGATGATGCGGACGGTCCAGTCACCGGGAGCGGCGAAGAAGCGGAAGATGCCCTCGTCGGACACCACGACCTCACCGGTGAACTCTCCCGCGTGGTCGAGCAGGCGGGCGTATGCCGTGCCCGCGCCCGAGACCACGCCCTGGATGACGGCCTGGCTCGAAAGATCGATCCCGGCCGGAAGGGCGACCGTCTGTTCCGGAGCTGCGCATCCCTGAGTCATTATCGGGCCTCTCCCAGTTCGATCGGCACGCCGATGAGCGAGCCGTACTCGGTCCACGATCCGTCGTAGTTCTTGACGCTGGCCTGGTCGAGGATCTCGTGGAGGACGAACCACGAGTGCGCGGAGCGCTCCCCGATGCGGCAGTAGGCGATGGTGTCCTTGGAGAAGTCGACACCCTCGCCCTCGTAGAGGGCCTTGAGGTCCTCGTCGGTCTTGAAGGTGCCGTCGTCGTTGGCCGTCTTCGACCAGGGGATGTTGCGGGCGGTGGGAACGTGGCCGCCGCGCTGCGCCGCCTCCTGCGGGAGGTGGGCGGGCGCGAGCAGCTTGCCGGAGAACTCGTCGGGCGAGCGCACGTCGACCAGGTTGAGCTTGCCGATCGCGGCGACGACGTCGTCACGGAAGGCGCGGATGGACAGGTCCTGGTCCTTGGCCTGGTAGCTCGTCTCGGGACGGGCGACGACGTCCTTGACCAGCTCGCGGGACTCGAGCTCCCACTTCTTGCGGCCACCGTCGAGGAGCTTGATGTTCTCGTGGCCGTAGAGCTTGAAGTACCAGTACGCGTAGGCGGCGAACCAGTTGTTGTTGCCGCCGTAGAGGACCACGGTGTCGTCGTTGGCGATGCCCCTGGACGACAGCAGCGCCTGGAAGCCCTCACGGTCGATGAAGTCGCGGCGGACCGGGTCCTGCAGGTCCTGCTTCCAGTCGACCTTCACGGCACCACGGATGTGGCCCTTGTCGTATGCGCTGGCGTCCTCGTCCACTTCAACGAGGACGACACCGGGAGTGTCGAGGTTGGCCTCGACCCAGTCAGCGTCGACCAGGACGGCGGAGCGGCTCATTTTGATCCTCCAGGATCATCGTGCGGCGGGTAGTAAACGGCGAATGATCAAAAACATCTCGCAGCCGAGACAGAAACCAAAAACGGCGTTGAGAAAGGCGGCGAAAAGGGCCGCTGCGACGGCGCCGAGGGCCAACGGCGTGATCTGTGCGACGTATCCGACCAAACCCACCAGAGCGAAGGCGAGGCCGACCCCCTGCGCGAAGCGCGGCGGGGCGGGGTCCTCCAACTCCTTCGGCGGGCTCTTCACTATCCCTTTGAAAATCATCCCGTACGGCGAGGTGCCGAGAATGCCCAGTGCGAACACGACGGCCTGCACGGCCAGCAGCCATGCGCTGCCCGTCACGAGGACGAGTGCGAGCACGACGGTGGTGACGGCCGCTGCGAAGCGGAGGGCTCGGGAATCAACCTGCATCGCCTGATGCTCCTGAAGGGTTGTGCAGATCGGTGCGGCTCGACGGCCGCTTGAGATCGCCCTTAGGAAACGCGACAGAGAGCGGTGGTCACGCGGCAGAAATCAACCGCGCGCCGCTTGGTGAGCAGCTCTGTCGTGGAGTTCATGTCCACGACATTACCCCGGCGTCCCGCCATCTGTCACATCCCTGTCCAATTTCTGAGACATGATCGTTCAATGGGCGATAGGGTGCCCCGCTCATTCGCCGACCGCCAGACCGAGCGCGCCGATGACGTCGGCTTTCCTCGGCTGACCGGAGGCGCGCTTCACGACCCGGCCGGACGCGTCGAGGACGAGGACGGTGGGGGTGCGCAGGATGTTCAGTGATCGGACCAGGTCGAGGCGGGACTCCGCGTCGATCTCCACGTGCGCGACGCCGGGGACCATCCCGGCCACCTCGCCGAGGATCCGCCGGGTCGCCCGGCACGGCTGGCAGAAGGAGGTGGAGAACTGCACGAGCGTGGCCCGCTCTCCCAGCTCCGCGTGGATGTCGCCGGACGTGAGCCGCTCCACGTCGCCCCTCACCTCCCGCGCCACGCCGTTCCGCCGCCGCATGACCACGCCCACGAGCGTGGCGAGGACGAGGGTGACGACCACCACCGTCGAACCGATCACGGAACACGACAACAGACGTGCGCCCCGGCCCATTCCCGCACCGCCCCGCCATTCCCGCACCACCCCGCCGGAACGGGTTCAGGGGGCGGGGATCGTGAGCAGCACCCGTCCCCCGGCGGTGGTGATCTCGAACGACGTGATCCGCTCCGGCGGGATCGTCGTGGTGCCCTCGAAGCCGCCCGACTCGTCGTAGGCGGCCCTGTTGACGACCCAGTTGCCCGCCGTCTCCCTGCGACCGCCCTCCCCGATCACCTCCAGCCGGCAGCGCGTGCCCTTGGCCACCCCGGTGAGCATGACCTTGACCGTGGTCGCCCCCTCGCCCACGGACGCGGTCACCACCGCGCGGACCGTGCCCGTGCCGTCCGCTCCCTCGAACCGCAGCTCGCTCGGGGCGAGCAGGACGTCCGGCGGTGCGGGGCTGGACAGCGGGGACCCGGAGGTCTTCGGCATGGAGTCGTCCGCCGAGGACCTGGAGGTCTCCGGTGCGAAGCCGCCCGTCGAGGACGGGGTGGGGGCGGCCATCGGGGTTCTGGAGGCACTGACCTTGGCACTGACCTCGGCGTCGGCGTCGGGCGCGGCCTGGTCCGCCAAGGACCGGGCGTTCTCCCGGTCCTCGCTCGCCACGGCCGGCCTGTCCGCCAGGGTCGCCGACGCCGGGGCGGCCTCCTGGGAGCCCTGGCTCTGGGTGACGGTCCACAGGGTTCCGCCGCCGAGCCCGACCACCAGGACCGAGGCGGCCAGCGAGAGCATCAGGCGGTTCGTACGGTGCCGCCTGACCTTGGCGCTGAGCAGCCGGTCGAGCACCGCCGTGGGCGGGCTCGCCACCTGCGCCACGTCGCCCTCGGACACCCTGCCGAGGAACGTCGTCACCCCGGCCAGCTCCTCCAGCTCGGCCCGGCACTCGGCGCACTCGGCGAGATGGGCCTCGACGAGCACGCGCTCGTCCGGCTCCAGGGCGCCGAGGACGTAGACCCCGAGAGACATCCGTACTTCGTCACAGGTCATCATCATGGCGCGAGCCCCCGCTCCTCCAGCGCCAGTCTGAGCGCCCGAAGCGCGTAATACGTGCGCGATTTAACCGTTCCGGCGGGGATGCCGAGCGACTCGGCGGCCTCCTTGACGGATTTCCCCTGGTAGTAGACCTCGGCCAGCACCTCGCGGTGCTCGGGCCGCAGCGCGGCCAGCGCCTCGGCGATCGCCCACGACTCGACGGCCCGCTCCAGCTCGTCGTCGGCGGGCACCACGGCGAGCGCCTCGTCGCCCGTCTCCGGGGGACGCGCCTTGCGCGCGCGGTGCTGGTCGACGACGAGGTTGCGGGCCACCGTGAACAGCCACGCGCGGATGGAGCGGCCGGCGAACGCGTCGGGATGGCGCCAGGCCCGCAACAACGTTTCCTGCACGACATCCTCCGCTCTCCCCGAGTCGCCCGTCAGCCGCAGCACGTAGCCGTAGAGTGGCCCGCCGTGCTCGTCGAAGAGCGCCCTGACGAGTTGCTCGTCGGCGGTTCCGGCTTGGCTCACATCCTCACGACGTACGGCGGGACGATCCGGTTCAGGCACGGGGCACGTTCAGCCTCGGAGGGGCACGTCGGTGGCCTCGCCGGAGATGCGCAGCCCCTCGGGAACGGCCTTGACCTCGGTGAGCTTGAGGTTGTACGGCAGCTTCCCGATCGGGATGCGGTAGTTGATGAACCGCTCGGGGTCGGGCACCGGGATGCCTCCGCCCAGGGTCACCTTCCCGGGGACGAGTTGCAGGCCGCCCTCGACGATCTCGACCTTCAGCGCCGCCTTCACGGGCACCTTCTGTCCCAGCACGGTGATCTCCCCGCTGACGTTGAGCTCGTCGCCCACGACATTGACCTTGATCCCGCGCGGCGCCTTCTGGTTGAGCGTCTCCACCGGGACGACCACCGCCCCCTCCACGCGCTCGGCGCGCATGTCCACCTGCTGGGGGCGGAGCACCAGGTCCGCCAGCGGGGCCGTGACACCGCGCAGGGTGAAGTCGACGCTCGACAGCCGGATGCCCGAGATGGTCATCGCGCCCGCGGCGACCCTGACCTCCTCGTAGCGCCCGGCGATCGCCTGGGTGAGGAAGGGGATGCCCTCGATCGTGACCTCGGGCGGGGTCGAGAGGTCGTACTTCGCCGTGGCCTGCGTGGCGATCTCGCGCTGGACCCCCGTGACGGCGACCCTGTCGAGGATCACCACGAGAACGAGGAGCAGGAGGAGAAAACCGATCAGCTTGCGCATCCGACTCCCTGTTCGTTCTCCGGTCCGAGGGTGGCCGTTCGCGTGACCTCCCCTGGTAATCCTGTCCGAAACGCCGCGCCGGTGGTAGCGCCCACGCGCCCCAGGCCCACCTTGTTCGGGTTCAGCTTGTTCAGGTTCACCTTGTTAGGGCCCGCCTTCCGGTTCGCCCTCCCGGGGTTCCTCTCCCGGGGCCGCCCCGCTCAGCCGCCCGCGAAGGGCGGGAGCACCTCGACCGTCGCGCCGTCCGTCAGGATGATCGTCTCGTGGGGCCGCCTGCCCACCGGATCCCCGTCCACCAGGAACGATGACCGGCTCACGACCCGGGCCAGTCCTTCACGGTTCGATGTGATTTTCGTCATCAACTCGGCAAGCGTCGCGGCCTCGGAACGCTCTTCCGCGATTCCCGCCGCTTCCTTCGCCGCTGCCCAATATCTGACAATGACCGTCGCCATCAGTGAATCAACTCCCCAAGCACACGTAGGGTTACCGCACCATTACGGCGAATTCACATGGAGAACGGGTGTTCACCAGGTGGACGTTCGCTGGACGCTGAACCCTTGTGGGTTATCCTCACCTACTACGGGACCTGGGCAACGTAGCCCCCGGGTCCTTACGTGTTTGTACGGCTATCGCCGACATGACGCGGGAAGGAGGCATCGTGAGCAATCTCCTGCTGCTCACCAACGCCCTTGAGCCCTCAACTGAGGTGCTTCCGGCGCTGGGGCTACTACTGCACTCGGTACGGGTCGCGCCCGCGGAGGCATCCGCCCTGCTCGACGCCCCGCCCGCCGACGCGATCCTGGTGGACGCGCGCCGCGAGCTCGTCCAGGCCAAGAGCCTGTGCAGGCTGCTGCGCACCACGGGCGTCGCCTGTCCCCTGGTGGTGATCGTCACGGAGGGCGGTCTCGCCGGGCTCACCGCGGAGTGGGGCACCGACGACGTCATCCTCGACACCGCCGGACCCGCCGAGGTCGAGGCGCGGCTCAGGATGGCCGTGGGCAAGCTCCACCTGTCCGCCGCCGAGGAGGTGCCGGACGAGATCCGCAACGGGGACCTCTCGATCGACGAGGCCACCTACACCGCCAGGCTCCGCGGGCGCGCGCTGGATCTGACCTTCAAGGAGTTCGAGCTCCTGAAGTACCTGGCGCAGCACCCCGGCAGGGTCTTCACCCGCGCCCAGCTCCTCCAGGAGGTCTGGGGGTACGACTACTTCGGCGGCACCCGCACCGTGGACGTCCACGTCCGGCGGCTCCGCGCCAAGCTCGGCGCCGAGTACGAGGCGCTGATCGGAACGGTCCGCAACGTCGGTTACCGGTTCGTCCCCGAGCGCGGCAACGAGCCCGTCGAGGAGCGCGAGCCCGCGCGCCGCTAAGGCCCCTCGTCTCCCCGGCCCTGTCCTCCAGGAGCCCGGGGTTCCCGGGAGTCGCCGGAGACGGCCGTGGCACGTTCCCGCTCCCACCCCGCGGAGTTCTCGCGAGGCGAGGGCGGGAGCGGGGCAGGCCCGCGCGGGCACGCGGCTGCGCGTACGCGGCCGTGTCTGCGTCCGTGTCCGGCTGTGCGCGTGACGCGCGTGCCTCAAGCGTGCCCACCGGATGACGAGCCGGGCATACCAGACGGACCAGGCGTGCCAGACGTGCCGAGCCCTCCGGACGCGCCGGACGCCCCGGTTGTTCCAGGGGACCCGGATACCCCGGACGCCCTGGACACCCCGGCTGCTCCGGGCGTGACCAGCCCCGACTCGTAGGCGAGGACGACGAGCTGGGCCCGGTCGCGCGCCCCCAGCTTGGTCATCGACCGGCTGACGTGGGTCTTGACGGTGGCGTGGCTGATGGCCAGGTGCCCGGCCATCTCCGCGTTGGACATGCCCGTGGCGACGAGTGCCAGGATCTCCAGCTCGCGGCCGGTCAGGCGTTCCAGGCCGGGACCCGCGACGGGCCTGGGCGGGGTGGACACGTACTCCTCGATCAGCCGCCGGGTCACGGAGGGCGAGAGCAGCGCGTCACCGGCGGCGGCCACCCGGACCGACCTCAGCAGCTCGGCCGGTTCGATGTCCTTGAGCAGGAAGCCCCCGGCCCCGGCGCGCAGCGCGGCGAAGACGTACTCGTCGAGGGCGTAGTTGGTCAGGATCACCACGCGCACCGCGTCGAGCTCGGGGTCGGCGCCGATCCTCCTGGTGGCCTGGATGCCGTCCAGCAGCGGCATCCTGACGTCCAGCAGCGCCACGTCCGGCCGCAGCGCGCGGGACATCTCGACGGCCTCGACGCCGTTGCCCGCCTCGCCGACGACGGTGATGTCCTCGGCCAGGTCGAGCAGGGCCCGGAAGCCCGCGCGGATCAGCGCCTGGTCGTCGGCGAGCAGCACCCTGATCACGGCCGCCCCGCCAGGGGCAGCTCGGCCCGGACGGCGAACCCGCCCTGCGGGCGCGGGCCCGCGGTGAGCGATCCTCCGGCGGCGACGGCGCGCTCGCGCATCCCGATCAGCCCCATTCCGTATCTCGTGACCTCCGTGGCGCTCTCCCCGTCGTCCTCGACGCGCAGCACGACCGTCCCGGGCCGGTACTCGGTCGTCAGCGTGATCGACGCGGGCCCCGCGTGCCGGAGCACGTTGGTGAACGCCTCCTGCGCGATGCGGTAGGCCGTCCGGTCGACGTCCGGGGGCAGGTCCAGGCGCTCCCCGACGACGAGGACCCTGACCGGCAGCCCCACCGCCTCCGCCCTGGCGACCAGCCGGGGCAGCCGGGCGAGGCCCGCCTCGGGACCGTCGGGATCGGCCTGCCTCAGCACGCCCAGCGTGGCGCGGAGCTCCCGCATCGCCTCCCGCCCCGACTCCTTGACCGCGGTCAGTGCCTCGCGGGACCGCGCGGGATCGTGGTCGAGCAGCTGCATGGCGACGGAGGCCTGAACGTTGATGACCGAGATGCTGTGGGTGAGGGTGTCGTGCAGTTCCTGGGCGATCCACAGCCGCTCCTCGTCGGCCCGGCGCAGCGCCGCCTCCTCGCGGGTCCGCTCGGCCTCGGCCGCCCGTCTCTCGACCTCGTTCAGGTACGCGCGGCGGTTCCTCGTCGTCTCCCCGAAGACCACCATCGCCACCAGCCAGCCGCTGAGCAGGGTGAAACCCCCGTCGGGGGCGGGGTCGACGTCGGCCAGCGCGATGAGGCCGTAGACCCCCACGGCCATCGCGACGGCGAGCCGGACCGCGAGACGGCGCCGCCCGAGGACCGCCGCCGTGTAGATCGACATCAGGGCGGGCGCGGCGGCGAAGATCCCCGGATACCGCCAGGCGTAGTAGGCGACCGCGCAGGCCACGGTGATCGTTCCCACCGGCAGGGGCGCGCTCCGCCGGAACGCCAGCGCCAGCGACGACACCGTGACCAGCGCCAGGCCGAGCGTGTCCAGCGGGCGCTCGGGGAAACCCGAGCTGGACAGCCCGCCGTAGGTGCCCCCGACGATCCCCGACAGCACCCCGGCCGCGACCAGCGCGTCGGTTCTCCGGGTCCTCACCTCTGCCACGGTAGGTCACCGTACCCGCGGTGCCGACCCCTGTAAGGAGGAGGTCACCCGTACATCCCCCGCCGTACGCCGGCCTCGGCCGGGCCCCGGACACCACTCCCGGTGCACGGCTTCCGGTGGACGGCTCAGGCCGGGCGGTTCCCGGAGTACGGCGAGACGCCACCGGCGGCACCGCGTGCCAGAGGCTCACCGGGCGGAAGGCTCACAGGACGAGGAAGACCCGCAGGAAACGAGGAAGGCTCACAAGGACGAGAGGCCCACCGGACCGTGTCCGGTGGGCCTCTCCGGCGTGTCACGCCTTCGGCCTCTGGCCTGTCACGCCTTCACGGTGTGTCACGCCTCACGACGTGCCGCGATCCTCTCGGCGTGGCGTGCCTTTCGCCCGCGTTACGGGGTGACCGTGATGTGGTTGGGCACCGGGGGCGTGATCGACGGGTTCGCCGCGAAGTGGGCGGCGAAGGCGTCGATGTCCAACGGGCCGCTCCACAGGTCCGTGCCGTCCTTGAAGGCGAGGAACGCGTCACCGCCGCCGACCAGGAAGTTGTTGGCCGCGACCCTGATCGTCTGCGTGTCCGTCACGGCGACACCGTCGATCTTCATGTCGGAGACCTTCGAACCCCACGGCGCGCTCGCGCTGTAGGTGTAGGTGAAGTTCGACGACGGCTGAAGGATCTTGGTGAACGCCTGGGCGTTGGGGCCGCCGACGAACTGCTGCTCCAGAACGGTCTTGAGCTGCGCGCCGGTGAGCGTGACCACCTGCATGAGGTTGTTGAACGGCTGGACCGTGAACGCCTCTCCGTACGTCACCACGCCGGCTCCCTCGCCGACGGGCGAGCTCGCGTAGGTGAGGCTGGCACGCACGCCGCCCGGGTTCATCAGGGCGAGCTGGGCGTTGCCGCCGGTCCTCGTCGCGGCGAGCTGGCCGTCGGCGATGAGGTTGCCGAGCGGGGACTCCCCGGAGGCCACGGCGGTGTTGGTGATGTCCGCGGTGATCCTGCCGATCGGCCTGTTGGCCACCGACGCGACGCGGTCCTTCCACGTCTGGACGAACGTGGTGATCTCCGGGTCGGGGGTGACGGTCCTGGTCACGACCTGGTTGTCGGCCACGACCGAGGAGCGCACGACGTCGCGGGTCTTGACGTCCACCTGGAAGTCGACCTTGGTGATGACCCGGCCGAAGGAGCCGCCCTGGCTGTAGAGACGGGTGCCGCCCTTGGGGTCGGCCACCTGGCACAGGTACGCCTGGTGGGAGTGGCCGCTGAGGATCATGTCGACCTCGGCGTCGACCTGGGTGGCGATCCGGTTGCCCGCGCCCGGCTGGGCGCTGCACGCGTCGGGCGACTGGCCCGCGGTGACCTGGTCGCCCTCGTGCACGAGCACGACCTGGGCCTTGACACCGACGATCTTGAGAAGCCTGGAGGCGACGTTCGCGGCCTTCACCTCGTCGATGAACTCGAGGTCCTTGATGCCCTCGGAGGTGACGATGCCCGGGGTGGTCTGGGTGACCAGGCCGATGAAGCCGATCGGCACGCCGTTCATCCAGCGGATCGCGACCGGGGGCAGCGCGGGGATGCCGTAGTCCTTGAGGAGGCTCAGCAGCGAGCCGCTGTTCGTGCCGCCCAGGGCCTCCAGCGCCTGCTTCTCCGCGCCTCGCGCCGGGCGCTTGAAGATGACGTTCGCGCCGAGGTAGTCGTAGTTCGCGCCCTTCCACTTACCGGCGGGCGAGCAGCCGTCCACCGGGTGGCAGCCGCCGTTCATGATCCGCTTGAGCTCGGCGTACCCCTCGTCGAACTCGTGGTTGCCCACGGCGGAGGCGGTGACGCCGATCTTGCCGAGGAACTCCACCGAGGGCTCGTCGTGGTAGGCCGCGGAGATCAGGGGGCTGGCGCCGATCAGGTCGCCCTGGGCGACCTTCAGCGTGTTCTTGTCGGAGAGCTGCTTGAGGTGGGTGGCGGCGAAGGCGGCACCACCCGCTTCGACCGTGGCGCCGGTCTCGTCGACCATGCGGCCGGACGAACCGGTCGGCGGCTCGAGGTTGCCGTGGAAGTCGTTGAGGGAGAGCAGTCGGACCGGCACCGTCTTGGCGGGCTTGGCGGCGGGCTTGTTGCCCGCCTGGGCCGGTCCCATCGCGAGCACGAGACTGGCCCCGGCGAGCACGCTCGCCATGGCCAACCGCTGGAAGGAACGAGACATCATGAACCACGACACTAAGGGGACTGTCTGTGCAAGGAATGACCGAGAGGTAACGATTCGCCCGACGGACACATGGCGCCTTTTGCCAGTCCCCCGGTGGGTTCGGGAAACATCTGCCCGCTTAGAGTCCACACCATGAACGCGCGTGTGGAGTACCGGGGGTCGCTCGGCCCGCAGGAGGTGTCCGACGTCCTCGCGGTGGTGGAGGCGGCCACGGAGGCCGACGGGGTCAGGCCGCTCAACGAACATGTGATGCTGCACCTGCGCTACGGCGGCGACGAACGAGCCGGAGCCGTGCTGCTGTACGCCGGGGACGATCTCGCGGGCTACGCCCACGTCGATCCGACCGACCCCGTCGAGGGCCCCAGCGGGGAGCTGGTCGTCCACCCGGCGTTCCGCCGCAGGGGGTACGGGCGGCGGCTGCTGGAGGCCGTGCTCGACCACACCGGCGGGCACCTGCGCCTGTGGGCGCACGGCGGGCACCCGGCCGCCGAGGCCCTCGCCCGGTCGGCGGGATTCGAGAAGGTCAGGTCCCTGTGGCGGATGCGCCGCCCCCTGTCCGCCGACATCCCCGCCTTCGACCTCCCCGAGGGGGTACGGCTGCGCACGTTCGAGCCCGGCACCTCCGACCGGGAGGCGTGGGTGGCGCTCAACGCCAAGGCGTTCGCCCAGCATCCCGAGCAGGGTGCGTGGACGATCGAGGACCTGGAGCGGCGCGAGCGGGAGCCCTGGTTCGACCCTGCCGGGTTCTTCCTCGCCGTACGACCGGACGGCTCCGGGGAGGGCGACCGGCTGGTGGGCTTCCACTGGACCAAGGTCCACGGCGACGGCGACCACGCGCACGCCCCCCTCGGCGAGGTGTACGTCGTCGGCGTCGACCCCGACGAGCGGGGAGGCGGCCTGGGCAAATCGCTCACCCTCGCGGGCCTGGCCTACCTGCGCTCGCGGGGGCTGAGCCAGGTGATGCTGTACGTCGACGAGAGCAACCCCGCGGCGCTCCGCCTGTACGAGAGGCTGGGCTTCAGTCGCTGGGACGTCGACGTGATGTACCGGAAGTAGGAAGCCTCCCGCGTAACGCGAGGGGTCTCGCCGCGTGACGCACGGGGCGCCTCCCGCGTGACGCAGGGGTGTCCCCGCGTGACGCACGGGATGCCCTCATGTGACGTGCCGGATGTCTCCGCGTGAGGTACCGGAACCGACGTACCGGAACCGACGTCCGGAACCGACATGCCGGAGGCAGGGAGGGCGCCCCCGGAAACAGGACGCGCCGGACCGGGGTCGGCTCCCCGGTCCGGCGCGGTCACCCGAGGACTACTCGACCATCCAGTGGAGCGCGAAGTAGGACAGCGCGGCGACCAACGCGGCGGCCGGGATCGTGAGGACCCAGGCGGTCACGATGTTGCCCGCGACGCCCCAGCGCACGGCCGACAGGCGCTTGGTGGCGCCGACGCCCATGATCGCGCTGGTGATCGTGTGGGTGGTCGAGATCGGGGCGCCGAAGCCGATGGCCGCCGTGTAGAGCACGGTCGCCGCGGCCGTCTCCGCGGCGAACCCCTGCGGGGGGTCGAGCGCGATGATCCGGCGTCCGAGGGTCCGCATGATCCGCCAGCCGCCCGCGTACGTGCCGAGCGAGATGGCCGTGGCGGCGGAGAGGATGACCCACTGGGGGATCGGGTCACCGTCGTTCTGGTAGCCGCCGACCACGAGGGCGAGGAAGATGACCCCCATGGTCTTCTGCGCGTCCTGGAGACCGTGGCCCAGCGCCATCGCCGCCGCGGACACGGTCTGCGCGTGGCGGAAGCCCCGGTTGGTCTTCGTGGGCTGGGAGCGCCGGAATCCCCACAGGATGCCGATCATGATGAGCCCGGCGAGGCTGAAGCCGATCAGCGGAGACAGGATCATCGGGATGACGACCTTCTCCATCACGCCGTCCCAGTGGACGGTGCTCGCCGAGGCGAGCGCGGAGCCGACCAGGCCGCCGATCAGCGCGTGACTGCTCGACGAGGGAAGGCCGAAGTACCACGTGACGAGGTTCCAGGTGATCGCGCCGATCAGGCCCGAGCCGACGATGACGAGGCCGTGGCTTCCCTGTGGAGCGTCGATGATGCCCTTGCCGACGGTCGCCGCCACCTGCGTACCGAGATGCGCACCCAGGAAGTTCATGGCCGCGGCCATGAACAGCGCGGCCCTCGGCGTCAGCGCGCGCGTCGAGACGGAGGTCGCGATCGCGTTCGCGGCGTCGTGGAAACCGTTGGTGTAGTCGAACACCAACGCCACGACCACCACGCCGATGACGAGTGCGAGCGTGAGATCCACTTAGCTTTCCTTGACCGCGATCGACTCGATCGTGTTGGCCACGTGCTCGAAGGCGTCGGCGGCCATCTCGAGCTGATCGATGACCTCCTTCATCTTGAGGACGGTCAACGCGTCGTACTCCCCGCCGAAGAGCTTGGCGAGAAGGCGGCGGTAGACCTGGTCGGCCTGGTTCTCCAGCCGGTTGATCTCGATCCAGTACTCGTTGAGGTTCTTCATCGAACGCAGCCTCGGCATGGCCTCGGCGGTGAGTTCGGCGGCGCGCTCCAGGACCTCGACCTGCCGGACGACCTCCTTGGGGAGGTGGTCGATCTGGTACAGGACGATCAGGTCGGCGGCCGCCTCCATGTAGTCCATCACGTCGTCGAGATTCGAGGCGAGACGGTAGATGTCCTCGCGGTCGAAGGGGGTGATGAAGCTCTCGTTGAGCCGATTCATGATCGCGTGAGTGCGCTCGTCGCCGGCGTGCTCACATGCGCGCATCTTCTCGGCCAGGGCTTCCCGGTCCGATCCGTCACTGATGATCTCTACCAGCAGACGGGACGCTGTGACGAGGTTGTTCGCCGAGTCGGCGAACAAGTCGTAGTAGCTGTCCTCACTAGGTGTGAGACGCAGGCGCACGTCGTTCTCCAGATGTGCGGGGATGGTCCGCAGAGAAGGGTACGGGTTACCAGCGGAAATGCGAACTTCACCCGCCAGACACGCACTCTTCGTGATGTCGTTACCCGGCGGGTACCCGGCGACACACGGCTTGAGGCAGTCTTGCGGGCATCTTTCCGGTGACCGTTTTTGCTAGTTTTCGGCCACATTATGCCGAAGGCAGGTCACGTATGGGACTCTCTCCCCCGGATCTGTCGTCCGGCGCGTCGCCCGCACTCCCCTCCGAAGCCCCCGCTTCCACGACGTTTTCCCGAGATCCACCAGGCTCGGGCAGACCGGTGGCCCCTGCGGACAATCAGGGTGATTTCCATCACGGCCCCTCACCAAACCGCGTTCAGAGCCTTCCTGACAGCCCGCCCGGGTGGAGAGGATCAGATGGGGGTCCGGTGGAAGTTGAGGTACGAGCGGCTCGGCGTCGGCCCTCGCTGCCCCTGGTAGCGCGATCCGTACTTCTCCGAGCCGTAGGGATACTCCGCCGGGGAGCTGAGCCTGAACATGCAGAGCTGGCCGATCTTCATACCGGGCCAGAGCTTGATCGGCAGCGTCGCGACGTTGGAGAGCTCCAGCGTGACGTGCCCGCTGAACCCGGGGTCGATGAACCCGGCCGTCGAGTGCGTGAGCAGCCCGAGCCTGCCCAGCGAGCTCTTGCCCTCCAGCCGCGAGGCGATGTCGTCCGGCAACGTGACGACCTCGTACGTGCTCGCCAGCACGAACTCCCCCGGATGCAGGATGAACGGCTCGTCCTTGTCCGGCTCGACCATCCGCGTCAGATCGGGCTGCTCGACCGCCGGATCGATGTGGGGGTACCGGTGGTTCTCAAAGACTCTGAAGTAGCGGTCCAGGCGCACGTCAACG
Source organism: Streptosporangium vulgare (assembly GCF_042428775.1). NCBI lineage: Bacteria > Bacillati > Actinomycetota > Actinomycetes > Streptosporangiales > Streptosporangiaceae > Streptosporangium > Streptosporangium vulgare. The sequence continues at coordinate 31,012 of NZ_JBHMBS010000011.1, read as the reverse complement.
CTGGACGGCTGGATCATCTCCGGCTGGAAGGGATCGATCCTGACCCTTCCGGCCTCGATCTGAGCGGTGATGTCACGATCGGAAAGCAGCACGTGTGGAACCTACCAACGGCGGAGCGGTGAAGCTCGCTCCAGGGAGAGACGTATGAATCCTGCTTCTGGGAGGGACAGGGTGAATCCTGCTCCCGCGAGGGGCACGCGAAGCCCGCCTCCGGAGGACCGCATGAATCTTGCTCCCGGGAGGGACGAGAGTCGCCCAACTTTCCGCTAGAGTGGTGACGCGCGGCACGCCGCACGCGGGTGTAGTTCAATGGCAGAACATCAGCTTCCCAAGCTGACAGCGCGGGTTCGATTCCCGTCACCCGCTCCAACACTAAGGCCCAGGTCAGGACATCAATCCTGACTCGGGCCTTATTGTTTTCACGGCTGTCTTTCACTCGCGTGCCAGATCCGTGCCAGATTGGTTGATCTTGGCATGGGGGGCCACCGATCATCAGGTCTAAAGAGCGCGGCGACCCCCCACTGATGGACCTCAGTCCATGATCTGGTGCAGCAGGCCGATTGCCGCCAACCAGACAGGCACCCCAACCATGGGATTGGTCAGGAACCCCGCAGCAACGGCGATCGCGGAGGAGACAGCCAGGATGGTTACCCACCTCTGAGGCAGACGCCCATCCCCGCTGGCCGCAGACGCTTTGTCTGTCGGAGATCCTTTCCGTACGCTCATCAACGACGTCCTCTCTTGTACCGATCACCGAGGGACGTAAGAGCGGCTCTCTGCGCCAACAGAGAGCCGTTCGCCATTTGGGCGATCGATGCGCCGCTCTCACGCAAGGAGCAGTAAAGCAGGGGGATGCTCCCTTATCCCGCGTGCGGAACGCAGGCGAATGTAGGCTTTGTACCTTTAAGTCCCACATAACCGGTTAGCCCACGGTTGGCTGATCGGCCAGTGGATCATCGCCTCGATCATCTTTACTCTCGTTCTTGAGTCCCGCCTTAACGATCTCTCCGAGAGCATCGGCGATCACGCGGTCTCTGTCTTTGGACGTGTGGAGATAGATCATCGCGGCCTTGGTGCTGGAGTGGCCCATCCGCGCCATCAGTTCCTTGAGCGAGGCCCCGGTCATCGCCGCCAGGGTGTTGCCCGTGTGCCGCAGGTCGTGAACGTGGATCTGCGGAAGCCCGGCGTCCTTGAGCGCTTTCGCCCAGACCTTCGTGAAGTTGCTGCGCCGGAGCTGGGCACCCTTCTCCCCCACGAAGACCAGGCCGTCATGCTCCGGCTCGCTGAACCGCTGGAGATGCCAAGCCAGGTCACCGACGATGACCTCAGGCAGGGTGACGACCCGCGCGCCCGCGTCCGACTTGGGCCGGCCAGTGACGAGCTCCCCCGCCCTCATCTCCGAGACCGACGCCTCGATCTTCACCGTCCGCGCCGTGAGGTCGAGGTTGTGACGCCGGAGGGCAGCGAGTTCACCCCATCGCATACTGCCGAAAGTCGCCAGGAGCACCAGGGCGCGGAACCGGCGAGGCACGACATCGGCCAGCGCGAAGACCTCCGAGACGGTCAGCACGGGACGTTCCTCGGGACGCTCCACCCCGGCGTTCTTGATCCGACACGGGTTCTTCTTGATCAGGTCATCCTCCACAGCCGTATTCAGGATGCCCCGCAGCAGCCGGTACGCCTTGGCCACGGTGGACGCGCCGGGACCGCTCTCCATGAGCTTGGTGTGCCACTGCCGAACGTGACGTGAGGTGATCTCCGTCAACGGCTTCTCGCCGAAGGTCGGCATGATGTGCAACCGAAGCAGGCCCTCATAGAGCTGAGCCGTCTTGGGACGGAGCGTCCTCTCCGTCATCCACGAGGCCGCGTAACTGCGGAAAGGGACCTTGCCCGCGTCCGGATCGGTCCACTCCTGGTCGTGGATCTCACCCTCTTTCCGAGCAAGCCAGACATCCGCATCGGTCTTGCTCGCGAAGGTCTCCGGTGCCGTGCGCTCCACGTCGTCAGGCCCGGTGTAGCGAGCCTGGAAACGTCCCGATGGCAGCTTGCGCACGGCCCCGAACCGGCGACGACGTCCCTTGTTGTTGCCACCCATCAGGCAGCCCTCCTCTTTCTTGGAGCGATCGGTTCGACGACCCCGGCGGCGATGAACGCCTCAAGCGCCGCTTCGGGGATGCGGACGTTGCGTCCGACGTGAATGAAGGCGATCCGCCGTTCCTCGATCAGGCGACGAGGGAAGCGGACCGAGGTGTTCAGCCGTTCGGCCGCCTCTTCGACGGTGAGCAACCGGCCTTGAGCGAGTTCCGGGAGAGGCGAGGTGGGCTCTTGCCTGGTCTTCCTGGTCATGCCGCCACCTCCAGTCCCGGAGTTGCCGAAAGGTCTGGAACAGGGAGGCCGTCCGCTCTGGCCTGGAGTTCGATCAGGCGTGCGCGGGTGCGCTGGCGGTTGGCGACCTCACGCAGCAGCCGTTTGGCCAGTGGGGTGCGGTTGGGATCCTTGGAGGAGACCGGCCGCCACACGTAGCGGTGCGGGTCGGTCACCGTCTCGTCAGGCAGGCCGAGCATGTCGAGCACCCAGGCCCGGCGATCCTGCTTGTGCTCTCGGAGGGTCTTGTTCGACCACTTACGCGAGACCAGCACGCGACGGCCCGCGTAGCCGAGGTGTTCGGCCTTGTGCGCCTTGCCCTTGCAGCGACCCGGCAGCATGCCCGCCTTGGCACCCTTGGGCTGCACGCCGTAGCGCAGCCAGTTCGGACACGTCGGCGAGCACGGTTCGTAGCGGAGAGCCTCGACCATGCGAGTCGCGTGGTCCCGGCGAGCGTGGTTGTCCAGGTCCTCAGGGTCGAGGGGGTCACCAAGGCTCTTGGTCAGATACTTCGACAGGTAGCGGATGCACTGGTCAGCGTCCGGCGACCCGGCAAGCACCCCCTGAACATCGACTTGAGCGCCGAAGCGCATCACGTGCAGCGGTTCGGCCGCCTCGTCGGTGCCGAGCTGGTCGAGCGCCTCGTCCCAGGTGAGCAGCAGTTCACCGGTGGCCGGGTCGAGGTAGTCGCCGGCCTGCCCGTCCGGATAGGGCTCAGCACGCTCGGCCCGCTCACTCCAGACCGGCAGATGGTCACCGTCGAAGCGGACTTCATCGACGGACGGCCACCACACCTGGTGATAAGTCGCGGCGGCGATCGCCTTGACCTCCGCACGCGGCATGGTCCCGCGGATCGCCATGTGCAAGTGCGGGGCGAGCCGCTTCTGCGGTTCGACGGAGGCGAAGTACTGCACGTCATAGCCCGCCACCCGGCGAAGGTTCTGCACGTTCTCTTTATTCAACGCTGATTGTTGCTTCACGAGGGCGACCTGGGACTTCACGCGGCACGCATGTGTGTGACGATCACAAACCGGGAATGCCCCTCCGGCTGGAATTCGGATGGGCCGACTTCAGACGGGCTCGCCGACCTGCCCGTAGTCCGCACCGCAGATCGCGTCGGCCTCGGCCGACATCAACTGCTCGGCGAACTGTCCGGGGCCAGGGTTGGAGGTAACGGCGCTCTGGCCGCTCATCGGGACCGGAACGAGAAATGACGGCGGGCACCACGGACCGCCGCTGGTGGTCATCATCGACGACTTTCAATGGCTGGACCGCTCACGTGCGGATGTGCTGGGCATTGGTGGCCCGCCGGTTCGGCGAGAGTCGTGTGGCGGTTCTGGGCGTCTATCTGTCCCCGGTGCCGCCAGCTGGGGTGGTCGCTGCTTCGGCGATTCATCAGGAGTACTTATTGAAACCATAAGAAATATGTCTTTGACTTATCATTCGAGGTCAGCGAGCCTGGAAGGCAGTCGGATCGAGAGGTCTGGAATCTAGAGAAAGAGGGATCGCCATGAGCACGGAGAACAAGGTCGTCAGCGACATGGTCCTGTCGTCCTCGCAGGTCACGGCCACAATTGAGGCTCCGCTGGAGTCGATCGACATCGCCGACTGGCTGCTGAACCTGCCCGACAAGGAGTACCAGCGCTGCGCTCCGCCGGATCACAAGGCGGCGGGCTACACCACGACCGACGACGGCCGGCCGATGTCGATCAACGTGGAGATGATCGGGACCGGCCTGGTGGTCCAGCACTATGTCGCCGAGATCGCCGAGAAGCTGCACTGCCACATGGTCTCCACCTCTGACGTGCTGACCCCGCACGGCTGGACCACGGTGCAGGTGATCTGGGATCTGTCCGTCAAGGACAACGGCGACGGCACGCTGACCTACACCAACAGTGTCGTCAGTCACCCCACGACCGACTTCCTGGCCTTCCTGGAGGCGAACGGGCAGTCCTTCGAGGAGGCCGCCGCAGCCCGGCAGGCCGCCTCCGGCGACCACAACAGCCGCGAGACGCCGCTGTTCGCCGCGAGCATCGCACGCCATGCCCTGGCACGGAGCTGACAATGACCGGACAGCCCGAGCCTCAGTCCACGCCTGTGTCACCCCGGGAAATGGCCCGCGCCTTCACCCCGGCCCTCACCGATTTGGTGGAGGACCCCTTGTACAGCGAGGTGTGGGCAGACCCTGCCCTCAGTCCCCGGGACCGCAGCATCGCCACCGTCGCCGCGGTGGTGGCGCTCTACCGCCCCGACGAGCTACCCGCGCAGCTGCGTCACGCCGTCGACAACGGCGTGACGCAGGCCGAACTCGGGGCGATCATCACGCACATCGCGTTCTACGCGGGCTTCCCCGCAGCCATCAGCGCCTCGGCGATCGCAGCCCGCACGCTGTTGGAGTGAGGGACCGTAGCCGGCGTCCTGCAGTCCTGCAGGTCACCGCCTGCTCCCATGGGTCGACCGGCGCGGCCGGGCGGTTCGCCGGCGGTTTGGCTCCGTGGCAGGTTCCGCCACTTCGGCTTCGCGGCTGCTGTCCTGGCGGGCTGCCTGTCCTTCGCCGAGCTGGTCACCACCGCCACGCGGCGACCCGTGTCGGTCGCCTCCCAGCGGAACGCGCTGTGGGGACCGACACGGTCCGTACGCAAATCAGCGAGACGAGGAAGGTGAGGGACCAATGAAGGCCGTGGTGGTACGCACGCCGGGAACTCCGGACGTTCTGGAGTGGGTCACCGTTGAGGCGCCGCGCCCCGGTCCGGGTGAGCTCGTCATCGATGTCAGGGCGACCGGCGTCAACAAAGCCGATCTCTTGCAGCGTCAAGGGATGTACCCGGTACCGGCAGACGACTCTCCGCTGCTGGGGCTGGAATGCTCGGGTTCCATCAGCGCAGTCGGTGTAGGCGTCGCTGGCTGGGCCGTGGGCGATGAGGTGTGTGCCCTGCTCAACGGCGGAGGCTATGCACAGTCCGTTTCCGTCCCCGCGGGCCAGGTGCTGCCCAAACCGGCGAACCTTTCCTTCGTTCAGGCCGCGTCCCTTCCTGAAGCGGCCTGCACGGTCTACTCGAACATCGCCATGCTGGCCCGCCTCAAGCCGGGTGAGACGTTTCTCGTCCACGGCGCCACCAGCGGCATCGGCAGTTTCGCTAGTCAGTGGGCCAAAGCGTTGGGTGCCCGGGTTCTGGCCACCGCTGGAACACCACACAAAGTGGCCAGAAGCGCCGAGTTCGGAGCCGATGTCACGATCAATTACCGCGAGGAGGACTTCGCCACCGAGGTCTGGAAGGCCACACAAGGGCACGGCGCGGACGTCATTCTCGACATAGTCGGAGGGCCCTACCTCGCCCGCAACGTCCGCGCCTTGGCTGCCGACGGACGTCTGGTCATGATCGGGGGCGACGTTTCGCCTACGGCCCTCGACATCGGCGAGCTGATGGCCAAGCGCGGGTCGGTGGCGGCCACGACCCTTCGGTCACGCAGCCACCGCCAGAAGGCGGAGATCGTCGCCGCTGTCCGCGCGAACGTGTGGCCCATGGTGGCCGACGGCCGCATCCGGCCGATCGTGGACACCGTCCTGCCCATGCACGACGCGGCACAAGCTCATCAACTTCTGGCGGATGGCAAGGTCGTCGGCAAAGTGGTGCTGACCGTTTGAACCTCCCGGGCCAACGAACTGCAGGAGTTCGGCATCGAGGTGGCGACCGTTTAACCCGGGGCCGTTGGTGACCGGCTTCAACGACCGCAGGTTCCAGACCAGGACGGGCTGGGAGGACGACGCCTCCGACCGGCTCGTCGACTACCCGAAGCCGGTCTTTTCCCGAGCGCGGTTCGACCCCGAGCCGGTCGACGCCACGATGACGGCCCACGCCGCCAGCGAGGTCGACACCAACCGCAACCTGGAGCCGAAATCGATGCTCGAGGTGACCAAACGACTCATCGGCGCGCCCTGGAGCCGGACGGCGAAGATCGGGCAGGGAAAGCGGCCCGCCAACCCGCAAGGCTTCTACGACCTGCGGCCCGAGACGCAGATGTCGGGACCGACCGCTGCTTGAGCCGGGCTCCTCAATCCGCCATACCGCAAAGGAACCGCATGTCCGTCAAACCCACTATTCTCCAAGACCGCTACCGCAACCGGGGAACCGCCTTCACCCTGGCCCAGCGCGCCCAGCTGGGCATCGTCGGCCGGTTGCCGGCCGCCGTCGAGACCCTCGACGAGCAGGCCGCCCGTGCCTACGCGCAGCTGCGGCAACAGCCCTCCAACATGCATCGGTACCTGTATCTCAACGAGGTGCACAACCAGAATCAGGTGCTGTACTACCGGCTCTTGGTAGACCACCTCACCGAACTGTTGCCGATCGTCTACGACCCCACCGTCGGCGAAGCGATCGAGCAGTGGTCCAGCGACTTCCGCGATTCGCGCGCAGTGTACTTGTCCATCGACCACCCCGAGGACGTGGAGAGCTCGTTTCGCTCGTTGGGTCTCGGCGCCGAGGACGTCGATCTCATCGTCGTCTCGGACGCGCAGGAGATCCTGGGCATCGGCGACTGGGGCGTGAACGGCACCGACATCTCGATCGGCAAGCTCGCCGTCTATACCGCCGCCGCGGGCATCGACCCCGACCGAGTCGTCGCGGTCAACATCGACGCCGGCACGGACAACGAGCTCCTGCTCAACAGCCCGTCCTACCTCGGCAACCGCCATGCGCGTGTCACCGGCAAGCGCTACGACGAGTTCGTCGCCCAATATCTGGAGACGGCGGCTCAGCTCTTCCCGAACGCTTTGCTGCACTTCGAGGACTTCGGCCCTGGGAACGCCCGGCGCATCCTGGTAGAAAATGCCAAGCGCTACCGAATCTTCAACGACGACATGCAGGGCACCGGCGCCATCGTCATGGCCGCCGTCTTCGCGGGCCTGCGCATGACCGGGGAGCGCTGGGCGGACCAGCGGCTCGTGGTGTTCGGCGCCGGAACCGCCGGTACCGGGATAGCCGACCAGATCCACGCTGCCATGGTGCGGGACGGCGCGTCGGCACAGGAGGCGAAGGACAACGTCTGGCTCATCGACAAGCAGGGCCTGGTCACTGACGACATGCCCGACCTGCCGGACTATCAGCAGCCTTACTCGCGACGGAAGGACGAGGTCGCGGACTGGGCCGATGGTCGGATCGACCTGCTGACCACGATCCGGCACGTCAAGCCCACGATCCTGATCGGGACCTCCACGGTGGCCAGTGCGTTCACCCGGGAAGTCGTCGAAGCCTTGGCGGCGGGAGTGGAACGGCCCATCCTGCTACCGCTGTCGAACCCGACCAGCCGCGTCGAGGTCATGCCGTCGGATGCGGTGCAGTGGTCGCGAGGGAAGGCCTTGGTCGCCGCCGGTATCCCGGTGGACCCCGTCGACTACGACGGCGTCACCTACTTCATCGGCCAGGCGAACAACGCGATGCTCTACCCGGGCCTGGGATTGGGCACGATCGTCTCCGGCGCCGAGCACGTCACCGACTCCATGCTGCTGGCCGCCGCCGAGGCCGTGGCCGGGCAGGTGGACGTCGGTAAACCGGGAGCCGCCCTGTTGCCACCAGTGGCGAACCTGCGGGCGCTGTCCGCGACAGTTGCGATCGCCGTGGCCCAGGCCGCCGCCGTCGACGGGGTCGCCACGAGATCCCACGCCAACCTTGTGGAAGCCGTCCGCGAGGCGATGTGGCAGCCGGTCTACCGAGACCTTCCGCAGCCTAACGAAGCGGTGGAACGCTCATGAGCCGGGACGAAGGACAACACCCTGTCTTGCGCGACGTGCCCGTCGGAATCGACGCGACGGGCGAGCGGTCGGAGTTCGACAGCATGGGGAGCATCGACGTTCCCGCGGATCGTTACTGGGGCGCTCAGACACAACGCTCCCTGATTCACTTCTCCATCGGCGACGACCGCATGCCCAAGGCCGTCTACCGCGCCTACGGGTACGTCAAAAAGGCGGCGGCACAAGTCAACGCGGCCGCCGGACGCCTTCCCGACTGGAAGCTGCGGGCGATCGTCCGGGCCGCCGAGGAGACGATCGCCGGCGAGCTGGACGACGACTTCCCGCTCTATGTCTGGCAGACCGGGTCGGGAACGCAAAGCAACATGAACGTCAACGAGGTGATCGCCAACCGGGCCTGCCAGCTGCTCGGCGGCACACTCGGCACACAACAGCCGGTGGCACCCAACGACGATGTCAACATGGGCCAATCCAGCAACGACAGCTTCCCCACTGCGATGCACATCGCGGCGGTCTTCGAGATCGACGATCGCCTGCTGCCCCAGGTCCGGCAGCTCGCCACCACGATCGAAGAGAAAGCCCGCCAGTGGCACGACGTGGTCAAGATCGGGCGTACGCATCTGGAGGACGCCGTGCCCTTGACCGTCGAGCAGGAATGGTCGGGGTGGGCCTGCCAGCTGCAGGCCTGTATCGCGGAGATCGAACATGCCCGGACGGGACTTCTGGAGCTGGCCGCGGGCGGAACGGCGGTCGGGACGGGACTCAACGCCCCCAAGGGTTTCAGCCGCGATGTCGCCGCCCGGATCGCCGACCTGACTGGAAAGCCCTTCATCACGGCGCCGAACAAGTTCATGGCGCAGGGCTCCCTGGACCCCATGGTGCGTGCCCACGCGGCGTTGCGCGGGCTCGCCGTGGCTTTGATGAAGATCGCCAACGACATGCGCTGGCTGGCGTCTGGGCCGCGCACAGGCCTGGCCGAACTGCTCCTGCCGCAGAACGAGCCCGGGTCCTCGATCATGCCGGGCAAGGTCAACCCGACCCAGTGCGAGGCGATGGTCATGATCGCCATCCAGGTACTCGGCGACGACGCGGCAGTCGCCTTCGCCGGCAGCCAGGGCAACTTCGAGCTCAACGCGATGCGCCCGATAATCGTCAACAACTTCCTGCACTCCTCGCGCGTTCTCGCCGATGGTGCGGAGAAGTTCCGGGTGTATTCCGTCGCGGACACCGAACTCAACCGGAGCAGGATCAGGCAGTACGTGGACGAGAGTCTGATGCTCGTCACGGTGCTCAGTCCGCTTATCGGCTACCAGAACGCCGCGCACATCGCCGAGGAGGCGCTCGCCAAGGGCCAGACGTTGCGCCAGGCTGCTTTGGCCAGTGGACATGTGGACGCGAAGACATTCGACGAGGTCGTGGATCCGCTTGCCATGGTGGGTGACGGGTTCGCTGGGGCGTGAGTCTGCAACCTTCCCAGAAGCCATCAGGGCGTGCTTGAGCCGTGTGCGGTGAAAGTCGCACGCACGGTTCCGAGGGGGCCGGGGCACAGCAATGTGCTCCGGCTACCCGACGAAATGACCGCTCGGGCCCACCCTTCGGTACATCCGTTTGCGCTTCGGTGGGCGGTCAGCACACCGCCATCTACTTCTACGATCACCAGTACGCCACGCCGATCCTCACCCCTGGCGCTGTGGGGCGCGGCTGCTGAGGTGATCGCTTGGGTGTTCAGACGGCGCCGGTTCCCGGCGCAAGCGGGTTAACCTGAAATCGATAAGCCAAGGATCTAGCTGCCGCCCGATGAGAAAGGTCAAGGACATTTCCTCATGGAGCTACGCACCCTCGAATACTTCGTGGCCGTCGCCGAGGAGAAGTCCTTCACACGGGCCGCGGCCCGCTGCCGGGTCGCCCAGCCGGCCATCAGCCAGCAGATCCGGGCGCTTGAGCATGAACTCGGCGAGCCGCTTTTCGAGCGCACGTCGCGCTCAGTCCGGCTGTCACGCGGCGGCGACGTCCTACTGCCCTTTGCCCGCCAGGCGCTGGCCGCGACGGCAGCCGCCGTCGCGGAGTTCGCCGCCCGCTCCGGCGTGCTGTCCGGATCCCTGAGGATCGGTACCGTCGACGGCGTCGAGCGCACGGACCTGCCCGCGATCCTCGGCGAGTTCCACCGCCAGCACGCAAACGTCACCGTCGAGCTCATTGGCGGCACCAGCGCCGAACTCCTGGCCAGGATCGGCCACGGAGGGCTCGAAGCCGCCGTGGTCGCCCTGCCAACCATGCCACTGCCCGGGACGCTGGAGATGCTGACCATGCTCGAAGACGAGATCGTCGCCGTCGTTCCGGCGGCCGACGATCGCGCGAAGCTCGCGCGACTGCCGCTGACCGAGCTGGCTGGGCCGACGACAATCACCTACGCCCGCGACAGCGGCCTGCGCACTCTTCTGGAAGAGAGCTTCGCGGCCTGCGACGGGGACGAAGCATTCCGGCCCGGCTGTGAGACCAACGATGTCGCGCTCCAAGTCGCTCTGGTCAAAGCAGGCATCGGCACCGCGTTGTCGGCGCAGACGGACCCCTCACTACACGACGAGAAGGTGGCGATCATCCCTCTGCAGCCTTCGGTGCGCTACACCAAAGCCATGGTGTGGCGGACCCAACCCGCACCCGCCGCCCCATTGCGCGCGCTGCTCGCGATCGCCGGACACCGTACGGTCTGAGTGCCCGTGTACAAACTGATCCCTGAGCCCGCGGCGTGGGGCAATAATCAGGCGAAATGGTGACGTAGTGCAAACTCTCGGCGACATAGGGCGACCTTTCGGTAGCAACGGTGGTTATCCAAGCCCCATCGCCAACGGAAGGTCTGCCGCCGTTGTACGCCACCGCTCCTATCGTTGTCTCCCGTAACGAAGAAACTGCCTGCTCATGTGTGGCCTGCCGGTACGGCCGCGGAGCCGATCACCCGACCCGGGCGCCCCGCTACACCACCGACATGAGTGACGAGGAATGGCAGGTCATCAAGCCGTTGATGCCCTGGCCGGCCTGGCTGGACAGCAACGGCGGGCGACCCGAGAAGTACTGCCGCCGCCTGATCATGGATGCCATCCGGTACGTGGTCGACAACGGCCGCAAGTGGCGCAATCTGCCCGCGGACTTCCTGGTGCCCTGGCGCACCGTCCATTCGGTCTTCACTCGCCGGTGGACCGACGGTGATCTCTATGCTCTCCACAATGACCTGCGCGAACACGTTCGCCTGGCCGAGGGACGCGAGCCGGAGCCCAGTGCGGGGATCATCGATTCGCAGTCGCTGCGGGCCGCCGAGACCGTCGCCGCCAGCTCGCGCGGATACGACGCGGCCAAGAAGGTGCAGGGCACCAAGCGGCACCTCATCGTGGACACCCTGGGCCTACTGCTGGTCGTCATCGTCACCGCCGCCAGCGTCCAAGACCGCGACGGCGCCAAGCCCGCACTGGCGCGTCTGCGCGACTGGTACGAGCGGATCGCGCCGATCTGGGGCCGACAGCGCCTACGCCGGCAAGCTCGTGACCTGGGCCCAAAAGCACCTCCGGCTCACCGTGGAGATCGTCAAGAGCAGCGACGATGTCAGCGGCTTCGTCGTCCTGCCCCGCAGGTGGGTGGTGGAGAGAACGCTGTCGTGGATCTGTCAGCGCAGGCGGTGCGTGCGGGACTATGAGCGGTTATCCGAACATCACGAGGCCATGGTCTTGTGGGCGATGATCATCTTCATGGGACGACGACTCGCACGATCCGCGTCCCGCCAATCGACCTGACGATCAGTTTGTACACGGCACTTAGGAGTCAAGGCGTTCAAGCAGCTGAGCTTCGAGTTCGGCGATGCGCCGATCGGCGAACCGGGCGTTGGAGCGGGCAGCTTGAAGCCGTTCGTTCAGCGTCCGGGTTTCGTCGGTGAGGCGGCGGACCTTCTGCTTGAGAGTGGTGTTCTCCGCGAGGAGCCTGCCGTGGGCGTCATCGGGGAGGTCGGTCTCGTAATCGCGCAGGCGGGCCAGGAGCTGGCCTATCTGGCCGCGTTGGGCGACGATCTCGGCGTGAGCGGCCTTGATACCGTCCTCGGCGTTCAGGGCTCTGTCTTTCCATGCGGCCTCGACCTGCTCAGCTTTGCGAGCAACGTCGTCTGCGCGAGTCTCGGAGGTGGCCTTTGCCGCTTGCGCGACCAGTTGGCGGGCCTGAGGATTCTGGTAGATGAAGCTGCGCGAAACCTGCGCTCTGCGCGCGGCCGCCGCGGTGGTGATCAGGGCGCGTTCCCGTTGCATCTGCCGCAGCGTCGCCTCCAACTGCTCCAGCATCGTCTTGATAGCGCGCTGGCGGGCGTGGTTAGCGTTCTCGGTCCGCGAGCTGGGCGTGCTCATCAGGATCCATCCTCGGCGAAGGCGCGTTCGTGAGCTGCCTCGGCGACCTCTGCCAGGTCGGTCGCGCGGAAGTTGATCGCCCAGATCCGCTGGTAGTAGTCCTGAGGGCGGCGAAGGTCGAGGGCGAGTGCCTGGTCGAGAAGCCCCATCGCGGCCAGGGCCTTCTCCAGGCCTTCGATGGCGCGGGCGGTTGGTTCGAAGACCTTGTGGAGCCAGTCGGCCATCTCGTCGGTGGGCGCGCGTTCGGCGAGTGACCGCCACTGCTCGGCCTTGCGCCGCCAGTAGAGCAGGTCCGCGCCGGACAGGACGAATTTGTCGCAGTTGTGACAGTCGAGCTTCCAGGGGCAGGCGCCACCGTTGACGACCACCTGGTGGGTGCAGATGCCGCCCTCGACCGGGGTGCTGCGCTTGCTCAGGTCGATCGCCAGAGCCGTCGCCTCCTCGCGGGAGAGCGGTTCGATGCTGCAGGCCAGGGGAGCGCCGGGATCGACCGAGGCCGGTCCGGCGACCCAGACCGTCGCCAGAATGTCGTCGAGGTCGGAGTGCGCGACCTTCGCGTAGTGCTCGGCCATCCGGTCGCTGACCTGCCCGAGGTAGCGGCGGATATGGGCGAGGCTGGCGCCCGCGGCCAGGAGCTTGGTCGCCAAGGTGTGGCGGGCCTGGTGGATGACGCTGTCGGCCAGGTCCAGGCTCGTGACCCACTCCTTGAAACAGGCATGGAAGTGGCCGTAGGAGATGGACTTGTCGCCCCTGGGGTTTCTGTACTCGCTCGGGAACAACGCCAACGTCTTGCGTTCCTCGATGGCCGGAGCTCTGCCGTGCTTGTCCTCGAAGGCGGTCAGGGTTTTGGCGCGGCGTTCGGCGATCCTGGTGTAGAGATACTCCGGGATACGGATGCCTTCGTTGTAGTTGCCGACCTTGGTCTGGTCGTGCCAGAGCATCGGATGGCCTCGGTAGCGACCGGTGCAGTCGAGTCTGAGCTTGAGGACCTCGCTGCAGCGCCGTCCCGTCGCCACGATCGTCTCCCAGGCGTCGCGGAGGCCGCGGTCGTGGGGGTCGAAGGTGTCGGCGAAGGCTTGCAGGTTGGTCTCGTCAGCAAGAGCGCGGGCGGTTTCGTCGTTGAACGGATGCCGGGTGGTGCTGGCGATCGCGCCGGCCTGGGGCAACGCGGTGATGAAGGCCCGGTCCAGGCCCGCCAGGTCGGACCGGCCCGTGTTGAGAGCCTGGAACAGAACCTTCCGGGCATAGGTGAACGTGAGCCCCTGAGTGGTGCTGGTCACCGTCGAGGGCTGGCCGTCGGAGCGGATCGTGCCCAGGGACGGCATGCCGTGCCGTGCCCGGTTCAGCAGATCGGCTGCCCACCGCTGGGCGTGCTCGGCGCCCAGTAGGCTCGGGTCGTGGCCGCCTCGCGGAGCGTCCAGTGCGAGAAAGCCGCCGAGTTCGAGCATGGCGCGCCGGGCCGAGTCGAAGTGGCCGCGAGTCCGCGGGCACTTGGCCGAGCGCAGTAGCTCCGCCAGGTGGTCCCAGAGCAGGTCCCGGAGCCAGACTTGCGGAACGCCGGTGAGATCGAAGTAGCTTCCTGAGTGGGGAAAGCGTCGGCCGAAGTGCTCGGTCTCGATGAAGCCCGCTTCCTTGCTGTCTGCGGGACTGTGGTTGATGATGCGCAGGCCAACCGCGATCTCCAGACAAATCATTTTCAACTTGGAGTCTGTGGTCAGGTGCGAGACTTCGTCCTGTTTGGCGTGAGAGGTGAAGTCGGCCAGTGACGTCAGGTTGATTTCGGCGCAGCGGTTCGCCATCCGTTGGATGTCGCGGATGTCCCAGGTTGAGTGGTGCTTCATCTGGGCGTGGGTGTTCAGGCCCCACTTGATCTCCGCTTTGAGGAGTGGTGGCAGCGCGGCCAGGTTGATCGAGCCGAATTGGTGGACCTCCCCGGTTTGCCGGCACCAGTTCCGGAACGCTTGGGCGTCGATATAGGTAGGGGCGGGAGGGGCCGCGTGGTCCCCCTTGCGCCACCATCCCCCTGGCACTCGGGCGCCGCCCGGCTTGCCGTCGGCGGTGTAGCGGTCCAGGTGGGCCCGACACAACCTGAGCGCTGTGGCTGCCGGTCGGGAACAGACATGAACGCTGCAGGTGCCGTAGCTGGGCAGCGGGACCTGTTCGTTGATCCAATCCTGCAGGTCGGCCTGGGGTGTGCTGTTCAGGATGAGGTGCCATCGTGCGTCGTGCGACTTGCAGAGCCCGGTGTTGGTGTTGTGCACGGTCCGGTCGGGGCAGATGGCGCAGGGCCGGGGCTCGAAGCGGTCGCGGGTGGTCAACGGCCGAGCCGTCTTCAAGAACGTCATGAGGCTGCTGCCGCTGGCCTGGCACTCCAGGAAGTGGGTCTCGCATAGCTTCTTCTGCAGTCGGCGGATCCGTTCGCAGCCGTCGACGATGCAGCCCCAGCCATAGACCGGGTGGTCTGCCGGGATTTTCATCAGATCCGGCCGGAACAGCGGATCGAAGCCCGGGCCGTCGATGAGCGCGGTCAGGATCTCCAGGCGATCCCGGCGAACCCGGCTGCTGCCGTCGCCGAGCACGGCCAACTGGGTGGTCATCACATCTCCCAGGCCCGGTCCAGCGCTGCAACGAACTTCCGGTCATGAACGTCGGCGTGCCCGTAGGTCTCATCGACCGTCACCGCCGAGGCCCAGCCGCCCGTGTCTCGGGCGATCACGGTGTTCCCGTCGGAGGCGTCCAGTACGTTGGTGGCGAACTGATGCCGCCAGGAGTGCGGATTGATCTTCCCAAGTCCCAGCCGGTTCCCGGCCCGGTTCAGCATGCCCCGAGCCGCCGCCGCTGCCCAAGGCTCACCCTTGCGGGCCCCGTGCAGCTGAACCAGCAGCATCCCGTGCCCCGCGTCGCGCGGATACTCCGTGGTCATGTACTCGAAGTAGGTATGAATCATGGCAGGGCTCGCCCGCCGCACCAGCCCGCCGGTCACCACCCCGTTCCGGACCGCCCAAGGCGGTTTGCTCTTGGCCCGGCTGCGGTTCCGGTTGAGCTCTCGATGGCAGATGTGAACGTGCGGCGAGGCGCACTGCCCGCAAGCCGCGCCTTCGCGTAGATGCAGGTCCACCAGATGCAGCCCGCAGAACTCCCCGATTCGGAAGCCCCCGTCGGCCAGCCAGGTCACCGTCATCCGGTCGCGTGCCGACTCCAGCCCTGACAGCAGCACCGACCGGGCGCCCTCCGGTGGCATCTTCGGATGTCGCCGCCGCACCACCCGGGCCGGCCGCAGCGGATTGGCCGCCACCTGCTGGACCACATGCCCCAGAAACAGCCGCTTCCGGTCCGCTTTCGTCGGCAGCCGCGCACCCCGCTGCGAAAACTCCTCCGCCAGGCCCGGGTTCACGCCCTGTGATCCGGCATAGACGTAGAACCCCTTCAGACACGCGGCCGCGCCGTCCAGCGAACTCTGTGCATAGGGCTTCTTGCCCACCCGCCACGGATTCCCGAACGGCCCGCGGAACTCCGCGCCCACCGCCCCCATGTAGCGCTCGAGATCCTGCATCGAGACCGCCTCGACAGTCAGCCCCTCAGACTCCAGCCACCGCAGATGATCCACCAGCAGGTACGCATACGTTCGATCGGTCCCGCCGCTCAGGCCTCGCAAGAACCCGTCGGGCAACCCGCACACCGAACCGTCCGCAGCCAAGATCGTGAACGACACCCGGCCCGAGTGATGCACGAGTTCCTGCACCCGCAGATCACCGATGATCAACTTTCGCCCCACGAGCGTCCCCCGACACCGTCGCACGAGCCACACACCCAATGACCAGGAGATTAACGCGCATGTGACGATGACTGAGAGAGCCGCGCCGGACGTACCACACACCTGCGAGAGCGATCAATTAAGAACCGGTCGACGAGCTTGGAGAAGTGCAGGGCATCGCGGGCAGCCGCCGCGTAGTCGTACGTGCTCGGGTTGACCGGCACGCTGTTGCGAACGCGTCCGTATGAGGGAAGGGTCAGCGTGACGAACAGGGACGGCCGGTAGACCTTGCCGTCGGAGGCGATGAAGGTCCGCCCGAGGGTCGTGTCCTGCTTGGCCCGCTTGGGCAGGTCCGGGGCATCTTGGCGCCGCCTCGTCGAGCGCGAGCGCTTGGGAGCCGACCGCCCACCCAGGACGTTGCCCCGCATCCCAGCGGCATTGATCTCCGCATCGATCCCGGCTATCGCCTCGTCCCAGTCAAGGGTGTCCTCCCCGTCCCTCTCGGCCTCGTCCCGCTTGGCCTGCACGTCGGCCCGGAACTCGATCAGCCACCGCTGGTCTTCGGTGGAGGGATGAGGTTCGGCGATCGGTTCGTGGTCGAGGTGCCAGCCCTCCCGGCACTGTGCCCGGCGAAGCTGGCGGTTGCGGTTGGCACACGGCGGACACTTGGCCTCCTGCGTGGCGCCGCAGGGGATGTTGAACGACTCGGAAGTGCCGGTGTGGGTGTCGAGGCGCCGCAGCTCGATCGGGCGGATACAGACGCCGTTGTTCTTGGCGACCTCGATCGCGACGTCCAACGCGAACGGCAGGGTGTCACGAACGAGGCGGGGCAAGGTGCGGTCGGAGCCATCCGGTGGGGTGGTGGACGGTGGAGCAGGAGGGGTGTCGGTCACATGGCCTCCTCTCGGTCGACCACGTCAGCGGTGATCCGGCAGGCGTCGCTGTAGAGGTCTTTGCGGAGCCGAGCGGTGTCGAGATCGACGATCACCGTCACTTCGGCGAGGTCGGAGCCGTTGGACGTCCGTAGCCGCCGGAAGGGCAGGCCCTCGATCTCGGCTGGGGTGCCGTACAGGGTGATTCTCATCAGGCCCCCTCGACCGTTAGCGGCAGCGTGTCAGCGGTGAACACGGCGACCATGTCGCGGATATCGGCATCGGAGACGTAGCCGGCACGGGCACGCATCGGCTCGGGTGAGGTCTCCAGTCGGGTGTAGGCGATGCCCGCGCCGAGGTCCGGCTGAGGTGAGATCAGGTCGGCCAGCGCGCCCCGATCCCGAGCACCGTCACCAAGGACCATGTCCACTTGTTCGGACTCGTCCAGCCGCAGCGCGATCTTGTCGGGGAACAGGTTGCGGATGCTCAGCACGTCCTTGCGCGGGTCCTGCAACGCCGCCAGGACGCCGACTCCCACCGCACGGCCCTGCGTGGTCAAGGTCGCCAGCGCTGCCGAAATGCGGAGTTTGAGCCCCTTGTCGGACTGGTAGGCAGTCAGGAACGCCACCTCGTCGACCACCACCAGGACGAACGGGTCATCGACGGTAGGGACGTGGTTGCGCTGAACTCCGGCGAACCGGCCCGCCCGCTCCTGCATGATCTTCACGGCGGCTTCCAGTAGATCGGCGCACGTGGCCGGGTCGGCGGCGTAGCGGTCGAACAGGTCACGGCCGAAGGACAGTTCCATGAGCTTGGGATCCAACGCCCAGATCTGCGTCAGGCCCGAACGGACGGCAGGCAGCAGGCCCCGGATGGTGGACCAGATGATCGAGCCCTTGCCCGCCCCGGTGGCCCCGGCGACCAGGACGTGAGTGCCGTGGACCTTGAGCCGCCACGGGGTGCCGTCCTCCTGCTTGCCGATCTCGACCGGCCCCACCGACGCCACGGCGGGAATCGGTAGCGCGGGTAAGGGGACGGCCAGCGGATCGCGTCGAGGGAAGGCCAGCAGCAGACGGCCCGACCGGGCGACGGTCACCCGGCACGAGGTGGCGCCGAATCCATGGGCCAGGTTCTCGATGCGGTCGGACCAGTCCTTGACCGACTGTCCGGCGAGCATCCTCACCGTGACCAGGTCCGCCCACGAGGTGCAGGTGACGCGGACGAGGCGGGGCAGGTAGTCACGGCCCCGCAGGTGACGGCCGAGACCGGAGACGATCATCACCGGTTGCCAGTGCCGCCGGTAGATCCACACTCGTCGCCACCAGGCCAGCAGACGCCAGCCCACCAGACGCAGGAACGAGGCCCGATCGACCAGCCGCCACATTGTAAGAGCGACGGGCACCAGGACGAGAAGCGCGATGCCCCACTGCCAGCCGTACAGCCAGCTCAGCGCGCCGGGAGCGACGGCGACGGATGAGGCGATCGGGTAGCGCCACAGCAGCCGCACGGCACCGGCCAGCAGCCGCCAGGTGAAGATGACGATGGTGACGATGGCAGGGGTCTTGAGAACGGCCGGGCGGAACACCACAGCCGTGTCGGGGGTCGTGGTGACGAGGTGTTGCGCCTCGTCACCGGGCAGTTTTTTGAACATAGGCTTGAGCCCTCTCTTGATTTGCTGTCTGGGGAGACGAGGGGCCGCCGGAATGCCAGTTCCAGCGGCCCCGCTTACGTGTCAGGCCGCTTTGCCCTGGTCGGACTCGTTGGCCGGGGTGGTGAACTTGCTCTCGACCGAGCGGGCGAACTGGTCGGCCTCGTGGGCGAGCTGGCGGGCGAACTCGACGTCGGAGGCCGTCACAAGGTCGCCGGCCGAGGTGGTGACCAGGAGCGAGACGGCGCCGAAGTCGAGCGCCAGGACCGGGGTCCGGGCCGGGTAGGGGTGGTTGGTGGCGCGGGCGCCACGGCCGGTGTTGAGGGTGATGGTGCTGATGTGGTGAGTCCTGCGACGCGTCATCAGGCGACGTCCTTTCCAGCGGTGGAGGTGTGCTTGGCGGGTGCGGGAGCGGAGGCGACGGGACCGGTGCGCGGGGCGCGCATCTCGCGGACCTTGATGGAGTAGGCGAGGCGTCCGGCGCCGTTGACGTACGGGGTGGCGGTGACGTGGTCGAACTCGACCGGGGTGAAAGGCAGGTTCGGCATGGGGGCCGGCGGAACGGGCTGGACCGGGGCGAGGATCTTGACGGCCACGGTCTTCTGTCCGGGCTTGACGGTCGGGTCGGCGTCCATGACCGCGACCTGCCAGACGAGTTCTCCGGTGGTCTTGTCGCGGGACTGGACGAAGCGACCGTTGGTGGAGGCGTCGAAGTCCTTGACCGCCTCGACCTCCCCGACGACGTAGCAGCCGTGCGGGAAGACCTGGGCGAAGCTGACGGGGATGGGTCCTTGCAGAGCCATGATGGCACTCCTCTTATCAACTGACAGACACTTAACCTATCAAGTGCTTTGAGAATAAGAGAGCCCGCTTGGTAGGTCAAGTACCTAAGCGGGCTCGCGGGGTGAGACTGAGCTAACCGATCGGATAGGCGTCTTCCAGCTCATGCCGATCGGCCGGGAGAAGCACCTCCGCCACGACTAGGGCATGACCGGTCGCATCACGCACCGCCGCGTAGACGCACAGCAGCGGGACGTTCTTCGGCATGCCGAGCCGCTTGACCTCCTCGGTCGTGGGCATGCGCGCGACGATCTGTTCCACGATGTGGTCGAAGCGCACCCCCTTGCGCGACTGGAGATGCTCGCGAAGTCCCTCGGTCAGCAGGTCAGCGCTGGTCAGGTCGGTGCCCTCGGACAGTTCCAGCGGCAGCCACACCGAGACGATCTCGGTCGGTTCGCCGTTCCGGCTGACCAGGCGACGCCGCAGGAACGCCTTGCTCTTTGGGGCGATGTCCAGCAGGGCCGCGATGCGGTTGGGTACGGACAGCGCCGCAGCCTCCACCACCTCACCGTCGGAGGCACTTTCCGGACTGGTCAGGTATGCCTGTCCGGGACGGGGCTGTTCCATCGAGGTCATCGCCGGACGACCGCGCACGAAGCGGCCCTTGCCCTGCTGGGAGTCGATCCAGCCCTGTTCGCGCAGCACGCGCAGTGCGGCGACGACGGTGGGCCGGGAGACGCCGAACTCGTTGATGAGTTGGTTCTCACTGGGCAGGAGTGAGCCCGGAGGGTAGTCCCCCGACTCGATGCGCCGTTGAAGTGCCTGAACAAGCTGGGCGTACTTCGGAGGCACGGACTCTAGTGACATTACGACCGTCCATCACCCGACAGGTTGTTTGACCAAGTCAGAGCGTAACCTGGCCTCCCCCCGCCTGTCACGTCACCGGAAGGCAAGGGGAGCGAGAGCAGAGAAGGTCCCGGCAGGCAGAGAGAGGGAAGAAGGGCGCCGCGGTTACACGGGTGGGGCCGCATACGCCGTCTCTGCTACCTGCCGGGACGTGATCAGACGCGACGGGGCAGCGGTAACGCTCTTCGGTGCCCTCCGCACCAAAGGACACCACCCCGCCGCGCCCGCCTATCGACCGACGTAATCGGCCAGAACCTGGGCAGCGCCCGCCACGTCGCTGATCGGGTGGCGCTTCTCGGCCGACTGCCAGGAGTAGAAGGCGCCGCCGTAGCCGACGAACACCCACACCGGTAGGCCGACCTGTGGACGGGGAATCATCAGCGCACTGTCGTTGTCGCGTAGTTCGGCCCGTACGTCGAGCCGCAGCAACGCGTTCCGCAGCCGGGTGAGGGCATGCGCCTCGTTCTGCTGGCGCTCCTGCTGGAGGCAGGCCGCAGCGGTCTGCATGATCGGATTCATCTCACGTTCCTTTCGACCCGGCCGGTTGCGAGGCAGTCGAGACATTCCTGTTCTCCCTGCGTCTCGGGATCACCACCGCTCTCGCCGACGAGAAGGGCACGGCGCGAGCTGCGCAGCTTGGTTCCACGTCCCCGGCACGCGGGGCAGGGGCGTGTCTCGCTGGTCTCCTCTGGCCGGGTCACCGTCGCCATCTCCTCGAATTTGATCCGCGTTCCCTGCGGCGGAAAGCGGGCTGACGTACCGTGTTGCTTGATGGCAAGTCCACCGGCAATCCGAGAAGGACAGGACCCCCAAACGGCCCCCCTGAATCCCCCCTCTTGAGCCCCCAGCCGGGAGGAAGGCCCTAGATGCCCGACAACATCCCCAACGTCCAGCTCCGGGCGTGGCGTAACGAGCACCGTCTGACGCGCGCCGAATTGGCCCACCGGATCAATACGACGCTGATCGGCATCAAGGAGTCCCTGGCGTGCGATGAGGAGCGCATTCGGCGCTGGGAGGCCGGAGAGGTCAGGTGGCCCCATTCTCCGTACCGGCTCGCCATCACTCAGTTGACCGGACTTCAACCCGAAGACCTGGGATTCCGACCGAACAGACGCGGAGCCGGCCAGCTCATCGAGGCCACCAGCATCATCCCCATGGACGCGTTGCGAGCCGAAGCCGACCTGTACGGCACCATGGAACTCGCCCAGCAGCTCCAGGCGTCCGACGTCGGAACCGGCACCCTCGAAGCTCTCGCCGAGGCCGTCGACCTGCTTTGCCGCGCTTACCCCGTCGTTTCGGCCGCCACCTTGCGCGACCGGACCCAGAAACGCCTCTCTCAGGTCAACGGTCTACTCGGCGGACGCATCACCCTCGCCCAGCACCGGGAACTCCTCGTCATCACTGGATGGCTGACAGCCTTGCTCGGGTGCGTTCACTACGACCTGGGAGAGCGCGAGGAGGCCGAGACGGCCCGCCGCGCCGCCTATGAAATGGGCCGCCAGGTCGGGCACGGTGAACTCATGGGTTGGGCACACGAGATGTCCGCGTGGTTCGCCCTGGTCGAGGGCCGCTATGAAGATGTCGTAATTTCTGCCCGCATGGGCCAGGCCGTCGCCGGCCAATCCAGCGCTCAGGTTCAGCTCACTCTGCAAGAAGCCCGCGGACTGGCCCGAATCGGCAACCGCCGCGAAGCGGACAAGGCTCTCACCCGAGGAGCCGACGCTCTCGCCAAGCTTCCCCTGCCTGGGAATCCTGACCATCACTTCGTGTTTGACCACGCCAAGTGGGTCTTCTATGCCGCCACCGCATACACCTGGCTTGAGGACAACGACCGCGCCGAAGAACACGCCCTTGAGACGATCCAAATGCACACTCGACCAGACGGCACATCCAACGCTCCCATGCGTGTCGCCGACGCCCACATCGACCTCGGCATCGTCCACGCCCGACGCGGCAACCTCGACGCCGCTGTCGAACAAGGCATGGCTGCCTTCGACATCGACCGTAAGTCCCTCACCGACCTCGTCAACCGTGCCGGAGATCTCGACCGCGTGCTCCGCCGGCGCTACTGCCGCGAAGCCCTCGCACAAGAATTCCACGAGCGCTTCGTGGCGGCACAACGAGCTCTCACCACCCGCCGCCCTGATCTCCTCGATTGAGATGATCCAAGTCAATCTTGTCGATAACTTCGTCGAGCGGCGGAGCGGTGATTTCCACCTTCGCACCCCAACCGCTGTATCGCGTGTCAACAACTTCACGGTGAGTACGATTGACCAGTTTGCCATCGGAGTTCGGCATACGGTCCCTATCGCTGTACTCCGTGATCAAACGCACAGGCACCTGGTCCTTGTTGACGAAGAGCCTAAAGGAAACCTTGCGCACGTCGTCGTGAAGCTCCCAGCCCTTGTACAGGTCTTTCTTGGGAACAAGCGTGCCCCTGTACTCACCGGGCCTGACCAGGGTCGCTTTGGCCAGTACCTTCTTCAAGATCTCAGGATTGAAGACGTCGACAAGCTGATCGCCTCGCTGCCCTTCGCTGCCCCATCCGCTGTTGTCCTTACCACCGAAGCGGATCCAGGTCACGCCGTCAGGCATCCGCCCCCAATTGAAACCGGATACGTACGTATACCGACCGACTTTAATCGCATGCAGTGGAGTACCCACGTCCTCCAACTCTGCCTCTGACAAAGTCTTCAGAAATTCAGGGTTGGGCTTATATCTCGATTTCAGATCGTAGTTCACAGCCTCAGATTTACTGAACCCGATCTTGCCGGTGGTTCGAGTCAGGAAGTAGCCCTTGACCCCCACGACCGTGCTCTTAGTTGTCTCCGAGACCAAGACACCGCGTCCAGCCGCAAACTGGCGCTTCAGGCTCTTGATCGGATCAGCGGAGATGGCAGCGTCGGCTTGAGCGCTATAAGCAACAGATGTAACAACTGCCGCCACGGCCAAAACGATGACGAGACGCTTCATGTGAGCTCCTCCAGGGGTAGGCCAACGGCATCCTGCCGTCCCCGCATCACAAGATGATCTCGTTCCCAGGATGCGAGATACCAGACTCCTCGCACTGCCGAATTGTTCTTATATGGATCAAGCGGCGGCGCGGCGCGCCGCCGTACCCCCGGCCCTACGCCCGCCCGCCGTCCGGGCGTGCGGCCTGGGGGCCGGTCCCGGACGGCGGCGGGACACCGGGCCGGGCACTGCACGCCGGCCCGCCGTACCAACCGAACGCACCGACCGGGGTTGCCCCGCCGCCGCACAGATGCAGCCCTACGATCGCCACTGGATGGCTGGAGGCCGTGCATGCTGGGGGCGATCGACGATCCAGGGTTCGTTCCTCACCCTGGCTCACCGAGCAACGTGGCTGATCGCAGTTCGGTGGCGGACGGTACGCGGATACGCGAAGATCATTGAGCTGGCCCATAGCGGATACTGTCAGCCGAGAGGAACGTCCGTGATCGACTCAACCTACCGCGACTGGTTTTACCTGCGCACTCGGCTGGTCGTCAACTTGACGTGGTGTTCTGCCACCAAGATTGACGACGTCCTGGCTGCGTATGCCATCTCACCCGAGAGCACCCAGCCGGCGCGCTTCCTCGCAGACGACGTCGACATGTTCATCGGGCGCCTCGGCAAGGGCACCGTCATCATGGACTACCGCGTCGATTCCACCACCGATCAAGCTCTTCCCATTCTGGCGCAGTACGGCCCCTGCCTGAGCGCTACATGGATCGATGACGCCCCAGCGATGGTCTCGTATCGCACGGAAAGCGGCCTGGTGGTCGAATTCGACATGCTGGAGTGGGACTGGTACCCAGTTCCTGATCTCGCCAGCGTCGAGCAATGGATCGCCGCCAGCCCAGCAGGTCGGGAGACCTGGGAGAACAGTTGCGGTCTCGCCACGCTCATCACCGCCGAAGCGCTATGTCAGGCTGTGGTCGACGACGAATGGATGCGATCCGTACACACTGGCGTCACCTCACCAGATCCACTGGGGCAGGAGATGCCGTCAGCCCCACAAACTCTCAGCTCGATCATCGAAAAATACGGTGACCGCACACCGTAGGACAGAGGTCCGGCAGAACAGACCCGTGACCCCACATGATCGCCGTGCCCGTTGCGTGCCCGATGGGACGGGAAACGAGGGAGAACAGCCGGGAGTCGCGGGGAACGCGATCAGGGCGTGGAGCTGCGTCTTCGCAGGTCGAGCAAGATCGGCATGCGTCTTTGCAAGCAGGATGCCAGGAATACGACGTCGTCGTTGATGAGAGTTGTCCTGTTGTGCGTACCGGACCAGGATCATTCGCATGGGCTTCTATGAGTACTACCGGGCCGCGGATCGTGAGACGGCGATCACCCAGCCGGAGCATTCCCGTGTGATCGCCAACCCCAAGTACGGCGTCCCCAGGTTCGACGCCGTGGAGGAGACCAAGTGGCTCGACCCGTGGGGAACCTTAAACGAGCTGGTGGCGCTCATCGGTGACGTCGACCTGTCCACAGAACTGGTCGCCACGGTACACCTGTACCCCTTGTATCCCGACCCGGCCCCGCAGACTGACGAGGAGTGGGACGCCCTGCCTGAGGACTCGCCCTACCTCAGCGACATGGGCATCGAAGAGCTCTCAACGAATGTGCGTGACCTGCTCGCCGGCGCCGACGACGCGCACCTGCCGAGGGTGGTGGAGCGCTGGGCGAAGAGCGAGCAGTTCTCACACTTCAGCTCAGCCGACCTGGAGTATCTGATGCCCGTGGCCAAGGATCTCATCGGATTGTCCCGTCGCGCGAAGGACCATGGGCAGCAGCTCTACTGCTGGTCGTGCGCCTGACCGGAACGGTCGCCGAGCAAAGATTGGCCAGGCTGCCCGCCGGGCCATTAGCGGGCCATTAACCAGGGTGACGAGGGGTCAACCACGGTCATTCACAACCGGCCGAACGCCCTGCTCAACCGCCTCACCTGCCGTACTCGGTGTACTTCCCAAGCTGACAGCTCAAGGACGGAACACAGCCAGAGCGGACAGTTGTCGGTCTCCTCTGCGAAGATCATCGTGGGTTTAATCCTTCAGGAAAGGCATGTTGATGAGCGGCGCAGCGGCAGGAGAGTACGAATGGCTCTATCAAGAGTTCACTGATGGTGCTGGCGATACCTGGCTCTGCGCCAGCTTCGTGCAAGGCCTACCCCCTCGCGAAGTTCTGCACCGAATCGACGTCGTTCCTGGAACCGTCGGCGATTTCGGAGTCGAAGCTTACGCGGCCAACGGAGGAACAGTTCTGATCGACTACGGATGGGGCACGTCGGGGGGCACGGCGCCAGGGTTGCTGTCGTCGGGCACGACGATGGCCACGGTGTTTGCCAACATCAAGGGCGACGATTTCAGCCTCCTCATCGACGGGGATCCGATCACCGAATTCGGCTTGTACGGTTACTCCTATCGCTCCGGAGAGGTCCCCGAACATCTTCTCCCCGATCTTCACGAACTGGGCCTCGACCGTGATGACTTCACCGAAAACGCCGTCCCCGCGGCTCTCGCCTTCGCATCCCGCGCCACTGGTGTGCGTTTCTCACAGAGGAACTACGCCCGAGATGCCCTGACCGGTGCAAGCGACCACCTCCAATGACCTGTATCCATACCGCTACCGTGTTTCCTCCTGTCGACGACCCGGCCTTGATCACGTGCCAGATGCGTGCCAGAACAGGCGGGGAACCACGGTCACTCACGGGGAATCACGGGGACTCGACCCGCCCTGACCTGCACCCCCGTTTTCCCAGCTCAGACCACCAAGGTCAGTAGATGATTCCCAAGCTGACAGCGCGGGTTCGATTCCCGTCACCCGCTCCACCTCAGGAAAACGGCATCTTCCGATCGGCCGGATAACCCACATGCTCAGGCTCATGCCGTGATGTCACACTGTCGCGGTGTCCCGAACCGACCTCAGCGATATCGAGTACCTACGTCACATCGAGCACCTGGCACGCGAGATCGTCAACGCGGCAGACAACGAGGGATGGCTCACTCTTGCCACCATCTCCGATGAGGCCACGCCACTTCAGCGAGCAGTGATCGAAACAGCCCGCCAACTCCGTCACCATCACTTCGACGGGGACGGATGTCTCGACGAGGACCTTCCCCTGATGAAACTCGCCGGAGTGGTCATCCTCCGGCCGGACGCCCTTCCCGTCGGCATGGAAGAGAGCTACAGCGAGATCTGCGACCGTCTGGACGTCGAAGCCCGCCCCGAAGGGTGGGCGGTCTGGAACACCTGGGCCAAGGACGGCCAGCCCATCTCGATCGTCCTGATCGACTCCAGCGGCACCGAAGGACTGCTCATGAACTGGGCACAGGGCGTCGAGGTCTACCCGGTCACCCCTCTCCCCGCCCAAGTGGTCCTGACACGGCAGGGATGGGTCACTCCCATGACCCTGTCCCCTGCCAGTGCCCGGAAACTGGAGACGACTCGGCCCATCCGTACTCAGTGATCAGGAGATTTTCGGAAAGGTCGAGTGACCCTGCAGCATCGCTGCTGAGTCCGCTACCGCACCCCCTCCAGAGCTTTGACCGTCGGGCCATTAGCGGGCCATTAACCAGGGTGACGAGGGGTCAACCACGGTCACTCACGACCGGCCGAACGCCCAGTTCAGCCGCCCCACAAGGCGTGATCGATGCACTTCCCAAGCTGACAGCGCGGGTTCGATTCCCGTCACCCGCTCCACACTCGAAGGCCCAGCTCAAGAATGTGATCTAGAGCTGGGCCCCTTCTCGTTCTCCTGGTGCTGGCGACTCCCGAGCAAGCCTCTAACGGCTGAAGACCGCTACCGCGGAAGGAACAGCGGAAGCCTACGGTCTGAGCCTCGAAGTTACGCCTGCGACTTATGCGTTCGTGAGCTGTCGGTGATGCACTGTTAGGGGCTCGATTTCAGTGGTGTCGTCGTCGACGACGAGCTCGACGCGGAACCGAACCCCCATTGCCGCCCCAAGGCGCAGCAGTGTCGCTATATCCGGAATGCCACCACCGCCCTCGATGCGAGACAGGGCGGGCTGTGACATCCCGGAGCGCTCCGCTACGACCTTCTGAGACAAGCCTCGGCGCTTACGGATTTCACGCAACTGGTCTCCAAGCTCCAGGTCACGGCCCGCCTGCTCGTACTCGGAGTGGGGCTGCGCATCCGCCTCCATCTCGCGCAGACGCTTCGCCTTGTAGGTCTCCCAACGGCTGTGTCCCATCATGCGCTCCTCTCAAATACGTGCGTGGTGGTTAGGTCGTGCTCTGCCTCACACCGCTTCTTAGCAGCGATCGCTCGGTCGAGGTCGGCGGCCTGCGTCCCATTCTGTGTCTTGCGGAAAACCGTCAGGATCACGATCACCTTGCTGGACGGCTTCCAGAAGGTCAACCGCCAGGTCGTACGGTCGAGAGCAACACGCAGCTCGTGCACCCCTTCGGCATCCTTCAGCTTCTTCACGTGATCCCCATCAGGGATGCCGCCGGTGACGAGGTAGTCGTCCACGTTCCGCATGACCCGCTGATAGAGCGGAAAGGAAAGTCCGTCCAGCCAAGACTCCACCTCCGGCTCCAGGTCGATCTCCCACTGAGACATACCATCAATAGTATATGCACTTGATGGTAACTCGCGGCGGAGACGAGCACCAGGCCTGACCTCGCGTCCACTCTTTGATCTTGCCTGCCATCCCAGATCAGCCGCTATGTCCTCAACTGCGCTCTTGGCCTAGCTGAGGCGATAGTTGGCCCTGTCGTCCGTCCTACGGGGGGAACCTCAGCTAAGCCTCTATGGGGTTGAGATTAGGGGGATTTGCCTGCATGGCGGTTTGCCGGCCTGGTAGGCCATCGCCATGGCACGTGGAGACTTCACCGATCACGCTGGCGCATGACCCCGTGCCCGTTGCGTGCCCGTCAGGAGGGAAATCAGGGGGAACCACGGGGAATCACGGACACTCGGCCCGCTCTCCCGCAGGTCGGCGTCTCCCCTGCTCAGCGACCATGTGCGTTAGAGACTTCCCAAGCTGACAGCGCGGGTTCGATTCCCGTCACCCGCTCCACGCTTTGAGATCCACTCAGACGAGCACTTCAGGCAGCAATGCGAACGCCAACACATGCCGAGGCCGAATCAGGGTGAAGTCACGGCGATCGATCGTGGCGATCTGGGTAACACCGAGACGTTCCGCGATGGCGACTACGGACGCGTCAGCAGGGTCGAGGCAAGCATCCTTATAGAGCCGGACGAGCTCGGCCATGCGCCGCACATCGGCAGGAAGCAGATCGACCAACTCGAACTCTTCAACCACGTGATCAAGGAACTGCGCGTGTACTGCGGAGCCCATATGCCTGTTGATAATCCAACCAGCTTCGATAAGGACCGTCGAAGGCAGCAGCAGTGGTCCCTCCAGCTCCTCCAGGAGGCGCAGGCATGAGGCGTGGTGCTTGTCATCTCGATCAACGACGGCGACCAAAGGTCCGGTGTCCAAGAGCGTGGCGTTCACACTGACCGATTGAATCGCTCCGCCAGCAGATCTTCGACCCGTTCCGACAGATCGCCCTCCCCGGATGCGCCGATCCCGGCAATCGACAACCGACGACGGCGACCGGACTCATCCGGCTGATCCTCCGCGGCCTCGGCCAGTTCTGGATCTGTCTTCACCAGGCGCAGTAGACGACGCGCCTGGTTCGGCGAAAGCCGGTCCACCAGGTGGTGAAGCTCCTCATGCGCATGTCCAACGGTCATGAACACGAGTCTACGCACGTGGTTCCGCTTGCGGCAGCAGCGCGTACACGCCAACGGCCATAAGCCAACCGGTCACTGTCCTTTAAAGTGTCAAGAAATCTCTCGACATCGAGATTTCGTGCCAGATGCGTGCCAGAACAGGCGGGGAACCACGGTCACTCAGGGGGACTCACGGGGACTCGACCATCCCTGACCTGCCCCCCGTTCCCCCAGCTCAGGGCGGCAAGATCAGCAGATGATTCCCAAGCTGACAGCGCGGGTTCGATTCCCGTCACCCGCTCCACCCACAAAGGCCCAGGTCAGGAATGAATCTCAAACCTGGGCTTTGATCTTTTCCGGCACCTCAACGACCACCTATGCCATTGCGTACTCGATGGCTTCAGTACCTCTTCAACAGATCAGCTCGCTTCACGCAACGGCTGGAACTGGACGCTAAGCCGCATTTCCAACGCCTCCGCGAGCCGTTCCAGCATCGGAATCGTCGGCATCGTCCCACCTGCCTCGAACCGCGCCACCGCGGGCTGCTTCAACCCTGCGCGCTCGGCTAGTTCGGCCTGAGTCAGCCCGAGCTGTTCGCGGCGCAGTCGTACCGCCTCACCAAGCTCGAAACGGATCCGCGCCGCCTCGTACGCGGCCCCCGCACCGGGACGACTCATGATTTCTTCTCGCTTGTCGGCCCACGTCTTACGCTCGCTCATTCCGCTCACTCCTCGTCTGCCGTGTGAGCCTCAGCAACACATCGCTGCATGGCTCGCCATGCACGTTCGACTTCGGCAGTCTCACGCATCCGCTGCTTACGGAAGACCGTCAACAGGATGATCCGCCTGCCCGGTGCGATCCAGTAGCTGACGCGCACCGCCTCTCGCTCAAGGTGAAAACGCAACTCACGCAACTTGCCGCGCAACTGCCGGGTGTAGGGCTCATCAAGCAGGACACCCCGCTCGGCCAGCAGGTCGACATAGAACGCCGCCGTCTCCTGACCTTCTTGATCAAGCGTGTCGAACCACGTGTCCACCTCTGGCTCCAGCTCCACCTCTTCCCAAGTCATAACAAGGTGAAGCCGGATCTTCCCGCCTGCCACGTCCCAGGCAAGCCCAACATCTCGACTCCTCCGGATCAAGGCCGTCTGTGACCGTTGACATCCCATGACCGAGGAACGTCTACCGGCTGACGCACACGCGAAGACGGCCTTGCCCCTCCGTCTCCGAGCTGTTGCCCCTCCGGGGTGGGACGAGGCAGACGGGAAGATCCGGCGAGAAGGTGCGTGCGTACGCATGGTCTATCCCTTTGCCGGCCTCACACACCAATGGGAGGCTCAGCACATGAGTGAACAAGAAGACCCTGCCGCACGTCAGGGGAAGGCAACTGACGGCACCGAATCAGTGGATGGGTGGGGGAACGCAGCTCTTGCCCTGAGCGCAGCGGTTCCCATCCTCGGCTTCATCATCGAAGAAGAGCTCACAACTAACGCCCTCCTTGGAGCGCTCATCTTCGCGACCGTCGGAATTGGGCTACGTATTGAGACAGCGATCAAGAGTCGTAGGTGACGTGCCACCCGCGTGCCAGTACGGCTGGGGAACAGGGGGAATCACGGGGACTCACGGACAGGGGAAGACCGCCTCTCACCTGCACCGCAGCAGTTCAGGAAGCCGTGTACCGAAATCTTCCAAACTGGCTATGAGTTCTCGTCTGGATAGCTCCATGACTCGATCACCCACGGTGCAAACCGTGAGGTCGCGTCCGAGATGCGGTGTAAAAGGGAACGAGCGTAGGTTGCCGTGCTGAACCGACCAAAGTTCGCACTACGCAAGGACCTACGCTCGTGGCAC
>NZ_JBHMBS010000108.1:0-1383 GCF_042428775.1 Streptosporangium vulgare | reverse complement strand
TTGGGTATACTAATAATATTTCCAAATCAAATAGTAAAAATAATAATGCAAATATAAAAAATGAGATACTAAATTGTGTTCTATTTTGACCTAAGAATGAGTGGAATCCACATTCAAATACACTGTCTTTCTCTTGGTAGGGATTGTGTGGGGCTAATATTAGATTAACAGCTAATAAAATTATCGATAATATAGGAATAAATATGATAAAAAAAGTTGTACTTGTCATTATATATTAAATAATATTAATGCTAATATATTAGCTACACTTAATCATTCTCCAGGTATAAAAATAAATATTGAGATTATAAAAGTTATGATGGATATAGGTAAACTTAAGGAACTAGATACAACAATATTATTTAATTTTATATGAATTTTTTCAACTATAACTTTTTTTTCTGTTATTAAACCATCTGCTTTAAAATCGATTAAATCATTGTTTATAACATAATCTGGTTTATCGAAAAATATTTGTTTTATTATAACTAAATAATATACAGCACTTATAACACTAGTTAGTATTGCGACTAATGACATAAAAATATAACCATTATCAATTGCAGCACTAAGAATCATCTGTTTTCCAAAGAATCCTAATAGTGGTGGTATACCTGCAAATGAAAATAAAGTTATAGCTAAACTTAATGATAAGAAAGGATTTATATAATAATATCCCTTTAACTGATCAATTAGTTGTATAGGAGAATTATTTATATCTTTTAAGTTTTCGTTATTCTCGTCCTTAATCGTATTTTTTTTAGTTATATCATTATTATATACATAACAATATAATGAATAACCTATAATTATAAGTAACATAAAAGAATTTAAATTTGATATAGAATACTGCATTAAGTAAAACATAAACGCTTGAGTAGATTCTACACTAGGTATACTTAAAGCTAATAATATAAATCCTACATGAGATACTGTACTAAAAGCAAATAATCTTTTTATTCTAGATTGTGTTAAACCTACAATACTACCTATTACTAATGATAAAAGAGAACTAAATAATAATGTCATAGTTCAAGAAAAATCTACATCAAACATAGATTTACTAGTATAATGCACTAATTCTAGTAAAAAAATAAAAATAGATATTTTTGCGACAATAGCTACAAAAGTTGTAACTATTGTTGGTATACCATCGTACACATCAGGACTTCAAAAATGAAATGGTGCTGCAGAAACTTTAAATAAAAACCCAACAGACATAAACAATAAACTTATATGAATATAATAAGATTTATATCAATAAAGTAATCCCGTGAAATCTTCTTTATTTACACTAGTTATACTTGTTATTATATATAAACTATCTAAATTAGTAGTACCTGAATTTTCATAAAGTAAGCTTGTACTTAAAAATATGGAACA
>NZ_JBHMBS010000107.1:0-1399 GCF_042428775.1 Streptosporangium vulgare | reverse complement strand
GACGACCGTTCGCACGAGCGTCCGACAGGCGCTCCACAACGAGAACCCCCACCCCCTCACCCCACCCCGTACCATCCGCAGCCCCCGCGAACGACTTGCACCGCCCGTCGGGGGCCTGGCCGCGTTGCCTGCTGAACTGGACGAAGGCGTCGGGCTTCGCCATGACGGCGACGCCGCCGACGAGTGCCATCGAGCACTCCCCCTGCCGCAGCGCCCGCATCGCCCAGTGCAACGCCACCAGCGACGACGAACACGCCGTGTCCACCGTCACCGCCGGTCCTTCGAGGCCGAACGTGTAGGCCAGGCGGCCGGAGGCGACGCTGCCGGAGTTGCCGATGCCGATGTGCCCTTCCAGATCGGCGGGTGTGGTGATCAGGCGCGCGGAGTAGTCGTGGTACATCAACCCGACGAAGACCCCGGTGTCGGTGCCGCGCAGCGAGGGCGTGTCGATCCCGGCCCGTTCGAACGCCTCCCAGGAGGTCTCCAGCAGCAACCGCTGCTGCGGATCCATCGCCAGCGCCTCACGCGGAGAGATCCCGAAGAACCCCGCGTCGAACTCCCCCGCCCCGTGCAGAAAACCCCCCGACCTCGCGTACGACGTACCCGCACGATCAGGATCATCGTCGAACAACCGCTCCAGATCCCACCCACGATCCACCGGAAACCCCGACACCGCGTCCCGGCCCGACGCCACCAGCTCCCACAACTCCTCCGGAGACGACACCCCACCCGGGAAACGACACGCCATCCCCACGATCACCACCGGATCGTCGTCGGTCCTGACCGGCGCGTCCGGTGCCGGGGCGTCCGCGGCCGTGCCGAAGAGTTCGCCCGCCAGATGGGCGGCCAGGCTCGCCGGGGTCGGGTAGTCGAAGACCAGCGTGGCGGGCAGGCGCATGCCGGTGGCGTCGCCGAGCCGGTTGCGCAGTTCGATCGCGGTGAGGGAGTCGAAGCCGAGATCACCGAACGCCCGATGGGCGTCGACGGGGCCGGTGTAGCCCAGCACTCCGGCGACGTTCCCGGACACCACCTCCAGGAGTCTGGCGGTCCGTTCCGCGTCAGGGAGGTCGGCCAGTCCACGGACGAGCGTGTCAGGCCGTCTCGCCGTACGCCGTGCCGGTCGACGCGCCAGGTCGCGCAGCAGCGTGGGGACGTCGCCGGTGTGCGCGCGGAGAGCGGTCAGGTCGAGCGGCAGCGGGAGCAGGACCGGGTCGGTGGCGCCGACGGCCGTGTCGAGGAGTCTCAGCGCCTCCGCCGAGGACAACGCACCGAACCCCGCCCGACCCATCCGCGCCAGATCAGCCTCACCCAACCCACCCGTGATCCCACTACGCTCCTCCCACAACCCCCACCCCAGCGAAACCCCCACCAACCCCTCCCCGCGACGACACACCGCCAA
>NZ_JBHMBS010000106.1:0-1406 GCF_042428775.1 Streptosporangium vulgare | reverse complement strand
GAGGTGCACTGCCTGCTCGGCCAGAACGGCGCCGGGAAGTCCACTTTGATCAAGACCCTGGCGGGCGCTCACCAGCCCGACGAGGGGACGATCACGTTGAACGGTGAGGAGGTGCGGCTGTCGAGCCCGATCGCGGCGATCCGGCTCGGGATCTCCACGATCTATCAGGAGCTGGACCTGGTGGACGGGTTGAGCGTGGCCGAGAACGTGTTCTTGGGTCATGAGCCGTCCCGGATGGGGTTCGTGGGCCGGGGGGAGGCGGCGCGGGCGACGCGGGAGTTGCTGGCGCGGCTGGGGCACGCGGAGATCCGCCCGTCGGTGGAGGTGGGCCGGTTGTCTCCGGCGGCCAAGCAGGTGGTGAGCATGGCGCGGGCGTTGTCGCACGACACCCGGCTGATCATCATGGACGAGCCGTCGGCGGCGCTGGCCCATGACGAGGTGGGCAACCTGTTCCGGATCATCCGGGAGCTGACCGCCCAGGGGGTGGCGGTGGTCTACATCTCGCATCGGCTGGAGGAGATCCGCGAGATCGGGGACCGGGTCACGGTGCTCAAGGACGGCCGTACGGTCGCGGTGGGGCTGCCGGCCAAGGAGACGCCGACCTCGCAGGTGGTGTCGCTGATGACCGGCCGCAACGTCGAGTACGTCTTCCCCGAAAGGCCCGCCCCCGGCGCCCACGACGGCAAGGCCGAGGTGCTCCAGGTGCGTGACCTGAGCATTCCCGGCCGCGTCTCCGACGTGTCGTTCTCAGTGCGGGCGGGGGAGATCGTGGGGCTGGCCGGTCTGGTCGGCTCGGGCCGCTCGGAGATCATCGAGGCGGTGTACGGGGCGCGGCGGTTCTCCGGGCAGGTGGTGCTGGAGGGCAAGGTGGTGCGCCGGGGTGGTGGCACGACCGGTGCGGTGCGCCTGGGCATGGGGTTGGCGCCCGAGGAGCGTAAGGCGCAGGCGTTGCTGCTGGACCAGAGTGTCTCGCGCAACATCAGCCTGGCGAGTTTGGGCCGGTATTCGCGGCTGGGCTGGATGGACCGGCGTCGTGAGGCGGCCGACGCGCGGGAGATGGTGCAGGCGCTGGACATCCGGCCCGCCGATCCGGAGCGGCCGATCAAGACGTTGTCGGGCGGTAACCAGCAAAAAGCGGTGCTGGCCCGGTGGTTGCTGAACAACCGCAAGCTGCTGTTGCTGGACGAGCCGACCCGCGGGGTGGATGTGGGGGCTCGGGCGGAGTTGTACGCGCTGGTGCGGCGGCTGGCCGACGAGGGGATCGGGGTGTTGCTGGTCTCCAGCGAGGTTCCCGAGGTGCTGGGACTGGCCGATCGGGTGCTGGTCCTGCGGGAGGGCCGGGTCATTCGTGAGGCCGGCGCGGGTGAGCTGGACGAGCACGCCGTCCTCGACATGATCATGGAAGG
>NZ_JBHMBS010000105.1:0-1418 GCF_042428775.1 Streptosporangium vulgare | reverse complement strand
AGGGCCAGGTCCAGTCGCGGATCTCGGCGGGGTCCTCACCGTACTCGCGGGTATGAGCGCGAGCGTGCAGACGGGCATCGACCATACGCTGACGCAGATGCGCCGAGCGCTCGGCCAGCCCGGGAACCCGGTCGATGACGTCCATCACCAGATGGAACCGGTCGATGTCGTTCAGCATCGCCATGTCGAACGGGGTCGTCGTGGTCCCTTCCTCCTTGTAGCCACGCACGTGGATGTTGTCGTGACCGTTGCGGCGGTAGGTCAGACGATGAATCAGCCATGGATAGCCGTGGAAGTTGAAGATGACCGGTTTGTCGGCGGTGAACAACGCGTCGAACTCGGCATCGGCCATCCCGTGCGGATGCTCACCCGGCGGCTGCAACCGCATCAGGTCCACCACGTTGACCACCCGCACCCGCAACCCGGGCAGGTGCTCACGCAACAAGGCCGCCGCCGCCAGCGTCTCCAACGTCGGCACATCCCCCGCGCACACCAGCACCACGTCCGGCTCAACCCCGGCGTCGGTGCTGGCCCACTCCAGCACCCCCAGCCCCCGCGTGCAGTGCGCGACGGCCTCCTCCATCGAAAGCAGGTCCAGCACCGGCTGCTTGCCGGCCACGATCACGTTCACGTAATCACGCGAACGCAGGCAATGATCGGCCGTCGACAGCAACGTGTTCGCATCCGGCGGCAGATACACCCGCACCACCTGCGCTTTCTTGTTCATCACCACATCCAGGAAACCCGGATCCTGATGCGAGAAGCCGTTGTGGTCCTGACGCCACACATGGGAGGACAACAGGTAGTTCAACGACGCCACCGGCCGGCGCCAGCCGATCCGGCGCGAGGACTCCAGCCACTTGGCATGCTGGTTGAACATCGCGTCGATGATGTGGATGAACGCCTCATAACAGTTGAACAAACCGTGGCGGCCACTGAGCAGGTAGCCCTCCAGCCAGCCCTGGCACAAGTGCTCACTGAGCACCTCCATCACCCGGCCGCCCGCCCCCAGATGCTCATCGGTCTCCAGCAGTCGCGCGTCCCAGGCCCGGTCGGTGACCTCGAACACCGCCTGCAACCGGTTGGAGGCGGTCTCATCAGGCCCCATCAGGCGGAAGGTGTCGGGGTTGGCGGCGATCACATCCCGCAGGAACGCCCCCAGCACCCGGGTGGGCTCGGTGCCGGCGGTGGCCGGTGACTTGACCTGCACCGCGTACTGGCGGAAATCAGGCAGTACCAGCGGCCGCAGCAGCTCCCCGCCGTTGGCGTGCGGGTTCGCGCTCATCCGCAACGGCCCCTCAGGCACCGTCGCCAGGATCTCGGCCACCGGCCGCCCCGCGGCGTCGAACAACTCCCCCGGCCGATACGAGCACATCCACTCCCCCAACATCGCCAGATGCTCGGGATTGTCACGCACC
>NZ_JBHMBS010000104.1:0-1423 GCF_042428775.1 Streptosporangium vulgare | reverse complement strand
AGGTTGCGTCCACGGAGGTGGTGTACGAGTTTCCCCAGCTAGTGGGCGTGGCGCCGTGAAATGAGGACGGCCATCGCGTGATCCTTCGAGTGCGAAGTAACAAGATCGAAGGAGAAGAAAGCGATGGCCGCAAACAACAGTGTGGACCCCGCGACCTGGCTGGCGGAGCAGATCGAGCACGGGAACCCGGATCTGTTGCGATCCATGGTGAAGACCATGGCCGAGACGTTGATGTCGGCCGAGGCCGACAGCCTGTGCGGCGCCGAGTACGGCACCCGCAGCGACGAGCGCACCAACCGGCGCAACGGCTACCGAAGCCGCGACTGGGACACCCGAGCCGGCACCGTCGAGCTCGCGATCCCGAAACTACGCTCGGGCTCCTACTTCCCCGACTGGCTGCTGGAGCGGCGTCGCCGGGCCGAGCAAGCCCTGATCAGCGTGGTGGCCACCAGCTACCTGCTCGGGGTCTCCACCCGGCGGGTGGACAAGCTGGTCGAACAACTCGGCATCAAACACATCTCCAAAAGCCAGGTCAGCGAGATGGCCAAGGTCCTCGACACCCAGGTGGAGGCCTTCCGCACCCGCGCCCTGGATACCGGGCCGTATGCCTTCGTGTGGCTGGACGCGTTGACGCAGAAGGTCCGTGAGGGCGGGCGGATCATTAACGTGCACGTGCTGGTGGCCACCGCCGTCAACGCCAACGGCAACCGGGAGATCCTCGGCGTGGAGGTCACCTCGGCCGAGGACGGCGCCGGCTGGCTGGCGTTCCTGCGCGGCCTGGTGACTCGAGGGCTGAGCGGGGTGCAACTGGTCATCTCCGATGCCCACACCGGGCTGGTCGGAGCGATCGGTGCGACCCTGCCAGGCGCCTGCTGGCAGCGCTGTCGCACGCACTACCTGCGCAACCTGCTCACCACCGTCCCGAAATCGGCGCAGCCATGGGTGGCGACCCTGGTGCGCACCATCTTCGACCAGCCCACCGCCGAGCAGGTGCGCACCCAGCACGCCTGGGTGATCGAGGCGCTGGAGGCCAAATATCCGGCCGCGTGCGAGCACCTGGACGCCGCCCGAGAGGAACTGCTGGCCTTCGCCGCCTTCCCCCGGGAGATCTGGAAGCAGATCTGGTCGAACAATCCGCAGGAACGGTTGAACAAGGAGATCCGCCGCCGCACCGACGTGGTCGGGATCTTCCCCGACCGCGGCTCGATCGTCCGTCTTGTCGGTGCGGTTTTGGCCGAGCAGACCGACGAGTGGACCGAGGCCCGCCGCTACATGGGACTGGATGTCCTGGCGAAAGCTCGAATGCGGGTCATCGCAGGCGACACACCGCAGCAGAAACCCATTCCACAGACACTTACCGCTTAACCTGCAGAAACAGGATCACGCGGAGATCAACTCATACACCACTTCGCTGGACGTGACC
>NZ_JBHMBS010000103.1:0-1454 GCF_042428775.1 Streptosporangium vulgare | reverse complement strand
CGCGGGCGGAGTGCCGGGCGCGGGCGGTGTCAGCCGATCCACGCGCCGGTGGTGAAGTTCCCGGTGTTGATCGCCATGACCGGGATCATGATGGCCATGCTCACCAGCCACACCCAGGGTCTTCGCACCCCCGCGACGCCGATGGCGATCCACAGGGGGAACCAGGTCAGCGACCCCCGGCCGATCGACATGTAGAACGACGACAGGGTGAGGAAGGACAGCACCTGGGGGGTGATGTACGCGAACTCCGGCCACTTGCGCCGTACCGCGAGGCAGCCGGCCAGCACCAGCAGCACCGCGGCCGAGATGATCTCCTCGTAGTAGGACGTGGTGAGCGAGGCGACGTCGTCGGACATGCTCCAGGTGTTGGCGAGCGCCTCCCACGGCCAGACGGCGTGCCGGCCCCAGAACCGGTCCTGCACCGAGTTGTAGGCCAGCCAGTCGCCGGTGCGGGTCCACTGGTAGACGCTGTACAGCACGAGCGGCACACCGGGGAGCGCGAGCCAGGGCAGCAGGCGCCACCCGCCCGGGCGTTTGCGGCCGTTCTCCGCCACCAGGAACATGACGAGCAGCCCGAAGGCCAGGAACAGGCCGGAGATGCGCACCGTGGCGGCTCCGGTGGCGCACAGCGCGGCGTCCTCCCAGCGGCCGTTCCTGGCGAGCAGCCACGCCGAGACGGCCAGGGCGAGGAACAGCGCCTCCGAGTAGCCGGAGTACAGGAACACGGCGAACGGGCTGAGGAACAGCGCCGCCACCGCGTACCGGCCGCTGCCTGCCGCGTACGTCTCGGCGAGCCGCGACAGCGCCACCGCGAGCACCGCGCTG
The DNA here is from genome assembly GCF_042428775.1 of Streptosporangium vulgare. Taxonomy (NCBI): domain Bacteria; kingdom Bacillati; phylum Actinomycetota; class Actinomycetes; order Streptosporangiales; family Streptosporangiaceae; genus Streptosporangium; species Streptosporangium vulgare. Next base: position 629 of record NZ_JBHMBS010000103.1, on the reverse strand, counting down.
GCCACCAGCGAGATGATCATCGTGGCCAGTCGGCCGTCCTCGACGACCGGCCGCATCACCTTGATCAGTATCGCCATGCCGGGGAAGAACGCCGGCAGCTTCCCGGCGTCCTGCATGCCCGGGGGGCCGTCGTAGCCGAACTGGGCGATGGCGATGAAGTTCTCGGCGTCCCAGCGGGTGAACCGGTTGAGGAAGGGGTCGGTGGTCCGGCCAGGGCCGGCCAGGTAGGCGTAGATCAGCACACCGACGTGCGACAGCGCCCAGAGGAGCAGGGCCAGCCGGTCGCCGGGGTCGGTCAGGAACCTGGGCACCCACCGCTGCCCGGCCACCTCACCGGTTGACTCGCCGGTCGTCTTGCTGGAAGTTTCGCCGGTCGTCTCGCCGGAAGTCTCGGCGGTCGTCTCGCCGGGACGTGCGCCGGGTTCCGCGTCGGCCGGTTCCGGCTCCGTGATCTCCACCGGCCCGGCGGGCGCGCGATCAGTCACGCGAGAATCCTTATGTAGCCGCAGAATCCGGGCAACCGGTTGCCCACGGCATGATCCTTCCGTGCCGGCCCGTCCCCGCTCGTCTCCTGCGAAGACCGCTTCCGCCCGGTGGCGGGACGCCCCGCCCCGCCGTGAAACTTCCAC
>NZ_JBHMBS010000102.1:0-1477 GCF_042428775.1 Streptosporangium vulgare | reverse complement strand
TTTGGGAGCGGACCCAGACGCTGGTGGTGTAGCTCTTGTTGTTGGTGAGCTGCGTGGTGACGTTCTGGTGCGGGCCCTGCCAGGCGGCGGTGCGGCCGGAGGTGAGCAGGGAGCGGCTGCCGCCGTGGGCCACGGTGGTGGCGGAGGACAGGGTGCCGCCGGAGGCGGTCCAGCCCGTCGTGCCGTCCTCCATGGTGGCGTTGGTCAGCAGGTTGCCGCCGCTGCTGCTGCCGCTTGGGGTGAACTGCCACCAGTTGAGGTTGAACAGGTAGCCGCTGGCGCCGGTGAAACGCAGGTAGAGGTCGCGGGTGGCGGTGGCGCCGGAGATGGGGCAGGTGACCGAGGTCCAGCTTTGCCAGCCGCCGGTGCCGGGGACGGTGCAGGTGCCCACGAGGGTGCCGGTGGCGCTGCCGAGCCGGACCTCGATCCGGCCGCCGCTGGTGCCCGAGGCCACCCGGGCGGTGAAGGAGGAGGCTCCGGTGCCGAAGGCGACGCCCTTGACCTTGACGTGGTCGCCGTTCTCGATGAAGCCGATGTTCATGCCGCCTTCGGTGGAGGCCTCGGTCTCCACCCCGGACGCCCAGGCGATGGTTTCGGCTTCCTGGCGGACGTACGGGTCGAGGGTGCCGACCTGCGGTGGTCCGGCGGTGGTCATGTTGATGGTCGGGATGGTGCCGTCGGCGTTGTAGGTGAACTTCTCCACGGCGACCGAGCGGGTGTAGCCGCTGCCGCCGGGCAGGGCGCCGTTGTGGTAGAAGAAGTACGAGCTCCCGGCGAAGTCGACGATCCCGGCGTGGTTGGTGAAGCTCGCCCCCTGCCTCGGCATGATCGTTCCTCGGTAGGTCCAGGGTCCGGTGGCGCTGGGGGCGGTGGAGTAGCCGATGAATTCCGAGCAGCATTCGGCGGCGAAGACGTTGTAGTAGAGGCCGTTGCGCTTGAAGACCCACGGCCCCTCCTCGTAGAGGGTGGGGCGGCTGGCGTTGCCGTTTCGTGTGCCGAAGCCGGCCGTGGTGAGCGGGATCTGGGTCGCGCTGCCGGAGTAGGAGATCATGTCGGTGTTCAGCCGGACGTACCACAGGCGGGGGTTGCCCCAGTACAGGTAGGCCTGGCCGTTGTCGTCGATGAAGACGTTGGGGTCGATCTCGCCGTTCTCGACCAGCGGGCGGCCCAGCGCGTCTCGGAAGGGTCCGGTGGGGCTGTCGCCGACCGCGACGCCGATGGCCATTCCGCCGGTCGCTCGGTTCCGTACTGGGACGTACCAGTAGAACTTCCCGTTGCGGGGGGTGACGTGGCCGGCCCAGGCGTTGGCGTCGGCCCAGGCGAAGGTGGCCAGGCTCATGGGGGAGCCGTGGTCGGTCCAGTTGGCCATGTCGGTGGAGGAGTAGACGCGCCAGTCGCGCATGGTGAAGTAGGTGGATCCGTCCTCGTCGTGGCCGGTGTAGACGTACACGCGGCCGTTGTGGACGAGCGGCGCCGG
>NZ_JBHMBS010000101.1:0-1504 GCF_042428775.1 Streptosporangium vulgare | reverse complement strand
GGGTCGCGTCCTCGGAGCGGTGTAAAAGGCTCGACGAGGTAGGTGCCGCGGGCTGATCTTAGGCGGCTGCCGTTTCGGGCGTCGAGTCGGTGGCCGGGGTGGCTGTCGGGCGGAGCCGGCTGGGCGGGGCGAGCAGGGCTCGGCGCAGGTCCTGCAGGATGCGCAGGCCCTTGGATGTCATGGTGAAACCGCGCCAGCCGCGGGAGGCACGGTCCAGCACCGCCCAGACCAACGAGACACAGCTGGTCTCGCCGGGAAAGCGGCCGATGACCTTGACCCGGCGGCGGGTCTCGCCGAAGGTGCGCTCGATGAAGTTGGAGTGGCGGATGCGCTTGTGGTGCTCGACCGGGAAGCGCAGGTAGGTCGTCAGCGAGCCGCGGTCGGCGAGCAGGCTCTTGACCGCGGCCGGATAGGAACGGCCCCAGTCCTTGGCGAAGGCGTCGATGCGCGCCTGGACGCAGGCCACCAGGTCCTGTCCAGGCTCGATGTCCTCGCCCAGCTCAGAGGTGTCGAAGATGTTCCAGAAGGCGGCCTTGACGGTGGCCTGGTCGCCGGCGCTGACCTTCGATAGGACGTTGCGGCATTTGTGGATCACGCAGCGCTGGCGCAGGGAGGCCGGGAAGACCTGCTCGGCGGCGGTGATGAGGCCGGGTGCGCCGTCGGAGACGACCAGCAGCGGCGGGCGCAGGCCGCGTTCGGCCAGGCCGGTCAGGAAGTCGTGCCAGGCGTCGGTCGACTCGGCCGCGGCCGGGGCCAGGCCCACGAAGACGGGCTTGCCGTCGGTGGTGATGCCCCAGGAGGCCAGCACCGGCTCGGCGCGCTGCCCGTCGTGCATCTTGAAGTGGCTGGCGTCGCAGAACAGGTAGTCCAGCTCGACCGCCGACAGGTCGCGGCGGCACCAGGCGTCGTACTCGGCGACGATGGCCTGGCAGATGGTCGAGACCGTCGACTTCGACAGCGCCGCCTCCGGGCCGAGCGCATCGGCCAGGGCGCCTTCGACGTCGCGGACCGACAGTCCGCGCACGAAGGAGGCGATGACCAGCGTCTCCAGCGCGTTGGTGCGGGTCACGCCGGTGCCGAACAGGCGGGAGGCGAACGCCTCGGTGGTGTTGCGCAGCTTCGGGCGGGCGATGGTGACCGGACCGGTGGTGGTCTTGATGGTGGTGGGGCAGTGGCCGTTGCGGTGGCCGGGCCGTACGGCCTGCTCGCCGTCGGCAGCGGAGAGCGAGGCGGTGCGCTGGTAGCGGGTGCGGCCGAGGAAGGCGTCCACCTCGGCCTCGACGGCGGTCTGGATGATCAGGCGGGCACCCAGGCGGGCGACATCTTCGAGGATCTCGACCAGGTCGCGGTCGGTGGTGAACAGGGCGTCGATCTCGGCGCGGATGGCCTGAACGGGCGGTAGTGTGCGTGCCACGAGCGTAGGTCCTTGCGTAGTGCGAACTTTGGTCGGTTCAGCACGGCAACCTACGCTCGTTCCCTTTTACACCGCATCTCGGACGCGACC
>NZ_JBHMBS010000100.1:0-1546 GCF_042428775.1 Streptosporangium vulgare | reverse complement strand
GTTACGCCATTCGTGCAGGTCGGAACTTACCCGACAAGGAATTTCGCTACCTTAGGATGGTTATAGTTACCACCGCCGTTTACTGGCGCTTCGATCAAGAGCTTCGCTTGCGCTAACCCCATCAATTAACCTTCCGGCACCGGGCAGGCGTCACACCGTATACGTCCACTTTCGTGTTTGCACAGTGCTGTGTTTTTAATAAACAGTTGCAGCCAGCTGGTATCTTCGACTGATTTCAGCTCCATCCGCGAGGGACCTCACCTACATATCAGCGTGCCTTCTCCCGAAGTTACGGCACCATTTTGCCTAGTTCCTTCACCCGAGTTCTCTCAAGCGCCTTAGTATTCTCTACCTGACCACCTGAGTCGGTTTAGGGTACGATTTGATGTTACCTGATGCTTAGAGGCTTTTCCTGGAAGCAGGGCATTTGTTGCTTCAGCACCGTAGTGCCTCGTCATCACGCCTCAGCCTTGATTTTCCGGATTTGCCTGGAAAACCAGCCTACACGCTTAAACCGGGACAACCGTCGCCCGGCCAACATAGCCTTCTCCGTCCCCCCTTCGCAGTAACACCAAGTACAGGAATATTAACCTGTTTCCCATCGACTACGCCTTTCGGCCTCGCCTTAGGGGTCGACTCACCCTGCCCCGATTAACGTTGGGCAGGAACCCTTGGTCTTCCGGCGAGCGGGCTTTTCACCCGCTTTATCGTTACTTATGTCAGCATTCGCACTTCTGATACCTCCAGCATGCCTCACAGCACACCTTCGCAGGCTTACAGAACGCTCCCCTACCCAACAACGCATAAGCGTCGCTGCCGCAGCTTCGGTGCATGGTTTAGCCCCGTTACATCTTCCGCGCAGGCCGACTCGACCAGTGAGCTATTACGCTTTCTTTAAATGATGGCTGCTTCTAAGCCAACATCCTGGCTGTCTGGGCCTTCCCACATCGTTTCCCACTTAACCATGACTTTGGGACCTTAGCTGGCGGTCTGGGTTGTTTCCCTCTTCACGACGGACGTTAGCACCCGCCGTGTGTCTCCCGTGATAACATTCTCCGGTATTCGCAGTTTGCATCGGGTTGGTAAGTCGGGATGACCCCCTTGCCGAAACAGTGCTCTACCCCCGGAGATGAATTCACGAGGCGCTACCTAAATAGATTTCGGGGAGAACCAGCTATCACGGAGTTTGATTGGCCTTTCACCCCCAGCCACAAGTCATCCGCTAATTTTTCAACATTAGTCGGTTCGGTCCTCCAGTTAGTGTTACCCAACCTTCAACCTGCCCATGGCTAGATCACCGGGTTTCGGGTCTATACCCTGCAACTTAACGCCCAGTTAAGACTCGGTTTCCCTTCGGCTCCCCTATTCGGTTAACCTTGCTACAGAATATAAGTCGCTGACCCATTATACAAAAGGTACGCAGTCACACGCCTAAGCGTGCTCCCACTGCTTGTACGTACACGGTTTCAGGTTCTTTTTCACTCCCCTCGCCGGGGTTCTTTTCGCCTTTCCCTCACGGTACTGGTTCACTATCGGTCAGTCAGGA
>NZ_JBHMBS010000099.1:0-1728 GCF_042428775.1 Streptosporangium vulgare | reverse complement strand
TAATGCGTAAGATGTAATAACTCCAGTGTTTAATTTAGCTATATTATTACTTATATTCAACAATCCTTTCTCTAACCCATAGGGTCCTAAATATTCTACAGATCCTTTATCTAATACTTTGGTAGTTTGACCACCTAGTTTTAAGACAACACCTGTAATAAATCTGTTATAAAATAACTCTACTAAAAAACGTTGATTAAAGAAGCTAAATATATTATAACCTAATCTAGATAATTTAAAATAAATTAGATTTTTAGATAAATATTCAGATAGCACTATTGAAATAATACTAAATGTTATAGTAAATATTAAAGGCAATAACTTAAATAAAGTCGGTACCCCAAATTCAGTGTCTAACATTATTTCATGAGAAGGGTGTATGAATAAAGCATTATCTACAAAAAATCCTGAACCTAATCCTATAAATATGTCCTTAGTTATAAAACCAAAGAATATAGAAAATATAGCTAAAATTATAAGAGGTAAGCTCATGAAAATATCACCTTCATGTGCTTGTTTATAATTTATTAAAGGTCCATTGGGGTTTGTTAAGAATGTTAAGTATAACACTTTAACAGAATATAATGTAGTAAATATTGCACCTATTGTAGCTATAATATATACAACAGTACTAGAAAAATGGTACTGACCATACGCAGACTCAAGTATGAAATCTTTTGAGTAGAATCCAGTCATAAACGGGAAAGCTACTAGACTTAAGGATGCTATAAGCATAACCGAATAAGTTAGAGGCAAGAAAGGTATTAATCCTCCATATCTTCTAAAGTCTTGATTATCTCCTACAGCATGAATTACTGACCCGGCTCCTAAGAACAACAGTCCTTTATAAAAAGCATGGTTTACCAGATGAAATAAAGCTATGTTATAACAAGATAAACCTACAGCTATAACCATCATACCTAATTGACTCATAGTGGAATAAGCAATAACTTTTTTTATATCTTGTTGAAATAAACCAATTAATGAACTAAATACAGTTGTAATAGCCCCCAATCATAAACACAACATTAATACTGTAGAACTATATTCTATTAAAGGAGATGAACGCATTAATAAGTATACTCCAGCCGTAACCATAGTTGCAGCATGTATTAAAGCAGACACAGGTGTAGGACCTTCCATCGCCATAGGTAATCATACATGAAGACCTACTTGAGAACTTTTAGCCATAGCTCCTATTAATAGACATACACCTACAATAGTTATAAGGTTTTCATTCATGTAAGGAGCTAAAGAAAACACAGTGGCATAATCTAAATTACCAAATGATCATAATATAGCGAACATACCTACAGTTAATAAACAATCACCTACTCTATTAGTTAAAAATGCTGAAAGAGCACTTTGGTTTGCTGCTACCCTAGTAAATCAAAAACACACTAAAAGATAAGAACAAACTCCAACACCCTCTCAACCCACAAACATTAATAAATAATTATTTGCCGTAACTAATATAACCATCATAAATGTGAATAAGCTTAAATAACTAAAAAATCTTTGGTTGTGAGGATCACTACTCATGTATCCTATAGAATATATATGAACTAAAGAACTTATAATTAATACAGGTAAAAGCATAGAAACCGTTAAGGAATCAAAATGAAATGCTCATCCTATATTTAAAGATTCAGAGTCAATTCATCTAAATACCTGTATAGATACAGGTATATTATTTAATCCAACTTCAAAAAAGGCAACCACAGCTAA
>NZ_JBHMBS010000010.1:221148-330516 GCF_042428775.1 Streptosporangium vulgare | reverse complement strand
AAGTGGTCGGGGGTGTTCTTCCTCGTCGCCTTCGCGGTGATGTCCCTGGTCTGGGACGCCGGCGCCCGCCGCGCGATCGGCCTGCGCAGGCCGTACGTGGGGGCGCTGAACAGGGACCTGACCGGTGCCGTGCTGGCGATGGGACTGCTGCCCGCGGTCACCTACGTCGTCTCCTGGGCCGGATGGTTCGCCTCGCCGCTGGGCTGGGGCCGCAACTGGGCGCAGGCGACCTCGCAGGGCCCGGGGTTCTTCGTCTTCGACTCGCTCCGGTCGTGGCTCAGCTACCAGGTGCAGGTGCTCGGCTTCCACACCGGGCTGAGCAGCGGGCACACCTACCAGTCGGCCCCCTGGACCTGGCCCCTCCTGTCCCGTCCGGTGGCGTTCCACTACCCGGCGAACAAGACCGGATGCGGCGCCGACAGCTGCGCCGAGGCGGTGCTCGGGGTCGGCACCCCGGTCATCTGGTACGGGGGCCTCGCGGCCCTCATCGCCATGGTCGCCTGGTACGTCGCCACCCGCGACTGGCGCGCCGGGACCGTGCTCGTCGGTTACGCCGCCGGCTGGCTCCCCTGGTTCTACTACGCCCTCGCCGACAACCGGACCATGTATCTCTTCTACGCGATCACGATGCTCCCCTTCATGATCCTCGCGCTCACCCTGGCCGCCGGGCTGATCATCGGGCGGGCGGACGCCGCGCCCAACCGCAGGGCGGTGGGGGCCGCGGTCGTCGGGGCCTTCACGCTCCTCGCGCTGATCAACCTCGGATGGCTCTATCCGGTGCTGGTCGCCGAGCTCATCCCGCACTCCGAGTGGTGGGCGCGGATGCTGTTCCGGAGCTGGGTGTAGCGGGGCCGGGTCCGGCGAGATCGGGTGCGTCGGGAGCGGGCGGCGCGACGGGGCCGATCATGATCGGGCCGGTCGTGGCGTCGACGGGTTCGACGGGTACGGCATCACCGGGGGTGACGGCGGCGGGCGTGGCCGTGGCGGGCCTGGAGAACCCGTGGCGCAGCGAGATCGCCGCCGCCAGGCACGCCAGCGGCACCGCGGGCAGCAGGTAGCGGTAGTCGAACTCGGCCGTCGCCGCCGGGGCCAGGATGAGCCCGAACGAGGCCAGCCACGGCAGCAGCACCGGCCCGCCCAGCTTGCGCCAGCGCGCCGCGACCCCGGCCAGCCCGATCAGCAGCAGCACGCCGAGCACGATGCCGGGCAGCCGGACGACCCGCTGGTAGCCCTGCATGAAGGCGGCCCACGGGTCGCTGACGTCGGTGCCGATCACGCGCATCTTGCCCTGGATCGGCGCGGTCCGCAGGCCGGGGTCGTACTTGAGCGCGTCGGTGTCGGTGCTCCCCCGGTACGACGACCAGGCGGGCAGGACCTTGGTCTCCGGCAGGAACTCGTACTGCCGGTAGGTGTTGAAGTCGGGGAAGCGCGGCCGGCCCCAGTGGAAGGCGCGGAAGAAGTCACCGGCCACGAGGCTGAGATAGTCGAGCGGCTGGGACAGGATGGCCCGCTGGGCGAACGCCCCCGCCGTCTTGTTCGTCTCGGGGGTGAACGTGCTGCCCACCCCGAAGGCGTGGAAGCGCTGGCCGTTCTGCGCCCACCAGAGGTATTTCTGCCCGGAGAAGCCGCGCTGGCCCGGCGGCGCGCTGATGCACAGCAGCGCCAGCTCCAGCTCCTCCCGGGGGTCGATGTCCATCTTCCGGCAGTCGGCGAACAGCGCCGTCCGCATGTAGAGGATCGCCCCGTCGCTGTTGGTCATCGCGAAGTTGCCGTGCGCGGACGCGAACCAGGCCATGTAGCCGGTCACCGGGAGCGCGCACGCGACCACCATGGCCGCGATCGTCTTCCAGGCCGTGCGCTTCACCATCAGGTAGATCACGACCAGCACGAGGATCGGCAGGCCGATCGACCGGGTGAGCGCGGTGAGGGCGAGCAGCAGCCCGATCACCGCGCCGAGCCGCCAGGACATCCGCCGGTGCCAGAGCACCAGCGTGATCACGCCCACGACCAGCAGCATGAACATCGCGTCGGACATGATCAGGTGTTCGAGCTGGATCTGGTACGCGTCGAACAGCACCGGCAGCGCGGCCAGGGTCGCCCCCCAGCCGGGCAGCCCGAACCTGACGCGCAGCAGGGAGTAGATCAGCACCGCGACGCCCAGGCCCAGCAGGTGCTGGACGAAGACCACCAGGCCGAAACTGTGCAGCGGCCTCAGCAAAAGGAGCAGAAAGGAATAACCATTCGGTCGCAGGGCACTGGGCCGGTCGGGGTTCACCGCCCCCGAGACGTACTCGTAGGAATCGTTGAACCACTGGGCCGGGCCGTACCCGAGCATGGTGACCACACGCAGCAGGAAGGCCAGCGCGAGGGCGGCCACGAAGAGGCGATGCCGGTAGAGGAACGCCCGCAGGCGAGTGGCCCGGTCGGGCAAAGGCGCGTCCAGGCGAGGGCGGTCGGCGGCGGTCACCATGCATTACAGGATGCCAGCCGTTTCGGGGAGTTGACCCGGACAGGGGACTGTAGAGGGCATCATGGTGAGATTGAGTTGTGCAGTGAGTGAAGGGTTGAGACGTGGAACTGACCGTGGTCATGCCTTGCTTGAACGAGGCGGAGACCGTGGAGACCTGCGTACGCAAGGCGCTCGCCTGCATGCGGGAGCACGGGATCGACGGAGAAGTCCTGATCGCCGACAACGGCAGCACGGACGGCTCGCAGCAACTCGCGCGTGAGGCCGGAGCCCGGGTCGTGCACGTCGACGCCAAGGGATACGGCAACGCCCTGATGGGCGGCATCCGCGCGGCGCGCGGCCGCTACGTCATCATGGGCGACGCGGACGACTCCTACGACTTCACGGCGCTGCTGCCGTTCGTCGAGCAGCTCCGTGACGGCGCCGACCTGGTGATGGGCAACCGGTTCAAGGGCGGCATCGCGCCGGGCGCCATGCCCCCGCTCCACCGCTACCTGGGCAACCCGGTGCTCTCCTTCATCGGCCGCCTGTTCTTCCCCAGCGCGATCGGCGACTTCCACTGCGGCCTGCGCGGCTTCCGGCGCGACTCCATCCTCAAGCTCGGCCTGCAGACCGGCGGCATGGAGTTCGCGAGCGAGATGGTGGTCCGCTCGACCCTGTCCGGGCTGGACGTGCGCGAGGTGCCCACCACGCTGTCGCCCGACGGCCGCTCCCGCCCGCCGCACCTGCGCTCCTGGCGTGACGGCTGGCGCCACCTGCGCTTCCTGATGCTCTACAGCCCGCGCTGGCTGTTCTTCATCCCCGGCCTGGTCCTGATGACCCTCGGCCTGGTCGCGGGCGCCGCCCTCACCTTCGGCCCTGTCTACATCGGCAAGCTCGCCTTCGACGTCGACACCCTGGTCGGCGCCTCGGCCATGGTGGTGATCGGCTTCCAGGCGTCGCTGTTCGCCCTGTTCACCAAGGTGTACGCCGCCGAGGAGGGCTTCCTGCCGGAAGACAGGAGGGTGCGCAAGCTCGTCGACATCGTGAGCCTGGAGAAGGGCCTGATCGTCGGCGGCCTGCTCGCCCTGGGCGGCCTGGGCGGCCTGGTCGCCTCCCTGGTCCACTGGCAGACGCGCAGCTTCGGCCCGCTGATCCCCTCGGAGTCGCTGCGCATCGTCGTGCCCTCGGCCACCGCGCTGATCGTGAGCTTCCAGACGATCTTCGCCGCGCTGTTCATCAGCATCCTCGGCATCCGCCGTACCAAGGAGACGCCCATCGACGTGGCCGCCTCCGCCGCGGAGGAGGCCGCCGAGGCCGTCAGCCGCGCCGCGGCCGGCGACCCGGCAGACGTCCCCGCCGACGGTGCCACGCCGGCGGCCCCGAGGCTGCCGTAAGCGCCCCGCGACCCTGTGGCTGTCATGAGCGCGTCCTGATCACCACCGCGCCCTTGCGGCTGTCGTGAGCGCCTGATCACCACCGCGGCCCCGCGGTCGCCGTGAGCCGAGCCCGCGGGGTGGCGTCGAGCACCGCGGGGTGGCGCCGCGGCCGCCGTGAACGTCACGGCGGCCCCGTGGTCGCCGTGAGCGCCACGGCGGCTCCGGGAAGGTTCCCGGAAAGTCGAAGACCGCGGAGAGCCGTGACAGCACCAAGGCCCGAGGCCGCGTCCCTTAGGCTTGCACCATGTCCCAGCACATCCTGACCGCGGTCGCCTGGCCATACGCCAACGGCCCCCGCCACATCGGGCACGTCTCCGGATTCGGCGTGCCGTCCGACGTCTTCAGCCGCTACCAGCGGATGGCGGGCAACAAGGTCCTCATGGTGAGCGGGACCGACGAGCACGGCACCCCGATCCAGGTCCAGGCCGACAAGGAGGGCCTCACCGCCCGCGAGCTCGCCGACCGCTACAACAGAGTGATCGTCGAGGACCTCCAGGCACTGGGGCTCTCCTACGACCTGTTCACCCGGACCACCACGGAAAACCACTACGCGGTCACACAGGAGATCTTCAAGGGACTCCACGCCAACGGCTATATCTTCCCCCAGACCACGATGGGCGCCATCTCGCCCTCCACCGGCCGCACCCTGCCCGACCGCTACATCGAGGGCACCTGCCCGATCTGCGGTTACGAGAGCGCCCGTGGCGACCAGTGCGACAACTGCGGCAACCAGCTCGACCCGATCCAGCTGATCAACCCGGTGAGCAAGGTCAACGGTGAGACCCCGATCTTCGTGGAGACCGAGCACTTCATGCTCGACCTGCCCGCGTTCGCCGAGGTCCTGGCGTCGTGGCTGTCCTCCAAGGAGGGCGACTGGCGGCCCAACGTGCTGAAGTTCGCCCTCAACATGCTCGGTGACATGCACCCCCGGGCGATCAGCCGCGACCTCGACTGGGGCGTGCCGATCCCGCTGGAGGGCTGGAGCGACCAGGCCAACAAGCGGCTCTACGTCTGGTTCGACGCGGTCATCGGCTATCTCAGCGCCTCCATCGAGTGGGCCCGCCGCTCCGGCGACCCCGAGGCCTGGCGCCAGTGGTGGCAGGATCCCGAGGCCCTCGGCTACTACTTCATGGGCAAGGACAACATCGTCTTCCACGCGGAGATCTGGCCGGCGATGCTGCTCGGCTACAACGGCCAGGGGGCCCGTGACGGCGAGCCCGGCTCCCTCGGCGCGCTGAACCTGCCCTCCGAGGTCGTCTCCAGCGAGTTCCTGACCATGGAGGGGCGCAAGTTCTCCTCCTCCCGCTCGGTGGTCATCTACGTGCGCGACTTCCTGGAGCGCTACGACGCCGACGCGCTGCGCTACTACATCGCCGTGGCGGGCCCGGAGAACCAGGACACCGACTTCACCTGGTCGGAGTTCCTCAACCGCAACAACGGCGAGCTGGTGGCGGCCTGGGGCAACCTGGTGAACCGCTCGATCTCGATGGCCGCCAAGAACTTCGGGGTCATCCCCGAGGCGGGCGAGCTCAGCGACGCCGACCGCGCGATGCTGGAGCGCAGCCGCGCGGCCTTCCCGAAGGTCGCCGCCGAGTTCCAGCACTGCCGCTTCAAGAACGCGACGAACGAGGCGTTCGAGGTCATCCGCGAGGCCAACCGCTACCTGGCCGAGCAGGAGCCCTGGAAGATCAAGGACGACCCCGCGCGGGTGAAGACCATCCTGCACGTCGCCCTGCAGGTCGTGGACGACGCCAAGACGCTGCTCACCCCGGTCCTGCCCAACTCCTCCAACAAGATCTACGCGATGCTCGGCGGCACCGGCGTCTGGTCGGGCATGCCGGAGATCCAGGAGGTCACCGACGACGACGGCAGGACGTACCCGATCATCACCGGCTCCTACGACGGCGCCGCGCGCTGGGAGTCGTCCCCGATCCGGGTGGGTTCCCCGCTCGCCCCGCCGACCCCGCTGTTCGTGAAGCTCGACCCGAAGATCGTCGAGGAGGAGCTGGCCCGCCTGGGCGAGTAGGACCGGCCTTCCGCGATCCGCGCGGCCCGGATTCAGGGCTCCGCACGGCCCGTGCCCGGGTTCTCCCGTGCCCCGGGAGGCGCGATCCGTGTCCGGGGATCCGCACGGCCCGTGCTCGGTCCCTCTCGTGCCCTGCGAGGCGCGATCCGTGTCCGGGGATCCGCACGGGCCGTGCTCGGGTTCTCCCGTGCCCCGGGAGGCGCGATCCGTGTCCAGGGCTTTCGCGGCCCGCGCCCGGCCACCGGGCGCGGGCCGCACCGGCTTCTCGGTAGGTTGGACGCCGTGAGCACGCCGAAGCTTCCCGACGCACCCAGGCCCCTGCCGGCAGAGGTGTTCGACAGCCACTGCCACCTGGACATCATGGTGGGCAACCGCCAGGCGTCCTCGGGGGATCCGGTCGCCCAGGCCGCGCAGGCGGCCCGGACGAGCGTCGAGGGCATCCTCGACGAGGCTCGTGCCGTCGGGGTGACGCGGCTCGTCACGATCGGCTACGACCTGCCGTCCTCGCGCTGGAACGCCGAGACGGCCGCCCTGCACGCGGACGTCTACGCCGGGGTGGCCATCCACCCCAACGAGGCGCACGCCTCGACGCCGGAGACCCTCGCCGAGATCGAGCGGCTCGCCCGCCTGCCGCACGTCAGGGCGGTGGGGGAGACCGGTCTCGACTACTACCGCGACTGGGCGTCGAAGGACGACCAGCACGCCAGCTTCCGCGCGCACATCGAGATCGCCAAGCGGACCGGCAAGGCCCTGGTGATCCACGACCGCGAGGCCCACGACGACGTGCTGCGCGTGCTGGCCGAGGAGGGCGCCCCCGAGGTCGTGGTGTTCCACAGCTTCTCCGGTGACGCCGAGATGGCGAAGCGGTGTGTCGCCGCCGGATATTTCATGTCGTTCTCCGGCCCGGTCACCTACAAGAACGCCGCCTACCTCCGCGAGGCCGCGCGGGTCGCGCCGAGGGAGCTGATCCTCGTCGAGACCGACGCCCCCTACCTGCCGCCCACCCCCCACCGGGGCAAACCCAACGCCCCGTACCTCATCCCGCTCACGCTGCGCTGCCTCGCCGAGGTCAAGGCGGCCGACCTCACCGACCTCGCCACCGCCATCAGCGCCAACGGGGAGACCGTCTTCGGCTCCTGGTGACGGGGCCGGGGTCCGAGTCCCGCGCACGGTGCGGCCGGACCTCACACGCTCCCTGCCCGTGGCGAGCCCGGACCCGTGCGATCCCGTTCGACGGCGAGTCCGAACCCGTGCGATCCCACCCGACGGCGGGACCCGAGGCCGGGAGTCCCGGCTCGCGGCGGGGCCGGGCCGGGAGTCCCGGCCCGGCCCGGGACGGAACCGGAGCCGGAGCCGGGAGGCTCAGCCCACGGCGGCGCCGAAGTCGGCGGAGGCGGCGCCTTCGAGGGCGGGGACCTTCCCGGTGCCCGGTGAGAGCGGGATGCCCTGGGAGTCGTTGCGGCCCAGCAGGACGACCGCTCCGGCGCCTCCCCTGTCGGGCGCCCCGACGACCAGCCGGTTGCCGCTGAACCCGACCGACCAGCCGAAGTGGTCACCCGCCTCGCTCTGGGAGACCAGCGTGCTCGTCGCCTGCGCGCCTATCGTGATCAGTCGTACGCCGCCCTGCCCGCCGGTGCCGTCGAAGGGCACGCCCACGGCGAGCCTGACCTCTCCCGCGCCCTCGCCGGTGAAGGCCAGCGAGAATCCGTAGCCCTCGCCCTCGGCCCCTTCGGCGCCCTGGTGGAGGGTGGTGAGAGGGTTGATCTCCCGGTCGCCGGAGGACTGGAACAGCTGGACGAGGCCGGAGTCCTTCACCTCGCCGCCGTCACCGAGGGGGGCGCTCACCGCGAGGTAACCGATGCCGTCCTGCTCTGTGTAGGCCATCGCGTAGCCGAACCGGTCACCCGCCTCCGACCTGGCCACCTCACGAAGGTCCCACTTCCTGCTCGCGTACTCGTCCTTGGGTTCGCGCACGTCGTAGATCACCGCGATCGACCCCGAGTCGGGCTTGCCCGCGTTGACCTGGCGGCCCACCCCGTCGTCGTTCTCGTACGGCACCCCGACCGCGAGATCCGGCTCGTCCGAGCCGCCACCGAGCCTGCCGATCGCCAGCGACCAGCCGAACATGTCGCCGACCTCGCCGTTGCCCGTCACGCCCTCGGTCTCCTGGGAGATCCGCCGCCCCGTGCCGGGCGTCGGGGTGCCGAAGAGGTAGACGGCGCCGGAGTCGGCCGTGCCGTCGGCGTCCTCGTGCGGGGCTCCGACCGCCACCAGCGTCCCGCCGGAGGCCAGGGACCAGCCGAAGTGGGCGTCGGCCTCCGGCTCGGGGGCGGCCAGACGGGCCGTCCTGCCCCCGGGGCCGCCGTACACCACGTAGACCGCGCCCGCGTCCGCGAGACCCGCCACGTCCGCGTACGGGGCGCCGACGAGCAGGTCCGCGCAGCCGTCGCCGTCGACCTTGGCCAGCCGGACCGACCACCCGAAGGCGTCGCCCGCCTTCGCCTCGGGGACGGTCACGGCCTTCCCCTTCTCTCCCCGGCCGAACAGCACGTGGACGGCTCCCGAGCCGGTCAGCCCGCCGGGGTTGGCGAAGGGGTCGCCGACCGCGAAGTCCTCCAGGCCGTCGCCGTCGAAGTCGCTCACGCCCGCCCCGGCGCAGTCGGCGGGGAAGGCGGACGAGGCGGTGCCGGTCGAGGCTCCGGCCGCGACGCCGGATGTGGCCGCGAGGGGGCCGGCGGGCGCGGTGAGCGCCTCGGCGGCCCCGGTGGAGGTGAGCGCGATCGCGGCGGTCGCGGCGACGGAGAGCAGCAGCCTCATGACAGCCTCACCTCGATGTTCCTGCCTCCCTGGATCAGCACACCGGTCAGCTTGACGGGCTTGCGGGCCGGGGGCAGGTCGAAGACGAGGACGGCCTCCACCTTCGTGCCCGGCGGGAGGGCGGGGGGCAGGGCCGTCGACACCCGCTCGGGGGTGTGTGCCGAGCCGCGGTCGTCGGTCAGGGTGATGGCGGCGGTGTCACCGAGCCGGACCTGCTCCCCGCCGGTGTTGATCAGCGTCAACGGGACCGCGCAGAACCGGCCCTTCGCCGGGGTGGCGTTCCCGTAGGAGGTGAGCCCGCAGGCCGGGGTGCGCGGGACGATCAGCTGGGGGTCCTCGATGAAGGAGCCGGTCGTGATCTTGCGGCCCACGTCGCCGGCGCCGGTACCGGCGAGGTCGCCGGTCCGCCCGGCGACGCCGGGGGTGGCCGTCCCCGCCCGGCCCTGGTCGTTCGCGTTCCCGCCGGGGATGTTCATCAGGACGACGACCGTGACGGCGAGTGCCGCGAGCACGGCCAGCCCGGCGAACAGCCAGCGCCGCCGGGGCGCCGAGCCCTTCGCGTCCGGCGTGTTCGATCCCGGCGGGACCTGGAAGCCGGTCGGGGGGAGCGTGGGCGCCTGACCCGGCGCCTGGCCCTGTATCCGGCGCTGTACCTGGCCCTGCCCTTGTGGCCCCTGTGGCCCTTGTGCCTGGCCTCGTCCCTGCCCCGGGTCAGGGCCCGGTGCGAGGCCCGCCGCCTGGCCGGACGGCGGGGCGTGGAAGGGGTTCGTGAACGGGCGCGACGGCGAGGTCGTGGGCTCGGCCCGCATGGGGTACGGGAGCGGATTCGGCGACGGGGTCCACTCCGGTGCCGTCGGAGAACCCGGCGCCCCCGGAGAACCCGACGGCCCGGACGGCGAGGCTGGGGAGACCGGGGAGACCGGGGAGACCGGTGCCGTGCGGGACCCGGAGGCCGGAGGTGTCGTGGACGCGCCGGACGGTTCGGACGGCGAGGCCCCCGAAGCTCCCGAGGCCCCCGAGGGCGCCGTGGTCTCCGGGGGCGCGGACGCGAGGGTCGCCCCGGGGGCGGACGAGGCCGGTACGGAGGGCGAGTCCGCCGGGTCCCAGTCGGGAACCGATCCGGGGATGGGCGTCGGCGCCGTGGCCGGGTCGGTGAACCCCGCCTCCAGGTTCAGCGCGCTGAGGGTCTGGGTGGAGTCGGGCTCCACGTTGGCGGGCGGCTCCCACGACTCGTTCAGCATGTCCGTGGCGATCAGCGTGGGCGGGTCGGCCCGCGCGGGAGCCGGAGCGGCCGGGGCCGCGATCCCGCCGCCGACCAGGGCGATCAGCAGGTCCTGGGCGCTGGGCCGCTGGTAGGGGTCCATCTCGGTCGCGCGGCGGACCAGGTCGTTCAGCGGGGCGGGGAGCGCGCCCAGGTCGGGCGGGGTGGTGAGCAGCCGGGTGGCCATGGTCATCATGTCGCCGCGCCCGTAGGGGTGGCGGCCGTTGCCCGCGTACGCGACCATGCAGCCCCAGGCGAAGACGTCGGCGGCCGGGGTGATCTCCAGGCCGCGCACCTGCTCGGGGGCCCACCAGCCGGGGCTGCCGAGCACCTCGCCCGAGCGGGTGAAGCTGTGCGTGGAGTCGAGGGCCCTGGCGATGCCGAAGTCGATCACGCGGGGTCCCGACATGGACAGGATCACGTTGGCGGGCTTGAGGTCCCGGTGCACCAGCCCGGCGACGTGGATCGCGGCCAGCGCCGCCGCCACCCCCAGGGCCACGCCGTGCAGGGTGCCCTGCTCCAGGGCGCCGTGCTCGATGATCTGGCGGGACAGCGGCGTGCCCGGGATGTACTCGGTGACCATGTACGGCCGGCCGTCGTCGTCGTTGCCGTTGTCCAGCACCTGCGCGGTGCAGAACGAGGCCACCCGCCGGGCGTTCTCGACCTCGGTGTGGAACCTCGCCGCGAAGCCCTCCTCGATCGCGAACTCCGCCTTCACCACCTTGAGCGCGACCGGCCTCCCCGTCGGGGCCAGCGCGAGGTAGACGGTTCCCATCCCGCCCTCTCCGAGACGTCCGAGCAGACGATAACTCCCGATCTGCTCGGGGTCGGCGGGTCGCAGCCCCTCGACACCGGGCTGGTTCACGTCCTCTTCACCGGGAAGATTCCCTTTCTCACCGTCGGGCCCCCGTACGGCAACGTTATCCACAACGGAACCCCTCGCGCTTCATCGAGCGTCTTTGCATCGTCTTCGGTGCGGGAAACTGGTCGGATGGCATGGGAGAGCGACCTTGGGTGATCGAGACAAACGAGTCGAAGACCACGGCGGACCGGTGGATGCCGGGTTTCAGCCGCCGTGCGGAGAACCAGCATGAGCCTTCTTGGTCCGGCAGAAATACGTATTTTGGCGAACAAGCTCAATATTCGTCCCACGAAAAAGCTCGGCCAGAACTTCGTGATCGACGCGGGCACGGTCCGCAAGATCGTGCGGGTGGCCGGGCTCGAGCCCGGCGACGTCGTCATCGAGGTCGGCCCCGGGCTGGGGTCGCTCACGCTGGCCCTGCTTCCCGAGGTCCGCGGCGTGATCGCCGTGGAGATCGACCCCGTCCTCGCCGCCCAGCTCCCGCTGACCGTCGGTGAGCACGCCCCCGAGTTCGCCGACCGTCTCACCGTGGTGCTCGCCGACGCCATGCGCGTGCTGCCCGCGGACCTGCCGGAGGAGAGGCCGACCGCGCTGGTCGCCAACCTCCCCTACAACGTGTCCGTGCCGGTGGTGCTGCACCTGCTGGAGACGCAGCCGTCGCTGAGCAAGGTTCTGATCATGGTGCAGGCCGAGGTCGCCGACCGGCTGGCCGCCGCCCCCGGCTCCAAGGTGTACGGCATCCCCTCGGTCAAGGCCGCCTGGTACGCCGACGTCCGCCGGGCCGGTCCCGTCGGCCGCACGGTCTTCTGGCCGGTTCCCAACGTCGACTCCGGGCTGGTCGCGATGGTCCGGCGGGAACCGCCCACGACCGTGGCCACCCGTGAGGAGGTCTTCGCGGTGGTGGACGCCGCCTTCGCCCAGCGCCGCAAGACCCTCCGCGCCGCCCTGGCCTCCTGGGCGGGTACGGCCCCCGCGGCCGAGCGGGCGCTGCGGGCCGCGGGCGTCGACCCCTCCGAGCGCGGCGAGCAGCTCACCGTCGAGGACTTCGCGCGGATCGCCGAGCACCGCGAGACGGAAAGCACGGCGGGAAGCGGTGTGTAGCGTGATTCGCCGGGTGGTTCGCGTGCGCGGTGGAGGGATCCCGTTACGATCTGACGTCGTGACCAGTGAGCGAGCCCCGATGGGGGACGCATGAACTCCGTGACCGTCCGCGTGCCCGCGAAGGTCAACCTGCAGCTCGCCGTCGGGCCGCTGCGGGACGACGGCTACCACGATCTCGTCAACGTCTTCCACGCCGTCTCGATCTTCGACGAGGTCACGGCCACCGCGGAGACCGGGATGAGCGTCCGGGTGGAGGGCGAGTCCGCCGACCAGGTGCCGGGGGACCGCGACAACCTCGCGATCAAGGCCGCCCTCGCGCTGGCCGGGCACGCGGGCCGCTCGTACGGCGTGCACCTGTTCATCCGCAAGTCGATCCCGGTGGCGGGCGGCATGGCGGGCGGCAGCGCCGACGCCGCCGCGGCCCTGGTCGCCTGCAACGAGCTGTGGGGCCTCGGCCTGCCGCTGGAGGACCTGATGGAGATCGCCGCCGACCTCGGCAGCGACGTCCCGTTCGCGCTGCTCGGCGGTACGGCCGTCGGCACCGGCAGGGGCGAGCGGCTCACCCCGCTGGACGTCGCGGGCACCTTCCACTGGGTGTTCGCGCTCGCCGACGGCGGCCTGTCCACGGCCACGGTGTACGCCGAGTGCGACCGCCTCCGCCAGGCGACCGGCGAGCGGGTCGCCTGGCCCCAGGCCGCCGAGCCGCTGCTGGCCGCGCTCCGCGAGGGGAACGCGGAGATCCTCGGCACCGAGCTCCGCAACGATCTACAGCCCGCCGCCGTGATGCTGCGCGGTTCCCTGGCCCGCACCCTGGACGCCGGTCGCGAGCACGGCGCCCTCGGCTCGCTGGTCTCCGGCTCCGGGCCCACCTGCGCCTTCCTCGCCCGCTCCGAGGCCCACGCGGGCGAGCTGGCCGCCTCCCTGAAGGACGCCGGGGTGGCGCGCGACGTCATCACCGCGCACGGCCCCGTCCCCGGCCCCGTGATCGTTTAGCCGTTCCCGCCCCGCTCCCGACGGTCCGCGTGACCGGGGCCGGGCCGGGGCGTTTCCGGGTGGGGGGCGCGCCGGCCGGGAGCGGATACGCTTGTGTTGCGATGAATCTGGTCAATCTTGAGTCGGTCTCCCACTCCTACGGTCCCAAGCCCCTGCTCCGCGACGTCTCCCTCGGCATCGAGGTGGGCGACCGCATCGGCGTGGTCGGCCGCAACGGCGGCGGCAAGACCACCCTCATCTCGGTGCTGGCGGGCGACCTCAAGCCGAACTCCGGACGGGTCACCCACAACCGAGGGCTCCAGGTGGGCTCGCTGTCACAGGGCGACGACCTCGATCCGGCGCTGGCGGTGCGCGACATCGTCCTCGGTGACAGGTCCGAGCACGAGTGGGCGGGCGACGCGGGCATCCGCGAGATCCTCGCCAGCCTGCTCGGCGACATCGACCTGACGGCACTCGCCGGGAGCCTGTCGGGCGGTGAGCGGCGCCGTACGGCCCTGGCCAAGCTGCTCATCGACGAGCACGACCTGATCATCCTGGACGAGCCCACCAACCACCTCGACATCGAGGCCATCGACTGGCTCGCCAGGCACCTGGCGGGCCGCAGGACCGCGCTGGTGGTCGTGACCCACGACCGGTGGTTCCTGGACGCGGTCTCCACCAGGACGTGGGAGGTCGTGGACGGCGCGGTCGAGCGCTACGAGGGCGGGTACGCCGCGTACGTGCTGGCCAAGGCCGAGCGCGCCCGGGTCGCCGCCTCCACCGAGGCCCGCCGCCAGAACCTGATGCGCAAGGAGATCGCCTGGCTCCGCCGGGGCCCGCCCGCGCGCACGTCCAAGCCCAAGTTCCGCATCGACGCCGCCCAGGCGCTCATCGCCGACGAGCCGCCCGCGAGGGAGAGCGTCGAGCTGGTCAAGTTCGCCGCCGCCCGGCTGGGCCGCACGGTCTACGACCTGGAGGACGTCACCCTGCACGCCGGGGGCCCCGGCCAGGGCCCGATGGTCCTCGACCACTCGACCTGGCAGTTCGGTCCCGGCGACCGGGTCGGCCTGATCGGCGTGAACGGGTCGGGCAAGTCCTCGCTGCTCCGCCTGCTCGCCGGTACGGTGCACCCCGACTCGGGCAGGCTCGTACGCGGCAAGACGGTCCGCCTGGCGCACCTGTCGCAGGAGCTGGGCGAGCTCGACCCGGAGCGCCGGGTGCTGGAGACCGTCGAGGAGGTCCGCAAGTTCATCCAGGTCGGCAAGAAGGAGTGGACGGCCTCCCAGCTGCTGGAGCGTCTCGGCTTCAAGGGCGACGCGCAGTGGAAGGTCGTCGGCGACCTGTCCGGTGGCGAGCGGCGCCGCCTGCAGCTGCTCCGCCTGCTCATGGACGACCCCAACGTGCTGCTGCTCGACGAGCCGACCAACGACCTCGACATCGAGACGCTCAACGAGCTGGAGGACCTGCTCGACGGCTGGCCGGGCACGCTGATCCTGGTCAGCCACGACCGCTACTTCCTGGAGCGGGTCACCGACAGGACCGTCGCCCTGCTCGGCGACCGCAAGCTGTCGATGCTCCCCGGCGGGGTGGACGAATACCTCGCCCGGCGCGCCTCGGGGGCGGCCCTGTCCGCGCGGGCGGCGTCCGGAGCGGTGTCCGGTACGGCCTCGGCGACCTCGTCCACCGGCGCGAAGGAGACGGTCCCCGGCCTGTCCGCGAAGGACGAGCGTGACCTCCGCAAGGAGCTCTCCCGGCTGGAGCGCCAGCTCGACAAGCTGAGCGGCCGGGAGGCGAAGCTGCACGCGTCGATGGCCGACGCCGCCGCCGACTACGAGCGGCTGGCCTCACTCGACGCGCAGCTGAAGGAGATCCTCGCGGAGAAGGAGTCGATCGAGGGCGAGTGGCTGGAGCTCGCCGACCGCCTGGGCGAATAGGGGCGAACGGGTCTGAGTCCGTCCCGAAGGCGAGGAAGGCTCAGGGTTCGTCCCGAAGCGAGCAAGGCGCAGGTTTGGATCTTCCTCGGAGGGTATGGAGGGTCAGCGCACTCCGGTTTCGGTGGCGTCGAAAGGGACGAGCAGCGTGCGCAGCAGGCCCGCGAGGGCCTGCTGTTCGCGTTTTCCCAGGCCCGACAGGAGATCGCGCTCGCGGCGCAGCAGGTCGGCGAAGGCGCCGTCCACGCGCGTCCGTCCGGCGTCGGTCAGGGAGACCAGGACGCCGCGCCGGTCCTCGGGGTCGGGACGCCGCCTCACCAGCCCGGCCGCGGCCAGCCGGTCGATCCGGTTGGTCATCGTCCCCGAGGTCACCAGCGTCGCGCGGAGCAGGGCTCCCGGGCTCATCTCGTACGGATCCCCGGCCCGGCGCAGGGCGGTGAGCACGTCGAACTCCCAGGTCTCCAGGCCGTGCTCGGCGAAGGAGGCCCGTCGGGCCCGGTCGAGGTGGCGGGCGAGCCGGGAGACCCGGCTGAGCACCTGGAGCGGCTCCACGTCGAGGTCGGGGCGTTCCTGGCGCCAGGCGGCGACCAGCAGGTCGACCTCGTCGCTGCCGGGGTCGCTGCCGGGTTCACCGCCGAGATCACCGCCGAGATCACCGCCGGAGGCCCCGCCGAGATCCCTACCGAGATCACCCCTGGGGTCACCACCGAGGTCATCGCCGGGGTCACCGCCGAGTTCCCTGGCGGGCGCGTCGGCCGCGACGGTCTCGTCCTTCGCGACGGACGGACGCCCGGAGCCGTGGTCCGCGTGGTGCAGGGTCATGGCACGAGTCTATCTGTCTTGACATCGAGATATCTTGCCGGATATCACTTGTCTTGATGTCAAGAGATATGTGGGATCCCCTGATCTACGGCCGCTACGCCGACGAGCGCTCGCGGCCATTCTTCGATCTTGTTTCCAGGATAGCCGCGGAGCGCCCCGGTCACGTGATTGACGCGGGCTGCGGCACCGGCGAGCTCACCGCCGCGCTCGCCGGGCGGTGGCCCGGCGCCCGCGTCCACGGGTTCGACTCCTCGCCCGCCATGATCGAGAAAGCTCCCTCGGGCGGCCCGCTGAGCTTCTCCGTCGACGACGTCACGCGGTGGCGCCCCGAGCACCCGGTCGACGTGATCGTCTCCAACGCCGTCCTGCAGTGGGTGCCCGAGCACCGCGAGCTGCTGCCGCGCTGGGTGGAGGCCCTCGCCCCCGGCGGCTGGCTCGCCTTCCAGGTCCCGGGCAACTTCGACGCCCCCAGCCACGCCCTGGTCCGCGAGCTGTGCCGGACGACGTGGCGCGACCGGCTCGGCGATCTCGTCCGCCCCTCACCGGTCGACGACCCGGCCGGATACCTCGGCCTGCTCACCGGCCTGGGCTGCCAGGTGGACGCTTGGGAGACCACCTACCTGCACGTCCTTCCCGGCGACGACGCCGTGCTCGCCTGGATCACCGGCACCGCCCTGCGCCCCGTGCTCGACCGCCTGGATCCCGCCGAGGCCACCGCCTTCCTCGCCGACTGCGCCGCGCTGCTCCGCGAGGCCTACCCGCGCGGGCCGCATGGCACGGTCTTCCCCTTCCGCAGGGTCTTCGCGGTTGCCCGGAAATGACCCGCGGCTCCGAGGCCGGCCCCCGCCGGGGGGGCCGGACGCGCGACGGATTCAGGTCCTGGTGTGCCCGTCCGTGACAGCCCGGTAGGCCTCCAGCCGGTCGGCCAGCTCCCCGGGGCGGCTGAGGGCGACGCTGTGGCCTCCGCCGATCTCGTCGGGGACGGTTCCCAGTCGCTCCCCTACGACGCGGCGCATGAACTCGGCGGGGAAGAAGCGGTCGTCGCGGCACAGCAGGAATCTCGTCGGCACGGAGGGCCAGGCGTCGAGCGGCCACGGCTCGGCGAACGGGGTGGCGGACTGCCCGCGGCCTCTCCTCATCGCCTCCGCCGCGAGCTCGGGCGGGACATCGTGGAGGAACAGGGCGGTGTCGTCGTCCGGCGCCCGGCCGTCGCGTTCGTCCTGCTCGCGCCTCGCCGCCTCCCAGCCGGTGTTGGCCCACCAGGCGCCGGGCGGTTCGCCCGGTGACGGGACCATCGCCGTCAGCAGCACCAGGAGCCCGACCGGCACCCGCTCGCACACCAGCGGCGCGGTGAACCCGCCGAAGGACTGGGCGACCACGACGAGGTCGCCACGGTCACCGATGGCGTCGACCACCGCGTCGGCGTACTCGGAGAGCCCGGCCGAGTCGTCGTCGCACGGCAGGTCGGGCGTGACCACGTCATGGCCGCGCGTCCGGAGCTCGGCGGCCAGAAGATGCCAGTACCAGGAGTCGGACGCGGCACCGGGAATCAGTACGTAGGTGGTCATGTCCGGCGGTCCTTCCGAGGGGGGAGCGGTGGTCGGACGCCCGGACCGGCCGTCACAGCCGGCCCCGGCGCTCGAAGTCCTCCGCGCCGGCGCCTCCGGGCAACCGGGTCGTGAAGTCGAGGACCCCGACCCAGGCCGGACGGACGGCGATGCGGGCCATCCTCGTACCGGGATGATCCACCGCCGCCACGTTGGCGGCGCCCTGCTCGGCCCCGGCGTAACGGTGCTGGGCGAGCGCGTACTCCGGCACGATCCCGTCGACGTCGGTGACCGACGCCCGGCCGCGGACGAGGAGCACCTCGGGCGGGGTGGACGCGGCGTCGATGGTGATGGCGACGTCGGGCCTCGCCCGCAGGGCGGCGATCTTACGCGCTCCGGCGAACGTGGACATGACGACCTCGGCGCCCGTCCAGTGGAACAACATCGGAAACACGCGCGGGGTGCCGTCCGCCGCCACGTACGCCAGCCGCGCCAGTTCCCTCGAGGCGAGCAGGCGCCGCGCCACCTCGCTGTCCAGCAGGCGGACATCGCCCTGCGGCAGCGCCATCACGTCTTCGCGACCGTCGATCACCATCAGGCTCGCTCCTCGTCGTTTCGACCACGCCTGTCGAGGTCGTACGTGTTAGGACGGTGAGGCGCCGGAAAAGGGGTCACCGCTGCGGCGGCCGGGCGCGGGATCGGCCGGCGGTCAGGACAACGTCGACGGCAGCCCGAACGCGGGAAACAGACGCGGCTCGAAGACGGTGATCTCGACGATCCTCCCGCCCCCGATCCGCAGCACGTTGAGCGCCTGGGGCCGGTACACGGAGTTTCCCGGTAGCCGGACGTACCCCGCCATCGCCGGCTGCCGGTTCGCCCGGGTGGGCACGCTCCGCCACTCTCCCCGGTACAGCGGCGAATCCGGCCCGAAGGCGTGTGCGGCGAAGGACTCGACCGCCTCGCGACCGGAGAACCAGAACGGGTGCGGAGGCATCGTCATCCGCACGTCCTCACTCAGCAGCTCCGCGAGAGCGGCCGTGTCGGCCCGCTCGTGGGCGTCCATGAAGCGTCGCAGCAACTCCCGCTCCCGCGCGGTCGGAGCCGCCGACGGTGACCATTCCAGCCGATGTTCCGGAATGTGCGTCCTCAGGGTCGATCGCGCCCGCTTCAGGGCGCTCTTGACCGAGTCGACACTTGTTCCGAGCAGCGCGGCGGTCTCCCCGGCGGGCCAGCCGAGCACGTCTCGCAGGATCAGTGCCGCCCGCTGCCCCGGGGGCAGATGCTGGAGAGCGGCGAGGAACGCCAGCTCGATGGTCTCCTTGCCCACCACGGCGGCGTCCGGCTCCGTGTCGCCGGACGCCGCCGGCTCCAGCAGCCGGTCCGGATACGGCTGCAACCACCGGATCTCGGCCGGTGGCGACACCACGTATGGATCCTGTGCCTGTCGGGGCTCACGCGGCCGCGGATGGCGCGGGTGCCGGTCGAGGAAGTCGAGACACGCGTTCGTCGCGATCCGGTAGAGCCACGCACGGTAGGTGGAGCGGCCCTGGAAGGTCTCGCGTCCGCGCCACGCCCGCAGGAACGTCTCCTGCACCAGGTCCTCCGACTCCTCGAACGAGCCGAGCATCCGGTAGCAGTGCACCTGGAGTTCCCGCCGGTGGCGCTCGACGAGCTCGGTGAACGCCGGCTCGTCGCCCGCCCGCGCAGCGGCGACGAGCGCGCCGTCCCCGGCTCCGTCCTCGCCCAACGACCCACCTCCCGAGTATTTCCGCGACACGCTCTCCCCGTTAGGACGGACGAGCGGTGCGGAAAGTGTCAGCTCGGGCCCGGGCGACGGTCCAGGGCGGCGCGATACCAACCAGATTCTCGCCGGAGCCGGAGCCGGAGCCGGAGCCTGGGGCGGGTCGGAGCCGGAGGCGGGGCCGGGTCACGCCCATCGGGGTGGTCGAGCCTCTCTCCGGCACCGGCCGTCTCGCGAACCCGGTCCACGCCTTCGGCGGTCCACGAGCCGTGCGGTGGCGGCGCGGGTGGCGTCGGGGGAGGGGGCCGTCGCGGTCGGAGGCGTTCGCCCAGCGTTGCCGAAAAGCGGCTTGATCCGGTGGCGATCGGTGTGATTCGGTATGATCCGGGCGGTACGCGGGCCGCCTGTGGGGTGCCGGGGGAGCCGTGCGGGCACGCGCCCGGTCGCGGTGGCCCGGCGATCCATTGGACGGGTGTCAGGGGGCCGGTGGAAGGGACAGCGGGATCCGGACCGGGAGTGCCGCGCCCTCTGTGGCGAGATCGTTCCTTCGGCGTCTTCTGGGGCGCGCAGACCCTCTCCGTGGCCGGTGACTCGTTCGCCCTCATCGCCGTTCCCCTGCTCATCCTGAACGTGACGGGGTCCGTCGCGCAGATGGGCCTGCTGACCGGTGTCTCGGGTGCCGCCTCGGTCGTCGCCGGAGTGTTCGCCGGGATCCTCGTCGACCGGTTCGACCGGCGCACCCTGCTCATCGTCTGCGACCTCGCCAGGCTCGTCCTGTACGCGCTGATCCCGCTGGCCTGGATGACGGGACCGCGGATCTGGCTGCTCTACGTGGTGTTGCCGCTGGCCGAGGCCGTCGGCATGGTCTTCCAGGTCACCTACGTGACCGCGGTGCGCAACCTCGTCGGCGACGGACGCGTCACCGACGCCAACGGCAAGCTCTACGCGACCGCCGCCGCGGCGGGGATCCTCGGCCCGATGCTGGCCGGGGTGGTGGCGGGCAGGTTCGGCCTGACCGCGGCGATCGGCATCAACGCCGTGAGCTTCGCGGTGTCCGCGATCGGGGTCTACCTGATCCGCATCCCCCGCGACACCACCGGGCCCGCCGCGTCCGCCGTACGGGAGCGGCCGTGGCGCGAGATCCTGGCCGGGGCGGTGTTCCTGTGGCGCCATCCGGTGCTGCGCGTGCTGACCGTCCTGCTGTCGTTCTTCGTCTTCCTGACGCTCGGGCTGACCGACCTCGTGATCTACCGGCTCAAGAACGATCTGGGGCAGCCGGACTCCGCCGTCGGGGTGGTCCTCGGCATCGCCGCGGTCGGCACGGTGATCGGCTCCCTCCTGGTGGCGCGCCTGCGGGCGCGGGTGGGGTTCGGCCCCGCGTGGATCGGCGCGCAGGCCCTGGCCGGGCTCGCGATCGTCGGTGCCGGGTTCGCGGGTTCCGTCTGGGGGGTGGCCGTCATCGTGGCCCTCTACCTCGGCTGCGTGAGCGTCGCGGGGATCTGTTCCATGTCCCTGCGCCAGCAGGTGACCCCGGACCATCTGCTGGGGCGGGTCACGTCCGCGTTCTGGACCATCCACTTCTCCATGGGCCCCGTCGGCGCCGCCGCCCTCACCTGGGGCGCGGCCCGCTACGGCGCCACCCCGGTCTTCGTCTTCGCGGGCGTCTGCTGCCTGCTGATCGCGGTGGCCGCCCTCTTCACCCCCGTACGCCTGCGGCATCCGGAGAACTTGACCCCCGCTCCGTGACCCGACCGCGCCGGGAGACGGTCCCTCCGTGACCAGGCCGCTCCCGGAGACGGCCGTACCGCCTCCGTGGCCCGACCACGTGGTGAGGCGGTCACGTCGCCCCGTGGCCCGATCGAGCGTGGAGGCGGCCGTGGGTGGGCGGTGCCCGTCCGGCCGATCGGGCCCGGACACCCTCGTGACCCGCCGCCCAGCCGGGCGGGCGACAGGTGACGCAGCCGTCCCCGCGGCCTCGGAGGCGATCGGCCGGGGTTCCTGGACGGATAACAGGGCATCAATAAATACTGCGAAGTCATGGTAGATATCTGGGCAAATCTAGGGATGACCTGTGGGAATAGAGATTGAGGACAAGTTCGACGTGCCGGTGGACTACCAGGTGCCGGATCTCACGGGCCTTCCCGGCTCTGCGGAGGTCGTGGGTCCGAAGACCCACCAGCTGGTCGCCCTCTACTTCGACACGCCCGATCTGAGGCTCGCCGCGCGGGGGATCACCCTGCGGCGGCGCAGGGGCGGCACCGATCCGGGCTGGCACCTCAAGCTTCCCAAGGCCAAGGGCGTCCGGCAGGAGATCACCCACCCCCTGACCCGGAGCGCCAAGATCGTCCCCGCTGAGCTGGCGGACCTGGTGCTCGCCTACACCCGGGGCGCCCCGCTCGGGCCCATCGCCGAGCTGGACACCCGCCGCGCCGTCACCACCCTGGTCAACGGCGCGGGAGTCGGGCTGGTCGAGATCGCCGACGACCGGGTCAAAGGCACCGTCTTCGGCGACGAGCCCCACGTCGAGCGCTGGCGCGAGGTGGAGGCGGAGCTGCTCCAGGGCGACGAGAAGCTGCTGAGGAAGGTCGGCAGGCGGCTGGGCAAGGCCGGGGCCACCCCCGCGGACTCGGCCAGCAAGCTCGCGCGCCTGCTCGGCGGCGCCGGAGCGGTCTCGGAGCACCCGAGCGCCGAGACCGCTCCCGGGTCGGCGGGCGAGGTCGTCGTCGGCTACCTCACCTCCCAGGCCGGCGCGCTGCTCGCGCAGGACCCCAGGGTCAGGAAGGCGGAGGAGGACGCCGTCCACCAGATGCGTGTCGCCGCCCGGCGGCTCCGCAGCGCGCTGAAGTCGTTCAGGACGGTCGTCGAGGGGACCGAGAACCTCCAGAAGGAACTCAAGTGGCTCGGCGCGGTCCTCGGCGAGGCGCGTGACCTGGAGGTCGTCCGCGAGCGGTTCGCGCGCAGGCTCGACGGCCTCGACGACGAGCTGATCGTGGGCCCGGTCAGGGCACGCCTCAGCTCCGACCTGCTGGACGACGAGCACGAGGCCCTCGACCGCATCAGGGACACTCTCGGCGGGGAGCGCTACTTCGCCCTGCTCGACGCCCTCGACGACCTGACCGGCACCCCGGTGCTCACCAAGGCCGCCAAGAAGCCCGCCGACACCCTGGACGTCGTCGCCGCCAAGAGCTGGCGCCGGGTCACCAGGGCCTACGACACCGCCCAGGCCATCGAGAACGAGTCCGAGCGCGAGGTCGCCATGCACGACGTGCGCAAGGCGGCCAAGCGGGCCCGCTACACCGCCGAGGTACTCGGCATGAGGAAACTGGCCAAGCGGGCGGAGGACGTGCAGGAGGTGCTGGGCATCCACATGGACGGCGTCGTCGCGCAGGAACGGCTCGCGGCCGAGGCCGCGAACGCCCGCCTGGCCGGGGAGGACACGTTCACCTACGGCGTGCTGACCGGCGTGGAACGGGCCGGGGCCGCGCGCGCGTGGGAGGAGTTCCCCCGGGTCTGGGCGGAGACCACGACCGCCGTCGCGAAGCTCCTCTGACCTCTCCGGCCGTCTCGTGGCGGGTCTCACCGTGGGACGGTCCTCGGAGGGGCCGGGCGGTTCGCGGCCCCGGCTCAGAGCCCGGAGGAAAGGCGGGGACCGCGGCCCCCGCGAAGGTCAGACGCCGTAGCCGTCCACGGCCACGACGTCGCCGCCCGCGTGGTGCAGCACCAGGAACGCGCCCTTGGCCGGCCGCGTGCCGCTCGCCCGCGCGTCGAGCCCGGTGATCAGCTCGGGCAGGACCTTGCCGTGGCTGCAGAGCGCCACGGGCCGGTTCGAGGCCATCGCCTCCGTGGCCAGGCGCAGGGAGGCCCGCGCGTCGTAGCCGCTCTCCGACAGGACGGGGTCGAGCCGGATCGGCAGACCGGCCCGCTCGGCGTACGGCTCCAGGGTCTGCACGCACCGCCTGCTGGGCGAGCTGACCAGCTCCGTGAGGCGGAAGGCGCCCAGCACGTCCGCCAGCACCTCCGACTGTTCGCGCCCGTGCCCGTCGAGCGGCCGATCGTCGTCGTCACCCTTCCACGCCTGCCGGTCGCCCGCCAGGCCGTGCCGTACCAGGACGAGCGGGGTGGTCGCCGGTGAGACCTCGCCGAGCGCGTGGAGCAACCCGGTGTCCCACTCGTAGGTCAGGCGCCGCGCGGCCTCGTCCACCGGCAGCCAGACCACGCCGTCGACCTCGTCGGTGTCGGTGCGAGGGCCCTCCGCGACCAGCCTGGCCAGCCAGTAGTCGACGCGCTTGGGCCGCCCGCCCTTCAGGTAGTGGCTCGACGGCAGCGACCGGCCGAACTCCGCGGTGATCCCCGTCTCCTCGGCCAGCTCGCGCAGCGCGCCCGCGAGGGGGTGCTCGCCGCGCTTCAGCTTCCCCTTGGGGAAGGACCAGTCGTCGTACTTGGGCCGGTGGACGAGGGCGACCTCCGGCGCGGCCGGGGAGCCGCGCCAGACGACCACCCCGGCCGCGTGGATCGTGTCGTCCCGGCCGGTGTCGCGCTCAGTCATCGATCGTTCTCCACCGGCGGGTGCCGATCAGGTAGGTCTGCAGGTCGTCGCCGGGGTGGCGGGTCCACGTCCCGTCGGAGTTGAGCCACCAGGTCGCGGTGTCGTCCGACATGGCCCGGTCCAGCAGGTCGCTGAGGTAGTTGCGCTGCTGCTGGCTGGAGACCTTGACCAGCGCCTCCACCCGGCGTTCGATGTTGCGGCGCATCATGTCGCCGCTGCCGATCCAGATCTCCGGGCGCCGGCCGTGGCCGAACTCGTAGATCCGCGAGTGTTCGAGGAAGCGGCCCAGCACGCTCCGCACCCTGATGTTCTCCGACATCTCGGGGATGCCGGGACGGAGTGTGCAGACCCCCCGCACCCACAGGTCCACCGGTACGCCGGCCCGCGACGCCCGGTAGAGGGCGTCGATGATGGGCTCGTCGACCAGGGAGTTCGTCTTCATCCTGATCCTGGCGGGGCGGCCGGCCTCCTGGTGGGAGATCTCCCGCTCGATCCTGGCCAGCAGCCCGCCGCGCAGGGAGTGCGGGGCGACCAGCAGCCGCCGGTAGGCCGAGTGGTTGGAGTAGCCGGTCAGATGGATGAACAGGTCCGTGACGTCCTCGCCGACCAGCCGGTCGGCGGTGAGCAGGCCGAGGTCCTCGTACAGCCTGGCGGTCTTGGGGTTGTAGTTCCCCGTGCCGATGTGGCAGTAGCTGCGCAGCTCGCCCGAGGACTCCTGGCGCACGACCAGGGCGAGCTTGCAGTGGGTCTTCAGCCCCACGACGCCGTAGACCACGTGACATCCGGCCCGTTCCAGCTTGCGCGCCCAGGTGATGTTGGCGTGCTCGTCGAACCTGGCCTTGATCTCCACCACCACGACGACCTGCTTGCCCGCCTCGGCGGCGTCGATCAGCGCGTCCACGATGGGCGAGTCACCGCTGGTGCGGTAGAGCGTCTGCTTGATGGCGAGGACGGCCGGGTCGGCCGCGGCCTGCTCGATGAACCGCTGCACGCTCGTGGAGAACGAGTCGTACGGGTGGTGCAGCAGCACGTCCCGCTCGCGCAGCACCGCGAAGATGTCGTCCTCGACGTGCACGACCTCCGCGGGCACGAACGGGCGGAAGCTCAGCTCGCCCCGGTCCAGGTCGGCGATCGCGTGCAGCCCGGTCAGGTCCAGCGGCCCCGGCAGCCGGTAGATCTCGTGCTCGGCCACCCCCAGCTCGTCCACCAGCAGGTCGAGCACCTCGGGCGTGATGGTGTCCTCGACCTCCAGCCGGACCGGGGGGCCGAAGCGGCGCTTGAGCAGCTCACGCTCCAGCGCCTGCATGAGGTTCTCGGTGACGTCCTCGTCCACGTCGAGGTCCTCGTTGCGGGTCACCCGGAAGACGTGGTGCTCGACGACCTCCATCCCCTTGAACAGCTGCCCGAGGTGGGCGGCGATCACGTCCTCCAGCGGGACGAAGCGGTTCACGGACGCCGTGACGAAGCGGGGGAGCTGGCTGGGCACCTTGACCCTGGCGAAGACCGTGTTGCCCGTCGAGGGGTTGCGGACGGTGACGGCCAGGTTCAGGGACAGGCCCGAGATGTACGGGAACGGGTGGGCGGGGTCGACGGCGAGCGGCGTCAGCACCGGCCTGATCCGCTCCCTGAAGAGCTTGCGCATCTCGCCGCGCTCGTCGCGACCCAGGTCCTCCCAGCGCACGATCTCGATGCCCTCGGCCCCCAGCTGCGGGCAGATCCGCTCGTAGAAGCAGGCCGACTGCCGCTGCGCGAGGTCGTTGGCGATCGCCGCGATCCTGGCCAGTTCCTCACGGGGCTTCAGCCCGCTCTTCGTGCGGAGCAGCAGTCCGGTGGCCATCCGCCGTTTCAGCCCGGCCACCCGGACGCGGAAGAACTCGTCGAGGTTGCTGGCGAAGATGGCCAGGAACCGCACCCGTTCCAGCAGGGGCAGGGACGAGTCCTCCGCCAACTCCAGAACTCGCTGGTTGAACTGGAGCCAGCTCTCCTCTCGGTTGAGGAAGCGCTCCTGGGGTAGAGGAAGCCCGTCGGGGGTGGGACGAACGAGTTCAGCGGACATATGACCAGAATGCCCGCTTTGGTTGAACGGAACGTTAATTTAGTCTCAACGAGTGCTGTTGCTTATTCACTTGACTCAAGCTTTCCCTGCTCTTCGTCGGCGAGTTGGGCATACTTGAGGGCGTCGCGCTCGGCGGCCTTGGCCTCCTTGAGACGGGCCTTCTCCTGCTCCCTCAGCAACCGCTGCTGCTCCCGATACTCCCGCTCGCGCGCCTTGTCCAGCTCCCGCTGCTCGCGGAGCCGCGCCTTCTCCAGCTCCCTGGCCAGCTTCTCGGCCTCGCGCTCCTCGCGCTGCCGCAGCTTCTCCCGCTCCTTGAGCTCGCGC
Organism: Streptosporangium vulgare; assembly: GCF_042428775.1. Lineage (NCBI taxonomy): Bacteria > Bacillati > Actinomycetota > Actinomycetes > Streptosporangiales > Streptosporangiaceae > Streptosporangium > Streptosporangium vulgare. The sequence goes on along the minus strand of NZ_JBHMBS010000010.1, from coordinate 304,625 downwards.
TCGCGCAGCTTCTCCTGGTTCCTCAGCTCCCGCTCACGCGCCTTCTCCAGCTCCCGGATCTCCTTCTCCGTCGGGGGCGGCGGTAACTCGGGGCGCGGGGGCGGGTGCGATCCAGCCGGGGGCGGCGGCGACCCCGTCTCCGCGGTGGGTAACTCCGCCCCCGTCTCCGCGGTGGGTGAAGCGGTGGGTAACTCCGCCCCCGCGGGGGGCGACTCCGCCTCCGCCCCCGTTTCCGCGGTGCCGCGTGCTCTCGGTCCGGGGGAGCCGGAAGAGGGAGCCTCGGCCGGGCGCTGCGGTGGATGGGCGAGCCGGTGCTCCAGGCCGCGCGAGGCGGCGGTGAGCCGGGGGTTGGGGTCCAGGCCGGTCAGGCCGTTCCAGGCCAGGTTGACCAGGTGGGCGGCGACCTCCTCGCGGGGCGGCCTGCGCACGTCCAGCCACCACTGGCCGGTCAGCGCCACCATGCCGACCAGCATCTGGGCGTACATGGGAGCCAGCTTGGGGTCGTAGCCGCGCTCGACGAACTCGTCGACCATGACGTCCTCGACCTGGCTCGCGATGTCGTTGATCAGGCTGGCGAACGTGCCGGTCCCCGAGGCGGCGTGCGAGTCGCGGACGAGGATGCGGAAACCCTCGCTGTTCTCCTCCACGTAGGCCAGCAGGGCCAGGGCCGCCCGCTCCAGTTTGATCAGCGAGTGCGAGGCGGACAGAGCCTCGGTCACCAGGCTCAGCAGCTTCTGCATTTCCCGGTCGATGACGACCGCGTAGACGCCCTCCTTGCCGCCGAAGTGCTCGTAGACCACCGGTTTGGAGACGTTGGCGGTCGCCGCGATCTCCTCCACCGAGGTGCCGTCGAACCCTTTCTCCGCGAAAAGGGTCCTGCTGATCTGGATCAGCTGTTCCCGGCGTTCCTTACCTGACATGCGCCGTCGGGGTTCGCTCACGGTTCTCATAATGGCGCTCCCCCGGTGTCGGACGGCACCCGAACCCGGGTCAGGCGGCGATGCGCTTGGCGGCGAGGCGCTCGGGCGTCGGCCAGCGGACGTCGTAGGCCCATCCGGCCTTCTCGAACCAGCGGATGACACCCGCGCTGAGGTCGATCTGTCCCTTCAGCGCGCCGTGCCGGGCGCAGGTGGGGTCGGAGTGGTGCAGGTTGTGCCAGGACTCGCCGAAGGAGGGGATGGCCAGCCACCACACGTTGCGCGACTTGTCGCGCGACTCGAAGGCCTCCTCGCCGAAGACGTGGCAGATGGAGTTGATCGACCAGGTCACGTGGTGCAGCAGGCCGATCCGGACCAGCGTGCCCCAGAAGAAGCCGGTCGCCATGCCCCACCACGACCAGGTCAGCAGACCGCCCAGCACGGCGGGCATCACCATCGTGGTGATCGCCAGCACCGGGAAGAGCTTGTGCAGCTTGATGATGTCCGGGTCCTTGACCAGGTCGGGCGCGTACTTCTCCCGGTTGGCCCGGTCGGCCTCGAACAGCCAGCCCATGTGCGCCCAGAGCAGGCCCTTGGACACCGCCACGAAGCCCGTGCCGAAGCGCCACGGCGAGTGCGGGTCGCCCTCCTTGTCGGAGAACTTGTGGTGCTTGCGATGGGTGGCGACCCAGTCGAGCACCGACATCTCCATGGAGAGGCTGCCCGCGATGCCCAGCGCGATCTTCAGCGGGCGCTTGGCCTTGAACGAGCCGTGGGTGAAGTGGCGGTGCAGGCCGACGGTGACGCCCAGCCCGGTGACCACGTAGAAGACACCCGCGATGACGACGTCGGACCAGCCGAGTCCCCATCCCCAGGCGAATGGGACGGCCGCCACCAGGGCGATCAGTGGAGCGCCGACCACCACCCCGAAGGTGATGATCTCGGGCAGGGTCTTCCGCTCGGGGTCGACGTCGGGTTTGGGGCCCTGAGCAGGGCGTTCTTCGATGAGGGTCATGCGATACCTCGCGGTGGCTCGGAATAGGCCAAGGACTCATATGCGGCTACGCCACCGTAACCTACGCCATCGTAAGTTAGGAACACCTAAGAACCGAATGTCGGGAACATGACTCTTCGGGATTGACGCCGTAGCGGGTCCATCACTTGTTCTACCCCCGGCTGACCTGCTAAACGAGGGCCTCGCGCGCGCCCGGCCGCGCGGGCGGGTGCCGCGGGTGCGCGGGCGCCGGGACGGACCACCGAATCGGGTGCCAAATCGAGGCGCGTTCGACGGCGCGGGCTCTGTATCGTAGGGGTGCCGGGCGCGCGGGCACCGTCCCGACGGCCTGGTCGATCCGGCATTGGGTAATTGGCAGCCCGCAAGGTTTTGGTCCTTGTTGTCCAGGTTCGAGTCCTGGTGCCGGAGCAATCCCTTGTGTCTGTTTTATTCACTCGGCTGGTCGGCTGAGTGGGTTCCCGAGGGGGAAGGTATCCTCACGTTGTCGAGCAGGTGACGATGCCGCGCCCTGGGGGTGGCCATCCGTCACCGCGCTTCGCCATGTCTCAGCCGCGACGCCGAGGGAGCCTCGTCCGTGAGTGTGCCGCGCCCGGCAGCCGTCATCGTCCTCGCCGCAGGCGAGGGCACCCGGATGAAGTCGAGAACACCGAAGATCCTCCATGAGCTGTGCGGCCGAACCCTGGTCGACCACATGCTCGTCGCCGCGAGGGGTCTCGACCCCGAACGGCTCATTGTCGTCATCGGTCACGAACGGGAGCGGGTCCAGGCGCACCTGGCCGGGACCGACCCCGACGCGCAGACCGTCGTCCAGGCCGAGCAGAAGGGCACCGGCCACGCCGTCAGGACCGCCCTGGAGGCGTCCGGCACCATCGGCGGCACCGTCCTGGTGACCTACGGCGACACGCCGCTGCTGCGCACCGAGACCCTCGCGGCCCTGCTCGAACGGCACGGCGAGGACGGCAACGCCGTCACCGTGCTCACGGCCGAGGTCCCCGATCCCCACGGCTACGGCCGGATCGTCCGCGATGACTCGGGCGCGGTCCTGGAGATCGTCGAGGAGAAGGACGCCGACCCCGCCCAGCGGGCGATCAAGGAGATGAACTCCGGCGTCTACGCCTTCGACGGCCTCCTGCTCGCCGACGCGGTCAAGCGGGTGTCCGCCTCCAACGCCCAGGGCGAGGAGTACCTCACCGACGTCCTCGCGATCCTGCGGGAGGACGGCCACCGGGTCGGCGCGCACATCGCGGCCGACTACGTGGAGGTGGAGGGCGTCAACGACCGCGTGCAGCTGGCCTTCGCCCGCAAGGTGCTCAACGCGCGCCTGCTGGAGGCCCACATGCGGGCCGGGGTGACCGTGATCGACCCGGCCGCCACATGGGTCGACGTCGACGTCATCCTCGAACCGGACGTGGTGATCCACCCGGGCACCCAGCTGCACGGCTGCACGACGGTCGCCGAGGGCGCCGAGATCGGCCCCGCCAGCACCCTGACCGACACGATCGTCGGCGAGAGGGCGCTGGTGCGCAACGCCGTCTGTGTCGACGCCGTGATCGGCCCCGAGGCCCTGGTCGGGCCGTACGCCTACCTGCGCCCCGGCACGGTCCTGGCGCGCAAGGCCAAGGCGGGCACGTACGTTGAGATGAAGAACGCGCAGGTCGGAGAGGGCGCGAAGGTGCCACACCTGAGCTACGTGGGCGACGCCACGATCGGCGCGGGCGCCAACATCGGCGCTTCGGCGATCTTCGTCAACTACGACGGGGTCAACAAGCACCACACGACGGTGGGCGAGAGCGCCTTCGTCGGGTGCGACACCATGCTCGTCGCGCCGGTCACCATCGGCGACGGCGCGTACACGGCCGCGGGCTCGGTCATCGACACGGACGTCCCCCCCGGTGCCATCGGGGTGGCTCGCGCGCGGCAGCGCAACATCGAAGGGTGGGTCGCGCGCAGGCGCGCGGGCACCAGATCGGCCGAGGCGGCGTTACGAGCCGCCGAGGCCGGGAAACAGCAGGGGAGCCAGACGTGAGTGAGCGAAGCGAGCGGCCCGGCGGGCACGGCAGCGTCGCGTGGCCATCGGTGTGCTGTCAGGCGAGGAGGACGGCATGAGCGGCATCAAGAAGACCGGTGAGAAGAACCTGATGTTCTTCTCCGGGCGCGCGCACCCGGAGTTGGCGGACGAGGTGGCGAGCCACCTCGGGGTCGACGCGGCGCCGACCACGCTGCGCGACTTCGCCAACGGGGAGATCTACGCCCGCTACCAGGAGTCGGTCCGCGGCTGTGACGCGTTCGTCATGCAGAGCCACACCTGGCCGATCAACCAGTGGATCATGGAACAGCTGATCATGGTGGACGCCCTCAAGCGCGCCTCCGCCAAGCGGATCACCGTGATCATGCCGTTCTACGGCTACGCCCGCCAGGACAAGAAGGGCCGGGGCCGCGAGCCCATCACCGCCCGCCTGATGGCCGACATGTTCAAGACGGCCGGGGCCGACCGGCTGATGTCGATCGACCTGCACACCTCACAGATCCAGGGCTTCTTCGACGGCCCGGTGGACCACCTGTTCGCCATGCCCGTCCTGGTCAACTACCTCAAGGACAAGCTCGACCTCGCCACGACCACGGTCGTCTCGCCCGACACCGGCCGGGTGCGGCTCTCCGAGCGCTGGGCCGACACGCTGGGCACCCCGCTGGCCTTCATCCACAAGCGCCGCGACCTCGACGTGGCCAACCAGGTGAAGGTGAGCGAGGTCGTCGGCCGGGTCAGGGGCCGGACCTGCGTGCTGATCGACGACATGATCGACACCGCGGGGACCATCTGCAAGGCGGCCGACGCGCTGTACGAGCAGGGCGCCACCAACGTGGTCGTGGCCGCCACCCACGCGGTGTTCTCCGACCCCGCGGTCGACCGGCTGAAGAACTCCCGGATCTCCGAGGTCATCGTCACCAACACGGTGCCGCTCCCCGAGGACAAGCGGTTCGACAAGCTCACCGTGCTGTCGATCGCCCCCCTGATCGCCCGAGCGATCAACGAGGTCTTCAGCGACGGCTCGGTGACCAGCCTCTTCGAGGGCGACAGCTGACGTCCCGCCCCGCCCCCGGACCCGTCGCCGACGTGTTCCGGGGAGCGGGGCACGTTTTTCCACCCGAGTTCTCACGTCTCCACCTGGGTCCTCCCGCGCCTCCACCCGAGTTCTCTCGTCTCCCATCCGAGTTCTCTCGCGGCCTCTCCGGGGGACGGGCCGCGGGCCTTTCCCGGGGACGGCCGGGCCCCTTCAGGGGAGCGGCCGGAGCCGCGGCGCGTCGACGCCACCGTTGACACGGTAGGGTTGTGGGATTGCGTGCGTTCGTAACGCCTTCCGCTAGGGCGGGTGAGGGGGAACGCACCTCTCCGATTCCCAAGATCCCTAGGAGATCAGCCATGTCCGAAGTGGTCATCACCACCGAACTGCGTGACAAGTTCGGCAAGGGCGCCGCCCGCAAGATCCGTCGTGAGAACAAGGTCCCCGTCGTCCTCTACGGGCACGGCACCGACCCCCAGCACCTGTCCCTGCCGGGTCACGACCTGCTGCTCGCCCTGCGTACGCCGAACGTGCTGATCCGCCTTGAGGGCGCCGTGGCCGAGCTGGCCCTGCCCAAGGGTGTCCAGCGTGACCCGATCAGGGGCTTCCTGGAGCACGTCGACCTCATCCTCGTCCGCCGTGGCGAGAAGGTCACCGTCGACATCCCCGTCACCGTGGTGGGCGAGGTCGCCGACGGCATCCTCGACCAGCAGCTCGTCTCCGTCTCCGTCGAGACCGAGGCCACCCACATCCCCGAGGGCGTCGAGGTCGACGTCGAGGGCCTGGAGGTCGGCACCCAGATCACCGCCTCCGACCTGAAGCTGCCCAAGGGCACGACGCTCGCCGCCGACCCCGAGGCGCTGGTCCTGATCGTCGCCCCGACCCCGGTCGCCGAGCCGGAGGGCGAGGCCGCCGAGACGGCCCCGGCCGCCCCGGCCGCCGAGGGCGAGAGCTCCGAGAGCGCCGAGTAGTTTTCTCTGCTAGATCTGTCAGGGCGGCCCGGGACCGGGCCGCCCTGACGCGCGTGTGAAGGGATGCCGATCGTGGACCGCTGGTTGGTCGTGGGCCTGGGGAACCCCGGGCCGGAGTACGCCGGGAACCGGCACAACGCGGGGTTCATGGTCCTGGACGAGCTCGCCGCGCGGGCCGGGGGACGGTTCAAGGCGCACAGGTCGCGCGCGGAGGTGCTGGAGGGCCGCCTGGCGGGCGTCCCCGCCGTGCTGGCCAAGCCGCTCTCCTTCATGAACCTCTCCGGCGGGCCGGTCAAGGCCCTGGCCGACTTCTACAAGGTCGACCCGGCCCGCGTGGTCGTGGTCCACGACGAGCTGGACATCCCGTACGGCGCGCTGAGGGCGAAGCTGGGAGGCGGCGACAACGGCCACAACGGGCTGAAGTCGATCACCAAGTCGCTGGCGACCAAGGACTACCTGAGGGTGCGGTTCGGCATCGGCCGCCCGCCCGGCCGGATGGACGCCGCGGCCTACGTCCTGCGCGACTTCGCCACCGCCGAGCGCAAGGACCTCGCGTTCCTGGTCGACCGCGCCTCCGACGTGGTGGAGTCGCTGATCAGGGTCGGGCTGGAGCCGACCCAGAACGCCTTCCACGCCGGCGACCTGAACATCTCGGGCCCGCCCAGGTAACCGGCTTCCGCCCGGGTGGCCGGTCCCGCCAAGTGACCGGGTGCTGCCTGGGCGCCCCGCCCGCCCGGGGGGCCGGGGCCCTCCCGCCCGCTCGGACGCCCGCCCGTTCAGGGGCGCGGCGGGTCGAACGCCATCAGGTTCTGCAGCAGCTCCGCCTGCTCGATCGCGTCGTCCAGCGCGTTGTGGGTGTGCGGCCGCGGGGACCGCAGGTGCGCGGGCATCTGCCGCTTGGTCGCCCAGCCGATCGGCACGCCCGCCTTGGCCGCGTACAGCGTCTTGAGGTCGATGCAGCGCGAGTGCCCGAACGGCGAGACGCCGGTGAAGCGCATGAAGTACCAGTAGATCCACATCCAGTCGTAGGAGAGCGGGTAGGCCGCCAGCACCGGTGAGCTGTTCCCGCACACCTCGCGGACCCACACGGCGGCCTCCCGCATCGCCTCGGCCGGGTCGCGGCCCTCGCGGAGCAGCGTCTCCCGGTCCAGGCCGCTCACGGCGAGCGCCTCGGGGACGTGGTCGTCGCTGATCGGCCGCAGCTCCACGTAGTGCGTGTGCGCCTGCGGATCCACCGGTTCGAAGACCTTCCCGGTCATCCGCCCGGCCACCGTCATACCAAAGCTGACCATTGAATACGGTCCCGGAACGGGACCATCGGCCTCGACATCCACAGAGATGTACGTTTCGGTCTTCAACCTTCGAGCCTCTCCCACCGCCGCTATCATTCCGTAACTGTCTGTCCGTGAACGGTTACGCAGGGGGAGCGCGTGCGCGACGTGACCGCGGTCCAGGCCGCGCAGGAGACAGGGGAGGCGCGGCGAACCGGGTCCGTTCCGGCCGCGCGCCGGCGCATGCCGGGCTGGGTGCGGGAGCACCGCGCGGCGGCCGTCGCCGCCGACACCGCCTGCGCCGCCCTCGCCGGGGCCCTCGCGCTGTTCGTTCGATTCGGGGAGGTTACCGCCTACGTCTTCCCGTACGTCGTACTGAGCGCGGCCCTGCCCGTCGTCTGGGTCTGCGTGGTCGCGCTGAACCGGGCCTACGAGCCCCGGCTGATCGGCCTGGGCTCGGAGGAGTTCCAGCGGATCCTGCAGTGCGGCTTCATGCTCACCGCCGCCCTCGCGGTCTGCGCCTACCTCACCAAGGTCGAGGTGGCCCGGGGCTACGTGGTCCTGGCGCTCCCGCTGACGACGCTGCTCACCCTCCTCGCGCGCTACGCCCTGCGCCGTTCCCTGCACCGCAGGCGGGCGCGGGGCGGGTGCATGCGGCGGGTGGTGGCCGTGGGCCACCGCGCGACGATCGCCGAGCTGGTCCGCAGGTTCCGCCGGGAGCGCTACCACGGGATGGAGGTCGTCGCGGCGTGCGCCCCGCACGACGGGACGGGCGACGTGGAGGGCGTGCCGGTGCTGGGCGACCTCTCCGACGTCGCGCTCGTGGCCGGGCAGGTCTCGGCCGACACCGTGGCCGTGCTCGCCTGCCCGGAGATGGACGGGGTGGCGCTGCGGCGGCTGGCCTGGCGGCTGGAGAAGACCGACACGGACCTGATCGTGGCCCCCGCGCTGATGGAGGTGGCCGGGCCGCGGATCACCATCCGCCCGGCGGCCGGCCTGCCGCTGCTGCACGTGGACCACCCCGAGATCTCCGGCCTGCGCCAGGTGCTCAAGAACCTGTTCGACCGGGCGGGCGCCGGGCTGCTGCTGGCGGCGCTGCTGCCGCTGCTGGCGGGGGTGGCGGTGGCCGTGCGCGCCTCGGGGCCGGGTCCCGCCCTCTTCCGGCAGACGAGGGTGGGGCGCGACGGCGCCGAGTTCACGATCTACAAGTTCCGGACGATGCGCGTCGACGCCGAGCGCCGGAGGATCGCCCTGGTCGGCGACGGGCACGGCGTGCTCTTCAAGATCCGCGACGATCCGCGGGTGACCCCGCTGGGCGCCTGGCTGCGCCGCCACTCGCTGGACGAGCTGCCCCAGCTGATCAACGTGCTCCTGGGCCACATGTCCCTGGTGGGACCCCGGCCGCCACTGCCGGAGGAGGTCGCCAGGTACGGTGACGACGTCCGCCGCCGATTACTCGTTAAACCGGGCATGACCGGCCTCTGGCAGGTAAGTGGTCGTTCAGACCTCTCTTGGGAGGAATCCGTACGGTTGGACCTGCGTTACGTGGAGAGCTGGTCCCTCATGCTGGACCTGCAGATCCTGTGGAAGACTTGGTCGGCTGTCGCGCGAGGAGCTGGAGCATACTGATGACCGTTCGCGACGATCACACACTCGCCGCGGAGCTGGCGACGACGGCCGGCGAGAAGCTGGCGGCCCTGCGGGCGGAGCGGGGCTTCGGCGACCCGTCCGAGCTTCGCAAGGAGGGCGACGCCGCCTCCCACGTGTTCCTGATGGAGGCCCTGTCCCGGTTGCGTCCGGATGACAGCGTGCTGTCCGAGGAGGCGACCAGCGAGGAGCGCCTCGACCCGCGCAGGCTGCGCGCCGAGCGGGTCTGGATCGTCGACCCGCTGGACGGCACCCGCGAGTTCGCCGAGGAGGGCCGCTCCGACTGGGCGGTCCACGTGGCGCTCTGGGAGCACGGCACGCTGACGGCCGGAGCCGTCGCGCTGCCCGCCCAGGGCCGTACGCTCTCCACCCTCGAACCTCCCGTGCCGCCCGTGCCCGAGGCGGGCGCCAGGCCGCGGATCGCGGTCAGCAGGACCCGCCCGCCGGAGTTCGTCCAGAACCTCGCCCGCCTCGCCGGCGCCGACCTGGTGCCGATCGGCTCGGCGGGCGCCAAGATCTCCGCCGTGCTCACCGGCGAGGTCGAGGCCTACGTCCACGCCGGGGGTCAGTACGAGTGGGACTCCGCCGCGCCCGTGGCGGTCGCCCTCGCCTCCGGGGTCCACGCGAGCCGCATCGACGGCTCGCCGCTGGTCTACAACCAGCCCGACCCCTCGCTGCCGGATATTCTTGTATCCCTACCGGGACTGGCGCCAACGTTGCTCGCTGGAATCCGGGATCTGCACCGCTAATCCCCGCTAGGAGAGTCTGATGCTTCAGCGCGACTACACCACGTCGCAGCTCGACGTCCTCGAGGCAGAGGCTGTTCACATCATGCGCGAGGTCGCGGCGGAGTTCGAGCGCCCCTGTCTGCTCTTCTCGGGGGGCAAGGACTCCATCGTCATGCTCCGTATCGCGGAGAAGGCGTTCTGGCCGGCGCCGATTCCCTTCCCTCTGATGCACGTCGACACCGGGCACAACTTCACCGAGGTGATCGAGTTCCGCGACCGCCGCGCAGGGGAGCTGGGCGCCCGCCTGGTCGTCGCGAGCGTCCAGGACTCCATCGACGCCGGGCGCGTCACCGAGGAGACCGGCCGCAGGGCGTCGCGCAACCGGCTGCAGACCACGACGCTGCTGGACGCGATCGAGGAGAACGAGTACGACGCGGTGTTCGGCGGCGCCCGCCGCGACGAGGAGAAGGCCCGCGCCAAGGAGCGCGTGTTCTCCTTCCGCGACGAGTTCGGCCAGTGGGACCCCAAGAACCAGCGCCCCGAGCTGTGGAACCTCTACAACGCCAGGATCCGCAAGGGCGAGCACATCCGGGTGTTCCCGCTGTCCAACTGGACCGAGCTCGACATCTGGGACTACATCCGGCGCGAGGGGATCGAGATTCCGTCGATCTACTTCGCCCACACCCGCAAGGTGTTCGAGCGCGACGGCATGCTGCTCGCCGACAGCGAGTTCATCACCCGTGACGACGACGAGTCACTGCTGGACATGACGGTCCGCTACCGGACGGTCGGCGACGTGACCTGCACCGGCGCCGTCCAGTCGAGTGCCGCGACGGTCGAGGCGATCATCGAGGAGATCGCGGTGACCCGGATCACCGAGCGCGGCGCCACCCGCGCCGACGACCGCGCCTCGGAGGCCTCCATGGAGGACCGCAAGCGGGAGGGATACTTCTAGTGAGCGTCCGTCTCCCCGGCTCCCCGTGCCACCCGGCCCCGCGCGAGCCCCTTCCCACGCGGTCCCGCCGCGCACGCCGTACGACCTCTGGAGAGCAGCGCTGATGGACATCCTTCGCTTCGCCACGGCGGGAAGTGTCGACGACGGAAAGTCGACGCTCATCGGGCGGCTGCTCTTCGACTCCAAGGCGATCTTCGAGGACCAGCTGGAGGCCGTCGAGCGCACCTCCCGCGACCGCGGCACCGAGTACACCGACCTGTCGCTCCTCACCGACGGCCTGCGGGCCGAGCGGGAGCAGGGCATCACGATCGACGTGGCCTACCGCTACTTCGCCACTCCAAAACGCAAGTTCATCATCGCCGACACCCCCGGCCACATCCAGTACACCCGCAACATGGTCACCGGCGCCTCCACCGCCGACCTGGCGATCGTCCTGATCGACGCCCGCAAGGGGGTGCTGGAGCAGTCGCGGCGGCACGCGTTCCTCACCACGCTGCTGCGGGTGCCGCACCTGGTGCTCGCCGTCAACAAGATGGACCTGGTCGACTACTCCCAGGAGCGGTTCGAGGAGATCCGCGAGGAGTTCACCGCGTTCGCCTCCAAGCTGAACGCGCCGGACCTCACGTTCATCCCGATGTCGGCGCTGCACGGCGACAACGTGGTGTCCCGCTCGGAGAACACGCCCTGGTACAACGGGTCCTCCCTGCTCCACCACCTGGAACACGTGCACATCGCCTCCGACCGCAACCTGGTCGACGTGCGCTTTCCCGTGCAGTACGTCATCCGCCCGCAGCGGGCCACCGATCCCTCCCTGCACGACTACCGCGGCTACGCGGGCCAGGTCGCCGGAGGGGTGCTGAAGCCGGGTGACGAGGTCGTGCACCTCCCGTCGGGCCTGGCCACGCGCATCGCGTCGATCGACACCTTCGACGGGCCGGTCGACGAGGCGTTCCCGCCGATGTCGGTCACCCTGCGGCTGGAGGACGACATCGACATCTCGCGCGGCGACATGATCTGCCGCCCGAACAACCAGCCGCAGGTCTCCCAGGAACTGGAGGCGATGATCTGCTGGATGGCGGACGCCACCAAGCTGGCCCCGCGCACCAAGCTGACCATCAAGCACACCACCCGCACGGCCCGCGCCCTGGTCAAGGACCTGCACTACCGGCTGGACGTCAACACCCTGCACCGCGACGAGACGGCCCAGTCGCTCAGCCTCAACGAGATCGGGCGGGTCTCGCTCCGCGTCACCCAGCCCCTGTTCGTGGACGACTACGCCCGCAACCGCCTCACCGGCGGGTTCATTCTGGTGGACGAGTCCACCAACAACACGGTCGGCGCCGGGATGATCGTCGACGCCCGGTAGGCACGCCCTGCCTGACCGCCCGCGGCCGTCGTGGCCCTCCTCTCACGTGAGAGACAGGGCCACGACGGCCGCGGGCGGTCGCCGTTTCCGGCGCCTCTCTGTTCAGGAGACGGGCGGCGTTACACCCGCTGGGTAGATCCTTTGTCCGTTCTCTGACTCCTCCGTTACGCTCCGCGCTAGCCTCGGCACGTTCCGTATCCGTCGGGTAAGGATTCGTGCCTGTGTCTGATAGTCCGTCACCTGCTCGGGTGGTATTTCTGGGCGGCCTCGGCCGCAGCGGGACCACGCTGCTGGAGCGCCTGCTGGGGGAGGTCCCCGGCATCGCGCCGCTCGGCGAGGTCGTCCACCTCTGGGCCAGGAGCGTGCTCGCGGACGAGTCCTGCGGTTGCGGCGAGCCCTTCGGGGCGTGCCCCTTCTGGGAGAAGGTCGGCGAGCGCGCGTTCGGCGGCTGGTCCGACGGCCTGGCCCACCGGATGATCGCGCTCAGGTCCCGTGTCGACCGCACCCGGCGCATCCCGACCCTGGCCAGGCTGCTGGCCGAGGAGCGGGCGGGCACCGGCAGGTGGCCGACGCCCGGCACCGCCGAGCTGGACGAGTACGCCGCGGTCTACCGTGACCTGTACAACGCGGCGGGCGAGGTCGCCGACTGCCCGGTCGTGATCGACTCCAGCAAGCACGCCTCGCTCGCCTTCTGCCTCGCGGCGGCCGGGGTCGACGTCCAGGTCGTCCACGTGGTCCGCGACCCCCGCGCCGTCGCGCACTCCTGGCGCAGGAGGGTCGCGCGCCCCGAGGACGGGCGCCCGATGACCCACTGGTCGCCCTCCCGCACCTCGCTGCACTGGCTGAGCGAGAACCTCGGCCTCGAACTCCTCGCCCGCAGGGGCGTCCCGGTCACCCGGATCCGTTACGAGGACCTGCTCGACGCCCCCGCCGACACGCTGAGGCGCGTGGTCGCCAGGATCGGCCTCCCGTGCCGCCTCGACTTCCTCTCGGGCGGCTGGGCGGAGCTCTCGACGGCGCACACGGCCTCGGGCAACCCCGTGCGCTTCACGATCGGCCGTACGGAGCTGACCAGGGACGACAGCTGGCGCGCCGTCGCGTCGTCCCGGCAGTCGCGCCTGGTCACCGCGCTGACCTGGCCCCTCATGATCAAGTATGGCTATCACAGGAGACTCGCGTGAACGCATCGGTGGGTGTCGTCATCCCCACCCGGGGACACCGGCCCGACCAGCTGCGCGCGGCCATGCTCGCCGTGCTCGGCCAGGACCACCCCGGCCCCGTCGAGGTCGTCGTCGTCGTGGACGGAGGTGATCCGGCCTGGGTCGCCGATCAGGTGGCCGACCTCCTGGCCAGCCGGGCACTCGCGCCCGGCCTGCGCGACGCTCCCTCACGCGGCGTGCGGGTGATGGCCAACCGGCTCACCCCGGGTCTGCCCGGTGCCCGCAACACCGGCATCGCGGCGCTCGGTACCGACATGGTCGCCTTCTGCGACGACGACGACCAGTGGCTGCCCGGCAAGGTCAGGGCCCAGGTCGCCGCCCTGGAGGCGGAGCCGGACGCGCGCTTCTGCAGCTGTGCCATCGAGGTCGAGTACGGATCGCGCCGCATCCCCCGGCTGGCCGGGACCAGCCGCGTCACCTACCGCCACCTGGTGCGCTCGCGGATGGTGATGGTGCACTCCTCGACCTTCCTGTTCCGGCGCGGCGGGCTCTGGGCGGACGAGAGCGCCCCCAAGGGCCAGAACGAGGACTGGGACCTGGCGCTGCGCGCCGCCGCCCAGCACCCCATCGTGCACGTCGACCGGCCTCTGGTCCGGGTGCGCTGGGGCGGCTCCTCGTACGTGGCCCGTTGGGCCGACCGGATCGCCGGGCTGCAGTGGATGCTCGCCCGGCACCCTGATCTGGCCGTGGATCCGCGCGGCGCGGCGCGGGTCTACGGTCAGCTCGCCTTCCACCACGCGGCCCTCGGCCAGCGGCGGGAGGCGGGCCGCTGGGCCTGGCGGGCGTTCACCGCCCGCCACGGTGAGCCCCGCGCGCCCATCGCGCTCGCGGTGGCGGCGGGCCTGGTCTCCGCGAGGACCATGCTCAGCGTCCTGAACCACCGAGGGCACGGCATCTGATGGCGCCCATCACCGAGCAGCCTCGGGTGACCCTCCGCCACGGTGCCTGGATCGTGCCGTCCACGCCGGACCGGGCCGTCGAGCGCCCGCAGGCACTCGCGCCCTACGGCCCGCCGGTCGCCTCGCTCCTGACGGGACACGCCGTCAAGCGCCCGCCGGTGTCCCCCCGCCACGGTCTGGTGCTCGCCCCGTCCGCGGCGGGGCAGGCCGTCGAGCGCCCGCACACGACCGTTCGCCACGGCCTGCCGGTCGTTCCGCTCCCACCGGGGCGGGCCGCCGAGCCCCCGCAGGTGGTCACGCGCCGCGATTCGCCGGTCATGTCGTCCCCGGTGACGCGGCCCGTGGCCCCGGCCGCCCGTGACGTCGCGGCGCCGATCCGGCCTCTCACCGACCACCGGTCCGCGACCACCGGTCACGATCCGGTGCCCGGCCTGCCCGCCGTCGCAGGGCGGGCCGGAACGCCGGTCGCCAGGCGGGGGGCGACCTCGGGCGTCCCCCGCCGCAGGCCCCGGCCCGACAAGGCCACCCGCAGGCGCCTGCGCAGGCGCGTGCACGTGGCGGGGGTCGCGATCGACCCGATGACCGAGAGCGAGGTCGTCGACCACGTGGTCGCCGCCCTGAAACGCGGAGAGGGCGGCCACCTCGTCACCCCGAACGTCGACATCAGCCGGACCGTCGCCCGAGACCCCCGGGCCCGCCGGTTCGTCGAGCGCGCCGACCTCGCGGTGGCGGACGGCATGCCGCTGGTGTGGGCGGCGAGACTGCTCGGCACCCCCCTCCCGGGCAGGGTCACCGGCGCGGACCTGATCTGGTCCCTGTCGGAGGCCGCCGCCTTCTACCGCCATCCCGTGTACCTGCTGGGCGGCCCCCCTGGCACGGCCGCGCGGGCGGCCCGCGAGCTGGTGAATCGCCATCCGAAGCTGGTGATCGCCGGGGTCGGCGCCCCGCCGTACGGGTTCGAGGACGATCCCGAGAGTTACGCCCGGGTGCGCGACGATGTGATCGCCGCCGCTCCCCGGCTGGTCTTCGTCGGGCTCGGCTTCCCCCGGCAGGAGCGGCTCATCACCTCGCTCCGCCGGGACCTGCCGGGCACCTGGTTCGTCGGCTGCGGTTCGGCGATCGCCTTCGCCGCGGGCACCGTCCGGCGGGCGCCGGCGTGGATGCGCCGCGGCGGCCTGGAGTGGGTCTTCCGGCTGACGCGGGAGCCGGGCAGGCTCGCCCGCCGTTACCTGGTCGACGACCTGCCGTACGCGCTCCGGCTCCTCACGGTCTCCCTCGTACGCGGTCTCTTCTCCTGAGGCCGTCGAGGCCGTGAAGGCGGTGAAGGTGCCGGCACCCGGCCCTTCGCCGCACTTCGTGATCGGCCGTCAGCGTTTCGCGGAGGCCAGTTCCCGCACCCGGAGGGCCTCCTCGGGGCTCAGCCGGGCACCGGCCTCGGCGAGGGCGCGGCGCGAGTCCATTGGCCGGTAGGCCGTGCGGGACAGGCCGCTCCAGGCGAAGCCACCGGAGCCGGTGCCCGAGGTGACCGTGCCTTGGGTGACCGTGCCCGAAGTGGCCGTGTCTGGAGCGGCCGTGCCCGGAACGGACGTGCACGCGCGGCGGACGCGCTCCTCCGCGCGGGCCGACCAGGTCAGGCCGGCCCACTCGTACAGGCGGCGAAAGCCCGCCAGGGGGTAGCGGGCCAGGTCCTCGTAGCGGGCCAGCATGATTCCCGGGTGCCGGTCGGCCAGGTCGGCGGCGGTGATCCCGGCCGCCCGCCACAGGGCCACGGCCTTGGCGACGCGGTCCTGGGAGCCGATCAGCGGGCGCAACGCCTCCAGGTGGGGCTGGTCCCGCACCAGCAGCGGCTGTTCGAGCAGCTCGTGGAAGTAGACCGTCCAGCCGAGCCGCTGCCAGCTGCCGACGAACGCCACCGGATCGCGCAGCAGAATGATCACCCGGCAGCCCAGCCGGTCGGCGAACCATCCGGCGGAGAACAGCGCGAACGGGTCGTCCAGCAGCGCCCGGCGCCCGCCCAGCCGCCCCAGCGTGAACGCGGTGCCGTAGCGGACCATCCTCGCCAGGTCGTACGGTGACCGGTTGCGGCGCAGCTCGGCCCAGAACCCGTAGCGCAGCGCGACCGTCCGGGCGAAGGCGGGCAGCCACGCCCGCTCGTTGTCGGGGCAGATGTACTGGAAGCGGTGGCCGACCACGGCGTCGAGGACGCCCGGGGAGCGGCCCGGCGGGTGTTCGGGGTTGAGCGGCTCGTTGACGTAGACCAGCTCCCCGCTCGCCGCGAGCATCCTGCCCGTCCAGCTCGTCCCGGTCCTGGGCAGCCCGGTGACCAGCACGGGCGTCACGGCCCGCACCGCCCGTCCAGGGCCCCGGCACGGCCGGACGGCGTGTGGTCGTGGCGCCCGGCACGGCCGGACGGCGTGTGGTCGTGGCGCCCGGGACGGTCAGGCCGCGTGTGGTCGTGGCGTCCGGGCTGGCCTGGGCGTGCGGGCGCGGTGGTCGCCGGGAGTTCGGGGCGGCCGGGTCGCGTGGTCACGGTGCCCGCCGGAGGTTCAGGGCGGCCAGGCTGTGCGTGCCGAAGGGCCGCAGGCCGTACAGGCGGTGGATGCGCCAGAGCGGCAGCAGGTTCTTGACCACCGTGCCGCCCGCCCAGCCGAGGGCGGCCCCGAGCGAGCCCGCCGAGGGGATCAGCAGCAGGTCCAGCGTGACCGCCGTCGCGACGGCGGCGACCAGGTTGGCCAGGCTGGAGCCGGTGTGCCCGGCGGAGGTGAGCACCACGTCGGCCATCCCGCACGCCGTGGCGAGCATCATCGTGGCGGCCAGTACGAACGCCACCGGCGCGCCGCCGGTGTAGCCGTCCCCGAAGACGGCGCCGAGCAGCCAGGGCGCGAGCGCGGCGTACCCCAGCCAGATCGGCCAGGTCAGCAGGACCAGCCAGAGGGTGGCCGACTGGTACAGCTCCCGGGCGCGCGGCAGGTCGCCCCCGGCGAGGGCCCGCACCAGTCTCGGCTGCGTGGCCTGCGCCAGTCCCTGACCGGCCAGCTGGCCCACGATCTTGAAGCGGGTGGCGGCGGTGTAGACGGCCGCCTCGGCGGGCCCGGCCAGCAGCGCCACGATCACGACGTCCAGCCGCTGGAACACCGCCTGGATCCCGGCCGCCAGCGACCGGGGCCAGGTGTGGCGCCACAGGTCACGCGCGGTGCCCGGCATGCGGGGGGAGCGGGGCAGCCGCCGGCGCAACCAGATCGAGGCCAGCAGCAGCACCGGCAGGTACGGCAGCGCCCACGCCGCGGCGAGCAGCGGCACCGAGTCGCGGCCCGCGAGCACCACCGCCCCGACCAGGAGCGACTGGGCCACCGGCTGGAGCACCCCGTCCAGCAGCACGGTCGGCCGCATCGAGCCGAACCCGCGGGTCGCGCTCACCACGACGCCCGAGCACGCCACCGCGGGCAGCGCCACCGCCAGCACCCGCAGCACCGGGTCGGAGGTGGTGAGGACGACCGCCGCGCCGGCCGCCAGCGAGAGCGCGGCGACCGGGACGAGCGCGGCGCGGACGTAGCCGGAGGTGTGACGGTGGTCGAGGGACCGGGACCTGGCGATGAAGTGGACGAGCCCGTTCCCGGCGTCCAGCCGCAGGACCGCGGCGACCGCGAGGCACAGGGCGGTCCCCGAGAAGAAGAGGCCGGCCGTCTCCTGCCCCACCCCCCTGGTGACCACCACGGCCGTCAGGAACTGCGCGGCGGCCCCCGCTCCCGCTCCCGCCAGCCCCGCCACCCCGCCCCGCGCGGCCCCCGTCAAGCCCGACAGGGTCGCCAGGGTCGCCAGGCGGGTGGTGGTCAGCGACGCCACGACGGCTCCGCGCCCAGCCAAGAGGTCAGCAGGGTGTCCTGCTCCGCGAAGTAGGCCGTCAACTCGCGGCGGAGTTTGCGGGACATGGGGCCCGGCCTGGTCCGGGTGTTGTGCCGCTCGAACACCGGGTCGCCGAGGTGCGGCAGCCCGAGGAACGCCAGCACGCGGTCGTAGACGAGATCGGGCTCGGCGAAGAACCGGCCGCTGTCGAGGACGAGCAGCCGGTCGCGGCCGACCAGCGGTTCGAGGCGGGCGAGCTGCTCGGCGTAACGGCCCCTGGCGAGGTAGGCGTGGTGGCGGTGGGCCAGGTTCGTCGAGTGCGGCGAGGCGATCAGGGCCTCCTCGGCCCCGGCCAGCCGCTCCTCCTCCAGCCGCACGGCCCTGGCGAAGGACCGTTCCGTCTCGAAGCCCCTGGCCAGCTCGTGCGCGTGCGCGGAGAAGGCCCGCTCGACGGGGTCGCGGACCAGCACGATGAGCCTGGCGCCCGGCAGGTCGCGGGCGATCCTGGGACCGGCCAGCGGGTGGAACAGGTAGTAGGGCGACGACTCGAACGCCTGGGGGCGGCTGCCGTACCTGCGGGCGAGCCGGGAGGCCGACATCCGCAGCGGGAAGTGCGCGCGGTACCAGGACAGGCCCCGGTCGTACGCGGTGTCGAAGTAGTGGACGCCCTTGCGCAGGACGGGCTTCATGACGAGCGGGTGCTGGGACAGGACGCGGTACAGGGAGGTGGTGCCGCAGCGCTGCGCGCCGATGACGAGGAAGGAGGGCAGCACCCGGCTTCCCGAGGTGAGGCGGCCTATCACCCCCGACGCCGCGTGGACCGAACGCTTCAGCGCGGGCTTCACAACAGGATCTCCAGGGAGTCGGCGAGAGGGGTGAGCCAGAGCTCCGGCGGGCCGAGGGGCGTGTGGCCGTCGGCCGCGTGGCGGTCGGCGAGGGCGATCAGGTAGTGGAGCGCGGTCAGCCGGGCCTCGGCGGCCGACAGCCCGAACGGGGCGAGGATCCGCAGGGACCGCGCCACGCACGCCTTGGCCGCGGTGGCCGGATCGTCACGGCGCAGGGCTCGCTGGAAGAAGTGGTGGACGGCGTCGAAGCCCAGCGGGACCCCGGTGCCGAACCGCTCCCAGTCCCAGACCAGCAGCCGCCCGTCGGGGCCGCGCGAGATGTTCCACGGCGTCAGGTCCCCGTGCCAGGAGAACCCCTGCCCTCCTGGGCCCCGGCTCGCGTCTCCGGGGAGCGGGTCCACTGAGGGCGGGCCTCCAAGGGCCTGCCCGGTACGGGCGGGGTCTCCGGGGGTCTGCCAGGTACGGGCGTCTGAGGGGGCCTGCCCGGTGCGAACAGGAGTTTCGGGAAGCGGATCTCCCGGAGCCGGGTGTCCCCGGGCCGGGTCGCCGAGCGGAGCGCGCTCCGGGGCACGGCCCCCGGGAATGCGGGCGATCTCGGCGATCGCGTCGGTGAGGACGGCTCCGGGTATCCGTCCCCGCCGTACCGGAAGCGGGGTCAGCGCCAGCACGGACAGGCCGCGCCAGGACCCGTGGTGCAGCACGGCGGGCGGGACGACGGTCTTCAGCGGCACACCGGCGAGCAGGCCGAGCGTGCGCGCCTCGTGGGCGACGAGCTCCCGGGTCAGGTCGGTGTCGCCGATCTTCACGAAGGCGATCGGCCCGTCGGCGGCGCGCGCCTCCAGGATCGGCTTGCGGTTGGCCCGCCGGGCGGGCCGCACGCGCAGCGTGACGCGGACCGGAGTGCCGAACACCTCGCTCAGGTGGCTCTCGATGCCGTCCCGGCCCGAGGGCACGGTGACCCGCCCGCCGGGGTGCCACCACGCGCGGGGGACCAGCCTGCGGGGGAGCAGGCGGTGCGGGAGCAGGGTGTACGGGCTCGGGTCGCCGGGGCCGGGGAACAGCAGGTCGAGGGTCTCGTCCAGGTAGCGCAGGCGGGCGCGGGCGTCGTTCATGCGGCCGTGCTCGCCATCGAGTTCCTCCAGAGCAGCGCGAACGAGACGAGGTACAGGCTGAGCGGGGTGACCAGCCCGTCGTAGACGAACATGTAGAGGAGGGTGAGGATCATCACGAGGACCCCCGCCAGGCCGATCGGGCTCCGGTCACGCCAGTGGCGGCGGACGGCCCCCGCGAAGAACGCCACGTAGAGGGCGGCCCCCGTGAAACCCTGCGTGATCATCAGGTGCCAGAGCTGGCCGTCCCCGCCCAGCGGAGGGTGGCCGCAGGTGGGGCACCACCCGCTCTTGCCGGTGGTGATCGTCCGGTGGTTGCCCGTGGCGTTGCGGGTGTTGCCGTACCCGACGAGCGGCGCGGTGCCCGTCGCGGCGAGGGTCGCCGAGACGGTGAAGGCGCGGATGTCGTTGCTGTGCGGGCTGTCGAGCCGCTGGGCCACCATCGCCTGCAGCGGGCTGAGGGCGAACGCCAGCGCCCCCGCGGTCAGGACCGCGCACGTCGCGACGCGGGCCCGCGTGCCCAGGCGCAGCAGGACGTACGCGGCGGCGACACCGAGCCCGATCCACAGGCCGCGGTTGAGCGAGTAGACGACGGGGATCGCGGCCAGCGCGACCAGCGGGATCACCGCCAGGCGCCTGCGCGGCCCGCCGTACACCCACCAGCCGACCACGAACCAGATGAGCAGCACCGAGAGGTTGCCGCCCCAGGCGTTCGCCCACTCGAACGGCGCCTCGGGGCGCGGCGAGGCGTGGCCGAGGACCCTCTGCACCTGGGCGGCGGTGGGGTGGATGAGGTTGTGGACGAAGGGATTGCCGCTGATCCAGCCGGGGAGGAGCATCTCGACCGGCGAGGTGAACTCGGCGCGCGGGGCGAACACGCCCAGCAGGCCGCCCGCGACGGTCGTGAGGAACAGCGCGCCGAGCATCCGCACCAGGGTGAGCTGCGGCAGCTCCTCCCGCGTCAGGTTGCCCAGATAGAGCACCATGATCAACAGTGCGACGTAGAGGCACAGGCGCATCAGGTAGCCGATCAGCCGTCCGGCGCCGAACTCGCCGTAGGTGCCGGGCGGCATCTCGCCGAGCATGAGCGCGCTGATCAGGTAACCCGCGAGGAGCAGCAGCCAGAGGCCGAAGCCGCGCGGTGCCCTGATCGGCCGTCTCCGCCACAGGACCAGCGCCATCGCCGGAGCCACCACGATCACCGACAGGCCCCCGAAGCCGAGCGCCCACCAGACCGGGTATCCCACCAGGAGCGCGGCGATCGGCCAGACGGCCGGACGCGGACCCCTCACGACCTGCGCCCCCTCCGCCCGACCGCCGCCTGCCCGCCGACTGGAACGTTCCCGTACGTGCTGGGCGCGAGCAGCGCCTCCGACGCTCCAGCCGATCCGCCCGCCCCGCTCGCTCCGTCCGCCCCGCTCACTCCGCGTGCTCCGTGCGCCCCGCGTGGCCCGTCGCCACCCGTGCTGCTCGCGCCATTCGTCCTGCTCATCCCGCTGATTCCACCCATCCCGTGCGTTCCCGGCCGGGCGGATGCCTCCGGGCTCTCGCCGGGGGACTCGGGGGCGGCCGTACCGCTCGCCGTGCCGCCGGCCAGGCCGGCGAGTGGCCGCCCGCCTCTCCTCGGCAGGCTCTCGGGGTCTCGTGCCCCGCCGGACCGCGGCGCGGGCGAGACACGCGGGGCCGGTGAGACGTGGGGAGCCTGCGAGGAGTGCGGGGCCTGCGGGACGTGGGGAACCTGCGGTGTCTGCGAGACACGCGGGACCCGCGGAACCCGCGTGGAGGCGGCGGAGGCGCCAGGGGGAGCGGAGGGGAACGACGGCACCGAAGGCATCGACGGCACCGATGGGACCGACGGGATCTCGTCTCCGACGACGAACGCGCCGACCACGGGGACCCCGCGTTCGTTCAGGGCCCGTACGGCGTCCTTCACCTCGCGTGAGGAGGTGCCGGGGACGGAGACCACGAGCACCGCGCCCGCCAGGTCGGGCGTCTCCCCGCCGTTGACGGCGTCGAGGCCGGTCAGGCGCCTGACGTCGGCGGCGGTCCGCAGGGCGGTGTCGAGGCGGTCGCGGAGCCAGGCGGCCCCGACGCCGCAGAGCAGCCCCGCCATGAGGCCGCTGCCCAGATAGAGGGGCGGGCGGGGGGTGGTGGGCTCGGCCGGTGCCACCGGCTGGCTGATCACGGAGCCGGGGGTGACGGCGACGGTCTTGACGGCGTCGTATCTGGCGGTGAGGCTCTGGACCTGGCGGGCGAGGACGCTCTGCCGCTGGAGGGCGAGGGCCCGCTCGGTGGTCCCCCTGCCGAGGCCGGGAAGCTCGGTGGCGAGCTTGGTGAGACCCGCGTTGGCCTGTCTCAGCTTGAGCAGCACGACCTTGAGCTGGGCCGTGAGCATCTGGGTGGCGGACTCGCGGCGCTGGGCCAGGTAGGCGAGGGCGTACGCGCCCGCGCCCGAGGCCGCGGCCTTCGGATCGGCGGCGGCGCAGGAGATCTCCAGAACCGAGGTGTTGGGCGGCACCGAGACCTCCGCGGCACAGGGGAGGCCGCCGAACAGCCGGCGGGCCTTCGCCGCGACCACCGCGGAGCGGGCCACCTGGGCCTCGGTGTCGAGGTTGAGCGGTTCGCGCTGGCGGGCGGTGACCTGGTTGGTCTGCTCCTGCGAGCCGGTCGCGGTCACCAGGACCTGCCCGGAGGCGGTGTAGGAGGCCGGGGTGAGCCACAGCAGGGCGAGGCCGCAACCGGCTCCGGCGAGGAACAGGGAGAGGACGATCGGCCATCGGCGGCGGAGAAGCGACGCGTAGTCCGCCAGATCCTCGCCTCCACGGCGGACGGGAGCGTCCGGTGACGGGCTCATGTGTCGCGTATGCCTCTCCGGCGAACAGGCGCTGGGAACCCTAGGAACTATAGGTCGGGTTTCCATTTCCCCGAACCAATACACAAGATTTTCTTCGCGTTGCTCCCGCTAATCACGGGGAGATAACGGTCATTTATCCGACATTTCCTGTCGTTCGCTCCGGGGCTACGGCACGGACCGGCAAAGTCCTGGACGAGGCGCGTCCGGGCGATGGGAAGGTGTTCCCCCGTGATGGTCGAGGGCCGTCCACGAAATGTGTACGCGCGACAGTTGTGAGGAACCGGTGCATCGGAAAAATGACACTATGGACGTAATTCCGCGTGTGGTCAGAATCGCCGGTTCCGGCCTCGTGCTGGCGCTGGGGCTGGGCACCCTCGCACTGGTGATCGTGGGGCTGAGCGGGGGCGGCCGGATCTCGAACGCCGCGGGCGCCGGGAAAACCCCCGAGGCACTGGGGGTCACAGGCGCGCCGGACCCGTCCGCCGGGCCGTCCCGGGCGGCCTGCGAGGTCAGCGCCAGGCTCGTCCCCTCCTGCGGGGCCTGGTGGGGCATCGCGCCGGAGATCTTCACGGGGAGGCCCCCCGGGCGGGCCCTGGAGAGGGCGGAGAAGCGTATGGGCCGACCGGCCGACATCATGCACGTCTACCACCGGGGCGACGAGCTCTTCCCGACCCCCGCGGAGCGCGCCATCGCCCGCGACCCGGACGGCCGCAGGCTCCTGCTGGTCAACTGGAAGCCGTCCCTCGACCACACCTGGGAGCAGATCGCCCGCGGGGCGCTGGACGCGCGGATCGACCGGCTGGCCGCCCACATCGTGCACACCTTCCCCGAGAAGTTCTTCCTCACGATCCACCACGAGCCGGAGAACGACGTGCGGGAGGCCCGCGGCAGGGGGATGACGGCGGCCGACTACGCCGCCATGTTCCGGCACGTGGTGACGCGCCTGCGGCACGGGGGCGTGACCAACGCGGTGACGGTGATGACCTACATGGGCGCGCCCAACTGGGCGTCCGAGCCCTGGTTCGAGAAGCTCTATCCCGGTGACGACGTGGTCGACTGGGTGGCGATGGACCCCTACGTCGACCACAGGGTCCACAGCTTCGACGGGCTGGTCAACAAGACCCGTCCCGAGTTCCCCCGGTGGTCCGGGTTCTACCGGTGGATGCGGGACCGCTTCCCGGACAAGCCCGTCATGCTCGCCGAGTGGGGCGTCTTCGAGCGGCACGACAGGCCCGGGTTCAAGGAGTCGTTCTTCGCCTCGGTACGCCGGGAGATCGGCGAGTATCCGCAGATCAAGGCCCTGATCTACTTCGACTCGCCGCGCGCCCCCCGGGGCGACACCCGGTTCGACACCACGCCCGGCGGCCGGAGGGCCTTCGGCGAGCTCGCCCGCGACGCGCGCCTCAACGCCGCCGTCCCCGCCGGGTGACCCCCGCCGCACCACCGGCCACGATCACGGCCACGATCACGGCTCACGGCTCACGATCACCGGGCCTCACCGCGGGCGCGAATGGGCCGCCGGACCCAGGTCCTCGGGCTCAGACCGTCGGATCCAAGCTCCTCGGACCCGGGCGGCGGAATCCGGGTCCCCGGCCCCGGCCCGTCGGGCTCAGGTCCTCGTATCCGGACCGCCGGACCCGGGCCGTTCTGACCCGGGTCAGCGGATCCAGCCCCCCTGGATCAGCGGGTCGAGCACCTGGTGCACCGCCCGGTCCACGCTGATGCCGGTGGTGTCGATCTCCAGGTCGGCGTCGTCCGGCTCCTCGTACGGGTCGGAGATGCCGGTGAACTCGGGGATGAGCCCCGCGCGGGCCTTGGCGTAGAGCCCCTTGCGGTCGCGGCGCTCGCACTCCTCCAGGGGGGTGGACACGTGGACCAGCAGGAAGTCGGCCCCGACGGCCTCGACCATCTCCCGTACCTCCTCGCGGGTGGCCGCGTAGGGCGCGATGGGCGCGCAGATCGCCAGCCCGCCGTGCCTGGCGGCCTCGGCGGCGACGAAGCCGATGCGGCGGATGTTGAGGTCGCGGTCCTCCTTGGAGAAGGTCAGCCCCGCCGAGAGCAGGTGGCGGACCACGTCGCCGTCGAGGTAGGTCACCGTGCGGCTGCCGCGCTCCAGCAGCGCGTCGCGCAGCCCCCGGGCGACGGTCGACTTGCCGGAGCCGGACAGGCCGGTGAAGAAGACCACCAGCCCCCGCCGGTGCGGGGGGCCGGGGAGCGTCACGGGCTCGGGGCCCGCCAGGTGCTCGGTCGCGCCGTAGGCCTCGGCCACGCGCTCGCGCAGCTCCAGGTCGATGGCGGGCTCCCTGGGCGCCAGCGGCACCACCGCCACGAGCGTGCCCTCGGGCAGCCCGTCGCGGGCCTTGAGCGCGGCGCGGACCACCGCGGGGCCGCCCTCGCCGTACGCCAGGGGGAGCAGCAGGATCGACGCCTCCAGCTCCTGCGCGGTCGCGATGATCTCGCCGAGGTCGCCCAGCGGCCCGCGCATGGTGACGGCCAGGACCGACTCACGCCCGCCCAGCTCCTCGCGGACCTGCGCCGGGGTGCGGCGCAGCCGGGCGAACGGCCCGTGCTCGGGGGCGTCCAGGGGCTCGACGGGACCGGCGACGAAGCCGTTCTCGCGCCCGGTCACGGTCAGCACGGCCAGCGCCGCGCCCTCGGGGTCGCGCAGGGTGATCCGGTCGCCGGGGGCGGCGGGGTGGTCGTCCGGCAGGGTGAGGGTGACCGGCGCGGGCCACGGCGTGCCGTCGGCGAGCGTGCCGCGCTCGTCGACGGTGTGCGCGTCCGCCGAGCTCAGGAAGCCAGTCAGCGGTCTGAAGGCGCCGGAGAGCAGCAGCTCGAGGTCGGCCAGCTCGCGGGCGTCGGGGGTCCACTCGAAAGGCGCCGTCATCTGCTCCACCATCGTGATCGTCGGAGGTTCCTGCCGCGCCCGCTCACGATGGGCCCCTGTCCGGCGAGCCTGGGATCCACCGGTGCGGTGAATCCCGGGTGCTCCGGTCCGGTGGATCTCAGATCAACCGGGCGAAGTGGCTCTGGGGCTTGCGGATCACCATGGTTATCTCGTCGTGAGACGCGGGCCGGCTTCCCCTGGAGAGGGCCTCCACCACCGAGCAGGCGGCGCGGGCAAGCTTACCGAGAGGTCCGCGGAGCGCGGACCCGCTGCTGGCGGAGATGTCCTCGGTCACCATCAGCCCGCGCACCAGGCAGAAGGAGTGCATCCCCTCGCGCGAGGCGATCTGCTCGTAGACGGCGGGCAGCGGGCCCACGGTCCCGGCGGGGGCGAACCTGCGCCACACCGCCCGCCGCAGCCTCGACGGCGCCAGCCGGTCGCACGCCCCGTACGCCGAGGCCCGGTCGCGCATCCTGACCAGCAGCAGCCCGCCGGGGCGCAGCCCGGTGAGCAGCCGGTCGAGCACCAGCTCGGCGTGCTCGATCCGCTCCAGCAGGAACGACACGTAGACGATGTCGAACGCCCGCGGGGGCACCGGCACCGAGCGCAGGTCGCCCAGCGCCCATGAGTCCAGGTCCTTGCGGGCGGACGTGCTCGTGCGCAACACGGGCAGGTCCTCGTCGATCCCGATGACCCTGGACTCCGTCTCCGCCAGATCAAGCGGTTCAGGCCATCCGCACCCGGCGATCAGGATGTCGAGCCGCCGGCCGAGCTGGCTGCTCCACTGCTCTCTGATCCGCTGACTCAACAAGTCGTCTCGATCGACGACCGACCTCACCTCTGACATGTAACCAAGAGTAGTCAACTCAGCACGATTCGTCGCGCATTTACCACTCTTTGCGAGAGCGGGCGCCTGGGCAAGTAGCCTTGAGCAGGTACCCCCCGTGTCTTCCCGGCCCGGGGTTGTCGTGTTGCCGTCGTGGGGCTGTGGGCGAATCTGATGAGTCTTTCCGGACTTCTGGACCTTGTCGCCGGGGAGCCTGAGCTGGCTTCCCTTCTTCAGGACGTGCGCGGGGGCGACTCGTCCGACGTGTCGCTGGTCGCGCCGCCGGCGCTGCGCCCCTTCGCGGTGGCCGCGCTGGCCAGGGAGGGGGCCAAGGGGGCGGCCAGGACCGTTCTCGCGGTGACCGCCACCGGGCGCGAGGCCGAGGATCTCGCCTCGGCCCTCACCAGCCTCCTGGACGAGAGCACCGTCGCGGTCTTCCCCGCCTGGGAGACGCTCCCGCACGAGCGCCTGTCGCCGCGCAGCGACACCGTGGGCCAGCGGCTGGCGGTGCTGCGCAGGCTGGCGCACCCGGTCGAGGGCGACCACTCGGCGGGGCCGCTGCACGTGGTCGTCGCGCCGATCAGGGCGCTGCTCCAGCCGATCGTCCGGGGGCTGGGCGACCTGCGGCCGGTGCGGCTGCGCGCCGGGGACGACGCCGATCTCGACACGGTCGTCCACAGCCTCGTGGAGAACGGCTACCACCGGGTCGACATGGTGGAGAAGCGCGGTGAGGTCGCGGTCAGGGGTGGCCTGCTCGACGTCTTCCCGCCCACGGAGGAGCACCCGCTCCGGCTGGAGTTCTGGGGCGACACCGTCGAGGAGATCCGCTGGTTCAAGGTCGCCGACCAGCGTTCGCTGGAGGTGGCCGGGGACGGGCTGTTCGCCGCCCCCTGCCGGGAGCTGCTGCTGACCGCCGACGTCAGGGAGCGGGCGGGGGAGCTCGCCGAGGCGCACCCCTCGCTGGCCGAGATCCTGGAGCAGCTGGCCGAGGGCGTGCCGATGGAGGGCATGGAGGCGTTCGCGCCGGTGCTCGCCGGGGAGATGGACCTGCTCATCGACCACCTGCCGGGACAGGCGGCGATCTTCGTGTGCGACCCGGAGCGCATCCGGGGGCGCGCCGACGAGCTGGTGCGGACCAGCCAGGAGTTCCTGGAGGCGTCCTGGATCAACGCGGCCTCCGGCGGCGAGGCGCCGATCGACCTGGGGGCGGCGGCGTTCCGCGACCTGGAGGAGGTCCGCGACCACGCGCGGCGGCTCGGCCAGCCCTGGTGGTCGCTCGCGCCGTTCGGCGCCGGCACCGACGACGTCGCCCCGGGCGGCGGGCAGGCACTGAGGGCGCGCGAGGTGGAGTCCTACCGGGGCGACACCCAGCGGGCGCTGGCCGACATCAAGGGCTGGCTCGACTCCGACCGGGTCGTCGTCCTGCTGAGCGAGGGCCACGGCCCCGCCGAGCGCATGGTCGAGCTGCTCAAGGGCGTCGACCTGCCCGCGCGCCTGGAGCCGGGCCTCGACACCGTGCCCGACAAGAAGGTCGTCCACGTCACCACGGGCCTGGTCGAGCACGGGTTCGTCACCCCGGCGCTCGCCGTGCTGACCCACCTGGACCTGGTCGGCCAGAAGGCGTCGACCAAGGACATGCGGCGGCTGCCCTCCCGGCGCCGCAACATGGTCGACCCGCTCCAGCTCAAGGTCGGCGACCACGTCGTGCACGAGCAGCACGGCGTGGGCCGCTACGTCGAGATGGTGCAGCGGACCGTGCAGGGCGCCACCCGCGAGTACCTGGTGATCGAGTACGCCAAGGGCGACCGGCTCTACGTGCCGACCGACCAGCTCGACGAGGTCACCCGCTACGTCGGCGGCGAGTCGCCCACCCTCAACCGGATGGGCGGCGCCGACTGGGCCAAGGCCAAGACCAAGGCCAAGAAGGCGGTCAAGGAGATCGCCGGAGAGCTGATCCGCCTGTACTCCGCCAGGATGGCCTCGCCGGGACACGCCTTCGCGCCCGACAGCCCCTGGCAGCGGGAGATGGAGGACGCCTTCCCGTACGCCGAGACGGGCGACCAGCTGGAGGCCATCGACGAGGTCAAGCGCGACATGGAGCGCCCGATCCCGATGGACCGGCTGATCTGCGGCGACGTGGGCTACGGCAAGACGGAGATCGCGGTGCGGGCGGCGTTCAAGGCGGTGCAGGACGGCAAGCAGGTGGCCGTCCTGGTGCCGACCACGCTGCTGGTGCAGCAGCACATGTCGACCTTCGCCGAGCGTTTCTCCGGGTTCCCGCTGAACGTGAGGCCGCTGTCGCGGTTCCAGAGCGACGGCGAGGTCAAGGCGACCATGGAGGGCCTGCGGGAGGGCTCGGTCGACATCGTGATCGGCACGCACCGGCTCTTCTCGCCCGAGGTCAGGTTCAAGCAGCTCGGCCTGATCATCATCGACGAGGAGCAGCGGTTCGGCGTCGAGCACAAGGAGGCGATGAAGCACCTGCGCACCCAGGTCGACGTGCTGGCCATGTCTGCCACCCCGATCCCCCGCACCCTGGAGATGGGTCTCACCGGCATCAGGGAGATGTCCACGATCCTCACCCCGCCGGAGGAGCGGCACCCGATCCTCACCTTCGTCGGCCCGTACGACGAGAAGCAGATCGGCGCCGCGATCCGGCGCGAGCTGATGCGCGACGGCCAGGTGTTCTTCGTCCACAACCGCGTGGCCAGCATCAACAAGGTCTCGGCCATGCTGCGCGAGCTCGTGCCCGAGGCGAGGATCGCCGTCGCGCACGGCCAGATGCAGGAGCACCAGCTGGAGAAGATCATGGTGGGCTTCTGGGAGCGCGACTTCGACGTGCTCGTCTGCACCACGATCGTCGAGTCCGGCCTGGACGTTCCCAACGCCAACACCCTGATCGTCGACCGGGCCGACAACTACGGCCTGTCGCAGCTCCACCAGCTGCGCGGCCGGGTCGGCCGGGGCCGCGAGCGCGGCTACGCCTACTTCCTGTACCCGCCGGAGAAGCCGCTCACCGAGACCGCCCACGAGCGCCTCGCCACCATCTCCCAGCACACCGAGATGGGCGCGGGCATGTACGTCGCGATGAAGGACCTGGAGATCCGCGGCGCGGGCAACATCCTGGGCGCCGAGCAGTCGGGCTTCATCGCGGGCGTCGGCTTCGACCTGTACGTCCGCATGATGGCCGAGGCCGTGCAGGAGCAGAAGGCCAAGCTGGCGGGCACCTACCAGGAGGACGAGCGGCCCGACGTCAAGGTCGAGCTGCCGATCAACGCCCACATCCCGCACGACTACGTCACCTCCGAGCGGCTGCGGCTGGAGGCGTACAAGCGGATCGCCGCGATCGGCTCCGACTCCGACATCGGTGCGGTGCGCGACGAGCTCGTCGACCGGTACGGACGGCCGCCCCAGCAGGTGGAGAACCTGCTGGAGGTCGCCCGCTTCCGCATCCGCGCCCGCCGCGCCGGGCTCACCGACGTCACCCTGCAGGGGCAGAACATCAAGTTCGCTCCGGTGGACCTGAAGGACTCCCAGCAGGTCAGGTTGCAAAGGCTCTACCCGAAGGCGCTGCTGAAGCAGGCGGCCGGTACGTTGCTGGTGCCGGTGCCCAAGACCAGGCCCCTCGGCGGCCAGCCGCTGCGCGACCTGGATCTGCTCAAGTGGTGCGGTGATCTCGTCGAGGCGATGTTCCTCGAAACGGTGCGGGTAGAGTAAGCGGCGTTTGTCGTGAAGGGAACGCATGTGAAGTCGACTCGAATCCGCGTCATCCTGGCGGTCGCCGCCGCCGGTGTCGCGCTGACCGCCTGCACTCCGAACCAGGCCGGCGCCGCCGCCGTCGTGGGCGGGGAGCGCATCAGCTCCGGTGAGCTGGACAGGAACGTGCGCGAGTACGAGGCGGCGCTGGCCAAGGCCAAGGTCACCCCCGCGGACCTCAAGTTCCAGGACAGCGTCCCGCAGCTCGTGCTCTTCCAGATGGCCAACGCCAAGCAGTTCGCGAAGGTCGCGGAGAGCAAGGGCATCACGATCACCGAGGGCGAGATCGACCAGCTGGTCGCCGGCCAGGGTGGCCAGGAGAAGCTGGAGCAGCAGCTGCTCCAGAACGCCGTGGCCCCCTCGCAGATGCGCCCCTTCATCCGGGCGCAGCTGCTGTTCAGCAAGCTCATCGCCAAGTACGGCGGCGGCACGGACGAGGCCGCCCTGCAGCGCGGCCAGGAGCAGGCGATCAAGGACCTGCAGGCCGTGCCGATCACCTGGAACCCCCGGTACGGCACGCCGAACAAGCAGCGGAGCGAGCAGCAGCCCAGCGTCTTCGTCGACGCCGGCCGTTTCGGCGCCCCCGCCGCCCCCGGCCCCGCCGACGCGCCGCCCGCGCCGCCGCAGCAGTAGCCTCCGGGCATGCCGCTGATCGTCGTCACCACCTCGCCCCGGGTCGCCCCGGGGCTGCTCAGCCGTCACGCGTGGCGGGTCCTCGAGGAGGGCCCGGTACGCACCGGGTCCGCGGACCACCCGCACCTGCCCTACCTGGCGGAGGCCGGGGTCGACGTCGAGGTGGTCGTCCCCGACCCGGCCGCGCTGGTCCGCGAGGCCGGGGCGGCGACCGTCGTGTGGCTGGAGGCCGACGAGGCGCTGATGCGCTCCATCGGCTACGCCGCCGTGGCGCTCGACGACCCGCCGGTGATCGAGGTCGTGCCGGGCTCGTACGACCTGCCGGGCGCGCGGCTGCTCGACCTGGTCGCGGTGATGGACCGTCTCCGGGTCGAATGCCCCTGGGACGCCCGCCAGACCCACGAGTCCCTCGCCCCGTACCTCATCGAGGAGGCCTACGAGGTGCTGGAGACCATCGAGGAGGGCGACCACGCCGCGCTGCGCGAGGAGCTGGGCGACCTGCTCCTGCAGGTGGCCTTCCACGCGCGGGTCGCGAGCGACCGGCCCGACGGGTTCGACGTCGACGACGTGGCCGAGGGGATCGTCGCCAAGCTCGTCCGCCGCCACCCGCACGTCTTCGCCGACACCCGGGTGGAGGGCGCGGGCGAGGTCAGCGCCAACTGGGAGACCATCAAGGCCGCCGAGCGCGCGGCCAAGAACGGCGGCGACCCGGGCTCGGCCGTCGACGGCGTACCGATGGGCCAGCCCGCCCTCTCCCTCGCCGCCCAGCTCCTGCGCCGCGCCGAGCGTGCCGGAGCCCCCGCGACCCTCCCCGAGGGTGTTCCCGCCGACAGCCTGGGAGCGAGGCTCTTCGAGCTCGTACGGCAGGCGGGGGAGGCCGGGCTCGACCCGGAGGCCGAGCTGCGCGCGGTGGCCCGCGCCTACCGCGACCAGGTCCGCGCCCAGCCGCTCTGAGGCCGTGCCGAGGCGCTCTGAGGCCGCTCGAAGGGCGCTCCGGGGCGCTCCGAGGGGCGGGGTCCGAGGGAGTGCCGAGCCGCTCCGAGGGCGTGCCGAGGCGGCGCCAAGGCCCCTCCGAAGCCAGCTTCGAAGCCCGGTTCGGGGCTGGAGCCGCCGGCCCGGCGGCTCCGAGGTGAGGCCAGGCGCCCCTCCGATCCGGGGCGGCCCACCGCCGGGTCACCTCCCGGACCCCTTCCGGACCTTTTATGAACATCATCCGGAAACGTCCCTGCTGCCGTACCGGTAAGTAGGTCTCGGTAGGCTTCTGAGGCAAACTGTCCTGCGACTTTAGGAGCGCTTCGTGGCTTCCATCGAGGGCGTCACCGCCCGAGAGATCCTTGACTCCCGGGGCAACCCGACGGTCGAGGTCGACATCCTCCTGGACGACGGCAGCCAGGGGCGTGCCGCGGTTCCCAGCGGCGCGTCCACCGGCCAGTTCGAGGCCGTCGAGCTGCGTGACGGCGACGAGCGCTACGGCGGCAAGGGTGTCGAGAAGGCCGTTCTCGGTGTGACCGACGAGATCGCCGACGAGATCCTCGGGTTCGACGCCGCCGAGCAGCGCAGCATCGACCAGGTCATGATCGACCTGGACGGCACGCCCAACAAGGCCCGCCTGGGCGCCAACGCGATCCTGGGCGTCTCGCTCGCCGTGGCCAAGGCCGCCGCGGAGAGCGCCGAGCTGCCGCTCTTCCGCTACCTCGGCGGGCCGAACGCGCACGTGCTTCCGGTGCCGATGATGAACATCCTGAACGGCGGCGCGCACGCCGACAGCAACGTCGACATCCAGGAGTTCATGATCGCCCCGATCGGGGCGGAGACGTTCCGCGAGGCCGTGCGGATGGGCACCGAGGTCTACCACGCCCTCAAGTCCGTGCTGAAGGAGAAGGGCTACGCCACCGGCCTCGGCGACGAGGGAGGCTTCGCGCCGAGCCTGCCCTCCAACCGCGACGCGCTCGACCTGATCCTGGTCGCCATCGAGAAGGCCGGGTACGTCGCGGGAGAGGACATCGGGCTCGCCCTCGACGTGGCCGCCTCCGAGTTCCACTCGGACGGCGTCTACACCATCGACGGCAAGGGCCTGTCCGCCGCCGAGCTGATCGCCTTCTACGAGGACCTGGTCGCGAACTACCCGCTGGTCTCCATCGAGGACCCGCTGGACGAGAGCGACTGGGAGGGCTGGAACGCCATCACCCGCGCCCTGGGGGACAAGGTGCAGCTGGTCGGCGACGACCTGTTCGTGACGAACCCGGAGCGCCTGGGCCGCGGCATCGCCGAGGGCACCGCCAACGCGCTGCTGGTCAAGGTCAACCAGATCGGCACCCTGACCGAGACCCTCGACGCCGTGGACCTGGCCCACCGCAGTGGATACCGCTGCATGATGAGCCACCGTTCCGGCGAGACCGAGGACACCACGATCGCCGACCTCGCCGTGGCCACCAACTGCGGCCAGATCAAGACCGGCGCCCCGGCCCGTTCCGACCGGGTGGCCAAGTACAACCAGTTGCTCCGCATCGAGGAGCTTCTGGACGACGCGGCCCGCTACGCGGGTCGCGCCGCCTTCCCGCGCTTCCGGCGGTAGTTTCGTCTGACGGCCCGCGCCCGCTCCGGGCGCGGGCCGCACCACCGACCTCACCGTCGGCCGCACCGCGGACGAGTGCCGATCCCCCCGCTCCGACCCCGATGAGGGGACCGGCGCGCGGGGACCGGTGCGGAGCGGCCGGCACCGGGGACCGGCCTCGGCGGAGATCGGCCCCGGAGGCCGGTGCCGGAGATCGATACCGGATCGACGCGGGGAGATCGGTCCCCGCCGGTGTCGCGTCCACCGTACGGGGCACGGCGGACGACGCCACGAGAGCGTGGAGACGGAGGAGGGCGCATGGCGGCACGGCCGCAGCTGACCGGACGGGCCGCGGTGCTCGCGATCGTGGTGTGCGCGATCGCGATGAGCCTCGCCTACCCCATCAGGGAGTACGTCGCCCAGCGCCGCCAGATCGCCCAGCTGGAGCAGGAGAAGGCCAGGGAGATCGCCGCGATCAAGGCCCTGGACGACCGCGCCAAGCAGCTTCTGGACCCCGGGTTCATCAAGCGGCAGGGCAGGGAGCGCCTTTTCTACTGCGACCCCGGGCAGAAGTGCTACGTCGTGATGGGAGGCTCTCCCGCGCCGGGCAAGGGCACGGCCGGTGAGCGCAAGGCCGTCGCCAGGCCGCCGTGGTACGAGACGCTGTGGGACTCGGTCAAGGCCGCCGACAGCGGCAGGGGGCAGAAGGCGGCCAAGGCCGCCGGGTGACGCCGATACCCTGGGTGTCGTCTTTCAGGGGGTGTCACGAATGGTTGATGACCGCGACGTGGCGGCGGTGGAGCGACAGCTCGGCCGGACGCCGCGAGGACTGCGCGCGGTGGCGCACCGCTGCCCGTGCGGGCTTCCCGACGTCGTCGAGACCGCCCCGAGGCTGCCCGACGGGTCGCCCTTCCCGACCCTGTTCTACCTCACCTGCCCCAGGGCCGCCTCCGCCATCGGCACGCTGGAGACCTCGGGGCTGATGCGGGACATGCAGGCCAGGCTCGCCGACGACCCGAAG
Organism: Streptosporangium vulgare; assembly: GCF_042428775.1. Taxonomy (NCBI): domain Bacteria; kingdom Bacillati; phylum Actinomycetota; class Actinomycetes; order Streptosporangiales; family Streptosporangiaceae; genus Streptosporangium; species Streptosporangium vulgare. The sequence continues at coordinate 270,249 of NZ_JBHMBS010000010.1, read as the reverse complement.
CTGGCCGAGGCGTACCAGGCCGCCCACGACGACTACGTGGCGCGCCGTGACAGGGCGGCCGCCGAGGACGGCCTGGAGCCGCTGCCCCGCGACATGCAGAGCACCGGGGGCATGCCCACCCGGGTGAAGTGCCTGCACGCCCTCGTCGGGCACGAGCTGGCCGTTCCGGGCAGCAACCCCTTCGGCCGCGAGGCCCTCGACGCGCTCGGCGACTGGTGGTCCGCCGGGCCGTGCGTCGCCGACGCCGCGGCACCGTGTGTCCAAGCCGCGGCACCGGCCACGACATCAGCCACGACACCGACCACGAAGGAGACCGAGTGATCCGCGTCGCCGCGATCGACTGTGGCACCAACTCCGTCCGCCTGCTCGTCGCCGACATCGGCAGGGACAGGCTGATCGACCTGGAGCGCCGGATGGAGATCGTCCGGCTGGGCCAGGGGGTCGACCAGACCGGCAGGCTGGCGCCCGAGGCCCTGGAGCGCACGTTCGCCGCCATGCGCGGCTACGCCGGGCTCATCGACCGGCACGGGGCCTCCTCGGTCCGCGTGGTCGCCACCAGCGCGACGAGAGACGCCGCCAACCGGCAGGACTTCGTGGACGGCGTGCGCGACATCTTCGGGGTGGAGCCCGAAGTGATCACCGGTGCGGAGGAGGCGGAGCTGTCGTTCGCCGGGGCCACCCGCGATCTGGTGCGGTTCTCTGAGGAGACGGGCCTGCCCGCCCCCGACGGCACCCGCCCGCCGTACCTCGTGGTCGACATCGGCGGCGGCTCGACCGAGTTCGTGCTCGGCTCGACGCACGTGGAGGCCGCGCTGTCGGTCGACATCGGGTGTGTCCGGCTGACCGAGCGCCACCTGCGCGACGCGGGTGACCCTCCGTCACCGGAGGCGATCGAGGCGGTGACCGCCGACATCGACGACGCTCTCGACCGGGTCGCGGCCGAGGTGCCCGTGGAGCGGGCGATGACGATGGTCGGGCTCGCCGGATCCGTCACCACCGTCGCCGGAATAGCGCTCGACCTGCCGGAATACGATCCGCAGAAAATCCACCACTCGCGAATTGCCGCAGGTCAGGTGCATGACATCGCCGAGCGCTTGCTTGGAATGACTGTTGAACGGCGGGCGGCGATTCCCCTCATGCACCCCGGAAGGGTCGACGTGATCGGGGCGGGCGCGCTCATCCTGGACCGGATAGTGACCCGGTACGGTTTCGGCGAGGTGGTCGCGAGTGAGCACGACATCCTCGACGGCATCGCGTGGTCACTCGCCGATTCATAACAAGACCTAGACAATTCGCCTGTTTAGGGAGTATTGAGGAAAGCTTCCCGTTTATGGTTAGGTAAAGAAGCTTTAGTGGGGCTTTGCCGTGGGGCCCGGCACAGCTATTGCCGGCCCGGCAACCGTCTCCTTAGCGATCTTGCTTCCCAACGAACGGAGCATCCCCTCATGAAGTCCGGACTAGCCAGAAAGCTAGCCGCAGCAGGAGCCAGCGCGGCCATGCTGGCGACCATGGCAGTAGGCATGCTGGCCACGCCCGCAGCGGCGGTCAGTGGATCGAGCCAGGCGGGGAAGGTGGCCTCGGCCGCCGCCAAGCCGAGGCCGGCCGTCTCTGCCGGTACCCCCAAGGCCTCCCCCGCGAAGTACGCGGGTGAGTGCCCCGTCAACGTGACCTTCTCCTCGAAGATCAAGGTGAAGGCCGTCAAGAGCAAGACCACGGTCGCCTACCGGTGGCTGCGTGGAGACGGCTCCAAGGGCAAGGTGAAGTCCTTCACCTTCCGCGGCAAGGGCACCAAGAGCTTCACCGTCGCCGAGAAGGCCACCTTCAAGGGCGACGTCAAGGGCTGGCAGGCCATCCAGGTCCTGGCCCCGCGCGGCGTGAAGTCCTCGAAGGGCTACTTCTCGGTCTCCTGTGGTTCCGGCGAGGACGACCACGAGATCAAGAGCCCCCCGCGCGTCAGCGCTGACGTGTGGGTCGACGAGGGCAACTGCGAGGCCACTCTGATCGGCCGCATCCACGCCTCCGGTACCCGCTGGGTGCACTACCGCTGGGTCGTCAACGGCCGCGTCGTCGACCGTGACTCCGTCCGCGTCGACGGCTCGCGCAAGGTCTTCCACGTGATCAGGCCCCGTGACGACTTCAGGGGCTGGGCCTCGCTCGAGATCGTCGGCCCGGTGGAGGCCTCCTCCAACCGCGCCTACTTCAAGATCTGGTGCAAGGACACCTCGCCGAAGGTCTGGGCGTCCGTCGACGCCCCGACCACCTACGAGGGCACCTGCCCGACGACCCGTACGTTCAGCGGTGTGATCAGCGCGACCGGTCGCACCACCGTGAAGTACCGCTGGATCACCAACGGCGTGGCGGGCGACTGGAAGTCGCTCTACTTCGGCGGTCACGGCACGCAGAGTGAGCGGGTGTTCGACAGCTGGACGACCTCGGTCTCCGGCGAGTCCAAGCGCGCGATCGACATCGCCGGCGGCCCGACCACCGGCACCGTGGTGGCCAAGGTCGTCTGCGTCGTTCCCCCGACCCCGACTCCCACGCCGTCCCCCACCCCCAGCGCGACCCCCAGCGCCTGATGGCACGGTAGGTCGAGGTAGCGCGCCCGGCGTCTGACGCCGGGCCGCGTCCCGAGTGAGACGAAAGGCGGCGTCCGCACCCAGCGGACGCCGCCTTTCGCGTTCCCGCGCCCATCTTCCGGACCCCGGACCCCGGACCCCGGACCCCGGACCCCGGACCCCAGAGCCCTGGTCCCGGAGCCCAGAGCCCTGGTCCCGGTCCCGCAGCCCGGAGTCCCGGTCCCGGGACCCCGCAGCTCCGGTCCCGCGGCCCGCACGGAGCGAGCGGCGGCGGGGTGTGGGCCCCGTGGGCTCCCGCGTCGGGCACCATCGAAGGATGACCCACGTTCCTCCCGGATCCGGCTGGCCCGACGATCCCGCCCGGCCCGACACCCCCGTCGCGCACGACCCCGCCGAGGTGCGGAAACTCGCGGGGGAGAGCCGTACCCTCGCGGAGCTCACCGCCGCGCAGTCGGTCTGCCGGGCCTGCCCGCGCCTGGTGGGGTGGCGCGAGGAGGTGGCGACGGTGAAGAGGCGGGCGTTCGCCGAGGAGACCTACTGGGGCCGGCCCATCGCCGGATGGGGCGACGAGAGGCCGGAGATCCTCATCGTCGGGCTGGCGCCGGCGGCGCACGGCGGCAACAGGACCGGCCGGATCTTCACCGGCGACCGCAGCGGCGACTGGCTGTTCGCCTCGCTGTACCGGACCGGTCTGGCCGTACAGGAGACCAGTCTCCGCGCGGGTGACGGCCAGCGGCTCGTCGGCGCGCGGATGGTGGCGGCGGTCCGGTGCGCTCCCCCCGCCAACAAGCCCGAGCCCGCCGAGCGGTCCGCCTGCCTCCCCTGGCTGTCTCGCGAGGTCGCGCTGGTCTCGGCGGACGTACGGGTGGTCGTCGCGCTCGGAGGGTTCGCCTGGCAGGCGATCTGGCCCGCGCTGAAGGACGCCGGATACGCCCTGCCACGGCCGCGACCGCCCTTCGGGCACGGCGCCGAGGTGGAGATCACCTCTCCGCGGGGAGACTCCGCGCATCTTCTCGGCTGCTACCACCCCAGCCAGCAGAACACCTTCACCGGCCGGGTGACCGCCCGGATGCTCGACGATCTCTTCGCCAGGGCGAACGCGCTCCGCGGCTTGTGAACTCGATCACAAAGAGAAGATCGGCGGGAATTCTGCCGAGAAGAGCGGGTGTTTCTAGCCGATAGCGGAAATTCTGGTCAGATTGCCAGATGTGCGGCTGGCGTGATCGGAGTCCCGGGCGTATGCTTGTGAAAGGTTTCACAAGCTATGAAACTTAAGGATGGCGTCGAAGTGAACCGCAACTCCAAGCACATCGTGGTCGTCGGTGGGGGCTACGTCGGCCTCTACACCGTGCTGCGCCTGCAGCACACCCTCCGCAGGGAACTCCGCGAAGGAAGCGTGCGCATCACCGTCCTGACCCCCGAATCCCACATGACCTACCAGCCCTTCCTCCCCGAGGCCGCCGCGGGGAACCTCTCGCCCCGGCACGTGGTCGTCCCCCTCCGCCGCGTGCTGTCGAAGGCGACGATCCTCAACGGCAAGGTCTCCAAGGTCAACCACGCGGCCAAGTCCGTCACCTTCGCCCCCAACGTCGGCACCCCGCACGAGATCGACTACGACATCGTGGTCATGGCCGCCGGATCGATCTCCCGTACGCTCCCCATCCCCGGCCTGGCCGACTCCGCGATCGGTTTCAAGACGGTCGGCGAGGCGATCGCGCTGCGCAACCGCGTGCTGGAGCTCCTCGACCGGGCCGAGAGTGACGAGGACGAGGCCCTGCGCAGGCGCGCCCTGACCTTCGTCGTGATCGGCGGGGGCTTCGCGGGCGTCGAGGCGCTCGCCGAGCTGGAGGACATGGCGGTCGACGCCACCCGCTACTACCGGAACATCTCCCGCGAGGACATGCGCTGGATCCTCGTCGAGGCCACCGACCGCATCCTCCCCGAGGTCGGCCCCGAGATGGGCGCGTGGACCGCCGAGCAGCTGCGCGAGCGCGGCATCGAGGTCAAGATGAACACCCGCCTCGAATCCTGCGTGGGCGGCCTGGTCAAGCTCTCCGACGGCGAGGAGTTCGAGGCCGCCACCATCGTGTGGACCGCCGGGGTGAAGCCCAGCCCGGTCGTGAACGCCGGGGACCTGCCGCTCGACGAGCGCGGCCGGATCAAGACGACCTCCCGCCTGACCGTGGCCGGCGTCGAGGACGCCTACTCGGCCGGAGACGTGGCGGGGGTGCCCGACCTGACCAACCCCGGCCAGTACTGCGCGCCCAACGCCCAGCACGCCGTACGGCAGGCCAAGGTCCTCGCGGACAACATCACCCGGAGCCTGCGCGGGCAGGAGCTCGCCGACTACCGGCACAAGTACGTCGGCTCCGTCGCCGGGCTCGGCCTGCACAAGGGCGTCGCCAACGTCTATGGGATCAAGCTCCGCGGGCTCGCCGCGTGGTTCATGCACCGCACCTACCACCTGTCGCGGGTGCCCACCGTCAACCGCAAGGTCCGCGTGACGGCCGACTGGACCCTGGCGCTCTTCTTCAAGCGCGAGACCGTCTCCCTCGGCGAGATCGAGGAGCCGCGCACGGAGTTCCGCGCCGCGGCGACCAACTGAACCCCCGCCCGGAGAGCGGACCCGACTCCCGAACCCGGTGGTGGCCGACGAGGCCCACCTCCGGGTTCGCCGTTCCCCGCGGTGTGCTATTCCTTGACCGGGTCCCTCCGAAGCCAACGCGGTCCACGGGTTTCCAATGGAAGTGATGCGACGGTTGCCTTGAGCAGTTACGCATGAGTGGTCCGTTACGTATGATTACGGCGCCCCCGTAGCCCAATGGCAGAGGCAAACCCCTTAAAAGGGTTCGAGTGAGGGTTCGAGTCCCTCCGGGGGCACTCATGACGATCTGCCGAACAAGGCCCATGACCAGTGGAAACGCGGTCGTGGGCCTTTCCTCGTTATCCGGCTCTCCGCGGCCGGTTCCGAACGGCCACGGCCGCCCATCCCAAATGCGTCCGTGAAACTTTCGGGGTTACCTAAATGTGATCGGTCTCCTCGGGGGCGTTCCGGATTCGCCGGCGGGCGAGGCGCTCCGGCCTCTCGCGCCCTTCGCGTGGCCGGATGCGGACAGATCTGGCCGGATGTGACCGTACGGCGGCCGGGCGAAGTGCGGCGCCGCCGTACGGCGCCCGCTCGGCGGCCTGGCGGCTGGCGCGTCGGCGGGGCGGGCGCCTCGGCGCGCTTTCCTTCTGACTGGCCTGACCGTAACTTGACATTATGGACGGTGAGAATCCGCTCGGGGCGTTTCTCCGCGCTCGGCGGGAGGTCACGACCGTTGACCAGGTGGGGCTGCCACGCACCCCCCGCCGGATACCCGGACTGCGCCGGGACGAGGTCGCGACGCTGGCCGGTGTGAGCACCGACTACTACATCCGGCTGGAACAGGGGCGGGAGCGCCATCCGTCGGCCCGGGTGCTCGAAGCTCTGGCACGGGCCTTCCGGCTCGACGCCGAGGCGACCGCGCACCTTCACGATCTCGTACACGGCCGGAGACCCTGCGAGGGGCCGGTCGGGTGTGCCGACGAGTTGCGCCCGGGCGTGCTGCGGTTCGTGGAGGGATGTGATCACGCGGTGGTGTTCGCGCTTAACCGCCGGCTCGACGTCCTCGCCATGAACTCACTGGCCACCGCCCTTTACCGAGGGCTGGAGGACCGCGGCAACGGGCTGCGGCTGGTCTTCCTCAATCCCGCCGCACGCGAGTTCTACGTGAACTGGGAGCAGCAGGCCCATGCCCTGGTGGCGCACCTCCGCGCCCTCGGGGGAGCGGGTCCCGCGGACCCGTTCGTGCTGGAACTGGTCGACGAGCTCTCACGCGAGAGCGAGGACTTCCGGCGGATATGGGCCCGTCACGACGTCCGGACCAGGACGTACAGGTCCGTTTCCTATCGCCACGGCGAAGTCGGCGAGATGACCCTGCACAACGAGGTGCTCCGCCTCGGGGCCGCCGCCGGCCAGCAGCTCGTCGTCGGCCAGCCCGAGCCGCACACCCCCTCCGAACGCGCTTTCGAGGCCCTGGGCAGGCTCGCCGGCATCGGAACCCGTCGGCGCTGAGGGGGACCCGCCCGGTCGGTGAGCGGGGACGGGGCGGGGGGCTCGAAGGGGCTCGAAGGGGCTCGAATCCCTTCGCGCGGGCACCGCGTGGCCTGTCCGGCGAGCGGCCGGCGGGCGGCCGGCGGGCGGTGCGGACGTGATGTCGAACCGTCCGGGATTCGGCAGGGACCCGGGCGCGGATTCGACGAGCGATCGGCGAAACAGGCGTGGTGGCCGGGAACCAGGTGTGCCACCCGTTCGTTGACCACATCGGCGGTAGCCGTACGGCCACTTGGACAACATAGATATCAGCACGATACGGCCGTGTGACAACCGATCTAATACGCTGATCGCGTAGGTCGCAGCGTGGAGGCAGCGATGGAGAGCAAGAACCCCGTATTCAGTCGGCAGGCCAAGAACCAGCAGCAAGGCTGGGGCTCGCCGCCCCCCACCCCTGAGCAGCTTCAGGGCATGTACAACACGCCGTCGTACGCGCCGCCCGCGCAGCGGACGATGACGATCGACGACGTGGTCGTGCGTGGTTTCATCACGCTTGGCACGCTCGTCGTCTCTGCGGCGGTCGCCTGGGTGCTCAACCTCGGCATGGTCGCGGCGATCGCCGGTGTGATCGTCGGTCTGGTGCTCGCCCTGGTCATCTCGTTCAGGTCCAGCACCAACCCCGCGTTGATCCTCGGTTATTCGGTCGCCTACGGCGTCGCCGTCGGTGTGATCAGCCACGTCTACAACGATCTGTACAGCGGCATCGTCTTCCAGGCGGTGGTCGGTACGGCTCTGGCGTTCGCCGCCATGCTGACCGTTTACTCGCTGCGCATCATCCGCGTGACGCCGAAGTTCACCAAGTTCGTCGTGGCCGCGGGGCTGGGCCTGATGGGCCTCATGCTCATCAACCTGGTCGCCGGTTTCTTCATCCCGGAGGGCATCGGCATCCGCTCCGGTGGCGTGCTGGCCTACGTGTTCAGCATCGCCGCGATCCTCATCGGCTGCTTCTTCCTGCTCCTCGACTTCGACGAGGTCGAGCGCGGGGTGCGCAACGGCGCCCCGGAGAAGTACTCGTGGCTGATGGCCTTCGGCCTGACCGTGACCCTGGTCTGGATCTACCTGGAGATCCTGCGCCTGCTGAGCTACTTCTCGAGTAGCGACTGACGACAACGCCGGGAGGCCTCGCCGGACACGTTCCGGCGGGGTCTTCCGTTTTTTCCGGGCGGACACGTGAGTGAACGGAAGGCAACGGGGGATAGACGAACCGCGACGGAAGAGAGCATCTCGGGGCTTGCTATCTGGGCTTTCGTGATGCACTGTCGAGCAAAGGAGCCTATCCGTGGAGGTGCCCATGTCGTTGAACCACTCACTGGAGACGCAGAGCAAGCTGATCGCAAGGGTCCCGGACATCACGGGACGCGCACTCCCAGAGTGGTTCCAAGCAATCGACAACGGCCCGTCGTTCCTTCGCTGTGACGAGCGAGCCACCTGGCTCGCCGATGAGCACGGGCTGACCCACGGCTACGCCGCCGCCATTGTGCACGAGCACGAACGGCATCGCCGTACCCGTTACCTGTAAGTCGCCTATCTCCGTGAAGCCCGCGCCACTCCGGTGGTGCGGGCTTTGATGTGCGCGCCATGATGGGGTCATGGATCATGACAAGGCACGCGGGTTCGTCCGCGCCAACCACCGCGCGGTCATGCTGACCTCGCACGCCGACGGGCGCCCGCAGCTCTCCCCGGTCACCGTGGGGCTCGACGCTCGCGGGAACGTGATCGTCAGCACCCGGGAGACCGCGGCGAAGGTGCGCAACCTGCGCAGGAATCCGCAGGTCTCGCTCTGCGTGACGACAGATGGGTTCTTCGGCGAGTGGATCCAGGTCGACGGCGTCGCGGAGATCGTTCCGCTGCCCGAGGCGATGGACCTCCTGGTCGACTACTACCGCGACATCTCCGGCGAGCACCCCGACTGGGACGACTACCGGGCCGCGATGGAGCGGGAGCGGCGGGTGATCGTGAGGATCGCGATCACCCGCGCCGGCCCCGACGTGCACGGCTGACCGGCCGCCCTCGGCGCGGGGAACGCCACGGCCGGGTCGTCGGGGGCTCCGATGACCCGGCCGGCTCCGGCCGTCTCAGCTGAGGCGCTCCAGGACCATGGCCATGCCCTGACCGCCGCCGACGCACATGGTCTCCAGGCCGATCGACCTGTCGTGGAAGGCGAGGCTGTTGATCAGCGTGGAGGTGATCCGGGCGCCGGTCATCCCGAAGGGGTGGCCGACCGCGATGGCGCCGCCGTTGACGTTGAGCCGGTCGATGTCGATCCCGAGGTCCTGGTAGGACGGGATGACCTGGGCGGCGAACGCCTCGTTGATCTCGACGAGGTCCACGTCGCCGATGGCCATGCCCGCCCTGGCCAGGGCCTGCTTCGAGGCCTCGACCGGGCCCAGGCCCATGATCTCGGGGGACAGGCCGGTCACCCCGGTGGAGACGATCCGGGCGAGCGGGGTGATGCCGAGCTCGGCGGCCCTGGTGTCGCTCATCACGATCACGGCGGCGGCGCCGTCGTTCAGCGGGCAGCAGTTGCCCGCGGTGACCGTACCGTCCGGCCGGAAGACCGGCTTGAGCTGGGAGACCGCCTCGTAGGTGGTCCCCGCCCGGGGGCCGTCGTCCTTGCTCACCACGGTCCCGTCGGGCAGGGTCACCGGGGTGATGTCCTTCTCCCAGAAGCCGTTGGCGAGAGCCTTCTCCGCCAGGTTCTGGGAACGGACACCGAACTCGTCCTGCTCCTGCCGGGAGACGCCCTTCAGCCCGGCGAGGTTCTCCGCCGTCTGGCCCATCGCCACGTAGACGTCGGGCACCTGGCCGTCCTCGCGCGGGTCGTGCCAGACTCCCTTGCCGCCCTCGGCGGCACTGACCGAGCGGGCGTGGGCGTCGCCGAACAGCGGGTTCATCGTGTCGGGCAGCGAGTCGGAACTGCCCTTGCCGAAGCGGGAGACGCACTCCACGCCCGCCGAGACGAACACGTCGCCCTCGCCGGCCCTGATCGCGTGCAGGGCCATCCGGGTGGTCTGCAGCGAGGACGAGCAGTAGCGGGTCACGGTGGTGCCCGGTACGGTGTCCAGGCCGAGCAGGGTGGCGACCACCCGGCCCATGTTGAAGCCCTGCTCGCCGCCCGGCAGGCCGCAGCCCAGCATGAGGTCGTCGATCGTGGTCGGGTCGAGCTGGGGGACCTTGGCAAGCGCGGCCTGGATGATCTGTACGGTCAGGTCGTCGGGGCGGATGTCCTTGAGGGACCCCTTGAAGGCGCGTCCGATGGGCGAGCGCGCGGTCGCGACGATGACTGCCTCGGGCATGTGGCTCTCCTGGGTTCGTGTCTGCTCCTCCAGCGGAGCGTACCGCGCGGTATGCCGGAAGCCACGCCCGGGGGGCGTAGAAACAGAACTTTGTACGGTAAGCACAAGGCCCCGTCCGGTCCGGTCCGGTCCGGGACAGGACGGGGCGGGGCCTCGCCGCGCGTCGGCGCCCCTCCGGCCGCGAAGGCCGACAGAGGAGCCGGCCGGGGAGCCGGCCGCGAAGGCCGACCGGGGAGCCGGCCGGGTGGACGGTGGCGGGCGCGGGGTGGTCAGCCGTACATGCCGGGAGAGGTGCCGTCGCCGTCCTTGATCCCGTGAAGGCCGCCCTTCTCGTCGCGCCACATCCGCCAGCCGTTCTGGCTGCCGGTGAACCACAGGGGCGGGGCGCCCGAGCCGGACACCCGCGTGCCGTCGGCGAGCCTGAACTGGCACAGCGAGGCCACCGAGTAGAAGCCGGGGTTCTGGCCCTTGAGCGCGAGCGGCTTTGGATCGGTCACGCAGAAGGACCAGGCCCGCTCGTCCTTCACGTCGGCGTTGCGGCCGGTGGGCAGGTCGAAGGCGTTGCCCGGCTTGCCGTGCCGCAGGAAGCCGACCTTCTCCATCCGGGGCGGGAAGGCCAGCCACCAGCCCGACTCGGGAACCTGCTCGGCGGAGATCTGGCCGAGCACCCGGCCGCTGCCGGCCTCCAGCCGGGCGAACCCGCCGTAGCGGCCCTCCTGGTCGACCGGGCGGACCACCGGCGCGAAGCCGGGGCTGCCGCTGGGGTAGACGCGGACCACCGACGGGCGCATCCAGTTGACCGTGCCGTCGGTGAGTTTGACGGAGAACAGGCCGAAGGCGGAGACCTTGCTCGTCTTCGGATTGGTGTAGGGGGCGACGTATCCGACGAGGTTTCCCGCCGTCGCGCCGAAGGACCAGCCTCCCGACAGGTCCACCCCGGCGCCGAGGGGCTGCTCGACGGGGGTCCGCCAGATGGTCTTGCCCGTCTTCAGGTCGTGCGCCTCCAGGACGGGATGGCGGGCCAGGCGGAGGAACACCACGCGCGAGGCGTCGGACCACTCGGCCTCGGCGATGCCGGGGATCTTCCACATGACCTTGCCGGTCGCCGGGTCGAGGACGACGACGCGGGCGCTCGCGAGCGCGGTGTTCTCGGGCACGCACACGAGCGCCCCGCACCGCTGCGGGCCGAAGGTGGAGTGCACCGGGCGGCTCCACCTGCGCGCCCCGGTCCTGCCGTCGAGGCCGACGAGCGTGGCCTTCCAGCGTCCCCGCCTGGCGGGGTCGATCGTCACCGCGACGGCCTGCCCCGCGGAGGTCTCGACGATCGCGGGGGCGGGCACCCCCATCCCCGGCAGGCGGCCCGCCATGGTCGAGGGGTGGGCCCACAGCTTCCTGCCGGTGGCGAGGTCGAGGGCCACCGTCTCCAGCGTGCCGTCGGGCCTCATGGAGGTCGTCGTGGCGACGCCGGCGGCGGTGGTGGTGCGGCTGACCGCGTTCACCTCGGTGTTGTGCCAGGTGGGATGGTCGGGGGTGGCCGCTTCTGTGCCGGAGCAGCCGCCCAGGGCCAGAGCTCCGGCGAGCACCAGGGCCGGGTTCGCGAGGGGCCGGATCACGGGTATTCCACTCCAATGCGGGCGAGGCGTTACGGCTTCGCAGCGGAGGGTGACCGTGGTCAGGCGTCGTTGGGCCGCATCCACGGCCTGCGGCCGAGCATGGTCACCCACCGTCCGTGAGGTCCGGTCGCTCGTCCGGCGACCCGGGTCGCGGAGACCTCGGCGCCGGGCTCCTCCGCGGCCTTGGCCGCCGCGAGGTAGATCGACTCAGTGCGCCGGGCCCGGGGTTCGGGCCAGAGTTCCAACGCACTGCATACGGAAGGTAGCACCGCGTAAGCGATCTGGAGATAGCCTTGGGCAGATGGGTGATAACGATCAAGGCCGAACATCTCCGCGGGGTTCGTGTCGAACTCCGGCCCCAGCAGGTCCGCGAAGGCCACCGTCCGCCCGCCCGCCTCGACCACGGCGACGGTCTGCGCGGCGGCCAGCTGGCGGCTCCACCTCCGTGTCACCCAGCGCAGCGGCTGCGCGATCGGCCGGACCGTCCCGAGGTCGGGGCAGGTGCCCACGACCACTTCCGCCCCCGCCTCACGCAGCCGCCTGACCGCCTTCTGCAGGTGCCGTACGGCATGGGCGGGCCTGCTCTGCGAGGTGACGTCGTTGGCCCCGATGAAGACGACCGCGATCTCGGGACGGGCCTTCAGCGCCTTGTCCACCTGCTCGCCCAGCTGCGCGGAGGTCGCTCCCGACATACCCGCCACGGTGAGCCGCACCGGCCGCTCGGCGATCACGGCCAGCCCGTTGGCGATCAGTACGGCGGGCGTCTCCGCGGGGTCGGAGGTGCCCAGGCCGACGGAGGTGGAGTCGCCCAGCATGACCATCCTGAGCGGCTCGCCGCCGAACGCCCCGTACACACCGTCCGAGGGCGGTCCCTCCATGCCGTGCGGGCGTCCGACGGTGCGCCGGGCCACCAGCGCCTCGGCCAGGAGCAGGCCGTAGGTCGCCGCGCCGAGCGCGGTGAGGCCCCCTCCGCCCAGCGCGGCCGCCGCGGCGATGCGGCGGGCGGTTCTCGCCACTCCGGGTGTCCAGATCACGTGGCGTCGCTCCCTCCGTACGGGGCGGTAGCGTTGCCTTTGGTAGCACAGCCGAGTCCCTGCCACCGCCATGGGATCACGGTGACCACAACAAGCCGACCGAGCTTTGGTATTTCGAGGTGATATCCCGGTGCGCGTACATGACTCGCTCGTCGAGCTGATGGGCAACACCCCTCTCGTCCGACTGAACAAGGTGACGGAGGGCATCTCCGCCCAGGTACTCGCGAAAGTGGAGTACTTCAACCCGGGCGGATCGGTGAAGGACCGCATCGCGGTCCGGATGATCGACGCCGCCGAGCGGTCTGGGGAACTGCGCCCGGGGGGCACGATCGTGGAGCCCACCTCGGGCAACACCGGGATCGGCCTCGCCATCGTGGCCCAGCAGCGGGGATATCGCTGCCTGTTCGTGGTGCCGGACAAGGTGGCCCAGGACAAGATCTCGGTGCTGCGCGCCTACGGTGCCGAGGTCGTGGTCTGCCCGACGGCGGTCTCTCCCGACCACCCCGACTCCTACTACTCGGTCTCCGACCGGCTGGCCAAGGAGACGCCGAACGCCTGGAAGCCCGACCAGTACTCCAACCCGCACAACACCGAGAGCCACTACCACTCCACGGGCCCGGAGGTCTGGGAGCAGACCGAGGGGAAGATCACCCACTTCGTGGCGGGCGTCGGCACCGGAGGCACGATCAGCGGCACCGGCCGTTACCTCAAGGAGGTCTCCAGCGGCCGGGTCAAGGTCATCGGAGCCGACCCGGAGGGCTCGGTCTACTCCGGTGGCACCGGGCGGCCGTACCTGGTGGAGGGGGTCGGCGAGGACATCTGGCCGGCCAACTACGACACCACGATCTGCGACGAGGTCATCGCGATCTCCGACAGGGACTCCTTCATCATGACCCGCCGCCTGGCCCGCGAGGAGGCGCTGCTGGTGGGCGGCTCCTGCGGCATGGCGACGGTCGCCGCGCTGCGCGTGGCCGAGCGGGCCGGGCCCGACGACGTGATCGTGGTGCTGCTGCCCGACGGCGGCCGGGGCTACCTGTCGAAGATCTTCAACGACGAGTGGATGGCCGACTACGGCTTCCTGACCACCTCCAGCGAGGAAGGGCTGGTCAGGGACGTCCTGACGCGCAAGAGCTCGGGCATGCCGGAGTTCGTGCACACCCACCCGCACGAGTCGGTCGACACGGCCATCTCGATCATGCGCGAGTACGGCGTGTCGCAGCTTCCGGTGATGAAGGAGGAGCCGCCGGTCATGGCCGCCGAGGTGGTCGGCTCGATCCTGGAGCGCGACCTGCTCGACGCCCTCTACCGGGGCCGGGTGCGGCCGACCGACCCGCTGGCCGCCCACATGTCGCAGCCGCTGCCGACGATCGGCGCGGGGGAGCCGGTCTCCATCGCCGTCGAGGCGCTGGAGAAGGCCGACGCCGCGGTCGTCCTCGACGACGGCAAGCCCGTCGGCCTGATCACCCGTCAGGACCTGCTCGCCTTCCTCGCCAACCACTAGGGCCCGCCGACCACCAGGGCTCGCCGCGCCACCAGGGCCGTGCCCTCGGCAGGGTCTCCCGGGTCCTCCGGGTCCTCCGGGTCCTCCGGGGTCAGAGGGGGAACTCCGCCATCACCTCCCAGGCCCCGGAGGGGGTGGGCCCGGCCATGAGGCGGCCGCCGAGCGCCTCGACGCGCTCGGCCATGCCCACCAGGCCGAAGCCGCCACCGAGGCGGGAGATCCTGATGTCGGCCATCGAGCCGTAGTTGCGCACCCGCAACCGCACGGCACCCCCGGTGGCAGAGGTGGCGCCGGGAATCGAGGTGGCACCCATGCCCCCACCGGCCGAGGTGCCCGCGGAGACGTAGGCGGCACGCCGGGCGCGGGGGGCCTGGCCGTTGCTCGCGCGTACGCCCTCGGCCCACGCGCGCAGGTCGGAGCCGTCGGTGAGCTTCAGGTCCGCCTCGACCCAGCCGGTGCCCGGGGCGTGCCTGCGGACGTTGGTCAGCGACTCCTGGAGGACCCGGTGGAGGGTGGTCATCACCTCAGGGGCCACGCTGCCGTCGGCGATGCCCTGGCCGATGTCGAAGGTGACCCGGGGGCCCGCGGCGGAGAAGCGCTCGACCATCGTGCGCATGTCCATGAGGGTGCTGCCCGGTGAGCGGGCGGCCTCGTCCTCCGAGCGCAGCACGCTGACCAGGCGGCGCATCGAGGTCAGCGCGTCGGCCCCGGCGTTGGCGATCGCCTCCAGGGAGGGCACCACGGCCTCCGGCTTCTGCTCGGCGACGACCTTGGCGGCCTGCGCCTGCACCACGATCCCGGTGATGTGGTGGGCGACCAGGTCGTGCAGCTCCCTGGCGAGCTCCAGGCGCTCGGACCGCCGTACCGTGTCGACGGCCTCCCTGCGGCGCTCCAGCTGGAAGCGGAGGTAGGCGCCGATACCGGCGGCGAAGGACCAGCAGACGAAGAGCAGGAAGCCGACCGCCACCGCCGGCTCCGGGGCCACGGAGTTTATACGGGAGGCGGAGGCTTCGAGCACGATCATCGCCGCCAGGGAGAGCAGCGCGGCCCGCCGTACCGGTTCGATCGCGCGCAACCCGCCGACGGTGAGGATCAGCAGCGACCCGATCTCGGCCGCGCCGGGAGCGCCGTCACCACCGGTGATCCCGATGACCAGGGAGGACAGGAACGACACCGTCATCAGGGTGACGAGCCCGCCGACCCTTCGGCGGCGGCGTCGCACCACCGCCACGACGCCCACCAGGCCGCACACCGGGCTCAGCAGGGTCGCCGCGTTGAGGTCGTGCATCGCCACTATCACGTCGATCAGCAGGAGCAGGACGAGCCAGCCGATCAACGCGATCTCGCTGAGTCGTTTGATCCAGTAGACCAGCCGGCTCGTTTCTCCCACGGTCCCCGAGCCTAGGCCCCGCGGAGGAGATGTCATATCGGCCGTTCGGCCGAATCGCCCTCACCGGAACCGGCTCTTCAGCGGAGGCGGCGCGGGGAGCCGGTGACCGACTCTTGAGAGGTCGAAGGGGGAAAGAGATGACCGTCATCGGGATAGTGCTGCTGGTCGCCGGGCTCGTGGTCGGTGCGGCCCTGACGCTCGCGGACCCGGTCCTGCTCTCGCGGATCAACAGGGAGCGGGCCGAGTAGGCGGCGGAGGGCCGCGGCGGGTGGTTTCCGAGGCCCTGGGGCCCCCGCCGCTGCGAGTAGCGTTGACCCTATGAACCATGGATTCGAGACGCTGGCCATCCACGCAGGTCAGGAGCCCGACCCCACGACCGGGGCCGTGGTGCCGCCGATCTACGCGGTGTCCACCTACAAGCAGGACGGCGTGGGCGGGTTGCGCGCCGGATACGAGTACAGCCGGTCGGCCAACCCGACCAGGGCCGCGCTGGAGGAGGCCATGGCCGCCGTCGAGGGTGGCAGCCGTGGCCTGGCCTTCGCCTCGGGGCTGGCGGCCGAGGACGCGATCCTCCGCACGATCTGCAGGCCGGGTGACCACGTGATCATCCCGAACGACGCGTACGGCGGCACCTACCGCCTGTTCGCGAAGGTCCACGAGCGCTGGGGGCTGCACTACGACCCGGTGCCGCTGGGCGACCTGGCGGCGGTGGCGGCCGCCGTGACCCAGAAGACCAAGATAATTTGGGTGGAGACGCCCACCAACCCGCTGCTCGGCGTCGCGGACATCGCGGCCCTGGCCCAGCTCGCGACCGAGTGCGGCGCGCTGCTGGTGGTGGACAACACCTTCGCCTCCCCGTACCTGCAGCAGCCGCTGGCGCTGGGCGCGGACGTCGTGGTGCACTCGACCACCAAGTACGTGGGCGGTCACTCCGACGTGGTCGGCGGCGCGCTCGTCGCGCGGGACGCCGGGCTGGGCGAGGAGCTCGCCTACCACCAGAACGCGATGGGCGCGGTGGCGGGGCCGTTCGACGCCTGGCTGACGCTGCGCGGCCTCAAGACGCTCGGCGTGAGGATGGATCGCCACTGCGACAACGCCGAGCGGGTGGTGGACCTGCTGCTCGCCCATCCGCGGGTGACCTCGGTGCTCTACCCGGGCCTGGCCGACCACCCCGGCCACGAGGTGGCGGCCAAGCAGATGAGGCGTTTCGGCGGCATGGTCTCCTTCCGCGTCGCCGGGGGCGAGGCCGAGGCGGTCGAGCTGTGCGACCGGACCAAGCTGTTCATCCTGGGCGAGTCGCTCGGCGGCGTGGAGTCGCTGATCGAGCACCCGGGCCGGATGACCCACGCCTCCGTGGCGGGCTCGCCGCTGGAGGTTCCCGGCGACCTGGTACGCCTCTCGGTCGGCATCGAGTCGATCGACGACCTGCTGGCCGACCTCACCCAGGCGCTGGGGTAGGGAGGGAGGGTACGGGCTCCGGCAGGGCCCTGGCAGGCCGTGAGAGGCCCTGGCAGGCCGTGACGGGTTCGGGGCGGGAGCGCGGGTCCGGCGCGAGGACGGCGGGGACGGTGGGGACGGCGAGGCTCGGATGGGCTTGCGCCGGGCCACCGGACCATCGGGTCACCGGGCCGTCCGGGCCAGGTGCCGGGCCACGGGGCCACCGAGGACACCGGGGCCAGAGGCCGGGTTGCCGGGGCGGAGGGCAGGGCTGTCGGCCCGTGGGCCACTGGTGCGGGCCACCGGCCGGCCAAGGCCGGGTCGGCGGGTGGCTCAGACCGGGTCGCCCCAGACCATCAGCACCAGGATGACCATCCAGATCAGCACGATCACACCGGAGAGCGCGGCGATCCGGCCCACCTGCACCTTGGCGTCGTCGTCCGGGTTCTCGCTGGCGAGGACCCGGATGGCGGTGCTCTGGTCCCGGTCCACCATGATCAGCAGCACCGCGGCGACGATGAAAAGCGTCATGGAAATCGACAGGTACGGCCTTCCGAGAAATTCGCGGCCCAGCAGCAGCCCGAACAGGAAGACCCCGATGGACGCGAAACCGTAGAGACGCGTGGTCTTGTGCAGATAGCGCAGGACGCCGACGTCCTTGGCACGGATGAATCGAGGAGTGGACATCGTGGCGGCGGTGATCGGCCCCAGAGCGAAGATCGCAAAACCGATGTGCAACCAGAGCAGCAGGTCTGTCATGCGCCAGACATTAGTAGCCGGTGATCTCGTCTGGGTACGGCTCGCACGGCATCACTCGGCGGCGGGGTCTTTCTCAATGATCATTTGAAGGACATTCCGGCGTGGCGGGACGCGGCCACCGTCCAGGACAGGGCCGGATCACTCGCCTTCGACGGTGTCGTGCCTGTCGTGCGTGGGCGGGACCATGCACAACTCGAAACAGACGCAGACGATGAGCATCAGCGCCACGAGAATTCCCGCGAGCATCGGACTCACTTCCTCCCCTTCCGGGAACCGTGTTTCTCCATAACTGGGTAGACGGCGTTTGTTTCGAGGTGGTTGTTACGGAAGGGTCACGGTTGAGCCGAGGAGGGGGTGTCCGGCGTACGAGATTGTCGATCTTCGCATTCCGCGCGGAGCACCTCCGCGGGGTTAGTAGGATCGTGGGCGAGCTCGTTCCCGTGTGATGAGACCGGCGGCGGTGAAGCCGTGGTCGTGCCGGGCGGGCGTTCCATCGGACAGAGTAAGACGGCACAAGGGAGTGCCCCGCCGTGGGTGTCAAACATGTCGAGCCGTACACCGAGGAGTGGCGGGAGCAGCCGTCCCGCTACGCCGCCCTCGTCGTCGAGGCGCTGGGTGACCAGGTCGAGAGCTGGTGGCAGGGGCCCTGCGACCCGCGCACCGTCACCATCCGCCTGACCGGCGGCGACGCGCTGGTCTGGGACGAGGAGAGCGGCTGGCGCCGTGGCCGCTACGCGAGCGGCGACCCCGCCACCCCCACGGTCCTCACCGACGACCGCTATCTCGGCGGCGGTCTCCTGCTCTCTCCCGAGCGGGTCCCCTCCGCGATCGCCGACGCCCGCGCGGGCGTCGGCAACAGCACGGCGTGGCGGCCCTGCTACCGCTCCCACCGCCACCACCGCGACGGCTTCGATCTGGCGCTCGACGGCTACGTCGCCTACGTCAACGCCTGAGACTCACGGTCAACGACTGAGACCCTGAGACTCACAAGAATCAGCGGGTGCGGCGGGTCCGCAGGAAGTCGCTGACGACGTACTCTCCCAGGCGGTCGGCGCCGGGGGAGAAGACCCGGCCGCCGTTGCGGCGCCCGACCTCGTTCACGAACTCCTTCAGGCGCTCGTCGTCGGCGAGCATGAAGACGTTGAGCGTCGCCCGGCGCCGGGTCATCTTGTCGACCTCGGCGAGGGTCAGCTCCAGCGTCTCCTGGGTGGGGGGCCACTCGAAGGCCGCCGAGCCGTTGCGCCGCAGGTGGGCGGTGGGCTCACCGTCGGTGACCACGAGCACGACCGGCTCGAAGTCGGGGTGACGGTCGAGGTGGCGGCCGGCGATCAGCAGGGCGTGGTGCAGGTTCGTCCCCTGGACCATGTCCCACTCCAGGCCCGCCAGCTCGTCGGGCTGCAGCACCCGGGCGTAGTTGGAGAAGCCGATGATCTGCACCGAGTCCTGGGGGAACTTGGAGGTCACCAGCGCCTGCAGCGCCATCGCCGTCTGCTTGGCGGCGGCCCAGGTCCCGCGCAGCGCCATCGAGTAGGACAGGTCGACCAGCAGGCACACCGCGGCCGCCGTGCGCCGCTCGGTCTCGGCCACCTCGAAGTCGTCGACCGACAGGGTCACCGTGCCGCCGCTCCCGCCGCGCCGGACACCGTTGATCACCGTGCGGACCACGTCGATCGGCTGCTCGTCGCCGAACCGCCAGGGCCGCGTGGAGCCGGTGAGCTCGCCGGCCGAGCCCGCGTCCACCTGGTCGTGGTCGCCGCGGCGCCCGCTCTCCAGGGAGGCGAAGACGCGGCGCAGCGCGGTCTCCCCCAGCCGCCGTACGGCCTTGGGGGTGAGCTCCAGCTTGCCGCGCCGGCGCAGGAGGTAGCCCTGCTGCTCCAGCTCGCGCTCGATCTGCTTGAGCGCCTCCAGGTCGTCGACGGCCGACCGGCCCAGAGCGCGGCGGATCGCCGCCTCGTCGATGTCGTCCATGCGGGCGCCGGGGTAGTCCTGGCGGAGCGCGGCCTCCAGCTGGGTCAGGTCTGCGAGCTCGTCCAGCGCGCTCACCGCGTCGGACATGCCCATCGGTTCGTCGCCGCTCAGCCGCTCCGGGGTGTTCCAGGCCAGGTCGGGGCGGCGGGCGTAGAGGGACTCGCCCAGGCGGCGCATCTGCTCGTCCAGCCCGGCCTGCTGGAGGGTCTGCTCGATCAGCTGGTCGAGCTCCTCGCGCTGGGCCGGGGTGAGGGAGGCCAGCAGGCGCTGGGTGGCCGCGGCCCGCCGGGCCAGGGCGTCGACCAGCTCCTCCAGGTTCCGGGGCGACTCCGGGAACATGTCCCCATATTTCGACATGAACTGCTCGAAGTCGGCCTGAGTGTGCTCGCCCCGGGAGTCCCGGTCGAGCATGTCGTTCAGATCGGACATCATCTCCCTGACCCGCTCCATGGCGGCCGGGTCGGGGTTGGCCAGAGACTGCCGCATGCCGCGGAACTGGCTGTCGAGCACCTCCCTGCGCAGCAGGTCGCGCAGCTCCTCGAAGGTTCGCCGGGCGGCGGCCGAACGCCACTGGTAGGTGCCCAGCTCCCGGATGGCGCTCGCCGTGTCGTCGGGGAGGGCGGCCAGCTCCGCCTCGCGCAGCCGGGCCTCGTCCGGGGGGTCGGGGAACAGCTCGGCCCGCTCCTGGCCGATCGCCTTGTCCAGCAGTGCCCTGGCCCGCTCCAGCGTGCCGTCGAGACGGCCGCGCTCGCGCAGCTCGCGCCGCCGCCGTCGCACCTCGCGGAGAAGATCCTCCAGGCCGCGACGGTCCCGCGCGCCCGGCAGGCCCTCCTTGAGGAGGTCACGCAGGGCGTGCGCGGGGTTGGAACCGGACAGGATCGCGTCACCCATCCGGTCCAGCGCCGAACGGACGTCGTACGGTGGGGCGAGCGGGTCGGGCCCGTCCCGGTATTCGCCATAGCGATAGCTCATGCAGACACCTCAGGTGCGGTAAACCGTCGTGCCGTCCACCTCGTCCTTGGACAGCCGGCGCAGGAGGTAAAGGCCCTCCATGGCGAATTCCAGCGCGGCGGCGGCGTGCCCGGGGGACTCGTCGCCGATGCCGAGCTGGGACATGATCCTTGCCAGACCCGGGACCGGGCCGATCCTGCGCAGCAACTCGGCCGCGGGGACCGTCACCCCCGACTCCACCTGGATGCCCTCGGAGAACTTCTCCAGCAGCGGGTTCAGGTCCGTGCCGCCGAGCGTGCCGCGGAACGTCTCGGCCACCGCCCTGCGCAGCAGGTGCGAGAGCACCTCGGTCTCCCGGCCCTCCTCGCTGACCTCGAACTCCACCTTGCCGCGCAGCGTGTGCACGATCCCCGGCAGGTCGGCGACCCTGGCCACCGCGTGGTCCTCGCCGGTCAGCGCCGCCCGCCGTACGGCGGAGGCGGCGGCGGTCTCGGCGGCGGCGATGGAGAAGCGGGCCGAGACCCCCGAGCGGGCGTCCACCGCGGTGGACTCGCGGACGAGCCGGGTGAACCGGGCGATCACCTCGATCAGGTGGTCGGGCAGGTCGGCACCCACCTGGCCGAGCGCGGCCTCCTGGCGGATCAGGACCAGCTCGGTCTCGATCGAGAGCGGGTAGTGGGTACGGATCTCGGCGCCGAAGCGGTCCTTCAGCGGGGTGATGATCCGGCCGCGGTTGGTGTAGTCCTCGGGGTTGGCGCTCGCGATCAGCAGGATGTCCAGGGGCAGGCGCAGGTTGTAGCCCCTGACCTGGATGTCGCGCTCCTCCAGCACGTTGAGCAGCGACACCTGGATGCGCTCGGCCAGGTCGGGCAGCTCGTTGACGGAGAACACCCCGCGGTTGCTCCTGGGGACCAGGCCGTAGTGGACGGTCTCCGGGTCGCCGAGCGTGCGCCCCTCGGCGATCTTGATGGGGTCGATGTCGCCGATCAGGTCGCCGACGGAGGTGTCGGGGGTGGCGAGCTTCTCGCCGTACCGCTCGTCCCGGTGCTTCCAGGAGATCGGCAGCTCCTCGCCCGCCTCGTCGGCCAGGCGGCGGCAGCGGACGCACGAGGGTTCGTAGGGATGGTCGTTGATCTCGCAGCCCTCGACGACGGGGGTCCATTCGTCGAGGAGCCCGGTCACGGTGCGGATCAACCGGGTCTTGCCCTGACCCCGCTCACCGAGCAGGACCAGGTCGTGCCCGGCGAGCAGCGCTCGCTCCAGGTATGGCAGGACGGTGTCGTCGAAGCCCACGATGCCGGGGAACCGCGGCTCTCCTGCCCGCAGGCGGGTCAGGAGATTCTCACGGATCTCGGCCTTTACCGTACGGTGAATATGGCCGCTCGCGCGCAGCTCGCGCAGAGTTCGTGGCTCTGGGATGTGAGGCACGGGATCGAGCCTACGTCCACAACGCCCGATCCGGCACTCTCATCCCTCTTTCGGATCTTGACTATCGCGTGAGGGACAACGTGAGTGCTTGTGGCCCCAGTGGGGAGAATCGCTCCAAGACAAGGCATCGCCCCGGCCCCCGGCCGGGGGCCCGGACGGCCCCGGAAGGGGTCGCGACGTGAGATCTCCGGCGTCCACGGTTCTGTGGCGCCGAGGGACTTCACGGCACCACGGCAGTTCATGACAGACTTCACGGCAGTTCAGGCAGGATTCGGGGCTTCGAAGTGAGTTTCGGGTGAGATCCGGACACTCTCCGGCGGGCCACCGGACAAGGGATCAAGAAGGAGAGGCGAGACGAGTGGCGCTGATGACGAGCCGTTTCGCCGACGGCCTCGCGGTGGGGTCCGATCTGGTCTCCGCGGCCGAGACCGCGGTGCGTCAGGCCCTGTCCGGCCTTTCCGGACCGGCCGACCTGCTCTGCTTCTTCATCTGCGGGGACGATCCCGACGACGTCTCCCGCGCCGGGCTGCGCGCGATGAGCATGGCGCCCGGCGCCGCCGTCCTCGGGTGCAGCGCCACCGGGGTCATCGGCGACGGGCAGGGGGTCGAGGTCACCCCCGCGGTGAGCGCCTGGGCCGCCTCGCTGGGCGGGGCCCGGCTCACGACCTTCGCGCTCGACACGCTGAGGACCGACGACCGGTTCGTCGTGGTCGGCCTGCCCGACCGCGCTCCCGACGACCACGCGGCCATCCTGCTCGCCGACCCCTACAGCTTCCCCACCGACGGCTTCGTCGAGCGCTCCGAGGAGGTCATGGGGAACCTCCCCCTGATCGGCGGCCTGGCCAACGCGATCCAGGGCCGCGGCGCGGTCCGGCTGTTCGCCAACGGGGAGATCCACACCGAGGGGGCCGTCGGGGTGCTGCTCAGCGGCGCCCTCAACGTCAGCACCGTCGTCAGCCAGGGCTGCCGCCCGATCGGCCCGACGATGGCCGTCACCTCCGCCGAGGACAACCTCCTGCTCGAACTCGCCGGGCAGCCCGCCCTGGCGCGGCTGGAGGAGATCGTCAGCGCCCTGGACGAGGACGACCGCGACCTGGTCGCCTCGGGGCTGCAGATCGGCATCGCGATGGACGAGTACGCCGAGAAGCACGAGCACGGCGACTTCCTGATCAGGGGCGTGCTCGGCATCGACCCCGAGCGGGAGGCCGTGGCCATCGGCGACGTCGTCGAGATCGGCCGTACCGTCCGCTTCCAGGTCCGCGACGCCGCCACCGCCGACGAGGACCTGTACGAGCTGCTGGACGCCCACCGCGAGGAGTTCGGCCGGGTGGACGGCGCCCTGCTGTTCTCCTGCAACGGGCGGGGCTCGGCCATGTTCGGCAGCGCCGACCACGACGCCGTCGCCGTACGCGACACCCTGGGCCCCATCGGGGTGGCCGGGTTCTTCGCCGCCGGAGAGGTGGGCCCCGTGGGCGGCCACAACCACGTCCACGGCTTCACCGCCTCCGTCCTGGTCTTCTCCTCCCACCAGCCGGCCGGGGGCTCGTGACGTCCACGGGGGCCGGGGACGTCACGAGCAGGACCGCCGGTGGCCGGGGCGATGTCCGGCAGGCCGGAGCCGCCGGTGGGGGTGAACCGGATCGTGCCGCCGCCCGCGTTCGGGTCGGGTCGGGTCGGTTCGGGTTGGGTTGGGTCGGTTGACGGTCAACGTCTCGGCGACCGATAGCGGCTTCGAGGCGCATCCTTCGTCTCCACAGGGCTAGGTAAGCGCTTTCCCTCGTCAAGCGAAGCTAAGCACGCGCCGGCGGGCGATGGGAAGGCCCGGATGTGGACGAGACCACTCGCGGACGTCGGCCTCACGGGCGGGCGGCGAGCCGGTCGAGGCCGCGGGCGGAGAAAAGGGGAACGTGTCATCGTCGCGTCAGGCGGCCAGGCGGCCAGGCGGCCGGGGGCCTGGGTCGGGGTCGGGGGCGGGCGGTCGGAGAGCCAGGAGAGCCAGGAGGTCCGAAGATCCGGAGGTCCGGTGGCCTGGCGGCCGTGAAAGTTTCACGGAGAGTGTGGTGGGTGTGAACCGGGCAGCGTGACCGCGCGAGCCCCCTCGCCTGCGTTTTTGCAAACGGTTGTTGCAGGAATCAGGGAATGACCAGGAGAAATCTCCGTTCCCGTTTGCAGTTTTACTTGAACGTATTGACGTTTCCTCCATGTAACGCGACTGTGTCTGCAACCGGTTGTTCACAAATGTGATCTCTGAGTGGCCCGCGTGACTGCTGTGTCGAGGCGGTGCGGCCGGCAACGGCATGCGTCACCACCCGACGGCGCAGGGCTCCTCCGGTTCACCTTCACGCAACCCACCTCGGGCCGCCGCGGCTCGCGACCTCTGTTTGCCATGCCCTGAATCCACACAGATCGCAGAAATGGAGTTGGAAGTGCGTAAAAAAGAACATTTCGGTAGGAGGCTGGCGGTCGTCCTGACCGCCGGTCTCATCACCACCGGCGGGCTGGTGGTCACGTTCAACACGCCCGCCTCGGCAGCCCCCTCCAACGGCAACTACACGCTGGCCAACGCGGGCAGCGGCCTGTGCGCCGCCGTACCCGGGCAGAGCACCGGCGACGGCGTCCAGCTGGCCCAGAGCGCCTGCGCCGACACCGCCGGGCAGGTCTTCACGCTCACCTCCTCGGGCGGCGGCTATCAGATCAAGGCGGCGCACAGCGGCAAGTGCCTCGGGGTGCGGGACGCCTCCACCAGCGCGGGCAAGGCGGTCCAGCAGGAGTCCTGCACCTCGGCCGCCTCGCAGACCTGGCAGCTCACCGCCTCGGGCTCCAACTACCGGGTGGTCAACGGCAACGGCGGCAAGTGCCTCAACGTCAAGGACAACTCCACCTCCTCCGGCGCCCTGCTGCAGCAGAACTCCTGCGACTCGGCGGCCACCAAGCAGTGGACGCTGCGGCCCGCCGGCGGAGGTGGCACGCCCGGCCCGACCCCCACTCCCACGCCCACCCCGACCGTGACGCCTCCCCCGGGCGGCGGTGACGGCAGCGGCCCGTGGCCCTCGGACACCGGCAGCGTCCACCAGACCACCACCCGCGACGCCGGCACGTTCTTCGACGGCGGCATGAAGCGCTACTACGGCATCGGCGACGGCGGTCAGGGCGAGAGCCAGGACCCGATGTTCGTCGTGGCCAACGGCGGCACCATCCAGAACGTCATCCTCGACGCCCCGGCCGGCGACGGCATCCACTGCGAGGGCTCGTGCACCATCCGCAACGTCTGGTGGAACGACGTCGGCGAGGACGCCGCCACCTTCCTCAGCTCCAGCTCCTCGGCCACCTACCTGGTGGACGGCGGAGGCGCCAAGTCGGCCACCGACAAGGTCTTCCAGCACAACGGAGCCGGCAAGCTGACCATCCGTAACTTCCAGGTGCACAACGCCGGCAAGCTGTACCGGGCCTGCGGCAACTGCTCCACCTCCTACCAGCGCCACGTCGTGCTGGACGGCGTCACCGCCCGCTCCACCAAGGTGCTGGCCGGGATCAACTCCAACTGGGGCGACACCGCGCGCTTCAGCCGGATCACCGTCTACGGCAGCGCCACCATCTGCGAGCGCTACAAGGGCGTGCCCAAGGGCAGCGAGCCCAGCAAGATCGGTGAGGGCCCCGACGGCACGCACTGCCTGTACTCCGAATCCGACATCACCCGCCGCTAGAGCTCCGGGCAGGCGGGCCGCCCCCGCCCGCCTGCCCGGCACTCCCGAAAGACGTCCCCGGCCGGAACGGTGAGACCACACCGAGCATCGGAACGCGCGACGGTGGCGGCTTCTCGTGTCGTACTCCTCACCGGAGCCGACCCAGGTGCCGGAAAGGTCGACCCGCGGCGGTCCCTCCCGCACTCGTCATCCGACGACCCGACAATCCTGGAGACCGACGATGCGCTTGACGCCTTTGCTCGCGTGCGCCGCTCTGTTGGCCGGCGTGCTCGCCGCACCGCCCGTGAACGCGGCACACGCCGCGACCACCCGATACGAGGCCGAGACCTCGCCCGCGGTCTGCACCGGCACCATCGACTCCAACCACGCCGGCTATTCCGGCAGCGGCTTCTGCAACGCCACCAACGCCGTAGGCGCCCACGCCCAGTTCACCGTGACCGCCTCCACCGCCGGCACGGCGACCCTGGGCATCCGGTTCGCCAACGGCACCACGGCCCGCCCGACCGATCTGGTCGTCAACGGGGCCACCGCGCAGGCCCTCTCGTTCGAGGGCACCGGCGCGTGGTCGACCTGGGCCACCAAGACCGTGACCGTCTCGCTGAACGCCGGCGCCAACACCGTCCGGCTGACCCCGACCGCCGCCACCGGCCTGCCCAACCTCGACCACCTCGACGTCGAGACCGGCGACCAGCCGCCACCGACGACGAACACGTTGTACGTCGCGACCACCGGCGACGACACGGCCCCGGGCACGCAGGCCTCGCCGCTGCGGACGATTCAGCGGGCCGTGGACCTGGCGCAGCCGGGGTACACGATCGTCATCCGCGGTGGCACCTACGCGCCGAGCACGAACATCCAGATCCTCAAGAACGGCACGTCCAGCCAGCCCATCACGATGCGCAACCACGACGGCGAAAAGGTCATCCTCGACGGTGAGAACATGCCCTACACGCCCGGCGCGGTCGGCTCAAGCATCCCCCGCCCCGAGCGGGGCGCCGTTCACATCGAGGGCGACTGGTGGCGCCTGAGCGGCCTGGAGATCATCCATGGTCCGTACGGCGTCTTCGGCCTGGACGTCAACAACACCGTCTTCGACCGTCTGGTGACCCGGGACAACTACGAGTCGGGCCTGCACCTTCAGGGCGCCTCCGGCAACAACCAGATCGTCAACCTGGACGCCTACGGCAACCGCGACCCGCGCAAGAACGGCGAGAGCGCCGACGGCCTGGCCATCAAGGAGGGCTCGGGCAGCGGCAACGTGGTGCGTGGTGCCCGGCTGTGGAACAACTCCGACGACGGCCTGGACTTCTGGATGTTCCTGTCCCCGATCACCGTGGAGTCGTCGGTGGCGTGGGGCAACGGATTCAACCGGTGGAACCTGCCCGACTACACCGGAGACGGCAACGGCTTCAAGCTCGGCGGCGGCGACCCCGACCCGGCGGCCGACCACGTGATCCGCAACTCCATCGCGTTCGACAACGCGGTCGGGGGCTTCATCGACAACGGCAACCCCGGCCGGTTCACCGTCGACCGCAACACCGCCTGGCGCAACGGCGGCACCGGTTTCGACTTCGCCGACTCCGACTCCACCCTCACCAAGAACCTGTCGGTGGCGAACGCGACGCAGGTCTCGCTCGGCTCGTCGTCCTCGGGCTCGGGCAACTCCTGGAACCTCGGCGGCACCTGGACCTTCGTCAGCACCGACGCGAGCACGATCACCGGACCCCGCGCGGCGAACGGTTCGATCCCGTCCTCCGTCTTCCTGCGCCCGTCCAACGGCGCCGACGTCGGAGCACGGATCTGACCTGGGCGGATCCGCGTTTCGCGGCACGGCCTCGCTCCTCGGCCGTCCCGGGAAAGACATCGCAGGCCCGCTCCTGACCACGATCGGTCCGTAGGTGATGTTCACCGCCCTTCCGGCAGCGGGCACCCCGGGCGCTGACGTGATCCCGCGACAGACCGATGCGGCGGGCCCGGAAACGGGTCCGCCGCATCGGCCGGAAAGAGAGGCCGGACGGGGAGGAAACGCGTTCGCCATTCGACGACGAAGGCGAGACGAGCGGTCGCGTCGCCACTCCAGGGTGTCCTCACCCCCGGCATGCCCACCGGGTGGAATCGGGTGGGCCACACGGCGAGCGGGAGGACTCCGATCTCCAGCCCGGCCCGGATCGCGGTGTGCGGGCCCGTGCCCTCGGAGGGGGGCGAGGCCCGCCCGGTCCGCCCCGGCGAGCAGCGGGGTCCTCGGAAGCGCCCCGCCGAGTGCCCGCGCGCCCCGGTCCGCGCCCGTCCGGTTCACGGGCGCGCACGCCGTACGATGATCCGCATGTCAGACCCCCAGGTGACCTACGACGACGTGGTCGCCGCGCGTGAGCTGCTGGCCGACGTCGCCCTGCGCACCCCGCTGCTCCACTCCCACGTGCTCTCCGAGATCATCGGCGGGCCCGTCCACCTCAAGTGCGAGAACCTGCAGCGCTCGGGTTCGTTCAAGATCCGGGGGGCGTACGTCAGGATCGCCGGGCTGACCGGGGAGGAGCGGCGGCGGGGGGTGGTCGCGGCCAGCGCGGGCAACCACGCGCAGGGGGTCGCGCTCGCGTCGGGCCTGGTCGGCACCGGGGCGACGGTCTACATGCCGCGGGGGGCTCCGCTGCCCAAGGTGGCCGCGACCCGGTCGTACGGCGCCGAGGTGCTCTTCGCGGGTGACACCGTGGACGTCGCGCTGGAGCGGGCGAGGGAGCACGCGAACCGGACCGGGGCCGTGTTCATCCACCCCTTCGACCATCCCGACGTCGTCGCCGGGCAGGGCACGATCGGGCTGGAGATCGTGGACCAGCTGCCCGAGGTCGGCACGATCGTGATGTCGCTGGGCGGGGGCGGGCTGGCGGCCGGGGTGGCGCTCGCGGTCAAGTCGCTGAGGCCGGGCGTGCGGATCGTCGGGGTCCAGGCCGAGCGGGCCGCCGCCTACCCGGCGTCGCTGGCCGCCGGGCACCCGGTGCAGGTCAGGCCCGCCTCGACGATGGCCGACGGCATCGCGGTGGGCCGTCCGGGCGAGCTGCCCTTCGAGCTGATCCACTATCTGGTCGACAGCGTCGTCACCGTCACCGAGAGCCAGATCTCCCAGGCGCTGGTGCTCTGCCTCGAACGCGCCAAGCAGGTCGTCGAGCCCGCGGGCGTGGCCGGGGTGGCCGCGATCCTGGCCCACCCGCAGGTGTTCGAACCGCCCGTGGTCGCCGTGCTGTCCGGGGGCAACATCGACCCGCTGCTGCTGGCCAAGGTCCTCCGGCACGGCCTGGCCGCCGCCGGACGCTATCTCACCCTGCGGGTCCCGCTCTCCGACCGGCCGGGCGCGCTGGCGGCGCTGCTGTCGAGGCTGGCGGAACTCGGCGCGAACGTGCTCGACATCGTGCACGAGCGGCTGGGCATGCACGTGGGGGAGGTCGAGGTCCAGCTCCAGCTGGAGACCAAGGGGCCGGTGCACTCCGAGGAGGTGCTGGGCTCCCTGCGCGTCGAGGGATACAAGATCACCGTCACGTGAGCGGCGAGGGGCTGGGGACGAGGGCGGGGGCCGGTGCCTGTGCCTGTGCCGCCCCTCTGTTTTCCTCGCGCCTCCCCGCCCCCGCCGTCTCACGGGGGCGCGAAGGGAGCGAGGGGCGTCAATACCGGTTACGTCACCAGGTGGTCGGCTTCTTCGCGGTGAACAGCCAGGCGTCGAAGAGGGGGTCGAGCTCCTTGCCGGAGATCTTCTCGGCCATCGCGACGAACTCCGGGGTCGTGACGCTCCCGTACTTGTGCGCGGCGTTCCACTCCTTCAGGAGCATGAAGAACGCCGTGTCGCCGATCCGCTGCCTGAGCGCGTGCAGCGTCATGCCGCCCCGGGTGTAGACGGAGTTGTTGAACAGGTCGTCGGGCCTGGCCTTACCGGGGGCGTAGCTCCAGATCGGGTCGTCGGCCCCGGCGCTGTAGTGCCTGCGGAAGAGCTGCTCGGCGGTGGCCTGGCCCTCGTGCTCCGACCAGAGCCACTCGGCGTAGGTCGCGAAGCCCTCGTTGAGCCACAGGTCCCTCCACCGGGTGATGCTGAGGCTGTCGCCGAACCACTGGTGGGCCAGCTCGTGGGCGATGATGGCGTCGTCGGGGGCGAAACCGCCGTACATGGGCTTGGTCTGGTTCTCCAGCGCGTATCCGGCGGGGAAGTCGTCGACCACGCCTCCGGTGGAGGAGAAGGGGTAGGGGCCGAAGACGGTGCTCCAGTAGTCGGTGACCCTTCCCGACACGTCGTACAGCTTCCGCAGCGAGCCGCGGAACCTCGGGTCGACGGCCGCGACGTTCTTCAGGCCCCCGGGGGTCGTGCCCTGGAGCATCTCGAACCTGCCCAGCGTCATGGTGGCGAGATAGCTGGCCATCGGGTGGCTCTCCCGCCACTGGAAGGTCGTCCTGCCCCCGGTGGTCTTCGGCGCGCCGACGAGCTCGCCGTTGGCCAGCGCGGTCAGCCCGGCGGGCACGGTGATCTCGAAGTCGTAGCTCGCCTTGTCGGAGGGGTGGTCGTTGCCCGGGAACCAGGTCTTGGCCCCGTTGGGCTGGCAGGTCACGAACGCGCCGTCCTTGGTCGGGATGAAGCCGTACGTGCCCAGGTTGGAGGAGCCCCGGACCGGTTCGGGCTCGCCGGCGTACGCGACCTCGACGGTGAACGCCTTGGCGTTCGGGATGGACGCGGCCGGGGTGACGCCGAGTTCGGTCCCGGCCCTGGCGAATTTCGCGGGCCTGCCGTCCACGGTGACCCGTTTCACGGTGAAGCCGGAGAGGTCGAGGTTGAAGCTCGCCAGGTTCTGGGTGGCCCGCGCCGAGATCCGGGCCACTCCCGACAGGTGCTTGGAGGCCGGGTCGTAGCCCAGCTTGAGCCCGTAGTGGCCGACGTCGTAGCCGCCGTTGCCGTCGGTGGGGAAGTCGGAGTCGCCGATCCCCGGGGCGCCGGGGGCGGCCTCGCGGCCGGTGGCGATGTCGGAGGCGGAGGCGACCGGCTTCAGGGGGCTCACGACTGAGGCGTCCGGCCTCGCGGGGCTCGAGGCGGGGACGCTCTCCCCGTTCGACGCCGAGCAGGCGACCGTGCCGACGGTCCCGAGCGTGCTGAGAAGAGCGGCGGTCGCCGTGGTGGCCAGCCGTTTGGACGCCATACGTTAAAGCCCCTTTCCCGGCCGGACGGCCGAGCCCGTGGAATGGCACACTACGCGACTGACCTGCGTCGATCAGGCGTCTATGACAAGCGTCCTGGCCGCGAGGTCGTGTACGGCCTGTTTGCGTGAGTGGAAAAGGATGAAAGCCACATCTATCCAGCCCAGGCAGCAGGTGGAGTACATCAACCACGTGACCAGCTCACGGAGCGCGACCTGCCCGACACCGGCCTTCTGTCCGCTGATGTCCGACACGCGCAGCCGGAAGATCCTCTTGCCGAGCGTCTGACCCTGCCAGAAGGCGGTCAGCAGCCAGTAGTACAGGAAGCCGATGACCGCCACCAGGAGAGTCTCCGCGTAGGGTACCTGCACCGACAGACCATTCTCCGCGCCCGTGATGGTGCTGACGGTCCGGTAGGTGAAGGGCGAGGAGATGAATCCGATGACGAGAAGGTCGAGGATCCCAGCGAAGAGGCGGCGCCAGCGTCCGCCCAGTCTGATGGCACCGGGCCAGGGAAAACCGCCGGGAGATTCCCCGGCGGGCGGGTAGCCGAACACGGGATCGTGACCCGGTCCATGATCGCGACCGGAGCCGGAGCCGGAGCCGGGGTTGGGGCTCGGTCCGTGGCCGGGGAGGGGATCGTGACCGGGGCCGTGACCCGGGCCGGGTCTGTGGCCCGCGTCGGGGCCGGGGTCAGGTTCGTGACCTGGGCCGGGGCCGGGGCCTTCGTGGCCCGGCCCGGGCGGTGCGGGATCGGACCACGGGTCCGATCCCCGGCCGTCCGGCGGTAGCGGTGCTGATCCCATTCAAGGGTGATCACCACAAGGCCGCCATCGCAAAGCCAAGGGTGGTTATGCGTTGCTCCCGAGCCGGTCGCCTCCGAACTCGGTCGCTTCGAAGGCGGGTGGCTTCCGAGCCCGGTCGCCTCCGGGCCGGTCGCCCTGAGCCCGGTCGCTCCCGGACCCGCCGCTTTGGAGCCGGTCGCTCCTGAGCTCGACCGCTTTGGAGCCGGTGGCTCCGGAGCCGTGGCCGGCCCCGGTCAGCCCGATCGTTCCTCGGCTGCGCCGCCCGCCTTCTCAGCGGCCCGGCAGGGGAGAATCCCCGCCTTTCAAGGTGGGGAGGACGTCAAAGGTTGCCCCGAAGGTCCTGCTCGCGCTCGATCGCCTCGAAGAGCGCCTTGAAGTTGCCCTTGCCGAAGCCGAGCGAGCCGTGCCGCTCGATCAGCTCGAAGAACACCGTCGGGCGGTCCTGCACCGGCTTGGTGAAGATCTGCAGCAGGTAGCCGTCCTCGTCCCTGTCGACCAGGATCCCGCGCTTCTTCAGCTCCTCGATCGGCGCGCGGACCTCGCCGATGCGGGCGCGCAGCTCGGGGTCGTCGTAGTAGGAGGCGGGGGTGTCCAGGAAGCTCACACCGGCCGCGCGCATGTGGTCGACGGTGCTGAGGATGTCGTTGGTGGCCAGCGCGATGTGCTGCACGCCGGGGCCGACGTAGAACTCCAGGTACTCGTCGATCTGCGACTTCTTCTTGGAGATCGCCGGCTCGTTGAGCGGGAACTTCACCTTGCGGGTGCCGTCCGCGACCACCTTGGACATGAGCGCCGAGTACTCGGTGGCGATGTCGTCGCCGATGAACTCCGCCATGTTGGTGAAGCCCATGACCCGCTTGTAGAACTCCACCCACTCGTCCATCTTGCCGAGCTCCACGTTGCCGACGCAGTGGTCGACGGCCTGGAACAGGCGGCCGTTGCGCACGTCGGGGGCCGCCACGATGGGCTCCGCCGCGACGTAGCCGGGCAGGTACGGGCCGCTGTAGTTGGACCTGTCGACCAGGGTGTGCCGGGTCTCGCCGTAGGTCGCGATCGCCGCCGACACCACCTTGCCGTGGTCGTCCTCGGCCACGTGCGGCTCCACCAGTCCCCGCGCGCCCTGGGCGAGCGCGTGGGCGTAGGCCGCCTCCACGTCGGGGACCTCGATGGCGAGGTCGATCACGCCGTCACCGTGCTCGGCCACGTGGCGGGCCACCCCGGTGCCGGGACGAACCGCCCCCCGGAACTCGAACCTGGCCGAACCCGAGGTGAGGACGTACGCCACCTCGTCACGGCTGCCGTTCTCCGGGCCCCGGTAGGCCACGAGCCGCATGCCGAACGCGCTGGAGTAGTAGTGGGCGGCCTGCTTGGCGTTGCCCACCGCGAAGACCACACAGTCCATACCGTTCACAGGAAAGATGTCGCTCATGCGAATACTGTCGGTTTTCCTGGGCTGTTTGTGCAACACTGTCTTCAAGTACTGCGCAAAATGCACACCTACTCACCGGTCACCGCGGAGTATCTGTACATCATGACGATCGACCAGCTCGACGCCCGGCTCATCGCCCTGCTGGCGGCGGAGCCCCGGCTGGGGGTGCTGGAGTGCTCGCGGCGGCTCGGTGTGGCCAGGGGGACCGTGCAGGCGCGCCTCGACCGGCTGGCCGCCCGCGGGGTGGTCACCGGGTTCGGCCCGGACATCGCCCCCGCGGCGCTCGGCTACGACGTGACCGCGTTCGTGACCCTGCAGATCCGCCAGGTCAGCGGGCACGACCCGGTCGCCGACCAGCTCGCCGCCATCCCCGAGGTGCTGGAGGTGCACACGATCACCGGCGGCGACGACATGCACTGCCGGGTGGTGGCGCGCAGCAATGCCGACCTGCAGCGGGTAATTGACCTGATCGTTGACGTCCGGGGCGTGGTCAGGACCTCGTCGGTGATCGCCTTGGACACCCCTGTGCCATACCGTGTTCTGCCTTTGGTGGCCGATGTCCCGCGCAAGGGGAAGAGCTAGCCTTACCATGCCAAGCAGGGGCCAGACACCGTTATCCATCGTTTACCCTTAACGGTCCGCAGCCGTCGGGGGTGAGCGGAGGGTCCTATCGGGGGGTCACGCGTGTTAAAGGGCGGGACGGGCAGTCCCAGGAGGAAACTCCTGAGGATCACACTCGTTGTCTTCGGCGTCGGGCTGATCTCGGCGATCGGCCTGCTCGGGGTGGTGTGGGCGATCACCCCCATCCCCGACAGCACGCAGCCAAGGGCCACCGCGCAGGGCTCGGTGATCTACTACCGCGACGGCAAGACCGTGCTGGCCAGGCAGGGCGTGAACCGCAAGAGCGTGGCCCTCGACAAGGTGCCGCAGAGCCTGCGCAACGCGGTCATCGCCGCGGAGAACCGCTCCTTCTACGAGGACCAGGGCGTCTCCCTCTCGGGCACCTTCCGCGCCATGTGGTCCACGGTCAGCGGCCAGCAGCTCCAGGGCGGCTCCACGATCACCCAGCAGATGGTCCGCAACTACTACAGCGGCCTCAGCCAGGAACGTTCCATAATCAGGAAGCTCAAGGAGGTCATGATCTCCTTGAAGGTGGACCAGTCGAAGTCGAAGGACTGGGTGCTGGAGCAGTATCTCAACACGATCTACTTCGGCCGGGGCGCCGACGGGGTCCAGGCGGCGGCCGGAGCCTACTTCGGCAAGGACGTCAGCAAGCTCACCCTCGCCCAGGGCGCCTACCTCGCCGCGGTGATCCAGCAGCCCTCCAGGTTCGCCGACCCGCAGGGCCCCGACCTCTACGCGGCGAGGGACCGCTGGAGGTCGGTGATCGACGGGATGGTGGCCACCGGGGCCATCACCTCCCAGGAGGCCGCCGAGGTGACCTTCCCCACCCTCCGCAAGCCCAAGGCGATCTTCGCGCCCAAGGGGCAGGAGGGCTACATGCTCGACCAGGTGACGGCCGAGCTCAAGAGCAGGGGATACACCGACGAGGTCATCAACCAGGGCGGGCTGAAGATCGTCTCGACCTTCGACAAGAACCTGATGGCCGCCGCCGAGCGCGCCGTCACCTCGGTCCTGCCGGAGGGCACCCCCAAGAAGGTCCGCACCGGGCTCGCCGCCGTCGACCCCGCCACCGGTGAGGTCGTGGCCTTCTACGGCGGGCGCAGCTACACCGCCAACAAGTTCGACAACTCCTTCTCGGCCAAGGTGCAGGCCGGATCGACGTTCAAGGCCTACACGCTGGCCGCGGCCCTGGACAACGGCTTCGGCCTCGACACCAGGGTGAACGGCAACTCGCCGCTCCGGATCGCCTCCGCCGACATCCCCAACTCGGGCGGCTACTCCTACGGCGAGATCAACCTCGTGAAGGCGACCCAGAGCTCGGTGAACACCGCGTTCGTCGACCTCGCCCAGAAGGTCGGCCTGAACAAGGTCGTCAAGGTCGCCGAAGGGGCCGGAATCCCCGCCGACCAGCTCGACCCGCACCGGGGCGCCGCCACGCTCCCGCTCGGCGTGGCCTCGGTGAGCGCCGTCCAGAACGCCTCCGGCTTCGCCTCCTTCGCCGCCGAGGGCATCCACCGCGAGGCCCACGTGATCCGCTCGGTCACCGACGCCGAGGGCAATGTCGTCAAGAGCTCCACCAAGGGCAAGCGCGCCTTCGGCGAGCAGGCCGCCATCGACGCCACCTACGCGCTGACCCAGGTCGTCGAGGGAGGCACCGGCTCCGGAGCCCGCCTCTACGACCGTCCCGTGGCGGGCAAGACGGGCACCACCGACGAGTCGGCGGCCGTGTGGTTCGCCGGGTTCACCCCGCAGCTGGCCGTGGCGGTCGACATGTTCCGCGACGACAACAAGCCGGTGACGGTGAACGGCAGCGCCCTGTACGGCGGCTCCTACCCCGCGCAGATCTGGCGGGCCTTCATGACCGAGGCGATGGAGGGCAAGCCGGTCAAGGAGTTCAAGGAGCCGTCCAACTACGGCTACTCCGACTCGTACGGCGACTACGCCCCCGAGGACGAGTACGGCGACCAGCAGGGCGACGGCCAGGACAGGAGCACGCCCGGCCCCGAGGAGACGGGCACTCCAGGCCCCGACCAGAGCGCCACCCCCGGCCAGGAGACCCCGGGGCCCGACCAGCCCCCGGTGCCCGAGGACACCGGCGAAGGGCCGGGCGGTCCCGGCGACGGCCCCGGGCCCGGCCAGGGTGACGGCCCCGGCGGGCGCGGTGGCGTGGACGGCGGCGACAGGGGTGGAGACAGGGGCGCCGGCGACTTCGGCGTCGAGGGCCTGGGCCACAGGCTCGGCGACCCCGTCCAGGGCGACTGACCCCCGTCCAGGGCGACTGACCCCGGTCCAGGGCGATTGACGAGAGACCGGGCGGGGGCGCACGGGGGGCGTCGAGAACCCGGTCCGTCACGCCCGCCCGGTTCGTTACGCCCCGCCCGCCAGTTCGGCTCGCAGGGCCTCCGGGGTGGTGACGGGCATCCTGCAGGTGAATCCGCGGCACACGTAGGCCGCGGGCTCGCCGCCCACCAGGCCCCTGCCTGCCAGCAGCGGGACCTCCCCGGCACCGGCACCGGCGTCGGAACCGGCATCGGAAGCGACACCGGCATCGGGTTCGCCGAGTGCCAGGACCAGGCCGGGCAGGGGTGACAGCAGCGCCGCCCTGTGCAGGGCCGCCGTCGCAGGATCGCCCGCCGGGCCCACGATCGCGACCTCGATCGGGCCGGACAGCGCGGCCTGGGCCGCGGCCAGTCCCCACCCGGCGAACCGCGCGTGCTTGTCGGCCAGCACGGTGACCGTGCCCAGGGCCGCCTCGGCCGCCTCCCGGTGCCGGGCCGAGCCGGTCAGCGCGGCGTACGAGAGCAGCGCGCCCGCGGCGGCGAACTGGCCGGACGGGGTGGCGTTGTCGGTCGCGTCCCGGGGACGCTGGAAGAGCCGCTCGGCGTCGTCGGCGGTGTCGTAGAACCCGCCGGAGCCGTCGGAGAACCGCTCCAGGACGGTGTCGAGCAGCGCCTCGGCCCGCCGGAACCAGCGGACCTCCCCGGTCACCCCGTACAGGGCGAGCAGGCCCTCGGCGAGGTCGCCGTAGTCCTCCAGGACTCCGGCGTTGGTGCCCGGCCTGCCGTCGCGGGAGGTGCGCAGCAGCCGGTCGCCGTCCATGTGGAGCTCGTCGACCAGCACCGCCGCCCCGCGCGCCGCCTCGACGAGGTCCGGCCGCTCGAACAGGGCGCCGGTCTCCGCGAGGGCGGCGACGGCCAGGCCGTTCCAGGCGGCCACCACCTTGTCGTCCCGTCCCGGCCGTACCCGGTGGGCCCGCGCGGCCAGCAGCGCGGCGCGGACCCGGGCGAACCGGTCGGCCTCGCCGGGGTCGGGGTCGGCGAGGAGTTGCAGCACCGAGGTGCCGTGCTCGAACGTCCCGGTCACCTCGAACAGCTCGATCGCCCAGAGCCCGTCCTCCTCGCCGAGGACCTCGCGCAGCTCCTCGCGGGTCCAGGCGTAGAACTTGCCCTCCACGCCCTCGCTGTCGGCGTCCAGGGCGGAGGCGAAGCCCCCCTCGGGGGTGCGCATCTCGGCCAGCAGCCAGTCGGACGTCTCCAGCGCCACCCTCCTGCCCAGGGTGGAGCCGGTGGAGCGCCACCAGTGCGCGTAGACCCGCAGGAGCAGGGCGTTGTCGTAGAGCATCTTCTCGAAGTGCGGGACCACCCACTCGGCGTCCACGCTGTAGCGGGCGAACCCGCCGCCGAGCTGGTCGTAGATGCCGCCGCGCGCCATCGCCTCCAGCGTCCGCCCGGCCATGGACGTCGCCGCCTCGGCGGTCGCCCGCCGCTCCCCGTCGCCCTTGTCCCCCGTGTCTCCCGTGTTCCCGGTGGCCGCCGCGCCGTAGCGCAGCAGGAACTCCAGGGCCATCGACGGCGGGAACTTCGGCGCTCCGCCGAAACCGCCGCGGACCGGGTCGAAGGACTCGGCCAGGCTGTGCACGGCCCGGGTGAGCGTGTCCGGTGTGGGCAGCGGCCCGGACGGCAGCGCCGACCGCTCGTTCAGCGCCTCCACGATCTTCGAGCCCTGCTCCAGCACGGCCTCCCGCTCGTCGGTCCAGGCGCTCGACACCCCGGCCAGCAGCCGCTGGAACTGCTGCCTGGGGAAGTAGGTGCCGGTGTAGAAGGGGTGGCCCTCCGGGGTGGCGAAGACCGTCATCGGCCACCCGCCCTGACCGGTCATGGCCTGGGTGGCCGCCATGTAGACCGCGTCGACGTCCGGCCGCTCCTCGCGGTCGACCTTCACGTTGACGAAGCGCTCGTTCATCAGCGCGGCCGTGGCCCGGTCCTCGAAGGACTCGTGGGCCATCACGTGGCACCAGTGGCACGCCGAGTAGCCGACGCTGATCAGCAGCGGCACGTTCCGGCGGACGGCCTCGGCGAACGCCTCCTCACCCCATTCGAACCAGTCGACGGGATTGTCCGCGTGCTGGAGCAGATAGGGGCTCGTCGCGTCCTTCAAGCGGTTCATGAAGACCTTTCCTGCGTACGCGGTGCGTGCGTTCTTCCCGTGAGGTGCGTTCTTCCCGCGCGCCTCCCGCGAAACGCGCTTCCGGTGAAAAGCGCTTCCGGTGAAACGCGCGCCTCCCGCGAGGCGTGCTCCCGCGAAACGTGTGAAGATCGCGCGTCGCGGTTCCGCTCACCCGGTCCTTCTCACCCTAAACCGGGAGCGGGGCGACGCCGCGGGTGCGGGCGGGCGGGATGCCCGTCGCGTGGCCGCCGGTGCCGTGATCGTCCTCGCGCGGTCGTGACCCGTTCCCCGCGCGGTCGTGGCCGAAATTTTAGGTCGTGGATGACGTGGGCGGGTGCGTCGCTCCCGTACGCCCGCCGGTGGCTCTGGTGAGGTTTGGCGGAATGGACGCCCGGTGTCGTCGGCGCCGGGTCCGGACCGGGGAACGAGGGGGCCGCGATGACGGGCAGGTCGGCGGGGAGGGGCGGTGCCGGGCGGATCGCCGTGCCCGGCGCGATTCTGGGCGTCGGGCTGGGAGGGTTCGTCGACGGCATCCTGCTGCACCAGATCCTGCAGTGGCACCACATGCTGTCCAGCACGAACACCGACAACATCGGGGTGAGGTACTACCCGGCCGACACCGTCCCCGGGCTGCGGATGAACACGCTGTGGGACGGCCTGTTCCACGCGTTCACCTGGCTGGCGGTGCTGATCGGCCTCGGCCTGCTGTACTCGCGGGTCCTGCGCTCCCGCGGCCGGGTGTGGAGATCGCGGGAGCTGTGGGGCTGGATCCTCGTCGGATGGGGGCTGTTCAACCTGGTGGAAGGCGTCGTCGACCACCATCTGCTGGGCATCCACCACGTGCGGACCGGCCCGTACCAGACCTGGTGGGACCTGGGGTTCCTGCTCCTGGGCGCGGTGCTGGTGGCCGCAGGCT
This sequence comes from Streptosporangium vulgare, assembly GCF_042428775.1. NCBI lineage: Bacteria > Bacillati > Actinomycetota > Actinomycetes > Streptosporangiales > Streptosporangiaceae > Streptosporangium > Streptosporangium vulgare. Next base: position 231,073 of record NZ_JBHMBS010000010.1, on the reverse strand, counting down.
GGCTGCTACAGCGTGGCGGCGGCGGCCCGGTGGAGCTGTGTGACGAGGACGGGCGCGCCCCCGCCGCGCGAGCACGATGATCGCCCTGGCGCACGAGGCCCACCAGCACGGCGGTGGCCTGGCGGCGGTGCCGCCACCGGCGATCCTGACCGCTCTCGCCGTGGTGGCGGGCGGGTACCTGCTGCTGGCGGTACGGCGCGCTCGTGAGCCCAGGGGCTGGAGCCGGTGGCGGACGGCGGCCTTCCTCACCGGTGTCGCGCTGGTCGCCGCCGCCGTGACCGGGCCCGTCGCCGCGTTCGCCGGGACGGACTTCCGCGGGCACATGCTGCAGCACCTGCTGATCGGCATGCTGGCGCCGCTGGGCCTGGTGCTGGGCGCCCCGGTGACGCTGCTGCTGCGCTCGCTGCCGCCGGTCCACGGGCGGCGCCTCGGCGCCGTGCTGCGCTGCCGGGCGGCGCACCTGCTCGCCGGCCCGTGGAGCGCGCTGCTGCTCAGCGTGGGCGCCATGGTGGCGCTGTACTGCACCCCGCTGTACCGGATCGCCTCCACCGGCGCGCTGCCGCACCACCTGGTGCACGTGCACTTCCTGCTGGCGGGGTGCCTGTTCGCCTGGGCGATCGCCGGTCCCGACCCGGCGCCGCGGCGCCCTTCCGTCCCCCTCCGGCTGGTCGTGCTGGGGGTGGCGATCACCGTGCACGCCACGTTGTCGCAGCTGATGTACGCGGGGCTCGCCGTCGACGTGCCGGTGCCGGCCGCGCAGCTGCGCGGAGCCGCGGAGATCATGTACTACGGCGGCGACATCGCCGAGCTGCTGCTGGCCTTCGCGCTGGTGAGCACCTGGCGTCCCGTCCGGACCACCGCCCCGCGCCGTACGCACGCCCCGGCCGTCGCGTCCGGTGTCTCCTGACCTCGCTTCCCGGCCTCCTCCCCGATCTTCCCGGATCTTCCCGGTGCGATCGTCGCGCGTTTCGTGAGCGTGCCGTACGGCTCCCGTGGCTCCCCGGACGGGTGCGGTGCGCCGGGTGCGTGAGGTGACACCGGGCGGGAAGGTGTGTTCACCGCGCTTCCGGCGTAGGCTCACTGGGCGTGGATCTCGACTTCGTCTGTGTGCACGCCGGAAGGGCGGCTTCCGAGCTGACCCGGCGTGATGTTGCCCGTGCGCTGCTCGCCGTGCCGTCCGGTGTGGCGCTGGTGGCGCTGCCCGACCTGAGGAGGGCGATGCTGGCGGCGGGCAACCCGCTGTCGGTGCCCTTCTGGGACTCCGCGAAGGCGACGCTCAGCGCGATCGAGTCCGGCGGCGCGACCGTGGGAGACGTGCAGCGCTGGATGGAGTCCACCGGCACCGAGCCGCTCCTGCTCACCCCGAGCTTCTTCGTCTGGCCCGAGGAGGACGAGCGAGGACCGGTCGGCGAGGAGATGTTCCACGGGCTCGTCGCCTACCTGGAGGAACGGGTCGCCGCCGGGGAGATCGACCCGGACGCGCTCGCCCGGGGCGACGAGGGGGCCAGGGAGGCCTACGCGGACCTTCAGGAGCGCTGGCTCACCGGCCCGCTGCCCGACGGGCGGGTCCCCGGGACCGCGGTCTCCGACGAGCAGGACGAGGAGCTGTTCGCCGCCTGGGACGAGGAGGAGGCGTTCGCGCTCGCCGAGCTGCGGCGCATCCTGGCCGAGCTGCCCGACCCCGAGCGGCCCGTCAGGGAGCTGCGGGCCGCGGCCACCCGGCTGCGCGAGGTGCTGGGCAGGCCCGGCTATCCCGGCAACGTGCTGCGGGCCTGCGCGGGGTACGAGGGGGAGCCGCTGCCGGCCGACGACGAGGAGCTCTGGCTGACCGTCACGGCGGGCATCGCGGGGCCGATCTCCGACCTGCCCGACGAGGAGGACCGGCTGGAGGTCTTCTCCGACCTGGACGGGGAGCTCAGCCACGAGGACTCGGTGCTGGCCGCCCTGTGCGCGATCCACCACGCCGACTGGCTCGCCGTGGTCGCCGCCCTGGCCAGGCGCGGCCCCGGGGTGCTGGCGTCGCCCGAGCGGATCGCGAGGCTCATCGCCGAATCGGAGGACATCGACGTCGATCTGGACGAGCCGGAGGACCTGGAGGCGGCCGAGACGCTCTTCAGCTCGGTCACCCCGCTGTGGGCGTGCCTCGGGATCGTCGACAGGACCGAGGTCCTCACCTCGCTGGGCCGCTGGGGGCTGCCCAGGGCGCTGGAGCGCGCCTGGTCCTCGACGGACACCCTCGGCGACTGACGGACGCGTACGGCCCCGTACGGCTCGGAGGGGCCGGTGAGCCAGGCCCCAGGGAGGCCGGTGCGCCGTCGCGCACGGAGGTCACGCGTGGAGAGAGCCGGTGCGCCGTCGCGACCCGTGGGCGTGATCGTGGTGGTGCCGTCCGCCAGGCGGGCGGTCCTGGCGCGGGTGGCGGGTGGTCCTCACGCGGCTCCGGGCGGGAGCAGGCAGGGGGCCGGGAGCCGCGAGGTCAGCCCTCCTCGTCGAGGAGGTCGCGATAACCCTCGGGCACCAGGTCCTTGTACTCGGGGTGGCGCCGGATGTAGCGGGCGACGAACGGGCAGAGCGGCACGACCGCCCGGCCGGCCGAGCGGCTCGCGTCGAGGGCCGCGGAGGCGAGCCGGCCGCCCAGGCCCTTGCCCCCGTGCTCGGGGAGGATCTCGGTGTGGGTGAAAATGATCTTCCCGGCGCGCAGGCGGTACGCGGCGAACCCGGCGATCTCGCCGTCCAGCCGGATCTCGAAGCGCAGGGCCTCGGGGTTGTCGGAGACCTCGATGTCGTCGGCCATGATCGTCCTTGCTCGCTCTCGGGGTTTTCGGGTCGGCGGAGCCCGCCCCTCGCGCGTGTCGCGCGGTGGCCGGTCAGGACCGCGGATCCGGCGGGGCTAGGGAGCGGTCGGCGTCGTGGTGCCGGCGCCGTTCCGCTCCCTCAGCTCGGCCTCGGAGGGGACCTCGATCCTGGAGATCTGCTTCCTCATGGACTTGACCAGCACGTAGAGGGCGAACCCCAGGCCGGCCACGACGAGGAAGCCCAGGAGACCCGGGCTGACGTCACCTTTGGTGACGGTGTCGAATGCAATCACACGTCAAGTTTGCCACCGCCACCCCATGGTCGCGTCAGTGGCAGGCGTGCGAGACGGTGTCGGCCGCGACCTCCACGTGGACGCCCGTGAACAGGTCGTCCTCGGGAAGCTCGACGTCCACGAGCGAGCGGGCCAGGTGGTAGTCCTCGGTCGGCCAGACCTCGCGCTGCAGGTCTCGTGGGCAGACGAACCAGAAGCCGTCCGGGTCGACCTGGGTGGCGTGCGCGAGCAGCGCCTCGTCGCGGAGCTCGAAGTAGTCGCCGCAGGGGACGCGGGTGGTCACCGGCCACTTCTGCGGGCGGTCCTCCCAGCGGGAGATCCACTCGGCGTACGGGGAGCCGATGCCGCGGGAGTTCATCGCCTCGTGCAGCGCCTCGAACCGCTCCTTGGTGAAACCCATGTGGTAGTAGAGCTTCAGGGGCTGCCAGGGCTCGCCGGAGTCCGGGTAGCGGTCGGGGTCGCCGGCCGCCTCGAAGGCCTCGACCGAGACGCGGTTGGTCATGATGTGGTCGGGGTGCGGGTAGCCGCCGTCGTCGTCGTAGGTCAGGATCACGTGCGGCCTGAACTCGCGGACGGCCGCCACCAGCGGCTCCGAGGCGATCTCCAGCGGCATCAGCGCGAAGCAGCCCTCGGGCAGCGGCTCGCTCTCGTCCTCCGGCAGGCCGGAGTCGACGAACCCCATGAAGCGCTGCTCCACGCCGAGGATCTCCCGGGCGCGCTCCATCTCCAGACGCCGGACCTCGCCGATGTTCTCAAGGATCTCCGGACGCTCCATCTTGGGGTTCAGGATCGACCCTCGCTCGCCTCCGGTGAGCGTACAGACCAGCACGTCCACGCCCTCGGCCACGTAGCGCGCCATGGTGGCGGCGCCCTTGCTCGACTCGTCGTCGGGATGCGCGTGAACGGCCATCAGCCTGAGCGGTGCACTCACGGGCTCGGTGTCTCCTTATGTCGGTCACGCTTCGGATCGTCGTCGGTCGCCTCGCGGACGGCCCGCCTGGCCGTGTGTTCCGCTCCGCTCGACGCGGGTCCCCGCGCGCCCTCGGCTTACGTAACTCTAGGGAGAGGTTAGTTTCTCTTGGGCGGTCGCGAGGGCGAGGCCCCCGCGGGGGACAATTGTCTCGGATAACACCGAGGTAGTGCAGGGAGATTCCGTCATGGCCACCAGCGAAGCCGAGAAGGGCCGTCAGGACGGTCCTGTCCTCGGCACCCCGGGCGACTTTCCCGACCGCCCGGAGCGCAGGGGGCGCTTCGTCGTGCACGTCGTGATCGCGATCCTCTGCGCCGTGTGCGCGGGGGGATGGGGCTACGTGATGTGGGCGGCGAAGGGCAACACGGAGGTCATCGACCAGGTCATCGCGTTCGACACCAGTCGCGGCGATTCTGTGCAGATCACCTTCGAGGTGGTCAAACCGTCTGATCGCGCGGCGCTCTGCCGCCTGCGGGCCACCGATGTCAGCCACGTCGAGGTCGGCAGCAAGGAGGTCAATATTCCGGCTGGTGAGGGGTATGTTCGGCTTACTGAACGGCTAGAGACCAGTGCTCCCGCCACTTCCGGTCATGTCCAGTACTGCTATCTCGTATAGTGAGACATTTGGGGAGGCGGTCGAGGGGTTAACTTGTTAGCCTTTCGAAATTCGACCGACCGCAACCCCCAAGTACCAAGCACGAAGCCCCCGAGGAAGCAAGGAGAACCCGTGGCCGACTCCCACAGCGAGAGCGTCACCTGGCTCACTCAGGAGGCGTACGACCGCCTGAAGGCTGAGTTTGAGCACCTCTCGGGGCCCGGGCGCGTCGACATCGCCAAGAAGATCGAGGCGGCACGCGAAGAAGGTGACCTGAAGGAGAACGGCGGCTACCACGCCGCCAAGGACGAGCAGGGCAAGATGGAGGCCCGAATCTTCCACCTCCGCCAGATCCTGGACAGTGCCAAGGTCGGCGAGGCGCCCCGCACCGAAGGTGTGGTCGGTCCCGGCATGACGGTCACCGTCCGTTTCGAGGGCGATGACGAGGAGGTCGCGTTCCTGCTGGCCTCGCGTGAGGAGAGCGGCGCCCCGATCGACGTCTACTCGCCCAAGTCGCCGCTCGGTGCGGCGATCAACGGCAAGAAGATCGGCGAGAAGGCGACCTACACGATGCCGAACGGCCGCTCCAACACGGTCGAGATCCTTGAGGCCGTGCCGTACATCGGCAACTGACCTCCCCGCTCTCTGACCCATACTCCGATCGATTCGCTGATCCGCCGGGACGGGCGTCCCGGCGGATTGCCGTGTGTCAGAGGGTTTGGTGGGGTTTCGTAAGTCATGCGGCCACATTGCAGATAGGGCGCTTTTCGGTGGGTTCGCGTGCATCTGGGGGCGGTCTGCGGCACCCTCGTAAGGCTGGAGTCCACGGAGAAGGGGAGATGTCGTGTTCGATCGGCGGCCACGTGTCTCCGACCTGATCCGGGAGGCCCGGCAGGACCTCGCCTACAGCCCCCGCCCCCGCTACAGCCACCGCACCGCCCGCCTGATGAGGCGGGCCGTCCCGGTCCTGGCCGTCCTGCTCGTCGGCCTGCTGGCCACCGGGCTGATGGTCTTCACCCAGATGCCGGAGGCCGAGCCGGAGACGATCACGATGCGCAGGTCCGTCGCCACCGCGCCGGCCCAGGTGGCGAAGCCCGCCCAGGGCGGGCAGGCGGCACCCGAACCGGTGGCGCCGCTCACCTCGATGCGGCAGCCGCACCTGTTCGTCGTCGCGCACCGGCCGCTCAGCGCGACCGTGGTCGCCAGGGTCGCCCAGCTCTCCGGGGTACGGGCGGTGGAGCGGGCCGACGCCGCGGAGGTGGTCCTGGACGGCAAGCGGGTGCAGACGCTCGGGGTGAACCCCTCGACGTTCCGCGCCTACACCCCCAAGCCGACCGCGCGCTCCGACAGGCTCTGGCGGAACGTCTCGGCGGGGGAGGTCGCCGTCTCCTTCGTCCTGGGCAACGACGGGGGCATGCCCCTGGGCAAGACCTTCACCACCGCCGGGCGCAACCTGCGCGTCGGCGCCTACGCCACGATGGGCATGGGCGCCATCGACGCCGTGGTCTCCCGGCCGACCGCCCGCGCGCTGGGCATCCCGCAGAACAACGCGCTCGTGGTGAGCGCGCCGAAGGCCGACTCCGCGAAGCTGCGCCTCACCCTCCTGCGCGCCCTCCCCAAGGGGGCCCAGGTCGCGGTGATCAACCCGGTGCTGACGGCTCCGGGCAAGACCGCCGCGGAGACCCCCGACAAGGCCGTGACCTGGTCGGCGAGCTCCTTCATGACCGCCTCCCAGGTCACGGCCGCGCTCACCGCCGCGATCGGCAAGCTCGGCCGCCCGTACGTGTGGGGCGCCGAGGGCCCTGACAGCTTCGACTGTTCGGGCCTGGTCCAGTGGGCGTACGCGCAGGCGGGGATCAAGGTGCCCCGGGTGACGCACCAGCAGTTCGTCTCCGGCCCCCAGATCCCGCTCTCCCAGGCCCAGCCCGGTGACCTGCTGTTCTGGCGGCACGACCCCACCAACCCCGGCTACGTCTCGCACGTGGCCATCTACTGGGGGGACGGCAAGATGCTGCACGCCCCCAGGACCGGTGACGTGGTCAAGCTCGTCCCCGTCACCACCCGCAACTTCGCCGGGGCCGTACGGATCAGCCCGCAGGTCGCCGCCCGGGTCCGCTAGCCGTACCGCTCACGGAGACGGTTTCCACCGGGTCTCCACCTTCACCCGGCACCTTCACCCGGTGCCCGGCGAGGGGGAGACCCGCGGCGACCCGGTCGGCGGTCGTCCGCCGCCCCTCGCGTCCGCGCGGCCCCGAGGGCGGCTCCGCGAGCGTGGAATCTCCGTGGAACCTCTCCGGGAAGGCTGACGGAAGCCGGTTGAAGCCGGTCGAAGCCGATCGAGGCCGGTCGGAGCCGGGTGAGACCGGCCGGAGCCCGGTGTGGCCGTCCTCGTCGCGGACATCGCCGGACGCGAGCATGCTTCCGGCTTCTTCGCCGTGCGTTCCCACTTCTCATCCGCGTACCCCGCCCGTGTTCGGCGTGGCGTGATGCTGGCTTCGTTCGATGAAGCGTTGTAATCTAAATTACATGGAAAAGGATGAAGCAATAGCGAAGCTGCGCGGGTGGTTCGCGGGGAGGCTGCCCGAGGAGTGGTTCGAGGGCGCGGTCGAGATCGTGCTGGACCGTGAGGAGATCGCGGTGGTCGGCAGGCTCCGGCCTCCCGCGCTCGACGAGGACGTCTCGGAGGTGGAGCGCTCCGCCGCCGTCGAGGGCGGCATCCTGCGTTTCCGCGAGGAGACCAGGGAGCGGCGCGTCGAGATCGCGTTGGAGGCCGAGCGGCGCTTCCGCAGGAAGGTCTCCTGGGGGGTCGCCGTCGGTGACGAGACAGTGATGTTCACCACACTCTCGGTGCCTGTCATGACCCGCCTCAAGCAGTCGGAGCGTCAGGTGCTCGACACCCTCGTCGCGGCCGGGGTGGCCCGCAGCCGCAGTGACGCGCTCGCCTGGTGCGTGCGCCTGGTGGGCAACCACACCGACACCTGGCTGGCGGATCTGAGGGACGCGCTCCAGCACGTCGACCGCGTCCGCGCGGCGGGTCCGGACATGAATTCCTGAGGTGGGGCCGCGGAAATGGCCGGTAAATTGGTCTGAACCTGTTCGCTGATTGGTTTAGACCTTTCTCATTGGCCTATACCACTGTCGGGGCGGGCTTTTTTAGATTCACTTCTTTTGGGTAGGGGTTTCAAAACCCTGCGTCTCCTGCCAGGCCATACGTCACCGGAGACGCCGGGACCGGAGCGCCGTGACGTGTGATCGCGCGAATTCACTGGTCTACGCCAATTGGATTGGGTGCGGTCCGGTCGTCAATGATGTTTTGGCCCGGAGAAGTGTAAAGGAGCCCCAGTAGTGTCCGTTACCGCAGATGTCACCGCCGTCAGCCCGACCAGCCACGAGGAGCTCGCCGGGTGGGTCAAGGAGATCGCCGATCTGACCCGGCCGGACCGGATCGAATGGTGCGACGGCTCCGAGGCCGAATGGACCCGCCTGACGAACCTGCTGGTCGAGCAGGGCACCTTCACCCGCCTGTCCAAGCGACAGAACAGCTTCCACGCCACCTCCGACCCCAGCGACGTCGCCAGGGTCGAGGATCGGACCTACATCTGCTCCGAGCGCGAGGAGGACGCGGGGCCGACCAACAACTGGATCGCCCCCGCCGAGATGCGCCGCACCTTCGGCGAGATCTTCAAGGGCAGCATGCGCGGCCGGACGATGTACGTGGTGCCGTTCTGCATGGGCCCCCTGGGCGGCGAGATCTCCCAGCTCGGCGTGGAGATCACCGACTCGCCGTACGTGGTCGTGTCCATGCGCGTCATGACCCGCATGGGCGACGACGCCCTGCGGCTCATCGAGGAGCGCGGCGGCTACGTCAAGGCCGTCCACTCGGTCGGCGCCCCGCTGGAGCCCGGCCAGGACGACGTGCCGTGGCCGTGCAACCCCACCAAGTACATCAGCCACTTCCCCGAGACCCGTGAGATCTGGTCCTACGGCTCCGGGTACGGCGGCAACGCCCTGCTCGGCAAGAAGTGCTACGCCCTGCGCATCGCGAGCACGATGGCCCGCGACGAGGGCTGGCTGGCCGAGCACATGCTCATCCTCAAGATCACCCCGCCCGCCGGGGAGACGCGCTACGTCGCGGCGGCCTTCCCGAGCGCCTGCGGGAAGACGAACCTCGCCATGCTCCAGCCGACCCTCCCCGGGTGGAAGGTCGAGACGATCGGCGACGACATCGCCTGGATGCGCTTCGGCGACGACGGGCGGCTGCGCGCCATCAACCCCGAGGCGGGCTTCTTCGGCGTCGCCCCCGGCACCGGGGAGTCCACCAACGCCAACGCGATCAGGACGCTCTGGGGCAACAGCATCTTCACCAACGTCGCCCTCACCGACGACGGCGACGTGTGGTGGGAGGGGCTCACCGACCGGCCCCCGGCGCACCTGACCGACTGGAAGGGCCGCGCCTGGACGCCGGACTCCGGCGAGCCCGCCGCGCACCCCAACGCCCGCTTCACGGTCCCGGCCGCGCAGTGCCCGACGATCGCCCCCGAGTGGCAGGACCCCGCGGGGGTGCCGATCTCCGCGATCCTGTTCGGCGGGCGGCGGGCCAGCGCGGTCCCCCTGGTGACGGAGTCGTTCGACTGGCAGCACGGCGTCTTCGTGGGGGCCAACATCGCCTCGGAGAAGACCGCCGCCGCCGAGGGCAAGGTCGGCGAGCTGCGTCGCGACCCGTTCGCGATGCTGCCCTTCTGCGGCTACAACATGGGCGACTACTTCGCCCACTGGCTCAGGATCGGCCGGCGGGAAAACGCCCGGCTGCCGCGCATCTACTACGTGAACTGGTTCCGCAAGGACGACGAGGGCAGGTTCATCTGGCCCGGCTTCGGCGAGAACACCCGCGTGCTCAAGTGGATCGTCGACCGCCTCAACGGCCGCGCGGAGGCGGTGCGGACCCCCATCGGCCTGCTCCCCGCCGAGCTCGACACCGAGGGCCTCGACGTCTCCGACGAGAACATGCGGACGCTGCTCGGCGTCGACGAGGACATCTGGCGGCAGGAGGCGTCGCTCATGCCCGCCTTCTTCCAGACCTTCGGCGACCACCTGCCCAGGGAACTCTGGGAGGAGTACGAGGCCCTCGTCGCCCGCCTGGGCTGAGCGCCCGAACCGGCTGAGCGCCCGCCTGGGCTGAGCGCCCGCCTGGGCTGAGCGCCCGCCTGGGCTGAGCGCCCGCCTGGGCTGAGCGCCCGCCTGGGCTGAGCGCCCGCCTGGGCTGAGCGCCCGA